>NZ_DASXEP010000119.1:0-3631 GCF_036490025.1 Mycobacterium sp. | reverse complement strand
CAACCGGTCGGCTTCGTCGACCACCTGCTGCTCACCGACGGTGCGCAGCGGCGGCTCGGGAGTGTCACCGTCGGCCAGCGCGGCGTTCTTCACCGCGGCCAGGGTGTGCGCGGTGTGCACCAGCGGCACCGACCAACGGTCCCGGGCCAGCCAGCCGACCTGACCGGACAGCCAATAGTGCGAGTGCACGATGTCGTAGTAGCCGGGCTCGTGGGCAGCCTCTGCCCGCAGCACGCCGGCGGCGAACGCACACAGTTGGGTGGGCAGGTCGTATTTGTCCAGGCCTTCGAACGGCCCGGCGACCACATTGCGGACCAGCACACCGGGAGCCACCCGTGCCACCGGCGGATCGGTGGACGCGGTGGCGCGGGTGAAGATCTCCACCTGCACGCCCCGCCGGGCGAGATGAAGTGCGCTCTGCAGCACGTACACGTTCATCCCCCCGGCATCGCCGACACCCGGCTGGGCCAGGGGCGAGGTGTGCACCGCCAACACCGCGACGCGGCGCGGATTGGTCAGCTCGGAGGCGTCCAGCCGGGACAGGTCAGTGTGGGCCACCCAGTCATCTTTGCAGGACCCGCTCCCAGCGCAGGTCAGGCGGGTGTCTCGGTGGCGACGTCATAGGCGGGCAGCGGCGGCAGGGCGCGGCGCATAGCGCCCAGCGGGTCCGCATAAAGTCCGGCCAGCGACACGATGCCCGCCCCTGACTCCTGCACCCGATTCCCGAAAGCGGTCATCCGAATGTCGCGCGGCGGCAGCACCAGGCGTGCCTTGTAGGCCTCCTCGACCTGCTGCATGGCCTCGGGGTATTCGGTGAACGCCTGCCCGCCGACCACCAGGTCGTCGGGATTGAGCAGGTCCCGCAGCAGCGCGACCGCTTCGCCGAGCACTCGGGCGCGCTCGGCCAGCAGGTCCTTGGCTTGCTGGTTGCCGGCACGCGCGATCCGCAGCACCTCCGTGACCGGGGTGCCCAACCCGTTGTTGTGCGCCGGCAAGATCCGCAGCCGGCGTGCGGCGGCGAGCACCGCCTCGTCGCTGACGGTGGATTCCAGCAGCCCCGAACCGCCCAGCAGCTCAGATTGCGCGGGCAGGTTGGTGATCGTGCCCGGACCGCTGGCCGGGCTGTGCACCCGACCGCCGATCATCAGTGCGTAGCCCACCGTCTCGCGGGCGTAGACATAAAGACTGGTCGACGCGTTGGGCCCGAACCGGCGCATCCCGAGCAGCAGTTCGGCGGCGGCCATCGCGTCGACGTGTGAAGCCACCGAAACCGGCAGCTCCAGCGCGTCGGCGATGACCGGTCCGACCGGTGCATCCCGCCAACCCAGTCGGGCGTGCTCGACGTGGCCGGTGGCGGCATCGACCGTCCCACCGATGGCCACCCCGACCCACAGGGCCTGCCGCCGGTGCCAGCGCCGCAGGTAGCGTCGGGCGCCGTCCGCCAATGCGGCCAGCGCAGGCCCCTGAGCAGTGCGCGGAGTCGGAGTCTCGACGGCGTCCAGGGTGCGGCCGAACAGGTCGGTGGCCACGATGCTGGTGGTCCGCGCCCCGATGTGGATGCCCAGGGTGAGGAACGGTTCGTGGTTGACCTCGACGGGCACCCGGGGACGCCCGATCGCTCCGGAAACGGCCAGGTCGGCGCGTTCCCGCAGGAGTCCAGCATCCAGCAGGGCGATGACCTGCCGGTTTACCGTCGCGATGGACAGCGAAGTGACTTGGGCGATGACGTCGCGCCCGATCGGGCCGCGCAGCCGAACGGCCCGAAATACCGATGACGCCGCGGCGTCAGAAAGCTGTAGCGAGGGCGCCACCACGCGGTGGCGTCCCGGAGCTCGCCGCCGAACGGCCGCGAGGTGGTTGTACGGGTGAGAAGTGAAAGTTGTTGAGCGCATTAGCGAGTCCCTTGTCCGAGTTCCGATGGCGGTCTTAGCCGCACACCGTCGCGAGCGCTTAGCGGTTCGCTCAGGCGCGGCTGGTTGCGCGGCAACAACACGCGCAGCCCGCGCAACGACACGCGGTCAGACAGCCGAACAAGGTGCTGGAGTACACACGAGGAATTTAGCACGGTTACTACAGTTGTTCAGATGAGTTCCGCTGATCCGCATCCGACGACATCCGGCCACCGTGACCGCGACCGGCGCGTCGCGGTCGTCACCGGCGCCAGCGCGGGCATCGGCGAAGCGACTGCGAGAACCCTTGCCGCACAGGGCTTTCACGTGGTGGCGGTGGCACGACGGGCGGACCGGATCAACACGTTGGCCGCCGAGATCGGGGGCACGGCGATTGTGGCCGACGTCACTCAGGACGCCGCGGTGGCCGAGCTGGCCGGCCGGCTTCGCCGGGTCGACGTGCTGGTCAACAACGCCGGCGGCGCCAAGGGCCTGGAGTCGGTGGCCGACGCCGATCTCGAGCACTGGCGCTGGATGTGGGAGACCAACGTGCTCGGCACGCTGCGGGTCACTCGCGCGCTGCTGCCCAAACTGATCGACTCCGGCGACGGGCTGATCGTCACCGTCACGTCGATCGCGGCGATGGAGATCTACGACGGCGGATCCGGCTACACCGCGGCCAAGCACGCGCAGGGCGCGCTACACCGCACGCTGCGCGGCGAGCTGCTCGGAAAACCGGTGCGGCTCACCGAGATTGCGCCCGGCGCGGTCGAAACCGAGTTTTCGCTGGTGCGTTTCGGCGGAGACCGGCAGCGCGCCGATGCCGTCTACACCGACATGACGCCGCTGACCGCGGCCGACGTCGCCGAGGTGATCGGCTTTGTGGCGTCGCGGCCGGCGCACGTCAACCTCGACCAGATCATCATCCGGCCGCGCGATCAGGCCAGCGCTAGCCGCCGGGTCGGGCGCTAGTCGTCGGGGTGCCCGACAATGTGGGCGCGTTGCTCGGGGTGGCCGGCGCATTGCGCGGAATCGAGACCGGCGACGGCTTGGCTCCGCTCGGCGGCGGCAGGGCCGACATGCCCACCCAGGTGTCCCAGTCGACGGCCCAGTCCCAGATGTCACCGTCGGAGTAGGACAGCTCGATGCGGCTGCCGGTCACCTCGACCGGGTCGCCGTAGATGGCGCTGCTGAAGTACTGCTGGGCATCGGACGTCGACAAGTTGACGCAGCCGTTGGTGACGTTGGTGTTGCCTTGCGCGCCGGAGCTGGCCGGGTTGGCGTGGATGAACTCGCCGTTGTTGGAAATGCGCACCGCCCAGCGCTCGTGGATATTGCTGTAGCCGGCGGCCGGGTTGGACATGTAGAAGTCGGCGTGCTTCTCGCTGACCACGTGGATGCCGTTGCGGGTGACGTTGCGGGCCTTGTCGCCCTCGCCGTAGCTGCACGGGAAGTCCATGATGACGCCCTCGTCGCGGAGCACCTGGATGCGGTGCGACGAGATTTCGGCCTTGACCACTTGGCGACGACCGATGTCGAAGCTCAGGCTCATGTCCTGCTTGCCGTAGGCGCCGTCGCCGAAGGCCAGCCCGTAGAGCTTGGCGTCGACGTTCACCTTGGTGCCGGCCGGGTAGTACTCCCGGCTGCGCCAGTGCACGCGGGCACCCCCGACCTCGTCGGGTAGCCACGCCCAGCTGCCCTCGACGGGCGGCTCGGCGGTGACCTTCAGCGCCCGCTCGACG
>NZ_DASXEP010000096.1:0-7730 GCF_036490025.1 Mycobacterium sp. | reverse complement strand
ATCGATGTGATTGCCGGCGCGATTATCATTCGGCTACTTCTCACACCTGGCGTCGATCTAGACGAGGCATGGATCAATGACGTCAGCGCGATCGTCATCCATGGTGCCGTCAACTGACAGGGCTCTGACCAGCACTTTCTCAGTGGAGCTGCCGGGAATCGAACCCCCAATTTTAGCCCGCTGACCAACCCCTAGCATGACCAAAAAGTTGAAGGAAACCTGCTCGGCGCCCACCACAGCGACGGCCCGGCGGTTTACGAGGGTTTGTGACCGTATTCGGATGCGAAGCCGTCGCGCCACTTGACGGCGTCAAGACGGATTAAACCGATTTGGCGCGATAGTCGCTGAAAACGGGTTGACTTCGGGTTGACCTAGGGTTCACCCGCGGCCGCTTGGCCCGCGGTGTCGTCCGTACTTTCAATGATGCGGCACACCGTGGCGGTCCGGCCGCGGCGTCGGTCGCTGCGCGCGGCCTTTAGCGCCGCGGCTAAGCTGGCGCGCAACGCTTGCAAGTCGGCGATGGCGCGATCGATGTCGCTGATGTGCTGGTCGAGCAGCATGGTGACCTGGTCACACGGTGCGGTGCCCCGGCGATGCAGATCGAGGATGTCTTTGATCTCCGGCAGTGTGAGCCCAAGGGTTCTGGCACGGAGGATGAACCGCAGAATCGCAATGTCGTCGTCGCTGAATAGCCGGTACCCGGCTTCGGTGCGCGCGGCCAGCGGCAGCAGCCCCTTGGCTTCCCAGATTCGGATGGCCTTGGCCGAGACGCCGACGACTTTGGCAGCGGCACCGACGGTGTGCATCGCCCGGGTTGTTTCCGGTTCACAGACGATGGATGCCATTGACGACCCTTCCGCAGCGGCAAGGTTTCAAGCGTAGCCATACATGCCGCTACCCCCAGACCTCAGGTGCGCATAGACAGATGGTCCGTAGCGCAACAATCACGCGCAGCGGCAGTTGCTGCGAGCCGACTACTTTTTGGCCATCTTCTCGCAGCAGCACTTGTCACCGCCGACTGGGCCCGCAGGCGGCGGCTCGCCCTTCTGGGGCATCGAAATCGCCTGCTGTTGATGCTGATTGTGCCAGCTCGTCGCTGCGCCAGCGACGAAGATGGCTCCCAGGATGAAGACAGTCCCGGCGACGATCCCAACCCACGTCAGAGCGCGGCCCAGTCTATTCGGCTTTGTTGCTTCCGGTTCCGAATCGGCTCCGGGTTCAGTTGATTCACTCATTGGTCACTCGGGGTGCCGCGTAGCAAGTCGGGCTCTCCCTCGCCTCCTTCCTTGGAATGACTAGCTGTAGACGACGGTGGCTTGGGCGTCACCCGGTTTCCACGTGATCGTGCCGTGCTCGAATGTCGCTGTCTTGGCGCCGTCGGGGGTGTCTGTCTCGTCGCTGGTCGGCAAACCGAGCTTGCCATCCATCCCGCCTAGCTCGTTCCATTTGTCACGGATCTTGCCCCACACGACATAGGTACCGGCCCCGTGATCGCAGATAGCGCCGCCGTCAAACTCTTGGAAGCCGCCGCCGTCGGGGTGTGTGTCCTGGTCGCCCGTCGGAAAACCGAGCTTGCCATCCATCCCGCCCAGCGCGTTCCATTTGTCACGGATCTTGCCTAGTACGACATAGGCACCGCTCCCATGAACGCAGATGGCGCCGCCATCGAACACTTGGAAGCCGCCGCGGTCGGCGTGTTTGTCCCCGTTGCCCGTTGGTGCTCCCAGTGCTTTTCGTGTGGCGGCGTCAAGAGACTGGTACTTGGCGAGGATCGGTCCCTCCACCGTGTACTCCGTGCCATTAGCGCCCGCGATCTGCGTTGAAGTCGGAGCGGTCGCGGATGGCCCTGTAGCAATTGCCGACGTGACCGACGAGGGTGCAGAACTCGCAGTTTGGCCGGCCTTGGTGGCATGGCTACATCCGGCGCCAATCAGCGCGACTGCCGCAGTTGCCGCAGACAAGACCGCTGTTCGCTTCGCTATCGAATGCATTTCGTTCCTTTCGAGTCGGGCAGAACCGCCCTACAGCGCGTCGCCCGCGGTGAGTCCAACGTAAGGGGTTGTCCTAAGGGCAAGGTCAAGACGCGGCTGCGGACGCCAACCACGTGCTCACTCAGCGGCATTGGGAAATGGGCGCCAGTCGCGATTCGAACTGGGAGCGTGCGGTACACCTGATTCACCGCCGCGCGGGGGTGGCGACATTCCCGTAGTCAACATCCGTAAGACGTTGCACCACAGAATATTTCCGTAGGCTGCGGGTGTTCGGATGATCTGTCTGAGCGAAATCCCGACGAATGATCACCGAATCGTCCATCCGGCGCCGGCCTCGCCCGACAGTTGACCTTGCCCCAGGGGCAACCCTTACCGTGTTGTTGTCGTCGTCCAACGCGATCGGCTAGCCCACGTCACCGAAGCCATGTGAGTCGATCCGGGGGTACCGACGAAGGAGGCAACCGTCGTGACGACTCATGCGTTTTCGGTGCCGGACATCTCCTGCAACGTGTGTAAGAACGCGATTGATGGCGTGCTGCGCGCGTTGCCCGGTGTGCGGGTTGCCACTGTCGATGTGGAGACGGCCACTGTATGCGTTGACTTTGAGGGGATCACGATTGCAGCCGATGAGCTCGCGGCTGCGATCGAGCAGCAGGGCTACCGGGTCGAAGCGGTTCGGGATGATGCGGGCTGGTAGCAGACCGCTGGACTTCGTGATCGCGGGCATGACGTGTAACTCGTGCGCAGTTCGGGTGCAACGGATCTTGGCGCGCCAGCCCGGGGTTGCAGATGCGGAGGTGAACTTCGCCACGATGACCGCCCGAGTGATTCCGGTCGATGACACGTTCGATCAAACGTCGTGGCAGGAGGCGGTGGCCCGGGGCGGTTATCAGCTGGCGCCGACTGTTTCACCAGTCGCAGACGCGCGCGCCGCCGATGAAGCCGAGCGTGTCGCCGCGCGCTCGTGGTGGCGGCGGATGCTGCTGGTGTGGCCGCTGGCCGTAGTGGTGGCGTGGTTGGCGATGTTCTCGCGTTCGTGGGGCGATCAGCCGTGGGTGCACTGGACCGAGTTCGCTTTGGCGACACCAATTCTGTTCTACGGCGGCTGGCCGTTTTTGCGCGGGGCCGCCATCCGAGCGCGCCGCGCGACGGCGAACATGGACACGCTGATCGCGCTGGGCACCGTGACCGCCTACCTCTTCTCTACTGTGGAGCTCTTTGTGGGCGGGCCTTTATATTTCGAGTCCGCGGCGCTGATCATCGCGTTCATCGGCTTAGGGCGCTATTTGGAGGCGCGCGCGAAACTGCGCGCCGGCAACGCTTTACGCTCACTGCTCGAACTCGGCGCTAAGCAGGCTCGGGTGATTCGAGGGGGCATCGATGTGCTCATCCCGGTCGATCACGTCATCGTCGGAGATGTGTTGCGGATTCGCCCCGGGGAGAAAATCCCGACCGACAGCGAAGTCATCGGCGGGGCCAGTGCGGTGGATGAATCCATGCTTACCGGCGTATCGGTGCCGGTCGATAAGACCGTCGGCGATACCGTCGTAGGTGCCAGCGTGAATACCGCCGGTGTACTGACCGTGCGAGCCACCGCGGTGGGCCAGCGCACCGCCTTGGCCCAGATCGCCGCTCAGGTAGCTGCCGCGCAGGCCGGCAAGGGTGGCGCGCAACGGCTGGCTGACCGGGTATCCGCTGCGTTCGTGCCCACCGTGATCGGCATTGCCGCCGCGACATTTCTCGGCTGGTGGTTAATCGCTGCGAGCCCAATTCGTGGACTGACGGCAGCGGTCGCCGTGGTTGTCGTCGCCTGTCCGTGCGCGTTGGGCCTGGCTACTCCGGTGGCGATCATGGTCGGTACGGGGCGTGGTGCCAAACTCGGGATCTTGGTCAAAGGGGTTGAGGCGCTGGAGCGCACACGCACCATCACAACGGTGATATTCGACAAGACTGGGACGCTCACCGACGGCCGCATGACTCTGCACGAGATGGTGCCCGTCGCCGGAACGACACGCGACGCGCTCCTCACGAATGCGGGTGCGGTAGAGGCCGATAGCCAGCACCCGATCGGTCGAGCGATCGCGACGGCCGCACGTGACGCCTTCGGGCGGCTACCTGCGGTGACCGGCTTCGAGGCGCTGACCGGACATGGGGTGCGCGCCGACGTGGATGGCATCACGGTGTGGGTAGGCCGGCGGATGTTGGCGGACGACGTCGGTCTGACGTTGCCCGCCGAACTTGGGCGGGTCGCAGACGGATTGGAGGCCGATGGAAACACGGTGGTGTTCTGCGGATGGGACGGTGTTGTGCGTGGTCTCCTCGCGGTGGGCGACAACATCAAAGACGGTGCCGCTGAAGTTGTCGCCGAATTGCGCCGAATGGGTTTGGAAGTGGGAATGATCACTGGTGACACCGCGCCCGCCGCACGCGCCATCGCCTCACGGGTCGGCATCGACACGGTGCTCGGCGAAGTACTACCTGGCGACAAGCAGTCCGAAATTCGGCGCATCCAAAGCAACGGACAGGTGGTCGCAATGGTCGGCGACGGCATCAATGACGCACCCGCCCTGACTCAGGCCGACCTTGGAATCGCACTGGGCACCGGCACCGACGTAGCCATTGAAGCCTCCGATATCACGCTGATGTCGGGCCAGCTGAACGGTGTTGTGCGTGCGATCCAGCTATCCCAGCGGACATTGCGGACGATCTACCAGAACCTCGGCTGGGCGTTCGGCTATAACGTCGCCGTGATCCCACTGGCGGCACTGGGCGTTCTTAATCCGGTCTTCGCCGGCGCCGCGATGGGATTATCCTCGGTCAGTGTGGTGGCTAATTCGTTGCGGCTCCGCCGATTCGGTCGCCAGACCTGACGTATCGTCGCATTCCGTTCTCGAGCTTCGGCCTTCGCTGACAACCGCTCAGGGCGGTCCCATCATGCCGCCTGGTCCCATCATTCGCCCCGGCCCCATCATGCCGCCCGGTCCCGTCATTCCCCGCATCATCGCCGGCATGCCTTCGCGCACAAACCCACTCACTTCCTGAGCGTGCGCACGGATGGCTTGTATGAGATCCGGATCGTCCGCAGTCTCCTCAGCGATCACGCCTGTGGGCATGAGTGTGAGTTGTCGGCGGTATCCGTCGGAGCGGCGAAAAAGCGTGGGCAGGCTGTCGCTCATGCACGTGACTTCGGCGCCTTGTTCGACATGGGAATACATGCTCGACACGTGCGCCTTCAGTTGCGCAGCAAGATCTGGTGAAACGGATTGGGTTGTGGTGCGAATGCCCCCGGGGATCTCCTCGACAATGCGGATAATCTCGTTGTGGCGGTTAAACATTTCCATGTAGCGAGACATGTCGGTCGCGGAGATGCCCATCATGCCACCGTTGCCGTCGTCGATGAGCCGAATGATCGGCCCGGGCGACCCCAAGGCCCCGCGCATCGCATACCCCAGACCCGCGACCGCACCCAAGGCGAGCACGGCGACCGCAGCCCGTCTGGTCATTTGATGTTCAGGACGCATGGCGCTCAGCCATCGTGTGCAGCATCTCGAAGCGCTGCTGGTATTCAGCGTCGTCAACTTCGCCGCGAGCGTGGCGTTGTAGGAACGGTTTCTCCGCGTCCCCGGGTGGTCGAACCGTTGTATTGGGGCCACTCTCGGGTGGCGGCTCCCTCAAATATCGCGCCGCAACTACGACAGCGGCGATGATCAGGGCCAAGAAAGCCGCCGTAAGCGCGGTCGGGGGAATCCACCCCGTGTGCCACACTGGCGGCATATTGCGCATTGTCATTACCCGGACCTCCTTGAAGCGATCACTTAAATCTTTCCGCCCACAGCCTGTTTTGGAATCCGAGAGCCTTAAATCACAACCCACCGCCGAAGTCGTAACTTCGGGGAATCGTCTCGCCGGGCTGCGGTCTGTCGTAGACGACGGCGATTTCATCGTGTGCTTCGAGCATGATCGCCCCTGGATTTCCGGTCCGTTGAGAGCCGTTAACGAAGACACGGACGACATTGCCGCCGCCAGTTCGCAATCCGCCGAGGTTGTCTTCGGACAGACTCACCTGCCACTCGGAAAAAAACTCACCCAGACTGAACTGCCGTTTCACCGGCGACTCAATGTGGAGCACGCCGCTGGCGTCGTGGGTGTGCAACGGGCTGATGGTGCGACGGTGCACGTCGATGCCTATGTCGGCCGGCACCGGCACTGTCTGACCGTCAACCAGCACGTCGAGGTGGGCGTGGATATGTTCGACGTTGCCTTCGCGACCCAGCATCGGCAGCCCAGCCGCGTTGACCGCAGCCGCAGCGTCGGCAGGGGCCGGCCAGGGCGGGGTGGTGTAGCCGCCGACCGCGATGGTCGCTGCGGGATCGTTGATGTCGGGGCCTTTCGTCTGTGATGTACGCTGCCCGCCAATCGATCTCGCGATGGTGAGTAACACCAGCAGCGCAACGATGCCGCTGGCGGCAACCCACCAACCCGTCCCGCTGCGGGCGCTCGATCGGGCGTGTGCAACGGCTTTACGTCCGTCACGCCTTGACTTTGCGGCGGCATTGGAGCCGTTCCTAGTTGCCATCAGCACCCTCCATCCGCGGGCATTAGCCGCTCATTGCGTCTGCAGCACACGAGAAGATCTACGGTCTACGTACATAGATAGTAGATCAGATGGACGTGGGTCGCCAACGGAGACCTACACGAGGATTGCGCCGCCGAAGGTGCGGTATCCGTTCATTTGCAGCAGAGCATGCCGCCCCACACGGCCTCTGCGCCGGTGTGACCAACCTGCACCACGGACCACGTGGCTATCGCCGCGAACAGCAGCGTGGCTGCTCCGGCAAGGGTGATTGCGCCGCGTCGGGCCACTGGCGGCAGCGTCGCAATCTCGTCAGCGAAGAGCGGCGTGTGTAGCGCCCACCAAAACACCATGGCGATCGTTAACAGCGCGGACCATAGGACCAGCTGCACACCCAATTCGGCGTGACGGCTGAGGGTTTCGCTGCCCATCACGCGCTGTTGAAGCCAGCCGCCGGCCGACGTGGTCAGCGGGATCGTCATTAGGGTGCCCGCGGCCACGAACAACGAGGCGGCACCGATGCGGCGGCGCGCTGCGGGCCAAACGACCACGAGTATGGCGAGCAGCGCGGTCAACGGCAGAAAGATGGCGACCACATGCGCCAAGAGGGGATGAGCCGGCAACCCACCGACGGTATCAAGCATCGTGATTTCCCGATTGCCTTGTGACTAGCCCGAATTGCTGGGCATCGGCGTGCCGCTGGGCATCATCCCGCCGGGCATCATCCCGCCAGGCATCGGCGTGCCGCTGGCCATCATCCCGCCGGGCATCATCCCGCCAGGCATCGGCGTGCCGCTGGGCATCATCCCGCCAGGCATCATCCCGCCAGGCATCGGCGTCCCGCTGGGCATTGGCATACCGCTGGGCTTAGGCATATCGGGCATCATCTTGTCGGGCATTTTCATGTCGCAGCACATGCCGCCCGGCTTCGGCGCAGCAGGTGGTGGCGGATTGTCGGGGCGGGGGGCCGAGGCTGTCACCGGGTGCAGCGTGAACATCCCCGAGGACCCGGCCCAAGTTCCGGCTAAGAAGGTCGCCACCGCGATACAGGCGGAAGCGAAGACGGCAGCGATCAGACGCTTGCGCTCGCGAAGATCGCTACCCAACTCGCCAAAAAATCCCATCGTCGATTCCTCTCGGTCGGGGTGAAGAGGCGCCTCCACAAC
>NZ_DASXEP010000088.1:0-3430 GCF_036490025.1 Mycobacterium sp. | reverse complement strand
GAGAAAGTGCTGGTCAGAGCCCTGTCAGTTGACGGCACCATGGATGACGATCGCGCTGACGTCATTGATCCATGCCTCGTCTAGATCGACGCCAGGTGTGAGAAGTAGCCGAATGATAATCGCGCCGGCAATCACATCGATGATCCGATCGGTGTGCACGTGAGGGCGAAGTTCACCGCGTTCCGCGCCATCGCTCAGACGTGCTCGCACCGCGGTGATGAGGCCGTCGAATCGGGCGAGGACCCGGGTACCTAGCTCGGGGTCGGTGGCGGCGTCGGCGAGCAGACCCGGCAGCGCAATCCGCACAACTGGGCTGGAAAACACGTCACGGGCCGTTTCGATCATGGCGCGCACCTCCTCACCGACGTCGGATGCCGGCGGCGGTATCACGGTGGGGGTCGAGGGGAAGACCGCTTCGTGGACGAGGTCCGCCTTGGTTGACCAGCGGCGGTAGAGCGCGGTCCTGGTGGTGCCCGCGCGCTCGGCGATGGCACCCATCGTGAGGTTGGAGTAGCCGACCTCGACGAGAAGGTCGGCTGCAGCGCCCAAGATCGCGTCATCGATACGGGAATCCCGGGGACGCCCACCCAGGGGCTTGGCAGCGGGTGCTGACTCTGCTTTCATAACGCTACACATTGTAACGGAACGAGGCGAGGGTGAGAGCCTGTGGCGAGTCAACCAGCGATTGACCGGGATGTCAGCCGACTGAAGTGCTCAAGCCGGGACGTCACGACGCTGCCCGCGGTGATGTCGCAGTGGTTGTCGACGGTGCTGCCCGACAACACGGTTCCCCGCGTGACGGTGGAAAGCGGAGTGGCATCCAATGGGCTGTCCTCGGAAACGATCATTCTGAGCGCCGAATGGCTACGCAACGATGTGCTGACTCACGAGAAATGGGTGGCTCGGGTTCCGCCGCGCATAGACGATGTGCCGGTCTTCCCGACTTACCGTCTGGATCACCAGTTCGAGGTGATGCGACTGGTGGCCGAATTTACGGACGTGCCCGTGCCCCGGGTGCGCTGGATGGAGCCCACCGGCGAGGTTCTGGGCGCACCATTTTTCCTGATGGACTATGTGGCGGGTCTGGTTCCACCCGACGTAATGCCCTACACATTCGGCGGCAACTGGCTGTTCGACGCTGGAGACGCGGAACGGAGGCAGCTGCAAGACAACACAATTGGAATTCTTGCGAAGCTGCACACCATTCCGAAGGCGCAAAGCACCTTTGCCTTCCTCATCGACGGCGCGTCAGGCACGCTCGGCCAGACGGCGTTGCGTCGGCATTTTGCCTCGGTGCGGGCCTGGTATGAGTTCGCGGTTCCCGACATCGGTCGCGTACCGCTATTGGAGCGCACCTTCGGCTGGTTGGAAGCCCACTGGCCGGCTGAGGCCGATGCTCGCGAACCGGTGCTGCTGTGGGGAGACTCCCGCATCGGCAACGTCCTCTACAGCAACTTCTCGCCGGTAGCAGTGCTGGATTGGGAGATGGCGACCATCGGGCCGCGAGAGATGGATGTTGCCTGGAGTCTGTTCTCACACATGCTGTTTCAGGAGTTGGCCGCGCTGGCCTCTTTGCCGGGCATGGCGGGATTCATGCAGCCCGATGAAGTCTGCGCCACCTACAGCGCGCTCACCGGCGTCGAGCTCGATGATCTGCATTGGTTTTACGTGTACTCGGCATTGATGTACGGGTGCGTGTTTATGCGCACCGGTGCACGCCGCATCCACTTCGGAGAGATGGACAAACCCGATGACGTGGAGGCGCTGTTCTATCACGGGGCGCTACTGAAAAGACTGATCGGCGAAAGCGGCTGATCCTCGGGCCACTGGCGAGTTCCCTCTCTAAGTCGCCCGCCCGCCGTCGCCGCGCCGTCCCGATATGCGCTGATCGAGACCACCGGGTGTTGCACCGGCTGCACGGTTCTGGTTAACTTGAGTTACGCAACACATTGTAACGTAACTGAAGGGATGGTCGATGTCCTCGTCGGGTCTACCCCCGTTCCCAACGGGCTGGTTCGCGATCGCCTACAGCGCGGACCTGGAGCCAGGCAAGGTAATAACCACAACCTTCTGCGGCTACGAAGTCGTCGTTTTCCGCGGCTCGTCGGGCCGGCCCGCGGTGCTCGACGCCTACTGCCCTCACCTGGGTGCGCATCTGGGTCACGGCGGTACCGTGTCCGACGACGGCATCAGGTGCCCGTTTCATGGGTGGCTGTGGTCAGCGGCGGGCAGGTGCGTCGACATGCCCTACGGCGGGCGCATCTCACCGGGCGCGAAGACCCGATCGTGGCCGGTGACCGAGCAGGACGACGTCATCCTGGCCTGGAATGGCGCCGAGCCGCCGACCTGGAGCATGCCGTCGTTCGCCGACCGCACGTGGACGCCGGCACGCAGAATGTTGCGCACCACGCGCAGCCATCCCCAGGAAATCCTGGAGAACACCGTGGACCTCGCGCACTTCCGGTTCGTTCACGGCACGCATGTGATGAAGGTGACCGCGAAGCCGAACCAGGACGGTCCGATCTTCGAGGTGCTGATCGAATCGGATCCCACGGCCGTAGCGGAGTCATTTCGGCTCGGGTCGGACGCGATCCAGTTGGACGGATCGGCGTTCTGTCACGGTCCGGGTCTGGCCGCGGGTTCGATTGGTTTGCCGGGCGTGTTCAAAGGTTTGCAGCGGCTTTACGCCACACCGATCGATGGTGAACATCTGGAACTTCGCGGTGTTGTCACTCTGCAGGTCGATGAGGGACTTGAGACCGGCACCGAGTTCGTCGACGTGATCGCCGACTCGGTGTTTGAGCAGTGGGACAACGACATTGACGTTTGGGACACCAAGCGGTATCTGCCTAAACCTTTGGTCAACCGCAGCGAAAGTCTCATCCCCGTCTACCGCCGCTGGTATGAGCAGTTCTACCGGCCGGCCGTGGATGTCGACGGACCTCGGCAGCACCTGGTCGAGACGGCGTGACGACGCACCCGCCACACGAGACGCGGTTGGGCTCATCGCGATCCGAGTTCGCCGGCCGATAGTCAAGGAGAACACGATGACCTCGAGCACCGCCGAACCTCTCCTTCCCGTCGGGTTCGATTTCACCAGTCCCGAAGTAATGGTCAAGGGCCTGCCGATCGAAGAGTTCGCCAGGCTGCGACGAACCGAGCCGGTGTGGTGGAACGCCCAAGACCCCGCCAAAGCTGAACGCCATCGCCGAGCACCTCCCTAACATCCGCAAGACCGCGGATCCGACGCGGGTGCGCTCGGGATGGATCAACGGGATCGCCACCATGCCGGTCGACTATGGAGCGCCGAGCGTCTGACGAGCAAGCCCGAGCATCGTCGGCCAGTTCAATAGCGCGACCGCGCCTGGCCCTCTCAGCGAGTGCGGTGTTCGGCGACGATCACGTGAGTCCGGGAACAGTGGGCAGCGTG
>NZ_DASXEP010000087.1:0-24937 GCF_036490025.1 Mycobacterium sp. | reverse complement strand
CGGATCTTCTGTCCCGCCACGCTTCCTCACTCTCCAGGTCGAGACCCGGTTTCCTGCCGGGCGCTGATCGCCTTGATCGGTCTGGCCGATCAGGGCGCGCGCCCGGTTGTTGCGCCGCTGTTTACCTGTCTTGGTCCACCGGCCCCCGCGGTCGGGTGTGTCGCCCGCACGCAGCCTGGTCCGCGACCGAAATTGGTCTCGTTCCAAGATTGGGACCGGAGGCGCCCGTTTGGACGCCGGTCGTATGCCCGGCCAGGCGCAAACCCGGCGCAAGGCAACCCGAACAGTATGCCCCAGATCCCGGTATCGGCCAAATCCTCCCGACCCGGCGGCCGGTCCGGCTGATCTGCGGTGAAGCCGCCGGCGGCGCGGCGGCGTCAGATCGCCGAACGGCATCTTCTTACTTCAGAGTAGGGTAGCTCGGCATGACGGGTTCGACCAGCACGTATGCGGCCTGGCGGCGGCTTTCCCGCCATCCCGGCGGCAGCCGGCTGTTTTCGGTGGCGGCGATGGCGCGGGTTCCCTACTTCGCCTCGGTGCTGCCGCACGTGGTGCGGATGGAGCCGGGCCTGGCCGAGGTGCGCGTGCCCAAGTGGTTCTTTGTCTACAACCACTTGCACACCGTGCACGCGATCGCGTCCTGCAATGCCGCCGAGGTGGCGATGGGGATGCTGATGGAAGCCACTGTGCCGCGCAGCCACCGGTGGATACCGAAGGCGATGAACGTCGAGTACCTGGGCAAGGCGGCGACGTCGCTGTGCGCCCGGGCCCAATTGGATCCACCGGATTTCACCCAGATCACCGAGGGCACCGACCTCGTCGTGCCGGTCAGCGTGACCGACCGCAGCGGCAACGAGGTGGTGCACGCCGACATCACCACCTGGGTCACGCCGGTCGGCTAGCCGGCCGCCAGATAAGTCCCGTGGCCGCGGCGTACCAGCCCGCCATCGAACTCCAGCACCTCGTTCACCAAAGTGCCGCGTTGATTGCGGTAATGGATGACGAGCACCGACGCACCGCGGTACACGCCGACGATGTCGAAATGAAGGTCAGGAAAGGCCTTCAGTGCGGTGTGCCAGTATTCGCGCAGCGCCGCCTTGCCGCGCACCACTCCAGCTGAGCCGGCCACCAATTCGGCCGCGACCGGCGAAGTGAAGACGACATCGTCGTGAAAATGCGCAAGCACCGCGTCGACGTCACCGCGGTTCCAGGCAGCTGACCACTCTTCGGCGAAGCCGGCCGGTTCCGGTGTGCTCACGATTTTCCCTTCAGCGTCGCCCAGAATGGGCACTGATGTGCCGCCTCGAAGTCGAGGATGGATTGACTTCCCCCGGGCCGCAACGACATCCAGGGGTTATGGTCAGGGCTCCCGTCTTGAGCCGG
Source organism: Mycobacterium sp. (assembly GCF_036490025.1). GTDB lineage: Bacteria > Actinomycetota > Actinomycetes > Mycobacteriales > Mycobacteriaceae > Mycobacterium. The sequence continues at coordinate 23,554 of NZ_DASXEP010000087.1, read as the reverse complement.
CCAGTCGGGCAGGCCGGCAGCCTTCGGCGCCCCGTTGGTGACGAAATGGCTCCAGTAACTCATCATCTGGTCGGACAGTATCTGCTGAGCGGGATCGAACGGCGGCGCACCGCCCATGCTGAACAGGTATCGCAGCTCCAAAGAGTGGCTGGCGCCGACCGGGAACGGCGCGTCCCGCAAGAACTTCGGCGCCGGTGCGTGCGGATCGTCGAACTCGTAGCCGTATACCGGCGCGTTACGGCTCAGCGAGTCAGCCAATCGGTCTGCGGGGCAAGCAAAGACGCCGTCGGTGACCGCAGCCGAGTAAGCCAGCGAAACATCGCCGCCGTAATGTTCGGGCGGATAGTGCGCCAACACTGGTGCAGCGTCGGCGCCGAAGATGTCGGCGAGGACGTGCGGATACTCGGCGGCCCTGACTCCGCGACCGAGCCTCGCAGCCCTCAGCGCGGCGAAAAGCGTGAACTCGTCATGGTTGATGCCCATCAGCACCGGAACGCGAGCAGCCCGGTCGCCGGCGACGGCGGCGACCTGGGTGTCCGGCAACAGCGCGGTACCGGTGACCGGACCAGAGAGCGCGTCAGAGTCTCCGATGAAGTAGTACCAGGGCGGCCACTCGAGTCGCGTCGCCGGCAGCGCACGCAGACACGTCGCGGTGGTGGTCGGATTGCGGCAGCCCGCCGCGATCGCGTAATCCACGCTGCGACGCTGTCCCGTCGCCAGATCGGCCTGCGCCTGACACGGCGCACTCTGAATGATCGCCCCGCGGAACAGTCCCGCCGATCCGGGCGCCACCAGGTGATCGCAGACCGACATGCCCCCCGCGGATTCGCCGGCGATGGTCACCTTTCGCGGATCGCCACCGAACGTGGCGATGTTGTCGCGGACCCAGCGCAGCGCGGCCTGCTGGTCAGCCAATCCGTAGTTGCCGACGGCACCCGGCGGACCGAGCGACGGGTGGGCCAGGAAGCCCAGCGCACCCAACCGGTAGTTGATCGTGACGACAACGATGTGACCCCGGGCGGCAAGCCAGCGCGAGTGATAGATGTCGCCACTGCCGTTGACGAAGCCTCCCCCGTGGATCCACACCATCACCGGGCGCTTCTCGTTGTGTTGTCCGCGGGCCGGAGTCCAGATGTTGAGCGTCAGGCAGTTTTCACTGGTCGGTTTGCCCACCCGCGGGTTAGGCCCGGTGTCCTGCATGCACTGCGGACCGGCTTTGGTGGCATCTAACATCCCCGACCATCGCGCCGCCGGCCGAGGTAACTGGAATCGCAGCGGCCCGACCGGCGGTACTGCATATGGAATGCCTTGGAACAAGCGGTAATCCGAGGCGACCATGCCACGAACGGATCCCATCGCGGTGCGCACGACGCCGGCATCCAGGGGGCCGGCATACGGCGGTTCGGCCTTCCGCGCCTTGACGACAGCGTTCTGTCCGCAAGCCGCCGCCATCAGGACCGTCACCAGCAAGACGGCCCAGGCCCGTCGGTGACGAGACGAACGGATCGGCACGAAAAGACAGCCTACGGATTATCGGAAAGTGCTCATCGGATTACACACGATCGCGGAGATTAAACGTGACACGTGTCAAAAAACTGCGAGACGAGCACGCCGACCTGGATTTAATACCGTTGGTCTGGACGACTTTCGTCGGCAGCCTCACGCACCTGCCGATTCGTCATGAGCTTCGTCGAGCTCCTTGTTCTGGGCGCGCTGCACGTGCAGGAAGCCATCCACGGCTGCTCGCGTGCATTCGCGGTAATCGAAATCGGGCAGGGTGGACAGTCGGCCCAGCACCACCGGACCCATCAGCAAGGCAATGGCTCGCGAGCGGTCGATATCGCCCAACTCGGCGGCCTCGGGGCTGTCGAAAATCGCGTCGAACGGCGCCGCGTACTGCTCGGCGATGCGTTCGCGCAACGTGCTGATCGCGGGGCTGTCGGCGGTGCGGCTCTGACGTGATTCCGGCAACTGCTCCAGGTCTCGGCCGAGCGCCAGCCAACTCATCGCCATCACCATGCCGGGCGCCTCGGCAATCGATTGCCCGAAGGCCAGCACCACCTCGATCAGCCGATCGCGCAGCGGGCCCTGTTCGGAAGGCATCGGCGCCGGCGGTATCAGGGCGCTGAAAGCCGCTGCCAGCAACTCGTTTCCGCTCGGAAAGTGGCGGTAGAGGGTGGCGCGGGCCACATTGGCTCCACGCGTGACCGCTTCCACGGTCACCGCACTGGGGCCACCGGTGCGAAGTAGCGCGGTGGCGGCCTCCAGCAACCGAGCCCGAGAACGCGCCGGCCGCGGATCGGTGTTATCGGTGATGTAGACCACCTCCGTCTACCTACGACACCGTGAGTCGACACTTTCATCCGACCTGAATAGGGTAGTCAACTACCCGGCCGGCCCGATGCCGACCGCGCGCGAATCAGCTGACGAACTCCGCGGCTCGGTGCCCGAGCATCGCGATGGTGGCGTGCGGACCCCGACTGGTTATCGTCGGTAGCACCGATCCGTCGATTACCCACAGCCCGTCGATACCGTGCACGCGGCACTGGTCATCGACGACCGCCGTCGGATCCCCCGCACGGCCCATCGGGGCACTGCCACACAAATGCTGCGACGTCGACCATGCGGGTTCGCCGACTTTGGTTGTTGCACGGGCTATTTCGCGAGCCAAATCGCAGCCCCGCTGCAACGCGGCGATATCGCCGGGCTCGCTGTCGTAGCGGTGCTCGATCCTCGGTGGCACCAGTGGATCCGCCGATACCAGCGTGATCCGCCCCCGGGCCCGTGGGCGCATGAGCGCCACCCCGATGTGCGGCCAGTCCGGGTGACCTGCCGTTCCGTCACCCACCATCGCGACGAAGCCGCCGGTATAGGGTCGGATTTCCAGGTCGTCGGCCGTGCTGAGCACCACCTCGAGTACCGGCCGGCCGGTTGCCACCGCCCAGGTCGTCGGCAGCACCCATTCGGGATGGTCGCTGCATGCCATGCCGACAGGTAGCCGGGCCCGCACGTCTACGCCGGCCGCCCGCAGCATTGCTTCATCCCCGACCCCGGAAAGCATCAGCAGATGGGCGGATTCGATCGCACCGGCCGACAGCACGATGCGATCGGCTGTCACGGTCGTCGGCCCGCCTGGTCCAATGGTGTCCACGGCGGTGGCGCGACCGCCGGAGAATCGCAGTCGCACTGCGCGCGTCTGGGTCAGCAGTGAAAGGTTCGGGCGTTCCAGTGCCGGCAGCAGATACGCGGAGCCGGGACCGATCCGAACACCGTCGACGATGTTCAGCGGAACCGCACCGATGCCTGCCGGTAACCCGGCGACGTCGACAATCTCGTTGAGATCGGGTATCCAGTCGAAACCGTGCTGCTGCGCGGCTGCGACGAATACCTCTGTGCTCCCGGCGATTTCACGTGTCCGCTGCACTGGTATGGGCCCCGACTCGCCATGCGTCGGCCCGGCGAAATCCAGATCGGTCTCGATCGCGCGAAAGTGAACGAGAACGTCGGACCACCCCCAGCCGGGTATCCGGTAGCCATCGAAGTCGAGCGGCAGACCGCGGCAGAAATATCCGCCGTTCACCGCGCCCGAACCACCGACCGTCGCGCCACGCATGATCGCCATCGGGCGGGCCGGGCGGTCGGTAAGGAGCGTCTGGTACCGCTGGACCAGCGGACTCGCAGCGCCGATAGGCAACCGCAGTCCGTTGTCGGTCTCGGCGCGCAATGCCGGATCGGTGAGGCCGACCCCGGCCTCCAGCACGGTTACCCGACGGCTTAGGTCAAGGGAAAGGCGGTTTGCGACAACGGACCCAGCACTTCCCGCACCGATGATCAGCACATCGCTGTGCGGCACTGCTGCGGTCAGGACTCAGACTCGAATCTGCGGCTTGAGCGGTCCGATGTTGCGCTCCCGCACCACCCCGTACCACAGGCCGAGACCGTAGGCCAGGTCATCGATTCGCTTGAGCAGCAAGTACGTCACCAGCCCGATCGGCCGGGCATCTTCGTCGGCCGATTGCCGGCGACTGGCCCAGTCCGCCACCCCGTCGAGGACCGCAGCGACCAGCACGACCCGGCGGCACGGTCGGAACCCGACGGCAGCTAGCAACGCCACCGGCCAATAGTGCCGGCAAATAGCCGACGCAAGCTGCAAGGCTGCCGACCAAAGGCTGCGCGCGGCCACCGTCAGGACGTCCCCCATCCGGGTCTCGGTGCCTTGCATGCTTTTTGCCACGCGGCGTCCGGTAAGCCCGGCCACGAATAGCGACGCCAGGTAACCGAAACTGGAACCGAGAGCCATCAGTATCCAGGCCGTCAACGCCCAGCCGGAGATCATCAGCGGCGCGATCTTGTCCGGGTGCCGAACTGACAGCGGGGCCGCCGAACCGCCGTAAAACGCTTTGCGCGCAATCCAATCCCGCAACTCGGTCCGATGATCGTGCGCCACCTGGGCGATCGGCTCGTAACGCAGCCGGGCGCCGGCCTCGACCAGTCGCCAACACAGATCAACGTCCTCACCGGAACGCATGGTCTCGTCGAAGCCACCGAGGTCACGCAAAGTCGAAGTGCGACAAATGATTGCGGCGCTGGGCACGTAGGAAACGCTAGTGTAAGGAATCACCGGAGCTTCCCGGTGCCCGAGGTCCAGCGACGAACGCACGGCTTCGTAGCGAGCGACCAAATGATCGGTCTGCGACAGGCCGACGATTCGCGGGGCAACCAGTGCCACGGTCGGGTCGCAGAAGTGTCCGAGCAGAGCTTCCAGCCAGCCGCGGCGGGGAACGACATCGGAGTCCAGAAACGCGACATAACCCGTCTTGCATGCGGCGAGGCCGGTATTGCGCGCTGCGGCCGGACCGCTGCTCTGCGCATGCCGCAGGATCTCGATGTCGGGATGCGCAAAGGCGAAATCCTCGACACTGATCGGCGTGGACGACCCGTCGTCCACGACGACAATGCGCAGGCCACGCAACGAGGAGACTAATCGCCGCAAGCCACAAGCGTTGTCGCGCACCGGAATTACGATAGTCACATCCTGGTGCGACGGGCCGCCCGCTGGTCGCGGATGGGCAACCGTGGCGTCGAGCAGGGTCCGGGCCAGCTCGGCGCTGACCGCATCGCTGACTTTGAGCCTGCCGTCGGAGAGCAAGTCCTGAGCGGCCGGCGCCAACCGCAATATCCGGGTCGGGGAGCCACCCAGCAAAGCCGCACCCTGGCCCAGCACTCTGACCCGCCGGTCGACCTGTACAGCAAATCCGTCCGGCAACCGCGCCTGGGTCATGAGCGCCACTCCTCAGTGCCGGCTACGCCGGCACCGTCGTCGCCGGCGGGGGTCATGAGCGCCACTCCTCAGTGCCGGCTACGCCGGCACCGTCGTCGCCGGCGCGGGTCATGTGAGCATCCCGTCGGCTGCGGGCGTCCAGCGCCGGATCCGGCGCAGGCAGTCGTCGACCATCTCGGCCAGCATCCGCTCGCCGTCGGCAGCGGTCGCCGTGGTTGGGTCGCCCAGGACGCCGACATCGCTGACCGCCGCGACTCCGCCGCTCCGCATCGAGGGCAGCAGATCGGCCAACGGCGCCGAGTTGCCCGCGCGCCACCGGTCGGTCAATACGTCAGTGGGTGAAATATGCAGCAATAGCGAAGTTTCTGTATGCCCGGCGTGGGCGTCGCCGCCCGGCACAACGCACGGGCACCACGCGGCGTCACGCCCTTCGAAGCGCAGGCGGTTCACCGCTCGGCTCAGCGCCGCGATGTTGCCACCATGACCATTGACGAAGAGCAGGCGCTGCGCCCAGCAGGTCGCCGACCTGCCGTATTCCAACAGCAGCGTGGCCAACGCGTCGGTACCGATCGAGATTGTTCCGCGGAAGCTCTGGTGCTCGCCGCTGTCGCCGTAGGCGATCGCCGGCGCCACCATCCACGCCAGGTCGGGACCGTCGGCCATGCGCCCCGTGACCTCGCAGGCGACCGCGACCGCGATCCGGGTATCGGTGTCCAGTGGCAGGTGCGGCCCGTGCTGCTCGGTGGATCCGACGGGTATGGTCAGCCCTAAAGGCATGCTCTGAAGCCGGCTCGACGTAGAGCCCCCGAGGTCGGGCTGGACTACCACTCGGTGATGGTAGGCCGAATTCACCTGCAGTGCATCGATTGTTGGCGCTCTCGAAAAACTATTTCCCGCCGGCCGTTCACCAAGCCGGGTCACCGTCGCCACGTCAGCCACGTGTGTATCAGCATGCTCGCTGGTCTCGCACTCCGGGCGGCTACGCTCCGCCCGTCGCGGGCGGGGTCGCACCGAGCGTTCGCGCAAACCCGGCCGGCACTAGGACGTCCTCCCGGTTGAGGTCGTGAACCGAGGCTCGGGCCAGACCCATCAAGGCGGAGTCGATCCCGCCGTGAAGAATGTCGAGCACGTTCTCGACGCCCGTCTGCCCGGCGGCCGCCAGACCCCACAGGTATGCGCGGCCGATCATCACGGCACGCGCTCCCAGCGCCAGCGCCTTGACGACATCGCTGCCACGCCGGATACCGCCGTCCAGCAAAACCTCGACCTGGTCGCCGACCGCGTCGGCAACTGCCGGCAGAGCGCGAATCGCCGCCGGGGTGCCGTCCAGATTGTTGCCGCCGTGATTGGACACTGAGATTGCCGAAACACCAGCGTCCACAGCCCTTTTCGCATCATCGAGCCGCATCACGCCCTTGAGCATGAACGGGCCGCCCCACAGCCCGCGCAGCCAGGCGATGTCCGCCCACGTCGGCGGTGGCGTGGCCATCCACTCCCCATAGGCGGCGAAGAACGGCGGTCCGAGCTCGCCGCGGCGGACCTGGTTGGGCACCCGCAGGTCGGGCGGGCGCAAGGTCTTGCCGTACCGCCACAGCCAGCCCGGGCGGCTGATCGCATGCGGCGACAGCCGCAGCATGGTCCTCAGGTCCATCTGCTCCGGCATCTTCGGGCTGCCCCAGTCCCGGCCATGCGAGAACGTCCAGTCGGTCGTCACGATCAGGCCGACGGCACCGGCCTGACGGGCCCGCTCGACACGCTCTGCGATCGCATCACGGCCGCCGAGCCAGTAGACCTGGAAGAACAATTTCTCGTTGGCGGCGATGACCTCTTCGATCGGCTTGCTGGCGAATGACGACAGCCCCATCGCCGTTCCGCGCGCCGCGGCCGCGCGTGCCACGGCAACCTCACCGTCCGGGTCGACTGCCTGAACGCCGGTGGGCGAGATGATCACCGGCAGAGAAATATCTTGTCCCATAACAGTTGTGAACATGTCGCGCTTCTCGAGCGCGCCGACCACGTGCGGCGCGAAACCCAGCTCGCTGAACGCCTCGACGTTGTCCGAGACGGTCAGGCCTTTTTCGCTGGCCGCCACCAGCGCGTCGTAGAGCGGTTTGGGCAGTCGCCGCTTGGCGCGTTGCTGTGCGATGGCGACCGTCTCGAACCAAACTTCACGGGCCACGGCTAGACCGGGCTCTCGTTGCACGGCCTTTGCGGTGCGGTGCGGGGATGCACCGTCAGCGTCAGCGGCACCGGACCGCTGCGCCGCCGGCCATGCGAGTGATCGCCTGCCGGACGGGGCTTGTCTCGTTCTTGGGCCAGCGCCGGCGCGCCGTAGCCCTGGACGCATTCCGGGTCGGGGCCGTCGATCGGCAGCCCGGTGAAGAACTTGGCCGCCATGCATCCACCACGGCAGCTGTCGTAGTGCCCGCAGCTTCCGCATGCGCCCGCCGACTGCGGCTCGCGAAGCTCCCGAAACAGCGGGGCGTCCTTCCAGACTTTGTCAAACCCGCCGTCGGACAACACGTTTCCGGCAAGGAAGCGGTCGTGGATGGCGAACGGGCAGGCGTAGACATCGCCAACCGGGTCGATCAGGCACACCACCCGCCCGGCGCCGCACATGTTCAGCCCGGCCAGCGCGCCCGGTTCGCCCAACCCGGACAGATGGAAGAAGGAGTCGCCGGTCAGCACGCGCTCGCCCTTGGCCACCAGCCATCGGTAGAGATGGACCTGCTGCTCCGCGGTCGGATGCAGGTCCTCCCACACGTCGGCGCCGCGCCCCGAGGGCCGCAGCCGGGTGATGCGCAGCGTGGCACCGTATCGGCTCGCCAGCGACGCGAATTCGTCGAGCTGGTCGACGTTGTGACGGGTCACGACTACAGAGATCTTGGCGTCGGCGAATCCGGCCGCCGCGAGGTTCTCCAGAGCGCGGATAGCCATCGCGAAGGATCCGGTCCCGCGGACCGCGTCGTTGACCTCGGCGGTCGCCCCGTCCAGCGAGATCTGGACGTCGACGTAGTCGCTGGCAGCCAGCCGGGCAGCCACCTCCGGGGTGATCCGCACGCCGTTGGTCGAGAACTTCACACCGACGTGATGAGCCGTGGCGTAGTCCACCAGCTCCCAAAAGTCAGGCCGCACAGTCGGTTCACCGCCACCGATGTTGACGTAGAAGACCTGCATGCGTTCCAGCTCGTCGATGATGTCTTTGCAGTCCTGGCTGGACAGTTCCCCAGGATCACGTTTGCCTGACGACGACAGGCAGTGCACGCAGGCCAGGTTGCAGGCGTAAGTCAGCTCCCAGGTCAGGCAGATCGGCGCATCCAACCCGTGTTCAAACTGCTCGACGAGCCGTGGCACGGTGGTTGTCATACGGCCTCCTTCACCTCTGCCGGCACCAGCATGTTGGACCCGGCCAACACGCCGAGCGCATGCAAGTAGGGCCCCTGCTGCGAGTCCTCGACGCCGACGGCGCGGCAGGCGGCGCGGACGTCGGGATGCTCGGCCAACGACTGGACCACCGCGAGGATGGTTCGGTTCTTCAGGAACGACAGTTTGCGAGTTCCAAAGTGATACAACAGCGCGCCAAAGGTCTCGGGCCGCAGGGCCACCTGGGGGTGTAACCGCCACGCGTGATCGGGATCGAACTCGCTCGCGCCCGCGCCCGCCGAGGATGCGGGCCGGGCAACGGTCCGCTGACCCGCCAGCCCGTGTGCGGGGGCACTCACGATCAGTAGACCCCGCACATCCCGTCGATGGAGACCTCTTCGACCAGGGTCTCGGTGACGAGCTCTGAGTTGGATGTCGCCGGCGAGGCGGCTCCGGCGTCGCTATCCATCTTTTGGTTCGGCTCCATGACGTCGCCTTTCGTTGGATTGGGGCTCGACAATTCGCGTCGATCTGGCCAGAATCTTCGCAAGAATATGGCATCGAGTGCCGGAATGGAAGGGTGGGGTCCTATGGCAGCGCAGCAGCCGCGGGTCGGCCGCCGCCGGTCCACCACTCCGCAGCACATCACCGACGCGGCGCTGGGGCTGTTCGCCGACCGCGGATTCTCGGAGGTGAGCGTCGACGACGTCGCGCAGGCAGCAGGCATCGCCCGCCGAACGGTGTTTCGCTACTACGCGTCGAAGAACGCAATTCCCTGGGGGGACTTCGACGCTCATCTGCAACATCTGAGAGAGCTACTGGACATCGTCGATCCGGACATACCGCTGGGCGAGGCACTGCGAGCTGCGTTGTTGTCGTTCAACACCTTTGACGAATCGGAAACCTCCCGGCATCGGCAGCGGATGCGCGTGATACTGCAAACCGCAGAGCTGCAGGCGTATTCGATGACGATGTATGCGGGATGGCGTGACGTCATCGCCGGCTTTGTGGCACGCCGAACCGGCGCCAAGGCCACCGACCTGCAGCCGCAGACAGTCGCATGGATGATGCTCGGCGTCGCATTGAGCGCCTACGAGCACTGGCTGGACGACGAGTCCGTCTCGCTGCCCGACGCGCTCGGGGACGCCTTCGACGTCGTCCGCGCCGGATTGAAAGACCTGGATCGATGAACGGTCCACCCGACGGCGGGACCCGGCTGCTGCGGTCGATTCAGGTGCAGGGCCAGGTCTGCGCGGGCATGGGTTCGTTGATGTACGGCGACGTGCTGCAGCAGGTGGCCGCCGACGTGGAAGCCGACGGCATCTTCGCGGCAATCCTGTCCGGACACGAAAACGACTCGGCCCGTCTGGCTTTGCCGCTCAGACTGCTCGGCGGGCTACACCGGTTGGTTCTCGATGGCCGCGCATCGGCGTTACGCCAGTGGTATCCGAGTGTCGGCGGGCACTGGGACGCCGAAGCCGCATGGACCGATATCGCGCTGGCGGCCGCAGAGCACACCGACTATCTACGTGCCGCCCTCGAGCAGCCGCCACAGACCAACGAGGTCGGCCGGTCCGCCGCGCTGATCGGTGCTCTGCTCGTTCTCGTCGACGGATTGGGCATGCCGGTAAGGCTTTTCGAGATCGGCTGCAGCGCGGGACTGAATCTGCGCGCCGACCATTTCCGTTACCGCCATCCGGGCGGCGAGTGGGGCTCGTCCGATTCACCGGTGATCGTCGACGACGCATGGCGAGGCCTACTGCCTCCCGCCGCTGCCCTGCAGATCGTCGAACGGCGCGGCTATGACATCGCGCCGCTGGACCCGACCAGCCCCGATGGCGAGTTGACGCTGCTGAGCTACGTCTGGCCCGATCAGCCCGCACGGCTGGAGCGGTTGCGCGGCGCGATCAGCCTCGCCCGGCGGGTGCCGGCCCCGTTGCACCGCCGCGACGCCACCGACGCCGTTGCCGGACTGGAGCTGTCCGCTGGCACGCTGACCGTGCTGTGGCATTCGATCATGTGGCAGTACCTGTCGGCGGCCGAGCAGGAAATCGTCTCGACCGAGATCGAGTCAGTGGGAGCACGGGCCCGGCCGGGATCACCGTTCGGCCATGTGAGACTGGAACCATATCGGCGAACACCCGACGCTCCGGTCGAGTTCGTGGTCCGCGCCCGCCGCTGGCCCGGTGGGGATGACCGACTGCTGGCCGCCTGCTCACCGCACGGTCCGCCGGTCGTCTGGGAATAGCGCCGAAAAATTTTTCTCGGTTACCCGTCGGAGTTCGCGGCGCCACCGCGACGATAAGAGCGTGAGCGCGCTGCCCGACTCCAACGACGCCGTCCGGGCGCTGTTGGCGCTCTATGACCAGTCGCTGCCGATCGTGTACGGGTACTTCGTCCGTCGATGCGCCGATCGCGGCACCGCGGAGGATCTGACCTCGGAAACCTTTCTCGCCGCGGTGGATGCTGCCCGAAAGACGCAGCCACCACCGATCGGGGTGCCGTGGCTGATCGGGGTGGCACGGCACAAGCTCGCTGATCATTACCGGCGCCGGCATGATCGGCTCACGGTGCCGGTGGCCGTATTGCCGGAGCCGGTCGACTCGCTGGACGACTGGGACGCCGAGCTGGACCGGATCGTCGCCGAAAGCGTGCTGACACGGTTGTCCGAACCACACCGCACCGTGCTGGCGCTGCGCTACATGGACGACTGTTCGGTACCGGAGTGCGCCGAGTTGATCGGCCGCACGGTGCATGCCACCGAGGCCCTGTTGGTCCGGGCCCGGCGGGCATTCAAACAGCACTACCCGGAAGGAGGCACGTCATGAATCACGATCCGCTGAACGTGCTGCGCGCCGAAGACCTTCCGGTACAGCCCGATCCGGTGTTCGCCGCGCAACTGCGTTGGCGGCTGGAATCGGCACTGTCTCTGCCCACTGGAACCGAAGGATTTGTCATGAGTGGCACTGCCGCAGCAATTTCCGAGCTGACCGAGCCATCCGCCCCCTCTTCTCCGCGAGCGGTTATGCCGCTGCCGCCGCGCGCCGCCGCGCTGCCGTATCTGTGCGTCGCCGACGCGCGCCAGGCCATCGCGTGGTACACCGATGCGTTTAACGCCGTCGTCGTCGGGGACCCAATTGTGATGGACAACGGACGAATTGGACACGCTGAGCTCGCGATCGCCGGTGGCGTGCTGTATCTCGCCGACGAATATCCGGAGATGGGACTCAGGGCACCGACACCCGGCGCGGTCTCGGTGAGCCTGATGTTGCATGTAACCGACACCGACGTGGCGCTGGAACGGGCGCGGGAGCGTGGCGCCAGGGTCGAGCGGGAAGTCTACGAGAACTACGGTGCACGCAACGCGACGATCATCGATCCGTTCCGTCACCGCTGGATGCTCAGCGGCCCGACAAGCGCCGCGGTTGTCCAAATCCAGCACGGCGACATCGGATACATCTCGGTGTGGACACCCAATGCCGACCGGGCGGCGGCCTTCTACGGGCATGTGCTCGGCTGGACGTCCGATTCCGCGTCGCACCGGGTGACGAATACCGATATGCCGACGGGCATTTTCGGTGTCGACGGAGATCCCACGTTGTTCTGCTGCTACGCCGTCACCGATGTGCGAGCCGCCCGGCAGGCGATCGCCGAGGCGGGCGGCACACCGGGCGAAGTGCGCCGGTCCGACTATGGCACCATCCTGGACGCCATCGACCCACAGGACGTCGCGTTCGCGGTATACGAACCTCCCGCCGACCAGAAACGCCTGCCACTCAACGGATCCGGACCAGGCGAATTGTCCTACGTCACCTACCGCATGCCCGACTCAGTGGTCTTCCGCGACTTCTATGCCCGGGTTCTGCACTGGACGTTCACACCGGGACGGGTCGATGACGGATGGCAGGTGGCGAACACCCATCCGATGGCAGGCGTCGGCGGCGGCAGTGCGCGCCCGACCACGGTTCCGATGTGGACGGTGGCAGACATCGACGCCGCCGTCGCACGAGTCCGCGAAGCCGGCGGCACCGTGCTGGCCGAACCCGCGCGACAGCCGTACGGGCTCACCGCGGAGTGCACCGACGACCAAGGCTCGCAGTTTTACCTCGGCGAGTTCTAGACCGGGAAGTTCCCGATCGGTTGCTCACTGCACGCTGCCGCGGGCCGCGGCCAGAAACGGCGAGGCGATGGCCAGAAATCCGGCCGGGTCCGAGGAGAATGCGACGTGGCCCGTCGGTAGCACTTCCAGTCGCGCTCCCGGTATCGCGGCAGCGGTCGACCGGCCCAAACGCATGGGTATTGCGATGTCTTTCGATCCCCAGATCACCAGGCAAGGCGCAGTGATGCGGTCGGCGCGTGGGCGAAGGTCATAGTCGGGCGCTGCGAAACTACGCCACAACGCCGCTGTCAGCACCACACCGTCGTGGGTGCCCGCTCGCGCCAGGGCGCGTTCCTGGACGACGTGGTCGTTCTCGCTGCCGGCCTTCATGTAGCTGCGGATGAATCTGGGCAGGACTCGTTTCATCACCGCCGGCGCCCCCAACGCCCGGCAATAGAGGTTGGAGACCGGGCCCGCGATGAAGCCCCCGGCGTTGACCAACAACAGTCGTGAAACCCGTTGCGGTTCAGCGATCGCCAGCCGCGCGGCGGCAAAGCCGCCGACGGAGTTACCAATGAACGTGGCGGGCGGCAGGTCAAGTGCGACAACGACATCGGTGAGTACATCGGCGAAGGAACTCGCAGTGGGTTCGTAATTGTCGACTGGCGAGGGTGATTCGCCGTGGCCCGGCCAGTCGAGTGCGATCACGCGGTGATCGCGAGCCAGTTGCGAGATGATCGGGTCGAAGTCCCGACGGTCATGCAACGCGGCATGAAGCAGCACCACGACGGGTCCTTCCCCGCAATCGCTGTAGGCAACCTTTCCCACCCGCGTCCCGACTGTGTTGACCATCTCCCCGCTCCTTTCATCGACCGACCGGTCAGTCAACAGTAGCATCACCTCAGACCCACCTCAAGGAGTGACCGATGATGCTTCGCCAGCCGATGCGCCGTTCTCGGCGAAGATGGCTTTTTACCGAACCCAGGCGGTCCAAGTGTGCGAGCAGTACGGCGCTTAGAGTGCGTGCATGACGGGCGCGCGCAAGGAGGCGATGGCCAGAACCCGAGAATCGCTCATCGACGCGGGCCTGCGACTGGCCGAGCGGACCGGCCTGACCGGGTTGAGCATCAATCTCATCGTCGCCGACGCCGGGGTGGCAAAAGGCACCTTCTTTCATCACTTCGGCGACCGTGCCTCCTATCTGCTTGCGCTGCACCGTGAATTCCATGAACGTTTGGCCACTCAGATCCAAGCCGTGATCGCCGGCATGCCGCCGGGCCGCGATCGCCTCATCGCCGTCGCGGACACCTACCTGGACGGCTGCCTGCACGACCGCGGTGTGCGGGCCCTGCTCCTGGAGGCCCGCGCGGAACCCGCGGTCACCGACGAAATCACTCGGCGCAACCAAGCCAGCGCCGAGTTGTGCCGATCGGACTTCGCCGCATTACAAAGTCCACACCCCTATGAGAGAGCGCAGTTGTGGGTCGGCATGCTCGCGGAAGCCGCGCTCATCGAACACCAGGCCGGGACAGCACTTCCGGCTCTGCGCGAGGCAGTCGGCCAGTTCTTGGGTTGAACTCGCCGCCTTACCCCAGCACTTCCGAAATAGGCGCCGCGGCAGCGATTTTCGCGCGCGACTTCATGACCTTGGCAGGCATACCACCGCCGACGACACCGGCCACGACGCCGTCCCGCTCGTAGTAAGCGAGAAACTTACGGCCGTCGTCCTCGACGATGTGCACCGTGTCGGTGGCGACCGGCTCGCCCAGGCATTGGATCTTGACGTCGTACTGATCGCTCCAGAAGTACGGGACGACGACGTTGGTCGGTGCGTCCTGGCCGAGCATCGAGGGCACGACGACCCGGGCCTGTTCGGCGACATTGCTCCAATGTTCCACGCGCGCTTGGTGTCCCTTCGGGTCGCGCCAGGACGCGACATCACCGAGCGCCCATACGTTGGGCGCACTGGTCCGGCCGGCCGCGTCGCAGATCACGCCATTGTCGACCTCGATACCGCTGCCGTCGAGCCAATCGGTCGCCGGCCGGGAACCGATGCCCACCACCACCAGGTCCGCGCTCACCTCAGCGCCGTCGGTCAGTCGCACGGCCTCGACGTGATCACCGCCCTGGATCTCAGCCACGCCGACGTCGGTGCGCACGTCGACACCTTCTGCCCGATGCAGCCGTGCCACCAGTGCACCGATCTGTTCCCCAAGGACCCCTGCCAGCGGCGCGGGCTGCGGCTCGACCAGTACGACGTCGACTCCCAAACCACGCAGACTGGCTGCCACTTCACAGCCGATGAACCCCGCGCCCACCACCACCGCGTGCCGCGCTTCCGACGCGTGTCGGCGCAGGGCCAGACTTTCGTCGAACGAACGCAGCACCCGGATACCGTCCAAGTCCGGGAACGCCGGAATGCGCCGCGGCACCAGGCCTGTCGCGATGACGAGTTCGTCGTAGCCGAGCGTTGATCCGTCGTCGAGCCTCACCGTCTGCGCTTCGGTGTCGATGCCGGTGGCCGCCGACCCCAGCCGCAGGGTGATGTTTCGCTCGTCGTAGAACTCGCGCGGCTTGAGCGTCACGTCGTCGACTTCGCTGCGCAGCAGCTCCTTCGACAGCGGGGGGCGGTCATACGGCAAATGGACCTCGTCGCTGACGATGGTGACCGAACCGGTGAAGTTCGCCCTCCGCAATTGCTCGGCGGTCCGGGTCGCGGCGAGTCCCCCGCCGACGATCAGAATTCCGTTGCCGCTTGAGCTAGTGATCATTTGGAGTTCATACACGACTGCGGGGGCGCACAGTCGCTCACCCCTGCGCGCGTGACCGGTCGATGAGGTTCGACAGCACGACGATGCTCTCACTGCGTTCGATCTCGGCGCTGGTCCGGATCCGCTCCAGGGCGTCTTCCAGATGCCGCATGTCGCGCGCCAACACCCGCAGCATGGCGTCGGCGGTGCCGGTTACCGTTGCGGCGCTGACGACTTCGGGAATGTCGATCCAGGCGCGCCGCAGCTCTTCGGGCGAGATCCGGCCGTGGCAGAAGACCTGCACGTAGGCCTCGGTGTTCCAGCCCACGGCAGTGCGATCGATGACGGTGGTGAATCCCCGGATCACACCACAGTCCAGCATCCGGTCGACGCGACGCTTGACCGCCGGGGCCGACAAGCGCACCCGCTCACCGATTTCGGCGAACGTCGCCCGGGCATGCTGGGCGAGTTGCGCGAGAATCTGCTCGTCGATGCTGTCCAACCGGTCCATCGCACCTCCTGCCACAACAGACTCCCGAATTATGGCATTTCGCGCAATAAAAGTGGGCTGTACACGCAACAACATTCGATAGATTGTTCTACACCCGTCCCATACCGTTGATTTATGACGATGTTCGCGGAGTCGGGGACCGCTAGCCGGCAGCACACCGCCCCCACGACCGGCCGGCGGGCGCGGCTTCGGCACTACGTCATGACACCTCCGCAATTCTTCGCGGTCGACTACGCGATCAATCCGTGGATGGACACCGCCAACCCGGTCGACAGGGGCGTCGCGATAGCTCAGTGGCAACACCTGCACGACGTCTACTTGCAGCTAGGACACCTCGTCGACCTGGTCGATCCGGTGCCTGGCCTGCCCGACATGGTCTATGCCGCCAACGGCGGGTTGATACTCGGCGACACCGCAGTCGTCGCACGCTTCAAATACCCTCAGCGTCAACATGAGTCACTCGCCTATGCGGAGTGGCTGAGGTCGCACGGATACCACCCCCTACAGACTCAGCACGTCAACGAAGGTCAGGGCGATCTGCTCCCGGTGGGCGAGGTGATCCTGGCCGGTACGGGTTTTCGGACCGACCCTCGTGCCCACGCCGAGATCGCCGCGATCTTCGGACGGCGTGTCGTCAGCCTGCAACTGGTCGACCCGCGCTTCTACCATCTCGATACGGCGCTGACCGTCCTCGACGACACGACGATCGCCTACTACCCGCCCGCCTTCACCGGACCCGCACAAGTGCAACTGAAAACGCTGTTTCCCGACGCGATCGTGGTCGAGAGTGCCGACGCCTTCGTATTTGGTCTCAACGCCGTCTCGGACGGCCGCCATGTCGTACACCCGGCAGCCGCCGTCGGCTTTGCCGGGCAGTTGGCCGACGCCGGCTTCGAACCCGTCGGTATCGAGATGTCCGAGTTGCTCAAGGGTGGCGGCTCGGTCAAATGCTGCACGTTGGAGGTGTTTTCGTGACAGTCCTGCAAGCCACGACGGCCAGCCCCGGCGCATTGACCGCGTCGGCGATCGCGATGGACGAGCACTACACCGCACACAACTACTCACCGCTGCCGGTGGTGGCCGCCAGCGCCGAGGGATGCTGGATCACCGACGTCGAGGGCCGCCGCTACCTGGACTGCCTGGCCGCGTATTCGGCGGTGAATTTCGGGCATCGCAACCCTGAGATCACCGCGACCGCCCATGCCCAGCTCGACGTCATCACCTTGGTCAGCCGTGCATTTCACGCCGAAGCACTCGGGCGGTTTTGCGCCGCGCTGGCGACGCTGTGTGACAAGGACATGGTGTTACCGATGAACAGCGGCGCCGAGGCGGTCGAAAGCGCGATCAAGGTCGCCCGTAAATGGGGCGCCGACGTCAAGGGCGTCCCGGCTGGTCAGGCGAATATCGTGGTGGCGGACAACAACTTTCACGGCCGGACCATCAGCATCGTCAGCTTCTCGTCCGACGAGACGGCGCGAAGCGGCTTCGGGCCGTTCACGCCGGGGTTCCGTTCGGTCCCCTTCGGTGACGCCGACGCGCTGGCCGGCGCGATCGACGAACACACCGTCGCGGTGCTGCTCGAGCCGATACAAGGCGAAGCCGGCGTCATCGTGCCACCGGAACACTACCTGTCGGCGGTGCGCGAAATCTGCACAGCCCGAGACGTTCTGCTGATCGTCGATGAAATCCAGTCAGGACTGGCCCGCACCGGGCGTACCTTCGCCTGCGATCACTGGGATGTGGTGCCCGACATGTATCTCCTCGGCAAGGCATTGGGCGGCGGCGTGGTCCCACTGTCCGCGGTGGTGGCCAATCGTGAGATCCTGGGGGTGCTGCATCCCGGTGAGCATGGGTCGACCTTCGGGGGTAACCCCTTTGCAGCAGCGATCGGCACCACTGTGGTCTCGATGCTTCGCCGCGGCGAATTCCAAGACCGCGCGGCACGACTGGGCGCACGCCTGCACTGGCGGCTCAAAGCGTTGATCGGGCACGGGGTGATGGCGGTGCGCGGTCGCGGATTGTGGGCCGGCGTCGACATCGACCCGGCACTCGGCAGCGCGAAACAGCTCAGCCTGCGGCTTGCCGAACGCGGCGTCCTGGTCAAGGACACCCACGGATCAACGCTGCGTCTCGCGCCGCCGCTGGTGATCACTGCGACGGAAATCGATTGGGCCGTCGACCGATTCGCCGAAACCCTGGCGGAGATGGCGAGCTAGTATTTCAGCACGCCCTTGTCGACCGGGATCTGCGCTCCGGTCAACGTGCCCGAGCCGTCCCCGGCGAGCCAAAGCACGACGTCGGACACCTCGGCTGCGCCCATGAACCCGTTGGGCTGCAGCGGCATCGGCCCGAAGCTGTGGATGAAGTGAGGGTGCTTTGCGAACACCTGCATCATCAGATCCGGCTCGATCATCGGCGTGTCGACGGAGTAGGGGTGGATGGAGTTCACCCGGATACCGAACTCGCTCAGCTCAATTGCCAACGTGTTTGTCAGTGCGGTCAGCCCGTGCTTGGACGCCGAGTAATGCCCGTTGCCCGGCGTCGCCTTCAGCCCGGCCGATGAGCTGACCACGATGACGGCCCCGCCGTTGCCGGCTTCGATCATCGCCGGCACGACCGCGCGGACGGTGCGAAACGTGCCGGTCAGATTCACCCCGACGACGCTGTCCCACTGTTCGTCGGTGAGCTCCCACACCCGTCCCCAACTGAGTACACCGGCGTTGGCGATCAGGATGTCGAGGCGGCCGAACTCCTCGACGCCGTCGGCGACCAGCTGACGCAACCCGCCGTCGTCGCGGATGTCGACCTCCCGGGCCAACACCTTGCGTCCCTCGGCTTCCACCGCCCGGACCGTCTCCGCCAGATCCTCCGGGGTGGCCGCGGGATAGCTGATTGTGTCGGACACTGGCGCGCAGATGTCCAGGGCGATGATGTCGGCGCCCTCGCGTGCCAGCCGGGCCGCGTGGGCGCGCCCTTGGCCGCGCGCGGCACCGGTGATGAACGCCACCCGCCCTTGTAAGGTTCCCGACACAGCAGCCCCTTTCGCCGACTGCGGATCAGGCTAGCAGCGAAACTGAAACGTGTTCTAATCGCCCGTCGGGTCAGAGGTCGGCGATGATCTTCTGCCGCGTCGCGGCGTACTCGGCGTCCGAGAGCGCACCGCTGACATGCAACTTGTCCAGCTCCTCGAGTCGCTCGGCCACCGAGGACTGCGGCGGCGCGGCAACCCCGCCAGTGCCCGCCGACGCGGGCTGCTGGGTGGCGCCGGCACGGCGGACCACAGCCAATACCTGCTGGCGTACCGCGGGATAGGAGCGCAGGTCGACGGCGCCGCCCAACGGCAGGTTGTTGGCTTTGTAGATCTGCATGATCTCCATCAGCGGGCCGGCCTGTCCGCTCAAATCGTAGGTCGTGTTGTCTTCGGCGACGGCGATCTGCGCGGGCACCACACCTGCGACCAATCCGCTTGCCTGCCAATCGATCTCGTAAACATGCGTATTGGGGTCCACCAGCACCACGAGTTTGCGTGCCGTCACGATCGCCTGCTTGGAGACGTCGACGGTCACTCGCTTTCGGTCGCTGAAATCGAATCCGGGCCCGGTGATGCGCAGATCCAGATTGACCACCGGACGTTCGTTGATGCGCATGCCGGTTTCCTGCAGACCCTGGATCTGCGCCATGGTCAGCACCCCGGTCTGGTGCAGGGTCGCGCTCTTGGCCGAGGACCGAACGCCACGGTCGGCCAGCCACAGTGCGACGAGCACGTCGACGACAGTGATCAGCAGTCCGGCCCAGAGCATCCACGACGTGTTGCTCGCCCACATCGACTCGGCACCCGGGCCGAAAGATCCCAGCAGGTTGGGCAGCATGAAGTACGCGACGATCCAGATCGGGCCGAGCACCCCGCCGCACAGCAGAACGATGATCTGGGCTTTGATATAGCGCGCTAGCATCGATGCTCCCGTCGGCGGCCGATCGATGACGCGTCAGCGTATCGCTGCTCGGACGGAAATAGGGTCTGGACGCAAAAACGGCGCCCACCCTCTCGGGGTGAGCGCCGCTTTGCTGTCGAGCTACTTGTTGATTTTGGTGACCCGGCCGGCGCCGACGGTGCGGCCGCCCTCACGGATCGCGAACCGCAGACCGTCGTCCATGGCGACGGGCTGGATCAGCTTCACCGAGATCTCGGTATTGTCACCGGGCATCACCATCTCGGTGCCCTCCGGCAACGTCACCACACCGGTCACGTCGGTGGTGCGGAAGTAGAACTGGGGCCGGTAGTTGTTGAAGAACGGCGTGTGCCGACCGCCCTCGTCCTTGGACAGGATGTAGACCTGACCCTCGAAGTCGGTGTGCGGCGTGGTGGTGCCGGGCTTCACGACCACCTGGCCGCGCTCGACGTCCTCACGCTTGATACCACGCAGCAGCAGCCCGACGTTGTCACCAGCCTGGCCCTGGTCGAGCAGCTTGCGGAACATCTCCACACCGGTGACGGTGGTCTTGGTGCTGGCCGGCTTGATGCCGACGATCTCGACTTCCTCGTTGACGTTGATGACGCCACGCTCGACACGGCCGGTCACCACGGTGCCACGACCGGTGATGGTGAACACGTCCTCGACGGGCATCAGGAACGGCAGCTCGGTCTCGCGGACCGGGTCCGGAATCGACTCGTCGACCGCGTCCATCAGCTCCTCGACGGACTTGACCCACTTCTCGTCGCCCTCGAGGGCCTTGAGCGCCGACACCTTGATGACGGGGGCGTCCTCGTCGAACTCCTGGGCGGCCAGCAGTTCGCGGACCTCGAGCTCGACGAGCTCCAGCAGCTCCTCGTCGTCGACCATGTCGGCCTTGTTCAGCGCGACCAGGATGTAGGGCACCCCGACCTGACGGGCCAGCAGCACGTGCTCGCGGGTCTGCGGCATCGGGCCGTCTGTGGCGGCGACCACCAGGATCGCGCCGTCCATCTGGGCGGCACCGGTGATCATGTTCTTGATGTAGTCAGCGTGACCCGGCGCGTCGACGTGCGCATAGTGGCGCTTCTCGGTCTGGTACTCCACGTGGGAGATGTTGATGGTGATACCGCGCTGACGCTCTTCGGGCGCGTTGTCGATCTGATCGAACGCGCGCGACTCGTTGAGTGCCGGGTACTTGTCATGCAGGACCTTGGTGATAGCCGCGGTCAACGTGGTCTTGCCGTGGTCAACGTGACCGATGGTCCCGATGTTGACGTGCGGCTTCGTCCGCTCGAACTTCGCCTTCGCCACTTCTGTGTCCTCCTGGACTTGTTGGTGCTTGTTAAAGCAGTGTTGTTATTTCAGTTGTGCCGCGGTCGTGACCGGGCAAGGGTACTCCCAGCAAATTCTGGTCGTTTACTCGCCCGTCGCCTTCGCTTCGGTCGATTGCTCGTCGCCGGCCTCATGAGCTTCTGCTGATTGCTCGCTCCTCACTCGTGAGCTTGCGCTCGCTCGCCGTCGCCTCGCGGCGCTCACTCGCCCGTCGCCTTCGCGATGATCTCCTTCGACACGTTCGCCGGAACTTCGGCGTAGGAGTCGAACACCATGGAGTAGTTCGCCCGGCCTTGAGTCTTCGACCGCAGGTCGCCGACGTAGCCGAACATCTCCGACAGCGGCACGTGCGCCTTGACCACGCGCGCACCGCTGCGCTCCTCCATGGCCTGGATCTGGCCACGGCGAGAGTTGAGGTCGCCGATCACGTCACCCATGTAGTCCTCGGGGGTGGTGACCTCGACAGCCATGATGGGTTCCAGGATTACCGGCTGTGCTTGATGTGCAGCCTTTTTCAGCACCTGCGAACCGGCGATCTTGAATGCCATCTCCGACGAGTCGACGTCGTGGTAGGCGCCGTCGAGCAGGATGACCTTCACGTTCACCAGCGGGTAACCGGCCAGCACGCCGTACTGCATGGCGTCTTGCGCGCCGGCGTCCACCGACGGGATGTACTCCCGCGGAATGCGCCCACCGGTGACTTTGCTCTCGAATTCGTAAGTCGCGCCGTCCTCGCTGGTGAACGGCTCCAGGCTGATGATCACCTTGGCGAACTGGCCCGAGCCACCGGTCTGCTTCTTGTGGATGAACTCGACCTTTTCCACGATCCGCTTGATGGTCTCCTTGTAGGCCACCTGCGGCTTGCCGACGTTGGCCTCGACCTTGAATTCCCGGCGCATGCGGTCCACCAGGATGTCCAGGTGCAACTCGCCCATGCCGCCGATCACGGTTTGGCCGGTTTCGACGTCCTGGTGAACCTTGAAGGTTGGGTCCTCTTCGGCGAGCTTTTGGATGGAAAGGCTCAGCTTCTCCTGGTCGCTCTTGGTCTTGGGCTCGATGGCCACCTCGATGACCGGGTCGGGGAAGGTCATCGACTCCAGCACGATCTGGTTGTTGGGGTCGCTCAACGTGTCACCGGTGGTGGTGTCCTTCAGACCGATCACGGCGTAGATGTGACCGGCCGATGCGGTCTCCACCGGGTTCTCCTTGTTGGAGTGCATCTGGAACAGCTTGCCCAGCCGCTCCTTCTTGCCCTTGGTGGCGTTGATGACCTGGCTACCGGAGTCGACTTTGCCGGAGTACACCCGGACGTAGGTCAGCTTGCCGAAGAACGGGTGGGTGGCGACCTTGAACGCCAGCGCCGAGAACGGCTCGTCGGTCGACGGGTCGCGGGTGATCAGCTCGTCTTCTTTGCCGGGCACGTGGCCTTCGGCAGGCGGCACGTCCAGCGGCGACGGGAGGTAGTCGATGACGGCGTCCAGCATCGGCTGCACGCCCTTGTTCTTGAACGCGCTCCCGCACAACACCAGGTAGGCCTCGGAGCTGATGGTCAGCTTGCGCAGCGCGCCTTTGATCTCGGCGACTGACAGTTCCTCGCCGCCGAAATACTTCTCCAGCAGCGACTCGTCGGTCTCGGCGACGGCCTCGAGCAGCTTGGTGCGGTACTCGTCGGCCTGCTCGGCCAGCTCGGCCGGAATCTCGATGGTGTCGTAGGTCTCGCCCAGCTTCGTCTCGCCGCGCCAGACCTTCGCGTTCATCTCGACCAGGTCGACGATGCCTTCGAAGTCGCCCTCGGAGCCCACCGGAAGCTGGATCGGAATCACGTTGGCGCCCAGGCGCTCCTCCATGGTCCTCACCGAGAAGTAGAAGTCGGCGCCGACCTTGTCCATCTTGTTGACGAAGCAGATCCGCGGGACGTCGTATTTGTCGGCCTGCCGCCAGACCTGCTCGGACTGCGGCTCGACACCCTCTTTGCCGTCGAAGACGGCCACAGCACCGTCAAGCACTCGCAGGCTGCGCTCCACCTCGACGGTGAAGTCGACGTGCCCGGGGGTGTCGATGATGTTGATCTGGTTGTCTTTCCAGAACGTCGTGGTAGCCGCGGAGGTGATGGTGATCCCGCGTTCCTGCTCCTGCTCCATCCAGTCCATGGTGGCGGCGCCGTCGTGCACCTCACCGATCTTGTAGCTGATACCGGTGTAGTAGAGGATGCGCTCGGTCGTCGTCGTCTTGCCGGCGTCGATGTGCGCCATGATTCCGATGTTG
>NZ_DASXEP010000084.1:0-1555 GCF_036490025.1 Mycobacterium sp. | reverse complement strand
CTTGTCGACATTGGCGCTCAGATTGCCTCCGGCAGCGGGCCCAAGATCAAAGCGACCCTCGATCAGCTGTATCAGGCGCTGCGTCTCGGTGCCGACAACGGCGCTGCCACCAAGCACGACATCCAGGCGATCGTGGCAGCTCTAGCGGAGCTGACGCAAGCGGCCGCCGACAACGACACCGCGATACGCGACTTCGGTTCGAATATGCGCCAGCTCAGCGAGATCCTGGCCGACGAGCACTTGGGCAGCGGCACCACCGGCGCGAAGATCAACCAGATACTCGATCATGCCGCGTCGCTGCTGGAGACAAACCGCGATGGGCTTAAGGGCACTGTTGCCGATTTCAAGACACTAACCGCAGCGGTCAACGACTACCGCCGCGAACTCGCGGAAACATTGGACGTCACGCCGCTGCTCGCCGCCAACGTCTACAACGCGATCGACGGCAACGCCGGCGCCGTCCGCATACACGCCCTCATCGACAAGCTTTTCCTCGACGGTCAGATGGCGAAGGAAATATGCAACCTTGCAGCAATCAGAGACCTGGGATGTGCGACGGGCACGATAACCGACTACGGGCCGGACTTCGGCGTGAAGCTCTTGGGCGAGGGCGTTTTCGGAATGCTCGAACAGATGGCAGGGGTTCGGGGATGAGGCACGGCGGCGCTGCCCGCCGCGGCTGTCGAAGCGCGGTAGCGGCCGGGTTGACGGTGCTCATTGCCGGATGTGCAACCGGGTTGCAGAGTGTGCCGCTGCCTGCGCCCAGACAGGCGGGCAACCGTATCTCGTTGACCGCCGTGTTCGCCAATGCTCTGAATCTGCCGGCAAAGGCGAAGGTCAAACTCAACGGCGCCGACATCGGCGAAGTCGAATCGATGCGCGCGCACGACTTCGCCGCCCACGTGACGATGCGGATCAGCGCCGATGTCCCATTGCTGGCCGGTGCCACCGCGGAGTTGCGTTCGGCCACACCGCTCGGTGACGTCTTCGTCGCCATCCGACCCGATCCCCACCCGGTCCCCGACGCGCCGCCGCTGCGCGACGGAGACACAATCGCGTTGAAATCCACTTCCGCGGCCGCGACCATCGAAGAAGCGCTCAGTTCGGCGACACTGCTAGTCAACGCGGGTGCCATCCGGCGCCTGGTATCCATCGTCAATGGCGCCGGCTCGGCGGTCGGCGGGCGCGGCGACAAAGTTGCCGCGCTGCTCCAGCACTCCAACACACTGATCTCGCGGCTCAATGCTCGGTCGGCTCAAATCGACGGGGCACTGCGCAGTACCTCCGGCCTTGCCGCTGCCCTTTCGGCACGCCAGGACACCCTTAACGAGGCAATCGCAGCGGCCGGCCCAGGGATAAGTACGATTCAGGACAACACCGCGCAGCTGGCCGACCTGGTGGATTCGGTCGCACGTGTCACCCGCCAGCTCAACCGGTTCCCGTCCCTGCGGGGCACCGACACCCGCAGCCTGGTCGCGGACCTCAACCGCCTCTCGGCGACGTTCAACGACATCGCCGTGGACCCCGATCTCACGTTGGACAGGTTTACCTGGAT
>NZ_DASXEP010000083.1:0-38217 GCF_036490025.1 Mycobacterium sp. | reverse complement strand
GCTCGACGGCGGGCAGCTGACGGCGCACCACCTCGCAGCTTTCCAATATCGACAGCCGCTCGGGGGTGGTCAGCGCGTCAAAGGACAAGTCAAGCGCGCGTTTCAGGTAAGCCCGAAGCCCGTCGAACACCTCGACGACCTCTTCCCGACCACTGGAACACATGTTCGAATCATAGCGAGCCACGCCGGCTCCCCGCCAGCCGCGTTGACTCATCTGTGGACAAAGGCGCAACTGTGGACAACGTCGACACGCTTTAGGGTGAAACCATGCGGGTAGCGGTGCTGGGATCGAAGGGCAAAGTCGGCGCGACGATGGTGCACGCGGTGGAGGCCGCCGAAGATCTGAGCTTGTCCGCCGAAGTCGATGCCGGTGATCCGCTGAGCCTGTTGACCGACAACAAGACCGAGGTTGTCATCGACTTCACCCACCCCGACGTCGTGATGGCCAACCTCGAGTTCCTCATCGACAACGGGATTCACGCCGTGGTGGGGACCACCGGCTTCACCGACGAACGGCTGCAGCAGGTTCGGTCGTGGCTGGCGGCCAAGCCGGACGTCTCGGTGCTCATCGCGCCCAACTTCGCCATCGGGGCGGTGTTGTCCATGCATTTCGCCAAGCAGGCCGCGCCGTTCTTCGAGTCGGTCGAAGTCATCGAATTGCATCATCCGCAGAAGGCTGATGCCCCATCGGGAACCGCCGCACGGACCGCCGCGCTGATCGCCGAAGCCCGAAAAGACTTGCCGCCCAACCCAGATGCCACCAGTTCCAGCCTGCCCGGCGCCCGCGGCGCCGACGTCGACGGCGTACCGGTGCATTCGGTGCGGTTGGCCGGGCTGGTAGCCCACCAGGAAGTGTTGTTCGGCACCTTGGGGGAGACCTTCACTATCTGCCACGACAGCATCGACCGCACGTCCTTCGTGCCGGGCGTACTGCTGGCGGTTCGCCGGGTCGCCGAACAACCAGGCCTGACAGTCGGAATTGAATCGCTACTCAACCTGCAATGACACCGACGTGGCGCGGTACACGGATTCAACTGACGATCGCGTTCATGTGCACGGCTCTGCTGGTCTACCTCGTGCTGCTCGGGCGGGCCGCCGTGCTGATGATCAGTTCGGGACGTGCCGTCGCTATCGCGTTGGGTGGCGCGCTGTTGATCCTGCCCGCCATCGGTTTGTGGGCGATGATCGCCACGTTGCGAGCCGGCCTCGCTCATCAGAAGCTGGCCCACCTGATCGCAGACGACGGAATGGAACTCGACGTGAGCGCGCTGCCGCGACGGCCGTCAGGGCGAATCGAACGCGGCGCGGCCGACGCACTTTTCGACACCGTCCGCAGCGAATTGGACAGCGATCCGCACGACTGGCGCCGCTGGTACCGGCTGGCCCGCGCCTACGACTACGCCGGAGATCGAAGCCGCGCGCGAGAAGCCATGAAGAAAGCCGTCGAGCTGCAGGGTCGAGATTGAGCGGATGTGCACGACGATATGGCGGACATCGTTGACCGGCAGTGAAACGATACTGACGTGGACCCCGGTCGGGATGGTGGCGGTGGACTGACCGCGGCGACGGGGCTGTCCTGTGGGTCATGTGGCACGCAAATGAGCGCAACGGCCAAGTTCTGCAGCGAGTGCGGAGACGCTGCTCGATCGCGGGGCAGACGATGACGTGGCCGAAGCCGAGGCCGCAATCACCAGATTGGCGGATGCGCCGGCCGACGGCGAACTTGCGCTTCGCGGGATCTGGTTGCTGCGACTACGAGCCCTGCTCGCGCTGGCGCGGCGACCAGGACCGCTACGCCGACTTGAGAGATCGCTACCGCGATACGGCGAAAACCCTTGATTTCGAGGGGCACATGGCGTGGGCTGAGTCGATGCCTTGACGGCACCGTTGGACCATTGGATGGAGGTCACTCGTGCCGCGTCTGTTGATCGTGCACCACACTCCGTCGCCGCACATGCAGGAGATGTTCGAAGCGGCGCTCTCCGGGGCGACCGATCCTGAGATCCAAGGCGTAGAGGTGGTGCGGCGGCCCGCGCTGGCGGTCTCGCCGACCGACATGTTGGAGGCCGACGGCTATCTGCTCGGCACCCCGGCCAACCTGGGGTACATGAGCGGCGCGCTCAAGCATGCCTTCGACGTCTGCTACTACCCCTGCCTGGATGCCACCCGCGGGCGACCGTTCGGCCTCTACCTGCACGGCAACGAGGGCACCGAGGGTGCCCAACGCGGCGTCGACTCCATCACCACCGGCCTGGGATGGGTGAAGGCGGCCGAGCACGTGGTGCTGATGGGCAAACCGGCCAAGGCCGACCTGGAGGCCTGCTGGGAACTCGGCGCGGCGGTCGCGGCTCAGCTCATGGCGTGAATCGGCCCGCTACGGGTCGATGTGCGTGGGCGGCGTGGCCACGATGGGGTCAGCATCCCTGGGCGGATCGTTGGCGCTCATCGTGTAGCAGTCGGTTTCGGCGGGATTCCATGCCCCGTTCGGGTAGGACGTCAGGCAACGTTCCCACATTCCGTCGGCGTCGACGGCGCTGTCGCACATCTGTGCCATCGGGTGCCCCGCCCATGCGGGATCCAGGCATCCTGCGCTCGCGGGGGGTGCCGCGATGATCAGCCCGCCGGCCGTCAGGGCGGCGCCGATCGCTGCAGTCATGTATCGCTTCGTGATCGTCTCCTTTGCTTCACCGCTGGCAATGAAACTACTGGTTCTGTGGGACGCGACAGCCGTATTTGACGCACGTGTCTTCGCACGGGGGCCCGATAGTCAGGTAATCACGGTAGCGGCATGATGTGATCGGGATGGACGCTGGATCCCAAAGTGGTCGACCTGATGAAGGAACCGGACGTGACGCGCCTGCTGATCGCTAACCGCGGTGAGATCGCGCTCCGAATCATTCGCACGGCAACCGAGTTGGAGCTCGGCACGGTCGCCGTCTACGCCGAGGACGATGCCGACAGCCCGCACGTGCACGCGGCCGACGAAGCGATCGCGCTGCCCGGCGCCGGCCCGGCCGCCTACCTGGACCATGCCGCGATTCTGGCGGCGGCCAAGAAGTCCGGCGCCGAGCTGATCCATCCCGGTTACGGGTTCCTCAGCGAACAGCCCGGTTTCGCGCAGGCATGCGCGACCGCCGGCTACACGTTCGTCGGCCCCGATGCCGCCGCACTGGAACTGTTCGGCAACAAGTCGTCGGCCCGGCGCGCCGCAGCAGCGGCCGGCGTCCCAGTGCTGCCCGCGACGGAAGGGCCCAGCAGCGTCGAGGACATCCGCACGTTCGCCGCCGACCACGGGGGCGCGATCGTGATCAAGGCACTTGCCGGGGGCGGGGGCCGCGGCATGCGGATAGTCCGCAGCGCTGATGAGATCGACGACGCATACCGCCGGTGCGCGGCCGAAGCGCAACTCGGCTTCGGCGATCCGGCCCTGTTTGCCGAAGCGCTTCTGGCTGACGCCCGACATATCGAGGTGCAGATCATCGCAACGCCATCGCGCGCGCTGGCCCTGGGTGACCGGGACTGCAGTATTCAGCGGCGCTACCAGAAGATCGTCGAAATTGCTCCGGCACAAGGGATTTCGCCAGCCCTGCGCCGTGAGCTGCACCGGGCAGCGGTTCGACTGTGTGCACGGGCAGATTACTGCGGCATCGCCACGGTGGAGTTCCTGGTGACCGGAGAGAAGTTCGTCTTCCTCGAGGTCAACCCCCGGATTCAGGTGGAGCACACGGTGACCGAAGAGGTCACCGGAGTCGACCTGGTGGCCGTGCAGTTGAGAATCGCCCGGGGCGCATCGTTCCACCAGCTGAGGTTGCCGGCCGGCATCGTCGCCGACGGTGACGAAGTGGTCGGCGCGCTCGCCGCGGTGCGCGGTATCGCGATCCAGACGCGGGTCAACATGGAGACCGTCGATGCCGACGGGTCGGTGTTGCCGTCCGCCGGCACCCTCACGGTGTTCTCGCCGCCGAGCGGACCCGGTGTGCGCGTCGACACGTTCGGCCGTCCCGGGCTGACGCCGAGCCCACGCTATGACTCGCTGCTGGCCAAAGTGATCACCCGGGTGCGCGGATCGTCGTTTTCCGCTGCGGTCCGCAAGGCGCAGACCGCGCTGGACGAATTCGGTATCGAGGGAATCCGCACCAACATCGGATTTCTACGGGAAGTGTTGTCGCACCGTGACGTTCACATTGGACCAGTCACCACCGGCTTTGTCGAGGAGAACCTGTCCGCCTTCGTCGGAGCCGCGCAATCTCGGCGCCACGAGACCCGACTTGCGCCACCGGAACTGCATCCGGGTGAGGAAGTGCTGCGCGCCCAGCTGGCCGGCACCGTGATCGAGGTTGCACCGGACGGAGCCGAGCTCGCGGCGGGTGCGCACATGGTGGTGCTCGAAGCCATGAAAATGCAGCATGCGCTGACCGCGCCGGACGCGGTGCGCACGGTCCGCGCCCTGGTGATGCCCGGCCAGGTGATCGGAACCGGAGACCCGTTGGTGGTGTTCACCCGGACCGGCGAAAGCGCCGGGGCCGACATCGGCGCGCTCGACCCGGACCGCGCTCGTGCCGACCTCGACGAGGTCCGTCGTCGACACCTGCTCACTCTGGATGAAGGCCGACCGACGGCCATTACCAAGCGGCACAACCAGAATCGGCGCACCGCTCGGGAGAACATCGCCGACCTGATCGACCCGGGAAGCTTCGTGGAGTACGGTGCGCTGGCGGTGGCCGCGCAACGTAGCCGGCGCTCGGAGGACGACCTGATCGCCAACACGCCGGCCGACGGGCTGGTCGCCGGGGTGGCGAGAATCGGCGGAGCAGAGGCGGCGGTGCTGTCCTATGACTACACCGTGCTCGCCGGCACGCAGGGCATGCGCAATCACGCGAAGACCGATCGGGTCTTCGAGTTGGCCGCCCGCAAACGCCTGCCGGTGGTGCTGTTCGCCGAAGGCGGCGGCGGCCGGCCCGGGGACACCGACGTTGCCAGCGTGGCCGGTCTCGACGTGCCGACATTCCGTACGCTCGGCGCACTCAGCGGCCACGTGCCGCTGGTGTCGATCGTGTCCGGGCGATGTTTTGCCGGTAACGCCGCGCTGGCCGGCACCTGCGACGTGATCATCGCGACTCCCGACGCCAACATCGGCATGGGTGGTCCCGCGATGATCGAAGGCGGCGGGCTCGGTCGATACCGGCCCGAGGACATCGGGCCCATCGACGTGCAGCGGCGCAACGGGGTCGTCGGCCTGGCCGCGCGTGACGAGGCGCACGCGGTGTCGCTGGCCAAGCAATACCTGTCCTATTTCCACGACAGGCGTGACGACTGGCAGGCACCGGATCCGCGGCGGGCGCGACATATCGTGCCGGAGAACCGGTTACGGGCTTACGACGTGCACAACGCGATAGACGCGGTAGCCGACGTGGGATCCGTCCTGGAGTTGCGGGCAGACTACGGAGTCGGCGTGGTCACCGCGCTCGTTCGTGTCGAAGGTGTGGCATTCGGGTTGCTGGCCAACAGCAGTCATCATCTCGGCGGCGCCATCGATGCCGAGGCAGCGGACAAGATGGCCGATTTTCTGACGCTCTGCGAATCGGCTGGGCTGCCGGTCATTTCGCTGTGCGACACCCCTGGCTTCATGGTCGGCCCGGACGCCGAAGTCGACGCCGCGGTTCGGCGGTTCAGCCGGTTGTTCATCGTCGGCGCGCGGCTGACTGTGCCGTTCGGGATGATCATCCTGCGCAAGGGCTACGGGCTGGGCGCGATGGCGATGGCCGGGGGCTCCTTTCACGCCCCCGAGTTCACTGTCGCCTGGCCCACCGGAGAGATCGGCGGGATGGGTCTCGAGGGCGCGGTCAGGCTGGGGTTCAGCAAGGAACTGGCCGTTGTCGCCGACCAGGCCGAGCGAGACAACCTCTTCGACAAGCTGGTCGAGGCCGCCTATAAGCACGGCAAGGCACTCACCTCGGCCACCACCTTCGAACTCGACGACGTGATCGACCCGGCCGACACCCGGGAATGGATCATCCGGCTGCTGTTCAACGAAAGGAGTCGGTCGTGAAGGTTGCCGACAAGGTCGCCATCGTCACGGGCGGCGGCAACGGTATCGGCGCCGCGCTGGCCACCCGGTTGGCGCAACAGGATGCCCGAGTCGTTGTCGCCGACATCAACGTGCGGGCCGCCAACGCAGTGGCAGACGGGATCAACGCCGATCGTCCCGGAGCGGCCGTCGCTTCGGGCGGGGATGTCTCCGACACCGCGCACATCCAGCAGTTGATCGCGCTGGCCGAAAACGAATTCGGGCCGGTCGGCCTGTATTTCGCGAATGCGGGTATCACCGGCGTCGCAGGCTTGGACGTCACCGAGGACGAGTGGGATCAGTCCATCGACGTCAACTTGCGGGCGCACATCCGTGCCGCGCAACTGTTGGTGCCCGGGTGGGTCGAACGCCGCGAGGGCTACTTTGTCAGCACCGCCTCGGCGGCCGGACTGCTCACCCAACTCGGGTCCGCGACGTACTCGGTGACCAAACATGCTGCGGTCGGGTTCGCCGAGTGGTTGAACATCACCTTCGGCGACCAAGGTGTGCGGGTCAGCTGTCTGTGCCCGATGGGCGTCAACACCAACCTGTTGTATTCCCCGGGGGAGTCCGAAGATCCGTTGGCCCGCTTGGCAACCCGCGCGGTCACCAGCGCGGGCGACGTGCTGGAGCCGGCCGACGTCGCCGATATTGTGCTGGCCGCCGTCGACGACGAACGCTTCCTGATCCTTCCGCATCCGGGGGTGCTGGAGATGTACCGGCACAAGGGCACCGACTACGACCGATGGCTGCGCGGCATGCGCCGCTACCAGCACAGCCTGATGGAGGCACCATGACCGAGTCAAACCTGAACGGCCGCACCGCGATCGTCACCGGCGGCTCCCGGGGGATCGGGCTGGCCATCGCACAACGGCTGGCGCTGGCCGGGACGAATATCGTGCTCACCTCCCGCAAGCAGGACAGCGCGGACGCGGCGGCCGGGCAGGTCGGGGGCAACGCCGTCGGAGTGGCGGCACACGCGGTGGACGAGGACGCCGCGCGGCACTGCGTAGAGCTGACGCTGGACCGCTTCGGCAGCATCGACATTCTGGTCAACAACGCCGGCACCAACCCGGCCTACGGTCCGCTGATCGACCAGGACCACGCCCGCTTCGCCAAGACTTTTGACGTCAACCTCTGGGCGCCGCTGCTGTGGACCTCCCTTGCGGCCAAGGCGTGGATGGTCGAGCACGGCGGCGCGATCGTTCACACGGCGTCGATCGGCGGCATGCATCAGTCGCCGAACATGGGCATGTACAACGCCACGAAGGCGGCGTTGATCCACGTGACCAAGCAACTGGCGCTGGAACTTTCACCGCGGATACGGGTCAATGCGATCTGCCCGGGTGTGGTTCGGACCAAGCTCGCCGAGGCGCTGTGGAAGGACCACGAAGACCATGTATCGCAGCGAACGGCGCTGGGACGCATCGGTGAAACACCCGACGTGGCGGCCGCCGTTGCCTTCCTGGTGTCGGATGAGGCGAACTGGATCACCGGCGAGACCATGGTGATCGACGGCGGCCAACTGCTCGGCAACGCAGCGGAATTCCGATGAGCGCCGACGAGCGGGCGGTGGCCGAGGATCTGCACGCCCGGGTGCGCACGCTGCTGGACGAGCACGACCCGGCGACCAGTGACCCGGCCGAATTCCTGGCCGCCCGATTCGACGCCGGCCTGGCCTGGGTGCATTTCCCGCGCGGCTCCGGCGGGCTCGACCTGCCGCGCGGGTTTCAGTCGCAGGTCGAGGAAGAGCTGGCCGCCGCGGGTGCGCCGCCGGGTGGCGGTGGTGCACGGAACGGGATCGGCATGGGCATGGCCGCGCCGACGATCGCGGCCTTCGGCAGCGCGGATCAGCAGCGAAAGTTCCTGCGGCCGTTGTTCACCGGCGAGCACATCTACTGCCAACTATTCAGCGAGCCGGGCGCGGGATCCGATCTGGCCGGCGTGGCCACCCGTGCGGTCCGCGACGGCTCGGCGGATGGGGACTGGATCGTCAACGGGCAGAAGGTGTGGACGTCCAGCGCGCAGAACGCGCAACGGGCAATCCTGGTCGCACGGACCGACCCGACGGTTCCCAAACACCAGGGCCTGACCTATTTCGTCTGCGACATGACCGATCCCGGCGTCGACGTCCGGCCGCTGCGTCAGATCACCGGTGAAGCCGAATTCAACGAAGTGTTCCTCACCGATGTCCGGGTACCCGACACCAACCGGCTCGGCCCCGAGGGTGGCGGCTGGAAGGTCGCGACCACCACGCTGAACAACGAGCGGGTCGCCATCGGCTCGATGGCCGGCGGTACACGCGAACGCGGGATCATCGGCAAGGTCACCGAAGCCTGGCGGGCGCAACCGCAGCTGCGCAATCCGGCGATGCACGACGAGCTGATGCGGCTGTGGGTGGACGCCGAGGTCGCGCGGCTGACCGGTCTGCGGTTGCGCCAGCGCCTGGCAGTGGGGGAGCCCGGACCCGAGGGCGCCGGCATGAAGGTGACGTTCGCCCGTCTGGCACAAGCGGTTTCGGGATTCGAGATCGAGTTGCACCCAGAAGAGGGCCTGCGCTACGACGACTGGACCATGCGTCAACCCGACGCGGTCGATTTGGTCGGTCGCGAGCCCGGGTACCGCTATCTGCGTGCGAAAGGTAATTCGATCGAGGGTGGCACATCGGAGATCCTGCGCAACACCATCGCCGAGCGCATCCTCGGCCTGCCGCCGGAACACCGGGTCGACAAGGACATCGCATACAAGGACTTAGACCGATGAGCGACCTGTTGTACTCCGACACCGAGGAGGCACTGCGGGACAGTGTGCGACGTCTGTTCGCCGACCGGTGCCCGCCGGAAGCGGTAGCCCGCCTCTATGACGCTGCGCCGCAAGACTTCTCCGGGGTCTGGCAGACGCTGGCCAACGAACTGGGCTTGGCCGGCCTGCTGGTGCCCGAGCAGCTGGGCGGCGCCGGCGCGAGCGCGCGTGAGGCGGCCGTCGTCATGGAGGAGATCGGCCGCGCCGTGGCGCCAGTGCCGTTTCTGTCCAGTGCGGTGCTGGCCACCGTCGCGCTGTTGCATGCCGGCGACACCGACACGGTCACGGGTTTGGCGGCGGGCTCCCTCACCGCTGCGTTGACGGTGCCGCTGTCCACCGCGCCCGGCGACGCGGTCGCCGGCGTCAGCACGGGTAACAACGGCTTGACCGGACGGATCACCAGCGTGGCCGGTGCCATCGAGGCCGACGTCTTGCTGGTGCCGGTGGCCGGACCCGACGGGCTGCAGTTGCACACCGTCGCACGCGACGCAGCCGGTGTCGACGTGTCGCCGATCCTGACCCTGGACATGACGAGACCCCTTGCGAATATCGACTTCTCCGGCGCGGCGTCGTCGCGCGTCGGCGCCGGGTCCGCGGATGATGCGGTCGCGGCGGCGCTGCAGATAGGTGCGGGGCTACTGGCGTCCGAGCAATTGGGCATTGCGCAGTGGTGTTTTGAGACCACCCTGGCATATGCCAAGCAGCGCAAGCAATTCGGCCGGGCGATCGGATCCTACCAAGCGATCAAGCACCGGCTTGCGGATCTGTGGATCGAGGTCAATTCCGCTGCGGCCGCGGCCCGCTATGCCGCCGACAGTTGTGCTCGCCAAGACGACGATGCGACGATCGGGGCGGCCGTCGCGCAGGCCTACTGCAGCGGCGCCGCGGTGCACGCCGCCGAGGAATGCGTTCAGTTGCACGGCGGCATCGGAATGACGTGGGAGTATCCGGCGCATCTGTACCTGAAGCGGGCCAAGAGCGACCAGTTGGCGTTCGGCACTGCCTATCGCCACCGCGCCCGATTGGCCGAACTGTTGGATCTGCCGGCGTCGTAAGGAGTAACACATGGACAAGCGCACGCTGGGTAGCAATCTCGAGGTCTCGGCAATCGGCTTGGGCTGCATGGGCATGAGCCGAGGCTTCGGACCACCATCGGGGTCAAAAGCCGACATGATCGCGGTGATCCGCGCCGCGGTCGAGCGCGGGGTCACGTTCTTTGACACCGCGGAAGCCTACGGAGACAACGAGGAGTTGGTCGGCGAAGCCCTCGCGCCGTTCGCCGGACAGGTAGTGATCGCAACGAAATTCGGTTTCGCCTTCGGTGCCGACGGTAACGTCGCGGGCCTGGACAGCCGGCCCGAGCACATCACCGAGGTGGCCGAGAATTCGCTGCATCGCCTGGGTGTGGAGACCATCGATCTGCTCTATCAGCACCGCGTCGACCCGCAGGTGCCCATCGAGGACGTCGCCGGAACGGTCAAGGAACTGATCGACAGCGGCAAGGTGAAACACTTCGGGATGTCCGAGGCGTCCGCGCAGATCATCCGTCGGGCTCATGCCGTGCAACCCGTGACGGCGGTGCAGAGCGAGTATTCGCTGTGGTGGCGCGAACCGGAAAGCCCGGAGACCGGAGTGCTGGCCACGCTGTCCGAACTTGGCATCGGGTTCGTGCCCTACAGCCCGCTGGGCAAAGGCTTTCTCACCGGAAGCATCAGCGAGAACACCCAATTCGACAAATCCGACATTCGTAGCAGCATTCCGCGCTTTGCCGCCGACGTGCGCGGCGCCAACCGCGCCGTGGTCGATTTACTTCAGATCATCGCGGCCACCAAGGGTGCGACCCCAGGTCAGATCGCGTTGGCCTGGTTACTGGCTCAGCGGCGGTGGATCGTGCCAATCCCGGGCACCCGGCGCCTGGACCGGCTGGAGGAAAACCTCGGAGCGGCCAGCGTCGAGCTGACCGACGACGACCTCCGCGAGATCGCTGACGCCGCGGCGGGCATCGAGGTGCAGGGCGCGCGTTATCCCGACTTCATGCAGCGGTTGATCGGGCGCTGACGCGACGCGCGACTTCGCCGTATCGTTCGAAGCGCTCCGGATCGCCGACGGCGTTGTACAGCACCAGACGTGTAGCCATACCGGCGTATTTCTCGGTCAACGTGTCGGCCAACGTGTCCCACGTCGACTCGGTGGCAAAGGCGGCGATATGGTCGTCGCTCACCTGGGCCGCCATCCCCGGGAAGTCGCCGGCCTTCTGCTTCTCACGAATCCGGGCGGTGGTGCCCTCGAACCCGGCCTCGTCCCAGATGAACGCGTAGTTCGGCGTGCTTCCGTAGAAGGCCATGCTGGCGCGGACCACTTCCCGCTGCTTGTCGCGCTCTTCCTCGGTATCGCCGACGACAGTCATGACCGGCACGATGATCGCGATGTCCGACGGTGAACGCCCCGCTTTCTGCGCTCCCTCAGCGATTTTCGGCGTGACGTGACGGGCGATATAGCCGGGCTCACCGATCGGGTGGACGTGCACCCCGTCGGCCACTTCGCCGGCCATCCGCAGCATCCACGGATTCACCGCGGCGACATCGACTTTGGGATCGGGTGCATCGATCGGCCCCGGACTCCACTGCGGCGTAATGAAATCCAGGTCGTAGAACTCGCCGTGGTGATTCAGCGCCCCGGAACGAAACGCGGAGAAGCACGCCTTGACTGCGAGCAGGTAGTCGCGCAGCCGTGGGCCCGGCCGCTCGAACGGCACGCCATAGCGCCGCACCACATGGGTGCGCACCTGCGTGCCCAGGCCCATCCGGAAGTTGCCGCCGGTCGCTTCCTGAAGCTCCCACGCCGTTGCCGCCGTGACGAAGGGACTGCGCGGAAAGGCCACCGCGACACCCGTGGACAACTCGAGGCCGGGAGCGGCCTGGGAGGCCACCGCAGCGTTGAGAAAGGCCGTGCGGCCCGTCTCGGTGAACAGCAGACCCGAGAAGCCGGCGGACTGCGTTCGCCGGGCCAGGTCACCGACCTCGCCCAGCGGCTGCGGCATCGTCATCGCATCGACGTGCATGGCGGAACAGTATGCCCGACATCCGCTGGTTTTCCAACGAAAAGTGTTGAGCGGCGGGCAATAACGTCGGTGGATGTCAACCGCGTGATGCCGTGCGGAATCTCTCGCGATAAGCCTTCGGCGAGACGCCGAGGTGGTCGACGAACACCCGCCGGAGGGTTTCGGGGCTGCCAAACCCGGCCACGCGAGCGGTGTCAGCGACGGTGCGGCCGGCGTCGAGCGCGGCGCGGGCAGCATCGATGCGCACCATTTCGACGTAGCGGGCCGGTGTCGTCCCGAGTTCGGACTGAAACAGCCGGTTCAGCTGCCGCGTACTCAAGGAGGCCCGCGCAGCAAGGGTTTTCACGTTGTGGTTGGCCGCCGGGTCAGTCGAGATGGCGTCGGTGACCTTGCGCAGCGGAGACTGGGACGGGGGATCGGCCTCGACCAATACCGAGAACTGTGACTGGCCCCCGGCGCGCTTGAGGTAGACGACCAGCCACCGGGCCACATCGCGGACCAGGTCGGTGCCGTAGTCCATTTCGACGAGCGCCAGCGCGAGGTCGATGCCGGAGGACACTCCGGCGGAGGTGAAGACGTCGCCGTCCCGGACGAAAATGGCGTCCGGCTCCACGGTGATATCCGGAAAAGCCCGGGCGAATAATCGGGCGTCGTGCCAGTGCGTAGTGGCGCGCCGGCCGTTGAGCAGGCCGGCCTGGGCCAGGATGAACGACCCCGTGCAAATCGAGGCGAGTCGCCTGGTCCGCCCCGCGATCGACTTGATTGCCTCGACGAGCGCCGGATCGATCGCCCGCCGGGGCAAGTTATCGCTGCCGGCGACCAGGACGGTATCGGCAGACACGATTGACGAAAGGGCGTCGGTGACGCCCAACAGGGTCCCGATCGAGGTTGTGACGTCACGACCGGCCACCGATGCGATCTTGAGCTGGTAGTTGGCGCCGAAGCGATTGGCCTCTGCGAAAACTTCACCGGCTCCCGCGACGTCCAACATGGTCACGTCGTCGAAGACGACGATCACCACTACCCGCGACCGCGCGTCGGCTTCAGCCACCGACTCATTGTGTCGCAATCTGTGGCGAAGACGGCTCAAACGCTATGGGTGGATGGAGGGCCGCGCCCGCAGACTGATTGTTATTCGCCCAATCAAGGAGAATGATCATGGTCACTCAGCCGATCGACACCATCGCTGACATCGTTGTGCCGGACACACCCCTCGTGCGTGCGATCACCGATCTCATCCGCGACGCCGAAGACGACCTGTTATTCGACCACTCCCGTCGGGTGTTCCTTTTCGGTGCGCTGCAGGGCCGTCGCCGGGAAATGCAACCGGACCTGGAGTTGCTGTACGCCGGTGCCATGTTTCACGATCTGGGCCTCACCGAACGCTATCGCAATTCCGCGCTGCGTTTCGAGGTCGACAGCGCCAATGCGGCGCGCCAGTTTCTTTTGCAGCATGGCGTCGGCGAAGCCGATGCCGACAAAGTGTGGTTAAGCATCGCGCTACACACCACGCCAGGCATACCCGAGTTTCTGGCACCCGAGATCGCTTTGGTCACAGCGGGTGTCGAAACCGATGTGCTGGGCATCGGTCGCGACGTCCTTTCTCCGGATGCACTTGCCGCGGTCACCGCTGCCCACCCACGACCGGATTTCAAGCGGCGCATCCTTGCTGCCTTCAACGACGGCATGAAGAACCGCCCGCACAGCACCTTCGGGACGGTCAACGCCGATGTGCTGCAGCGCTTCGACACGTCGTTCGTTCGCGACAACTTTGTCGACATCATCCTGAACAACAGCTGGCCGGAATAAGCGTCGCTGCTGAAAGATCTGCAGCGCCGCATCATCAGTGAGAGGCGAAGCGATCATGGCCGTTGAGTCCATCGAGACTGTCGCTGGCATCGTCATACCCGACACGGCGCTTGTGCGTGAGGCAACCGAATTCGTCCGCAGCGCCGAGGACGACGTGCTTTTCCACCATTCCCGGCGCGTATTCCTGTTCGGCGCGCTGCACGGGCACCGTTTGGGCCTGCACCCGGACCCGGAACTCCTATACGTGGCAGCGATGTTCCACGATCTCGGGCTTACCGCGCGCTACGGTGCTTCGACGCAGCGCTTCGAGATAGACGGTGCCGACGCGGCACGTGACTTCCTACTAGAACACGGCGTCGAACAATCGGACGCCGACAAGGTGTGGCTCGGCATCGCTCTCCATACGACGCCCGAGGTTCCGGCACGTCTCGACCCCGAAACCGCTTTACTCGCAGTCGGTGTCAAGACGGACGTCGTCGGCGTCGGCAGAGAGGATCTCCCCGCGGAAGCTATTGACGCGGTGACCACCGCGCATCCGCGTCCCGACTTCAAGAACCGCATCCTGGCGGCCTTCAACGACGGCATGAAGCACCGCCCTGACACCACCTTCGGCACGATGAACGACGACGTGCTGGCGCACTTCGATCCGACATTCAACCGGGGGAACTTAGTCGACAGCATCTTCAACAGCACATGGCCCGAATAGCGGAAGGGAGCAGAAAAATGGATATCTACGAAGCGCTGTACACCACCAGGATGATGCGTCGGTTGCGTCCGGATCCGATTCCGCTGGACACGCAGGCCCGTATCCTCGATGCGGCCATCCGTGCCCCCAATGGCGGCAACACCCAGCGATGGCACTTCCTGGCCGTGGACGATCGCGAACTCATCCACGAGTTCGCGCAGCTTTTCCGGCAGGCCCGCGCCCTCGAATACGAGAAATTCAGCACGGGGACGGGACCGATGGTAGCGACCGCGCCGGGTGCAGACCCGGCGGCCCACGCCGAAACGATGCGCCGAATGAAAGGCTCGGGGAATTACCTGGCTGACCATTTCGAGGAAATCCCCCTGTTGCTCTTCGTCTTCGCCATCGACGACCTCGGCGGCGCCAATATCTACCCCGCCATCTGGAGTGCGTTGCTCGCCGCCCGTGCCGAGGGCGTCGGCGGCGTCATGACGATGGTGCTCCGCAACTTCAAGGACAGGGTGAATGAGTTACTCGGGGTGCCCGCTGAACAAGGTTGGACGATGTCGGCCATGCTGGCCCTCGGCTATCCGGCGGGCAAATGGGGCGTGGCGGCCAATCGGCGTCCCGTGCAAGAGGTTTCATCGCGCAATTGCTGGGACGCGCCATTTGGTGTTGAAGTACCGCACCCGCTCTGGCCACCTCAAGACGGCATGACGACCCAATTGACCGCTGTGGGGTGAATCCGCTAGTCGAGGCTGCGCGCGGCGCCCAGAAGTAGCCAGTTCCTAACCAAGGTTCGCTCCGAAGAACTCGCGTGTGGCGGTCCAGTGCCGCTCGGCGGCCTCGACGTCGTAGGGCCCGTTGTCCGGCACGGCGTACCCGTGCCCGGCGGCATACGTTTCGATCTTGTGCTGGACGCCGGCTGCGGTCAGCGCCTTTTCGAGCTGCTCAGCGTGGTCATCGGTGAACGACGCGTCATTCTGGGCGCCACCCACATAGACCGCTGCCTGAATCTGGTCGGCCCGCCGATGCGGACTGTCGGTGCCGTCGGTGACCAGCCCACCGCCGTGGAACGATGCCGCGGCAGCGACCCGGTCCGGAACAAGCCCGGCGATGGTCAACGACGCGCGGCCACCCATGCAGTAACCGGTGATGCCGAATGTGGTGCCGCTGACCTCGGGCCGAGCGGCCAGGTAGTCGAAGTACGCGTTTGCATCCGATGCCCACTTGTCAGGGCTGATGCTGCCGATGAACGACATCAGGCGCTTGCGTTCGCCGTTGTCGCTGAATGCGGTCTTCATGTCGAACGGCGCCCAGTCGCCCTGGCGGTAGTAGACGTCGGGCAGCAGCACCGCGTAACCGGAGTCGGCCAGCGTGGCGGCCATATCGAAGAAGGTCTGCCGGGTTCCGCCGGCGTCGGGAATCATGACCACGCCTGGCCAGGGGCCCTGCCCTTCGGGAGTGAACAGGCGGACCGGGCAGGAGCCATCGGGAGTGCTGACGGTGTCGGTGATGTTCGGCATGCCATCCGTTCTACTCGCCGGCTCTGGACGTAAGTTCATCGGCGTCGACCCGCCGCGCCCGGCTTCGCCGCGCTTGCGATCGCCGCGCAGATCCGATGGCATCGACCCGCCGCGCCCGGCTTCGCCGCGCTTGCGATCGCCGCTAAGCTGGCCACGTGCCGATTCCCACCCCGTACGAGGACTTACTGCGGCTGGTACTCGAGCGGGGCACCCCTAAAGCCGACCGCACCGGAACCGGCACCCGCAGTCTGTTCGGCCACCAGATGAGGTTCGACCTGTCGGCGGGTTTTCCGCTGATTACCACCAAAAAGGTGCATTTGAAGTCGGTGGTGTACGAGTTGCTGTGGTTCTTGCGCGGTGACTCCAACGTCGGTTGGCTGCACGAGCATGGGGTGTCGATCTGGGACGAATGGGCCAGCGACACAGGCGATCTCGGGCCGGTCTACGGCGTGCAATGGCGGTCTTGGCCCACCCCGTCCGGCGACCATGTCGACCAGATCAGTGCGGCGCTGAATCTGCTGCGGACCGACCCGGATTCGCGGCGCATCATCGTGTCGGCCTGGAATGTCGGTGAGATACCGCAGATGGCGTTGGCGCCGTGCCATGCGCTGTTCCAGTTCTACGTGGCCGACGGCCGGCTCAGCTGTCAGCTGTACCAGCGCAGCGCCGACCTGTTTCTCGGCGTGCCGTTCAACATCGCCAGCTATGCGCTGCTGACCCATATGATGGCAGCCCAGGCGGGCCTGGGCGTCGGCGACTTCGTCTGGACTGGCGGCGACTGCCACATCTACGACAATCACGTCGAGCAAGTGCGCACCCAGCTCGATCGCGATCCCCGGCCGTACCCGGAACTGATCCTGGCTCAACGTGATTCGATCTTCGACTACACCTACGACGACGTCGTGATGAAGAACTACGATCCGCACCCGGCGATCAAAGCGCCCGTCGCTGTATGAGTGGGCTGGGCCTGATTTGGGCGCAGTCGACGTCCGGGGTCATCGGCCGCTCCGGCGGTATTCCATGGCAGTTGTCAGAGGATCTGATCCATTTCAAAGCGCTGACGATGGGTCACACCGTGGTGATGGGCCGGCGCACCTGGGAGTCGCTACCGGCGAAGTTTCGGCCGCTGCCGGGCCGCAGAAACATGGTGCTGACTCGGCAGACCGGCTTCACGGCTGAAGGCGCGACGGTGGTGCGAAGTCTCGATGAGGCGCTGACCGGTCCCGACGTCTGGGTGGTGGGTGGCGAGCAGATCTATACGCTGGCGATGCCGCGGGCCCAACGGTGCGAGGTTACCGAGGTCGACATCGATCTGCCGCGCGACGACGGTGACGTGGTCGCCCCGCTGCTCGACGAGACGTGGGCCGGCACGACGGGAGAGTGGGAGACCAGCCGCACTGGGCTGCGGTACCGGTTTCACACCTAC
The DNA here is from genome assembly GCF_036490025.1 of Mycobacterium sp. Classification (GTDB taxonomy): domain Bacteria; phylum Actinomycetota; class Actinomycetes; order Mycobacteriales; family Mycobacteriaceae; genus Mycobacterium. The sequence continues at coordinate 20,841 of NZ_DASXEP010000083.1, read as the reverse complement.
CTCCGCTCGTGATCTGCGCCGGCGACGATGCAGAGCGAAGCGATGCGGAGGAGCGGCGCCAGTGATCTGCGCGGCACCAGAAGACCGTGACATACTCGACTTCGGGATTAGCTCCACCGGGTTGACCAAGCGATTTCAGAAGGGGAGATGGTAGTGGAACCCGAATCCGCGAACACGTTCGCTCGTAGGTTCCGAGGCTACGATCCGGCCGCGGTCGATGCCCACATGGAAATGTTGACCACCAAGCAGCAGCTGGTACTCGACGACGTCGAGAGCCTGAGGGCCCGGTTGAAGGAGCTCGGCGATGAAGCCGCCGGACTGCGGAAAGAGGCCGCCCTGCTCACGGAAACCTCGCCCGCGCCACACGCGATGCAACAACGGATGGCGAATATGCTGCGGCGCGCGGTCGACGAGGTCGCCGAAATGCAGACCGAGGCGCGAGCCGAGGCAGCGGCACTGATCGCGGCGGCCGAGGCCGAGATCGAGGTCGAGCAGCTAAAGCACGAAGATCGGTTGGCCGAGCTGGTCGCGCGGCAGGAAGCCATGGAAGCCGCCCATGCGGAATCCAAGGAAAAGCTCGAGGCCGAACTGGCCGGCATTCGTGAAGATGCCGAGCAAGAGCGTGAGCAACTCCTCGCTGATGTAAGGCTCGAGGCTGATCATTATCGCGAGCAGGCCCGGCGGTCAGCGGACGACGCGACTCAGCAACGAGTCAAGGTCCTGGAGCAGTTGATGGGCGTCTACCGCGACCTGGAAGCGGTTCCGGCCGATCTGGAGTCGGCATACCAAGAACTCAAGAATCCGTCGGAGGATTGAGCCCGCCGTAGCCAAGACGGGCGAGAGTGTCGGTGCTGAGCGGTAACCTCGGCGCCGTGTCCAGCCGGCCCCTCAGACTGACCGCCGCGCAAGCCCGGCGGATAGCAGTTGCGGCCCAGGGCCTTAGCGAGCCGCGGCCCAGCGGCGCAGTAACCCGGGCGCACTTGCGGCGGCTGATCTCACGCATCCAAGTGCTGCAACTGGATTCGGTGTCGGTGGCCGTGCGCGCTCACTATGCGCCGGTGTTCAGCCGGCTCGGGCCCTACGACCGGCGGGTACTGGACCGTGCGGCCTGGGATCACTCCGCGCGCTCGCCGCGGCTTTTGGTGGAGTACTGGGCGCATGAAGCCGCGTTGATGGCTGTCGATGACTGGCCGCTGTTGCGCTGGCGGATGCGGCAGTACCGGCACGGCCGGTGGGGCACCCACATCGTGAAGGCCAATCCGCAGCTCGCCGACAAGATCGTTGCCGCAGTCGCCGAGCTCGGTCCGAGTACCGCGGGGCAAATCGAGGCGCATCTGGCCGCCGGGCCGCGCGGTCCGAGAGGGGCATGGTGGGGGAGCCGCACCGACACCAAATGGGTCGCCGAAGCGCTATTCGCATCAGGAGTGCTCACCACGGCGACCCGGGTCGGGTTTGCCCGGCACTACGACCTGACGGAGCGGGTGTTGCCGCCCGAGGTGTTGGCCCGGGACGTTGACGAGCAGGACGCGGTTCGAGAGCTCTCGCTGCGGGCGGCCGGCGCGCTGGGGGTGGGCAACGAGGCCGACATCCGAGATTACTTCCGGTTGGCCGCAGGACAGGCCAAGCCGGCGATCGCCAAGCTGGTAGCCGACGGCAAGCTGGAGCAAGTCGACGTCGACGGCTGGCTGGCACCAGCGTATTTGGTTGCGGGACAGACTATTCCGAGACGCGACCGCGGGACGACGCTGTTGTGCCCGTTCGACCCGCTGATCTTTTTTCGGCCGCGGGTGCAGCGCCTGTTCGAATTTCATTACCGCATCGAGATTTACACCCCCGCAGCCCAGCGCCAGTACGGCTACTACGTCTGGCCGTTTCTGCTCGACGGTGAGCTGGTCGGGCGGGTCGACCTCAAGGCCGACCGCACAACGGACGCCCTGCACGTGGTGGGTGCGTTCATCGAGCCGGACCGTGCGCTCTCCCGGGTGGCCGCGGCGCTGGCTTCGGAGCTTGCGGCGATGGCGTCGTGGCTGGGATTGGCCGGCGTAACGGTTGGTAACCGTGGTGATCTGGCGGACGCGCTGCGAGCCAGATTGCGATCGACATGACTTCGGGGTTTCTGGCAAGGTCCGGGTGAAAGACGCCGAGGCGGCCGTAGCGATGTCCTGTGAACGCACCGAGGCCAAGTGATGAACGAGCGTGACGACGGACTGACCGGAAGCGAGTCAGTACCAAAAGCGAACTTTCCGGTGCCGCCCACTAAGGCGTCAGTACCGGACTGGTATCCGGACTTGCTTGACGCTGTTGCCGAACGCGTCCAGTCCGGTCGTCAGCGGGCAGTCGCGGCCGCGAATCAGGAGCTCGTCAGTACGTATTGGGCGATCGGCGCGGAGATCCTGGCTCGTCAGGATGCCGAAGGGTGGGGCGCGCGGGTCATCGACCGGCTGGCGCTTGACCTGCGGGAACGGTTCCCCGGTACATCGGGGTTCTCGTCACGCAACCTCAAATACATGCAGCCTTCGCCGGCGCGTGGCCGGACAAGGCAATTGTGCAAGGGAGACTTGCATAATTGCCCTGGAGGGTTACGAAGGAGACTCGCCATGACCGGATTCAGTGAAGCCGACTGGGAACAAGTCGCACTCGACACCTTGGCTGAGCGTGAGTGGGTCTGAGCCGGGTGCCCGATCGCAGCTGCAAGATCGACGTCTAAGGCAGGTAAAACCCGCGGATGCGGTGGAAACGGCTGCGACCCAGCAGCGCATTGCCCGCCTGCAGCCCGGACATCACGGCGGCCTCGATGCAGCCGGCGTTCATGCCGCAATCGGTCCAGTCACCGGCCAAAACCAAGTTGTCATAACCGCTTTCGTCTGGCCGGAGTCGGAATCGATCACTCCCGGGTAGCGACTGGACGTAGCGGTCCGACGGGTCGATGTTCACGCTGACATGCTGGGTGGCCAACGCCTCGCGCCCGCGTAAACCGTTCACGCCGCTGAGCAGGTGCCAGGCAAAGCCGTCCGCGGTGCTCGCTTTGGGTAGGTACAAGCGCAGGTGATGGTCCAGGTACCCGACGGCATCGGTGTGCGCTTGAGTTTTGCAGCCTTGAACGTATGCGGCGTCGTCTTCGGTTGGCGGCCACGGCGCCTGCAGGGTGCCGCAGAAATACGCGACGGCGCCGGGCCGGTCCTGATCAGGCCAATCCTCGGCCCATAACGTCTGCGGCATCGATGCCCAGGTGTCGAATGGCGGCACATACGCGCTGACCGTCGCCCCGGGCGCCTTCCAGCCGAGAGACGCCTCGTTCGGTCGCAGCCAAATTTGGAAGGCTTGAGTGGCGACGGTGCGGACCTGCGTTGTCATCTCCCGCCAGTCCGGTCGGTCCGCGACGAGTTCACCGGCCACGATGTCGACCATGCCCAGCGACACCGCAAGGACAACATGGTCGAAATCGATGCCGCTGCGCAGTACCCGTGTTTCGGCGTCGTCCCGCGTCCCGAAATGCGATTCCAGACAACCGATGTCGGTGTGTGGGTCAATCTGGGTGGCCACCGGCGAGCTCGGGAAGACGGGAAGGCCGCGTACTTCGACCAGCGGCGCGTACTGGTCGACTCCGTCCGCGAGTCGCAGTTGCCGCCCCATGGTGATCGCCTCGATGGTGCGATGCGCGGGGTCGAGGTGCAACGCGTCGAGGCGATGGAAAAACTCGAACCGGACACCGCGCCGCCGGAGGACTTGATACAGCGGCGCGATCACAACGTCGCCCATTCCGGCGGTCATCTTCCAAAACAGCGCGCCCCGGTAACCGAACAACATGTTGCCTGTCCACAGCACAGCCAATCCTGCGGCGAACGCGGGCTGGCTTCGGTCGCCGTCGCGATAGCCGAACACCATGTCGTAAAGTCCACGGACCAGCGGGAATTCGAGCACGTCGGGGTGAGCGCCGTGACGCAGGATCCAGTCGCCGAAGTCCTCGTCGTTGATCGCCCGAAACCCGAGCGGGTTGGTGACCAGGTTGTCGGAAATCAGACCCCGTACGGTCGCCGTCACCAGCGAGAGCAACAGCCAGGCCCGCTTGCGGTCGGGACGCTGATCGTTGTCCAGTCCGACGCGGATGGCCTCGAGAACCGTGTTCAAGAGGCCGCTTTCGGAACGTTGCAATGGATCGGCCAGCGCGGTCAGTGCGGCCGTCACACCGCGGCGAACCAGCTCGATCAACCGGACATCCGCCGGCGGGTGGGGCGATGTCGATAGCACCAGAACCGTCGGCGGTGCTTCACCGTGCGAGTCAGCGAAATCGAGTATCAATTGCAGTGCCCGGCGCAGGAATCCGACGACAGTTAGTTCGCGGACGGTGGCATCTGGTTCGCCGGGCAATTCGTCGTTACGGGCGAACCCGCCCAGCCACACCGACCAGTCGTCCTGCGTCCGATCGGCCAGGGCGAGGTTGTCGGACGGGACCATGGCCTGTTCCCAGCTGCGGATCGGCGCCTGCGGATCGGTTGTGGCCCGGTCCAGTTCGGCGTAGCACGCGCGAAGCAGCGAAAACGCGTTCTCGTATGAGCCCAGCCAGACGTGCAGGCCGTGTTCTTCGATCCGTCCGTTCTGCCCACGACTGGATGCCGCCTTGCCGCCGAGTCGCCAGCCGCGTTGATAGACGGTGATCGAGTCGAAACGGTTGCGCCAACCCGGTTCACTGAGTCGCCAGGCGGCACTCAATCCGGCCATGCCTCCACCGAGGATGGCCACCCGACCCCCCGGCCGGCTCATCCGAGCAGGGCCCGCGCCCGTGCCAGCTCAGGCCAGGACTGGTCCGACGGGAAACGGCCGACGGCTTCGGCCAGGGTCGCCCGCGCGGGCTTTCCGAGAAGTTCGAATTCGTCTGCCGCGCAGCGTACCTCGAAAATTGCCGCGGATTGCTTGCAGGCCAACGCAGTCGCTGCCCGAAGGTCGGCACTGCGCAGGTCGGCGCCGCGGGTATGGGCGCGCAGACGCAGCAGCTCGCTGTCATAGAAGTGCATGCCGGTCTCGTCGGCCAACTCCAGCGCGATTCGCACCCGATCACCGGCCGCCTGATGTTGTCCAGCGGCGGTGAGCAGGCGCGCCAGGATTGCGTCGTAGCACATCAGAAAGACCTTCAGGTCGTACGCCCGCCAGGTCTGCACTACGGCGGTCATCGTGTCGATATGCGCCTGCAGCGTTGTTGGATCAGGATTGTCGTCGGCAAGCGCGTACATCGACCGCACGGTCGCGCCCTGTGCCGCGGCCACCATCACCCATTCGTCAAAGCCGTACTGCTTGCCGACGTTTGCGAGTTCTTTGACCAGCTCCGCGGCCCGGTCGAGTTGGCCCGCTTCGATGCGTATCCACGTCTCCAGCGACTTCCCATAGGCCAGGCTGAACATCCCGTGCGGGAAGCTCACCAATTCGCACCGGCGATATGTCTGGGCCAGCGCGGCTTCGGCGCCGGCCAAATCGCCTTGAACGAAACGGGATGTCGCGAGATAGGTGTAGAGCGTCGCGATCGGTTCGTTAGGCGCGAACAAGTTGCCGTCACGCTGGGGGCTGGGCATCTCGACGGCTACTTTCGCGGCAGCCTCGATGAGGCTTCGGGCGCGAGTGAAGTCGCCTTGAAACCAGGCCAGGCCGGCTAACTGCAGCTCGTTCGATACTCGCATCGACGGTGGCATGTCGGCGAGCCGCGAGCGTATGGACTCGCCCAACAGCGTCGCTCGTGTCAGCTCGCCCCGTGCGGTGTAGTAGCTCCACAACGCTCCCAGCGTGGCATAGAGCTGGGAGTTGACGTTGTCGCCGATCAGTTGCAGGCAGCGCTCGAATTCCGCTGCGGCTTCGCGACTTGCGTGCCCGGTGGCCGCCGTGGCGAGAAATCCGTTCTGCAGTCGGACAGCGACTTCGTATTCGTCGCGCTCCGGCCCGGGTGTCAATCGTCCGATGTTCTCGAGCGCTCGGATGAGGTAAGTACGGGCCTCATCCAGTGCGCCGCGGTGCCGGGCCACGGCGGACGCTTGTTCGTACGCGGCCGCCGCGGCGGCGTGCCGGTCGGCTTCCTCGTAATGGTGTGCCACCGATGCCCATTCGGGATTTCCGGCAGCAGACGTCGCGGCCAGTACGTCGCCGATCCGGCCGTGCAGCCGGCCCTGCTGGCTGGGCGGAACCAACTCGGCGGCGACCTCGCGCAGGAGTTCATGGCGGAAGCGCCAGAGATCGTCACGAACGGGTTGGAGGATCCGGCTGTGGGTGAGTTCTTCGATTCCCTGGTCGATATCGTCTTGCCCGAGATCGACTACTGATTGCAGCACGCCACGTTCGACGACGCTGCCGATGATTGCCGCCGCCTGCGCAACACGTACCGCGTTGGTGCTGGAGGGAAGCCGTGCCAACAGCGCTTCGTAGAGGGTGTCCGGGACTTCGGTGATCGTTGCTGAGTTCGCTTGGTGCTCCTTGATTTTGGCTATGACCTCTTCGATGTAGAGTGGTATACCGTCGCAGCGGCGCCGCACCTCGCGTCGGGCATCCAACGACATCGCGGGGTCGAGCGAGAAGATCAGTTCGTCGGCTTGCTCACCGGTGAGCGGTCGCAGTTCGAAGACCTGCAGCCCGTCCGACGGCGAAACATTTTCGCGTCCGGTGACAACGACCAGCAGCCGGCCAGTGTCGGCGCGCAGCAGTTTGTGGACTATCTCGATGGTGTCGGGATCAAACCAGTGCAGGTCTTCGATCACCACCAGGCCAGGTCCATCGCCCAAGCAAGCGGCCAGGTACTCGTAGACGGCGCTCGCAATCCGTTCGTGAAGTGGGCTCCCTTCGACCGGGACCGGCTCATATCCGGCTTCCGGCCCGATAGCCAGCACCGGCGCCAACAGCGGAACCGTCTCCGCCGGATCCAGTTGGCGCGCACTGATTTCCGCCGTCAGCTTGGCCAGTCGCTCGGCGGGATCGGATGTGCGCCCGATGTCGCATCGTCGTTCCATCAACCTGCGTACCGGACGTAAACCGACGTCGGTGTGGAACGGCGACCCGAACAACTCCAGCACAACGGCGTCGTACCCCACGGCCTTCGCGATGGCCGCGGCGGCCAGTCGACTCTTGCCCATTCCGCCCTCACCCAGGAAAACCACGCCGGGCGTTTCCAACGTGCCGGCCAGGGCTTGAGACCAGGCGGTCTGCAGGTACTCGACCTCGCGTTGACGACCGATCAGCGGGCCGAGCGCGTGCCTTGTCGGATCGAGCTCCCCGACTGCTCGAAAGTAGACAACCGGATCGTCAACACCCTTGACGGGCTGGGGTTCTCGTTCCTCCAGGCGGAAACACTGCCGGACGAGTCGTTCGACCGCCTCGGACACCGCGACGGTTCCGGGCTCGGCCAGGCTGCAAGTCCGGGCGGCGAGGTTGGCTCCGAGCCCGTAGACGTCGTCTTGCGCCGTGTCCAGGTAGACCAGGCCGCGGTGAACGCCGACCCGAACATCGATGTCGAAACCGAATCGCTGACGCACCCGTTGGCTGAGCGCAGCGACTTCGCTGGTGATGTCAAGCCCCGCGCGTACCGCCCGCGTGACGTCGTCCTCATGCGTTGTTGGATGGCCGAACACCGCCAGCAAACCGTCACCCTTCGTCGATCCCACATGACCCTCGTAGCGATTGACGACGCGCAGCACCTCGTCGCGGTAACGCCCGACAACGGTGCGGTAGGTCTCCGGTTCGATCCGGGTCGACAACGCCGTGGAGTCCACCAGGTCGGCGAACATGATTGTCAGCCGGCGGATCGCACCTCCGGCGGCGGGGGCGGCGAGCAACTCTTCGGCGTCGAGGTTGCTCGCATCGACGGCCAGCACCTCGCCGGCGAGTGCGTCCGCTGTGGCGCGGTCGCCGCGATTGATCGCTTGTACGGCGCGGTCAAGCAATTCGTCGATGATCGGTGCAGGTGTACGGCCGTTCACAGCTCGACATCGTTGATCGTCACGGTTTCCGCATTGGACGGAGTACCCGCAGGAGTCACTGTGGTGAGCCGAACCGCGCCGCAATACGACCGACCACCCAGATTCGGATCCTTGACCGCCATTTGGAATTGTGTCGCCCCCACCTTCAGCACCTGGGGGATGAACTCGATTTGCTGGTCGGGGATCTGCACCGTGTTATCGCCCACCTGCACGAACGACGTGGCGACCTCGAGATAGCGCGGATAGGCCGGATCGGCTGTCACCGGTATGGGATCCGACGCTGTCGGCGCCGAATCCCCTTTCACCCCAAAGTGCGGCCCGGACACGGCTGCCTGAACCAGCCCCGCCCAACCCTGCACGGACAGCTCGAAAAGACGGTGCATCGCCTTGATCCGATCGTCGAGAGTGAATGTCCCGGCGTCGATTTCGTTGGCGACCTCTTTCGCGGTGGCCTGGAATTGGCTGAAAACATCTCCGGCCGCGGCTAGTGGCTGCCGAAACGGCTGTTCGCTCATTCGTCACCGCCGTCGTCAGTCGTTTGACTGATTGCCTGGATGAATCGCCATGGCGCGCTTGCTATTTCCGCGCCGATGTCCTGAGTGTAGGTGATCAGGTCGTCGACGGTGAGGTCGTTCTTGTACCACTTCGCGGACAGTTGAAGGTTCTTGTTCGCGAGGTCGTTCAGACAGTCCAGCCACACTTGTGTGGTTGTCGACACCATGTTGCCGCCCGCGGGAGCAGTCGGGGCGGTAGGAGACGTTACCGTGCCGGTGGTTCCGCTCGTCGATCCGGTCGTTGACGATGCCGGCGAATCTTGCCACGGCACGCTGCCCGCCGGCGGGTTCTTCGCGTTGCCGAACAGCATCTCTGCCGCCATGAACGCATATCCAAACATACAGACGAATACGGCCTGCGCCTGCGGCAAAAGCCCTTCTATGTGAACGATTTTGCGGGTCCGCACCCATACTCCCGGGTCGCCGGTCGCCCACATCTTGATGAAGCCCCGGTCGACCTTGATCCGGCCATCGCCAAGGGTCGGCAGCCCGGATGTGTCGAGGTCGTACTGCAACGTGGCCTGCGCGGGGCCCGGCTCGCTCATGTAGTACTTCAGCGGCGTCACGAGGCGCTCTAATCCGAGCTGGCAACTCAGGCTGACGGTTTCGAGCACCCGACTCCAGCCATTGGGAAAGATGGCGGGATTCTGCACCTGCATGGCGCAGAATGCATCCGGATCGTTCTGGTGCCAGTTGAGCGGATTAGCCACCTTCATGAGGTTCTGTAAGTAAATATCCGAGCGTCCGAAGCTGGTGTCGATCACGACGCACTCATACCCGTCGACTTGCTGTGTCGAGGGGAGGCAACGCGGTACGGCAGCAATGTCGGCCGAAAGCAACTGCAGAGCAACGGCCTTGCGGATGACGAGATCCCAGTCTTTGGCGCTGTTGAATTCGGTATAGAGAAGCTGCAGCAGATCGCCGCCCGTTCGCATATCCAGGCGAGCGCGCTCCTCATAAAGCGGGCCGGCCAGAGCAAGCGCCTGCGCGAGCGGACTTTCGCGCAACGGGACCATGGTTTCGAATGCCGGCGTGTGACAGAGCGCGCCGATAACGTAAACGAGCCGGGACAATTCGGGAACGGTCAGCTGGTCGTCACCACGCAGGATGTCGGCCAGCGCGCTTTCCGGATCTGGCATGGCCTCGGCGGTACGGGGGCCGAGTACTTCAAGTATGTTGCCGAACCAGCCGGCAGCTCCGGCGGTGATCGGCAAATAGCGGGCCGCGACGTCGGCGACAGCACGACTGTCGCCATGCGACGTTGCGGGATCCAGTGCACCGGATAGGGCCATCAGCGAGAGCAGGGCCGCCATAGTTCCTCCCTAGGACGTCTGCGCAGCTAGCATACCCAGATGCGGGATTAGCCGGTGGGTATTCGTCGAAGGGCAGCACGGCGTGGATCGCGAGACGGGCGGCAATCACAACGCCAACAGCCAGGGGAGCATCAGCGATCTGCCGTGGGCGTCGGTGTTCGATCCCGCCGCGAACGCGCGAGCGCTGAGTGCGATTCAGGCGGAAGGCTTTCGGGCGGCCAGCCGGATCGTCGACCGATTCGTCCGGGCGTCGGACAGCGCCGGCGCAACCAACGAATCCGCCGCCGGCGACGTTGATGGCCGCACACCGGCGGGTCTGGCAGAAGCCGAGCGGTTGACTCAGGCGTGGTGGTCGATGGTCGGGCAGTTCCTCCTCCGGTCGATGCCGCTCACCCAGACCGCCGGCGGCGAGTCGGTGAGCCTGGACGTGAACAATCCCGACTCGAAGCGCGCCGTGAACCTGGAGGCGCCGGTCGGCGGTTCGGCCAATGCTGAGTTGTGGCTGCACAACAGGGGACCCGACGACCGTGGCAATGTCCGGCTGCGATGCAGCGATCTGCTCAGTCATGAGGGCATGGTGATCGGAGCCGGCGCAGTGAAGATGGACACTGCCGTCGTGCCTGTGCCTGCACGGTCCAGTCGCGGGGTGGCCATCACCATCGAGATTGGGCCGCAGGTTCGGCCCGGTGTCTACCGCGGCACCTTGTTGGCGAGTGGCCACCCTGATCTTTGGCTCCCGGTGATGCTCACCGTACGACTGCCAAGCACATGACCAGTACCACTGACCGTGCCGAGCTGGTGACCGTCGTCGACGAGCGCCTGCGTGAGGTCGCCAAGTCGGTTCGCCGATCAATGCTGGACGCGATGCCCGATGGCGAGCCCAGCCAGTGGCTCTATGCGCCGATGCGCGAGTACCCGTCGCGGCCGGGAAAAGCCCTCCGGCCCGCGTTGTGTATTTCGGCCGGTCGCGTATTCGGGGCGCACCCCGATGAACTGCTGGGTCTGGCAGTCGCGATCGAAATGCTGCACAACGCATTTCTGGTGCATGACGACATCGCCGATGGTAGCGAAATGCGCCGCGGCAGACCGACTTTGGCAGCAACGCACGGACTTGCCGCGGCCCTTAACGCCGGCGATGGGTTAGCTGTGGTTGCCGGGCAGGTATTGCGGCGCGCGACTCGGCGGCTCGATCGCGACCTCGCGGAGCTGGTGTGGGCCGAATTCGACACGATGGCGATGCGCACTCTCGAAGGGCAGGCGACCGAGATCGGTTGGCAGCTTGACGAAGTGGAGAATTTGAGCCCAGAGGACTACCTGCACCTGATCATGCACAAGACGTGCTGGTACACCACCATCCATCCGTTGCGGGTCGGCGCGATCGTCGGCTCGGGCGGCACCGCCGACCTCGCTCCGTTGGTCCGGTTCGGTTTTCACTTCGGCGCGGCGTTTCAGATCCGCGACGACCTCCTCAATCTGGTCGGTGACGAGCGCACGTACGGCAAGGAGATCCTGGGCGACCTTTATGAAGGCAAACGCACGCTGCCGCTGATGCATCTGCTCAGCGTCGCTCGAGGCTCCGACCACGCACTCGTCCGCGAATATCTGCACCTGACCCGATCGGAACGGTCGGCCGGGCTGGTGCAGCGAGTGCGTGCGCTGATGGACGACTACGGCAGCATCGCGTTCACCAGTGAATACGCCGAGGGCATCCTGCTGGTCGCCGAGGAGTACTTCGAGAACGCGTTCGCCGAGGCCGAACCGGGACCGGATCTCGACTTCCTGCGGGCCCTGGTGCCGTACGTCTGGGCGCGCTGGCGTTGACGCTCCGGCCAATCGGCCCGCCTCCTCCTCATCGCTTCGTCCCCCTCGCCGCTGCGCGGCTGGGAGGTGCCCCACTGCATCGTCGCCGGGCTAGGGTGTTCGCCGTGGCCGAGACCGCGCCGTTGCACGTGCAACTGATCGCCAAGACCGAGTTCGTCGCGCCGCCGGACGTGCCGTGGAGCACCGACGCCGACGGCGGCCAGGCGCTGCTGGAGTTCGCCGGCCGGGCCTGCTACCAGAGCTGGTCCAAGCCCAACCCCAAGACCGCGACCAACGCCGGCTACCTGCGGCACATCATCGACGTCGGGCATTTGTCGGTGCTCGAGCATGCGAGCGTGTCGTTCTACATCACCGGCATCTCGCGGTCGTGCAGCCACGAGCTGATCCGGCACCGGCACTTCTCCTATTCGCAGCTCTCGCAGCGCTACGTCCCGGAGAACGAGTCGCAGATCGTCGTGCCGCCGGGCATGGAAGATGACGATGAATTGCGGCGCATCCTCGCCGAGTCCGCCGACGCCGGCCGCGCCACCTACACCGAGCTGCTGAGCAGGCTGGAGGCCAAGTTCGCAGCGGGTCAGCCGACCGAGAAGGTAAACGTTTTGCGCCGCAAACAGGCCCGTCAAGCCGCACGTGCGGTATTACCCAACGCTACCGAGACCCGCATCGTCGTCACCAGCAACTACCGAGCCTGGCGGCATTTCATCGCCGTGCGGGCCTGTGAGCACGCCGATGTGGAAATCAGACGGCTGGCCATCGCATGTCTGCGGCAGCTGACCGACGTCGCGCCGGCAGTCTTCGGCGACTTCCAGATCTCCGCGCTGGCCGACGGCAGCGAGGTCGCGACGAGTCCGCTGGCCACCGAGGCCTGAGCAAAGCGCGCTGCGGTGCCAAATGGGTTGCCGCCGCCAGGTAATCTGGGGGCCGTGAGCACCGGCGGATTCGACGTTTACACGCGGTTGGGCACGCTGTTGACCGCCATGGTGACGCCGTTCGGCCCGGACGGCTCCCTGGACATCGCGGCCGCGGGCCGATTGGCGAATTACCTCGTCGACTCCGGCTGCGACGGCCTGGTCGTGTCCGGCACCACCGGCGAATCGCCCACCACCACCGACGCGGAGAAGCTCGCCCTGCTGCGCGCCGTGCTCGAAGCGGTCGGCGACCGCGCCCGCGTCATCGCCGGCGCGGGTACCTATGACACCGCGCACAGCATTCAGTTGGCGAAGGCGAGCGCCGCCGAGGGGGCGCACGGACTGCTTGTCGTCACGCCCTACTACTCACGGCCCCCACAGGCCGGGCTGATCGCCCACTTCACCGCGGTCGCCGACGCGACGCCGCTGCCGGTGCTGCTCTACGACATTCCGCCGCGGTCGGCGGTACCGATAGAGGACGAGACGCTGCGCGTATTGGCTGCGCATCCGAACATCGTCGGGGTCAAAGACGCCAAGGGCGATCTGCACGGCGGTACGCAGCTGATGGCGGAGACGGGTCTGGTCTACTACTCCGGCGACGATGCGCTGAACTTGCCCTGGCTAGCGATGGGCGCCACCGGGTTCATCAGCGTGATCTCCCACTTGGCGCCGGGTCAGCTACGAGACCTGTTGTCCGCCTTTGCTTCTGGAGATCACACCACCGCGCGTAAGATCAATGTCGGTATCAGTCCGCTTTCCAACGCGATGAGCCGGCTGGGCGGTGTGACGCTGTCCAAGGCGGGATTGCGTCTGCAGGGCATCGAGGTCGGCGACCCGCGCCTGCCCCAGGTGCCCGCGACGGCCGAGCAGATCGACGCACTGGCTGCCGACATGCGTGCGGCATCGGTGCTCAGGTAAGCCAGAGGGTGGCTCGCAGATGGATGTAGACCTTCAACCGCCAGGTCCATTGACCACTGGCGGTCTGCGGGTGACCGCGCTGGGCGGGATCAGCGAAATCGGCCGCAACATGACGGTTTTCGAGCACCTGGGCCGATTGTTGATCATCGACTGCGGGGTGATGTTTCCCACCCACGACGAACCGGGCGTCGATCTGATCCTGCCCGATCTGCGTCACGTCGAACACCGGCTCGACGATGTCGAGGCGTTGGTGCTCACCCATGCGCACGAAGACCACATCGGTGCGATCCCGTTCCTACTCAAGCTGCGTCCCGACATCCCGGTTGTCGGCTCGAAGTTCACCCTGGCCCTGGTCGCCGCGAAATGCCGTGAGCATCGGGTGAAGCCGGTGTTCGTTGAGGTGGCCGAGGGGATGCGCAGCACACACGGGGTGTTCGAGTGCGAATACTTCGCCGTCAACCACTCGATTCCCGACGCGCTTGCCATCGCGGTGCGCTCGGGCGCGGGAACCGTTCTGCACACTGGTGACATCAAGCTCGACCAACTGCCGCTCGACGGCCGGCCGACGGACCTGCCGGGCATGTCCAGGCTCGGCGACGCCGGGGTGGATCTGTTTCTGTGTGACTCGACCAACGCGGAGATTCCCGGTGTCGGACCGTCGGAGAGCGAAGTCGGGCCGACGTTGCACCGACTGATTCGGGGCGCTCACGGCCGCGTCATCGTCGCGTGCTTCGCCTCCAATGTCGATCGGGTGCAACAGATCATCGATGCCTCGACGGCATTGGGCCGACGGGTGTCGTTCGTCGGGCGGTCGATGGTGCGCAACATGGGAATCGCGCGCGAGCTCGGATTTCTGCGGGTGGCCGATTCCGATCTGGTCGACATCGGCGCTGCCGAGATGATGTCGCCCGACCAGGTGGTGCTGATCACCACCGGAACGCAGGGCGAGCCGATGTCGGCGCTGTCGCGGATGTCGCGCGGTGAACATCGCAGCATCACTCTGACCGCCGAGGATCTCATCATCCTGTCGTCCTCACTGATACCGGGCAACGAAGAGGCCGTCTACGGCGTGATCGACGAGCTATCCAAGATCGGCGCTCGTGTTGTCACCAACCAGCAAGTCCGCGTGCATGTTTCGGGCCACGCCTACTCGGGCGAGCTGCTGTTCCTCTACAACGGGATCCGCCCGCGCAACGTGATGCCGGTACACGGCACCTGGCGGATGCTGCGGGCGAACGCCAAGCTCGCCGCCAGCACCGGGGTGCCCGAAGAATCGATCGTGTTGGCCGAGAACGGAGTCAGCGTCGACCTGGTCGGCGGCGCGGTGAGCATCGCCGGCGCGGTGCCGGTCGGCAAGATGTTCGTCGACGGACTGATCACCGGTGATGTCGGCGACAGCACGCTGGGCGAACGGCTGATCCTGTCATCGGGTTTCATCGCGGTGACGGTGGTGGTGCGGCGCGAGACCGGGAAGGTGGCGGCCCCGCCGCACCTGCAGTCGCGGGGCTTCTCCGAAGATCCCAAGGCCCTGGAGCCGGCTGTCCGCAGGGTCGAGGCGGAGTTGGAATCCCTTGCGGCCGAGAATGTTTCCGACCCGACCCGGATCGCGCAGGCGGTCCGCCGCACGATCGGGAAGTGGGTGGGGGAGACCTACCGTCGCCAGCCGATGATCGTTCCGACCGTCATCGAAATCTGAGCTCCGCGTCAGCCAACTCCCACGGCGGCGGGGAAGGCTGAGGGGTAGCGCCTACCGGTGATCCCACGTGCGATGCGCAGCGCGACCGCCATGATCGTGTTGGTCGGGTTGGAGCCGCCGGAGGTCGCGAACACGCTGCCGTCGGCGCAGAACACGTTGTCCATCTGGTGCATTCGTACGTTCTCGTCGACGACGCTGGTCATCGGATTCACGCCCATCTGCATCCCGCCCATGGTGTGCAGGCCGGTCGGAGGTGCGGTGCCGCTCAAAGAATTCGCGGTGCTCTGCGCTACGGCGGCATACAGCTGCGCGCCCGGGACACCGGCGTCGACGAGCCGGAGACCTCGGCGGCCTCGTCGCTGGCCACGGGCCGAGTATGACGGGATTCGGGAACCGATCAGCGGAACGCCCGCGTCCGGCGTGTCGGACCGGCTGTCTGGGTTCGTGGTAGCGGCCGGTCGCACGGCGGGGCGGCGTACATCGCCTCGGCGATCAGCTCGAACAGTAAACCGGCGAAAGTCGCGACGTGACTGTGGGCCAGGATGAGCTCCTGTCGCACTGGCGCCACCGCGGTGAAGTCGCCGCCGGCCAGCTGGTCGAGTAGGGCGATGCCGCTGCAGTATTCGTTGCGAAGCTCGGCGACGCGCTGTCGTAGCGATCCGACCGCGTGTAGGCCGCCGGGCGCGACGCGGAAGACCGAAAGAAGGCGGTCGGCGTACATGGTCACCGGGAACTCGGGCGGATCGTCGTGCCGGCCGGGCTCCAGACGGCGGGTGGCGGCGTCGAGTACGGCGGCCTGGTGTGGTGACAGGAATCGGTACGCCGGCTCGGCAGATGCCCCCGGCAGTACTCCCGGTAGCGGGACAGCTTCGTCGCTGGCCACGCACTGAGTATGACGCGAGAGTTGGGTCTGCCCCGGAAATGTCCATGTCACGGCGTGTCGTCGGCGCTCAGGCGGTCGCTGGATTCGCGCCGACGGAATTAGCTAGGTCTTCTCTGCGTACGCCGACCACTCGATGGGCGATGTGGTGAGAGTGCGACCCGTTGGCTCGACATAGCGATGCAGGATCAAGTCGGGTCCGGCTTGCTCGCCCAGCGACCACCCGTGTCCGGCCAGAAACGTCGAAACCTCCTGCGGCGCCAAGCCGAAATGCCACAACTGGCCGCGCTGTCGGAACCTTCGGTACAACGCTTCCGCGCCGTACAGGTTGATGCCGTCGATGAAGTCCTTTCGGACATAGGTGAACACCAGACGGCTGCCCGATGCCACCGCGCGCAGACTGTCCAGCGTGGCGTTTACCGCTTCGGCGCTCAGATACTGGGACACGGCTTCCCAGATGAAAAAGGTGCGACTGTCCGGGCGGTAACCATGCTCGGCGAGCGCGCGCAACAAGTCGTCTCGCTCAAAGTCCAACGGCACCAACCTAACCGAGCTTGGTTGGCCGCCCAGGGCTCGCCGCACGGCCGCGGCCTTGCGGTCGATGTTGACGGGTTGGTCGACTTCGAAAATCGGAATGCGGGTTTCTCTCGCCAACCGGTAAGCCAGAGTGTCGAATCCGGCCCCGAGCACGACCACCGCGTCGATGTTTGCCAGTGATTCGGTGACTTTGTCGGCGATGTAGCGCTTACGGCAGGTCAGGGCGGCCCACAGTCCGGGGCCTTCACGCTCCATCGCGGCCATCGTCAGCCGTCTCATCAGGTTCGGCGGTGTCGCGGTGACCAGCCATCGGGTCGGCGCCGGCAGAAATCGCGCCGCCAAATCGTCGTCCACCAATCGCCGGTCCGGCGGTTCGCTTTGTTCCAGGGCGACCAGCAACATGGGGCCGAAAGCCGTCTGCGCCGCGGGATTTCGTTGCATCGCTGCTATTTGTTCAAAAAGCCCGCGTCGACCGGCAGGGTCACGCCCGTGACGTAGCGAGCCTGGTCGGACACCAACCACGCCACAGCGTTGGCGATGTCTTCGGGTTCGAGAACCTCCACCGGCATGGCATTGCCCATCGCCCCCGGCGTATCCGTCGCGGCAGCCATCTTGGCCAGCCACTCACGGGTGAACTCGTTGTTTATCATCGGCGTCTCGACACCGGAAGGATGAATCGAATTCACCCGGATATTCTGTCCGGCAAGCAGATTCGCATAGATACGCATCAACCCGACCACCCCGTGCTTGGCGGCGGCATAACCGACGGAACCGGCGTCCGGGCTGCCCACCCCGGCCAGCCCGGCAGACGAACTGATCAGTACGATCGATCCACCGGCGCCTTGCTTGACCATGGTCGGTATCGCGACCTTGATGGTGTTGTAAACGCCGGTGAGGTTGACGTCGATGACGTCATGCCAGCCGTCGTCACCGGATTGCATCGGAGCGATACCCGCGTTGGCCACAACGATGTCGAGGCGGCCCAACTCGTCGAGGCCCTGTTGTAGGACCGACGACAGCGAGGTCCGGTCCCGGACGTCGCCACGAGCGGCCACGATTCGAGATCCGGTGTCCTCGACCAGTTTGACGGTGGCAGCCAGGTCGTCCGGGGTGGCCAGTGGATACCGGACGCTCGCGATCTGATCGCACAAGTCGACGGCGATTATGCTCGCGCCGTCGGTAGCCAATCGCACGGCATGCGCTCGTCCCTGGCCGCGTGCCGCCCCGGTGATGAAGGCAACCTTGCCGGCCAGCGGGCCCTCGGGCGACGCGCCCATCAGTGGCGCAGCTGGCCTTTGTCCGGGTCGCCGGCGACGACCGGGGTGAGCATCTTGATATCCGGAGCGCCGGCCAGGTGCTCGCCGGCCGCGCTGAACATCTTGCCGATCGCCGGGGCGGTGCTGTGGGTCTTGAGCGTGTCTTCGTCGGCCCACTGCTCGACAAAGACGAAGGTCTCGCCGGATTGGTGCAGGGAGTACAGCTGACAACCCGGCTCGTGGTGCACCTCCTGGACAGCCTCGGTGAGGATGTCGCGGACGGTGTCGACCGACTCGGGTTTGACGGTCAGGGTGGCTACGACGACGACGGGCATGCGGGCCTCCTGCGGGCTCGGGGGGCGGTGGTTGGCGCTGCAACGCTGGTGACGGGTGTCACCCTACCCAGCCATTTCGGCCGCTGAATCGGCGGTTGGACGGTCACGGGCTGGTAACAAGTGTGGCGGATGGTGCAGATGGTGCATTTGCGATTAGGCTTGCCGCTATGGGAAGCAAGACTGTCGCCCGGTCCCGGGCCCGAACGAGCAGGTCAAAGGGCGCCTCTCGGGGCAGTGCCCGGTCTGGGGGTCCCCGGCAGGGGTCCGCAAGAAGGCCCGCGAAGGCGCCGCGCCGTCCCGCCCGAGGACGCCACCACTCGTTGATGACCAGCGCCGCACTGACCTGTGGTCGTGCCGCGCGTGCGACATGGCTGATGCTGGCCAAGGGGACCGGCAGCACGGCGCGATCGGTGGGCCGGGCTCGCGACATCGACGCGGGGCACCGCCGCGACGGGATCGCCCTGGCGATGCTGGGCGTCGCCGTCGTCATCGCCGCCAGCTCCTGGTTCGACGCCGCCCGCCCGGTCGGCGCCTGGGTCGACTCGGTGGTCCGCGTCTTCATCGGCTCGGCGGTCGTGGTGCTGCCCGTGGTCACCGCAGCGATCGCGGTGCTGTTGATGCGCACCGAGCCGAATCCGGAGGCCCGGCCGCGGCTGGTACTCGGCGCGGCGATGGTCGCGCTGCCGGCGCTGGGCTTGTGGCATCTGTGGGCCGGGTCGCCGGACACTCCGGTCGGGCGCGCGCACGCCTCGGGGTTCATCGGCTTCGCCATCGGGGGACCGCTCTCGGAGGGGTTGACCGCGTGGATCTGCGCGCCGCTGTTGTTCATCGGCGCGCTGTTCGGCCTGCTTCTGTTGACTGGCACCACGATTCGCGAAGTGCCTGACACGCTGCGGTCCATGTTCGGCACCCGGATGTTCGACTACCGCGGCAGTGGCGATGAGCACTACGACGACGAGCTGGGCATCGAAAGTGATGCCGCCGAAGACTTTTCCGACGGCTACTACGACGATTCCTCGGCGTACGGCGACGACGAAGCCCAGGCGTGGCCGTCGAGCGCCGGACCCCTCGCCGCCGACGACAGCCCGACGGTGCCGGAGCCCACCGTGTCGCGTAGCCGTAAACGCGATACGAAAGCCGGTAAGCAAAGCACGTTGGTGCTCGACCGGGTCGTCGAGGGCCCGTACACACTGCCGTCGCTGAGCCTGCTGGTGGCCGGCGATCCGCCGAAGAAACGCAGCGCCGCCAACGACCAGATGGCCGATTCGATCACCTCGGTGCTGGAACAGTTCAAGGTCGACGCCGCGGTCACGGGCTGCACTCGCGGGCCGACTGTCACGCGCTACGAGGTCGAGCTGGGGCCCGGCGTCAAGGTGGAGAAGATCACCGCGCTGCAGAAAAACATTGCCTACGCGGTGGCCACCGAGAGTGTCCGGATGCTCGCGCCGATTCCCGGCAAGTCCGCCGTCGGCATCGAGGTGCCCAACACCGACCGCGAAATGGTGCGCCTGGCCGACGTGCTCACCGCGCCGTTGACCCGACGCGATCACCATCCGCTGGTGATCGGGCTCGGCAAGGACATCGAAGGCGACTTCATCGCGGCCAACCTCGCCAAGATGCCGCACTTGCTGGTCGCCGGATCCACCGGATCCGGTAAGTCCAGCTTCGTCAACTCGATGCTGGTGTCGCTGCTGACCCGTTGCACCCCGGAAGAGGTCAGGATGATCCTGATCGACCCGAAGATGGTGGAACTGACGCCGTATGAAGGCATTCCGCACCTGATCACGCCGATCATCACCCAGCCCAAGAAAGCGGCGGCGGCGCTGGCATGGCTGGTCGAGGAGATGGAGCAGCGCTACCAGGACATGCAGGCGTCCCGGGTGCGCCACATCGACGACTTCAATGCGAAGGTGCGCAGCGGAGAGATCACCACGCCGCTGGGCAGCCAGCGGGAGTACCGGCCCTACCCGTACGTCGTGGCGATCGTCGACGAGTTGGCCGACTTGATGATGACCGCTCCGCGCGACGTCGAGGACGCCATCGTGCGGATCACCCAGAAAGCCCGTGCCGCAGGCATTCACCTGGTGCTGGCCACCCAGCGGCCGTCCGTGGACGTGGTGACCGGTTTGATCAAGACCAACGTGCCGTCCCGGCTGGCGTTTGCGACGTCGTCGCTCGTCGACAGCCGGGTGATCCTGGACCAGGCCGGCGCGGAGAAGCTGATCGGTATGGGTGACGGCTTGTTCCTGCCGATGGGCACGAGCAAGCCACTGCGTCTGCAGGGCGCCTACATCACCGACGAGGAGATCCACGCCGTCGTCACCGCCTGCAAAGAGCAAGCCGAACCCGAATACACCGAGGGCGTCACCGCGGCCAAGACCAGCGGTGAACGCAAGGAAGTCGACCCCGATATCGGCGACGACATGGACGTCTTGCTGCAAGCCGTCGAGTTGGTGGTGTCCAGCCAGTTCGGCTCGACGTCGATGCTGCAGCGCAAGCTTCGGGTCGGTTTCGCCAAAGCCGGCCGGCTGATGGATCTGATGGAGACTCGCGAAATCGTCGGCCCCAGTGAAGGTTCCAAAGCGCGCGACGTCCTGGTCAAGCCCGAGGACTTAGCCGGAACGCTGGCGCTGATCCGCGGCGGTGCCTACGCCGACGGATCCGACGACGACCA
>NZ_DASXEP010000080.1:0-110838 GCF_036490025.1 Mycobacterium sp. | reverse complement strand
GCTCGACGGCGGGCAGCTGACGGCGCACCACCTCGCAGCTTTCCAATATCGACAGCCGCTCGGGGGTGGTCAGCGCGTCAAAGGACAAGTCAAGCGCGCGTTTCAGGTAAGCCCGAAGCCCGTCGAACACCTCGACGACCTGTCATCTCTCAGGACATCGGTGACAGTTGTGTATCAGGACATGGGTGACAGTTCGGGTGGTCTTGGTGGTGACACTTCTGCCCCAAGGTTCGATCGGTGGCTGTCAATGAACCCATCGATCCTCGTGTCCGCCTCGCCATCTCGCAGTGGCCCGATGACGCCCCGCGCGGGGCGGTCTCGACGTTTTGCGCCGAGCACGGCATCTCCCGTAAGTCGTTCTACGAGTTACGCAACCGTGTGACGAGCGAGGGCCCGGCAGCGGTGCTCGAACCCAGGACCCGACGGCCAAAGTCGAGCCCGTCGATGTACAACGATGAGATCAAAAAACAGGCCGTGGCAGTGCGTGCCGCTCTGGAGGCCTCTGGCCTGGACCACGGGCCGATCAGCGTGCACGACAAGATGCGCTCTATGGGCTTGGCGCTGGTCCCGTCCACGGCGTCGCTGGCACGCATTTTCCGTGAAGCCGGCGTGGCTCGTCTTGAGCCGAAGAAGAAACCCCGTTCGGCATGGCGGCGGTTCGTCTATCCGGCCCCGAATGCCTGCTGGCAACTCGACGCCACCGGCTATGTGCTCACCGGCGGACGCGAGTGTGTGATCTTCCAGCTGATCGACGATCACTCCCGCTACGCGGTCGCCTCCCATGTGGCCTTGAGCGAGACCGCCGAGGCAGCAATCGCCGTGTTCGACAAGGCTGTTCGCGTCCACGGCGTGCCCCAACGACTGTTGTCGGACAACGGGATTGCCCTGAACCCTTCGCGGCGTGGATATCAGGGCCGACTCGTCAACCATGTCTCACGCCTAGGGGTGCAGGCGATCACCGGCAAACCGTACAAGCCGACCACCCAGGGCAAGAACGAGCGCTTCCACCAGACCTTGTTCCGTTACCTGGACAAACAGCCGCTGGCCAGCACACTGGCCGAGCTGCAGGCCCAGATAGACGCCTTCGATGACATCTACAACAACGAACGCCCCCACCAGGGACTGCCTGGCCGCGTCACACCACAAACGGCATGGGAGGCCACCCCGAAAGCCCAGGCCCCTCACCCCAAACCCGACCCGCCGTTTTCCATCCACGCCGCTGCCAAGCGATTCCAGCCGAGACCGGCGCCCAAAGACCTCCCCGCCGGGACCCACATCAAGACACTGACCACCGCCGGCACGTTCATGCTCGCCGGAGTCCGCTACCAAGTCGACGGCCGACGCGGCTTCGAACAGGTCTTGGTCGTCATCGACGGCGACAAGATCACCGTGGCCGACCTCGACGGTGAAGTCCTCATCGAGCACACTCGCCCCGCGCCGGGAGTGAGATACGTCGGCAACGGAAGACCCCGCGGCCCGCGACAAGACCGATGAAGCGTCACCGATGTCCTGACACACCAACTGTCACCCATGTCCTGATGCAGAACTGTCACCGATGTCCTGAGACATCACACCGGGCGACCCGAACCCTTCGGAGAACCCCCAGCTGTGGATAAAAGCCGAACGGTCGATAAAGGGGGCAGAGTGCGAAGGCGCCTGCGCGTTCTCGCCCAGGTCGCGGCATTCTTGCTGAACGCGGGGGCGCCTAAAGCCAGGAGGCTGCGTGGCACCGCTCGCCAACCGGCCCGCAACGGAGCCGATTGCCCCATCGGCGGCGCTACGCTGCTGTGTCGTGCAGAAGACGCGCCTCGACACCGCCCGGATCCGGGCGGCTCGCCGGGTGATCGACCCAATCTTTCTCGATACCCCGCTATACCGTTGCGAGGCCCTGGAACCCGACCTCGGGTGCTCGGTGAGCATCAAGCTCGAAACGGCGAATCCGGTGCGCAGCTTCAAGGCCCGCGGCGCCGAGGTCGTCGCGAGCATGCTCGCCGACAATGGTTCACCCGCCGTGGTGTGCGCCAGCGGGGGCAACCTTGGCCAAGCCCTCGCTTGGTCCGGTCGCGCCAGGGGCCTCGACGTCACGGTCGTGGCATCCCGGTTTGGACCCGAGGTCAAGCTCGATCGCATGCGCGCACTGGGCGCCAGATTGGAGTTAGTGGACGGCGACCACGAGATGGCCCGTGCGCGAGCGGCAGCCATCGCGCGGCATGACCACATCCGGCTGCTCGAAGACAGCCTGGACCTCGAAACCTGTGAGGGCGCGGCGACCATCGGCCTGGAACTGGTGGACGCCGCACCGTCGTTCGACGCGGTCCTGATTGCTCTGGGCGGCGGGGCGCTGGCTACCGGTGTCGGTCATGTGCTGAAGGAGCGGGCGCCCGAAGTCGAGGTGATCTGCGTCCAGCCGGCGGGCGCACCGGCGATGACACACTCATGGCGCCAGCGGCGCGTCGTCACCACCGACTCGACCAACACCATCGCTGACGCGGTGGCCGGCCGGCGTCCTATTCCGGCCGTCCTCGACGACCTACTCCTGGTCGTTGACGATGCCGTCCTGGTCCAGGAAGCATCGATCATCGCCGGTATGCGAATGCTCCTCGACCACGCCGGTCTCGTCGTGGAGCCGTCGGCCGCGCTCGGCATCGCGGCGGTCCTCGAAGACCGCGACCGCTTCGCCGGCCGACGCGTGGTCACCATCGTATGCGGCAGCAACGTCGACATAGGCGTCTACCGTCGCTGGGTCGCTGCCACACTGCATCACGAATGATTTTGCGCCGCGGCATGTTTGGTCACACCGGCAGCCCGGAGAACATCACCCGGCTGGGATCGTATGTCTGCCGAACGGTACTCAACTTCGACAGGTTCGGACCGAAGTATCGCGCCGCCGGCTGGTTGGCCTCGAGGTAATTCACGTAGCCGCCAACCGAATACGGTTGCACGGCCCGGTGTGCCGCAGCGAGCCAGCCGAGCGCGCCCGACGGGTCGCCGGATGTCTCGACGTACCACTGCACCAACGACGACTGCCGGCGCCACGGAAACGCGGACGCCCCCGTCGGCACGTCGGCCAGGGCGCCGTCGAGCGCATGCATGATCGCCAGCATGCGACCCGCTCCGCGCGGGAACGCGTCGACCGCTGCGGCGATCCCCTGCGCCGCAGCCAGCGTGATCGTCGGGAAAACGTCTGACCCACCGACGTATCCGAGCGGTGACGGGTTGAGGTTTCCGACGGCCAGATAATTCGTCAGGTCCAAATAGTTGAAGGTGTGGTTTTCCGTCCCGGTCGGTTGGATGCCCACGGCTGACGTGATGGCCGACGCCACGCTGCCACCCGATCCGGCCGGACAGGTCGCCAGGATCCGACAGTGCGTGCCCATCGGGTCGACGGTGGCATCCGCCAGCGCCCAGCAGCTGCGGTCGGCAGTGCGCAGCCAGTTCTGCCAGCCCACCAGTACCTGCGCGAACGACTGCGGCGGGAAGTTGAGGTTCACCGCGTCGACCTCGCCGGCGGGAAAGGTGGCGAAGGTGAGCGAGGTTGTCACGCCGAAATTGCCACCACCGCCGCCGCGCAACGCCCAGAACAGGTCGGGCTGGCTGTTGGCCGACGCGGTGACGGCCTGGCCGCCCGGCAGTACCACCGTGGCCGACCTCAACGCGTCGCTCATCAGGCCGGCGTGCCGGGAGTGGGCGCCCAGTCCGCCGCCCAACGCGTGCCCGGCGGCACCCACCGACGGGCAGGTACCCGTCGGGATGCCCCGGCCCGCTGCCGCCAGCACCTGGTGCATCGCATACAGACTCGTCGCGGGCGTCACGGTGACCTGGCCGGTGGCGGCGTCGTAGTTGATGTCGCCGGGCAGCTGACGCAGGTCGAGCACCATCGTGCCGTTCGCGGTGGACGCCCCCACGTAGGAGTGCCCGCCACCGCGCGGAGCGACCTTGAGATTGTTGGCGGCAGCGAACGTCATCGCCTTCTGCACATCCGCCGGCGAGGTCACAGTGACCACCGCGGCCGGCGTCAAACCGTTGTAGTTGGTGTTGAAAACCTGCTTGGCCGAACCGAATTGCGGACCGTTCGGCTGAATGACTTGTCCACCAATGGCCTTGGACAACCCGTCCCAGCCGGAGATGACGGGTTCGGCACCGGCGCGGGCGGACCCGAGGACCGCGCCGGCGGCCAATGCTCCGGCGGCGCTGCGCAGAAACGTCTTACGCGAAATCTCGCGCGTCAACGTCGGGTTCCCGTCACGCCCTGCATTGTCAACCAGGTGAACCCAAGAACAGCCGTGACACAACACGTGTCGACCACATCGGCCGAAACGTGCGCGAACCTTTACCCGGTCGTGTTCTGGACGTGACAGCGGTAGACCAGTGTTCGATGCGGACCGCGGAACATTGAGGGGTGGGTATGGGTCGCAACTGGGTGTCGCAGCTGAACAATCAGCCATTGACGGTGCGTGCGCTGATCGGCCTCGGTTGCCTGATCACGGCCGCCACCGCGTTCTCGACGCCGGGCGAGGCAGATCCCAATGACGACAACTTCATCGACGCGCTGAGCCACGCCGGCATCGAGTACGGCGAACCGGGCAACGCGATGGCCGTCGGCCAGTCCATCTGCCCGACGATCGCCGCGCCGGGCGGCAGCTTCGCCGCCGCTGCGTCGGGCGTCTCGCACCGCGGCATGTCACCGCAAGTGGCCCGGATGTTCACCACCATAGCGATCCGCACGTACTGCCCCGAAGAGATGGCAAACCTGTTCGGCGGCAACCCTTCTGGTCAGCAGCCGATCCCTGGCATAACCGGGATTCCGGGGGTCTAGCGCGTCCCCAGCGGGTCGATCGTCCACGCGATATAGACCATCGCCGTCGCGACCGACGCCATCGTCGCGAAGTCAATTCCCTTGCTGCGCACCACCAGAAGACCGGCACGGTCCTCGGTGAGCGCCAACCGCAACACGGCGGCGATGCCAACGCCGATGCCGATCAACAGTGCGCCGCGGCGCCAGAAGTTCGCCGCCGCCAGGCTGAACGCCACAACGAAAATCAGGACCACCGTCAGCATCGGCCACTGCGGGCGGAACAGCCGGCCCACGCTCACTGCTTTTCGGCCAACTCAACGACGTTGGTCAGCAGGAAGGCGCGGGTCAGCGGACCCACGCCGCCGGGGTTCGGCGACACATGGCCGGCGACCTCCCAGACATCCGGATGCACGTCGCCGACCAGTCCTTCGTCGGTGCGGCTGACGCCGACGTCGACGACGGCCGCGCCGGGACGCACCATATCCGCGGTCAGCATGTGCGGAACCCCGACACCCGCCACGATGATGTCGGCCTGCCTGGTAAGCGCGGGAAGATCACGAGTTCCGGTGTGGCACAACGTTACCGTGGCATTTTCCGAGCGGCGGGTCAGTAACAGGCCAAGCGGGCGACCGACCGTCACACCGCGACCGATGACTACCACGTGTGCGCCGGCGATCTCGACGTCGAAGCGCCGCAGCAGATGCACGATGCCGCGCGCGGTGCAGGGCAGCGGTGCCGGCTCCATCAAGACCAGCCGGCCCAGGTTGGTCGGATGCAGCCCGTCGGCGTCCTTGCCCGGATCGACCCGCTCCAGCGCCGCGTTCTCGTCCAACTGGCCCCGTGGCAGCGGCAATTGGACGATGTAGCCCGTGCACTCGGGGTTGGCGTTGAGCTCGTCGATGGTCTCGTTGAGCTTGGCCTGGGTGATGTCGGCGGGCAGGTCGCGGCGCAGCGAGGTGATGCCGACCTTGGCGCAGTCGGCATGCTTCCCGCGGACGTAAGCCTGCGACCCCGGGTCGTCGCCGACCAGGATGGTGCCCAGACCGGGTGTGCGCCCCGATGCGGTCAGCGCCGCCACCCGTTGCTTCAGGTCGACGAAGATCTCGTCGCGCGTGACTTTGCCGTCCAACGTGATCGCACCCACGTCCCACAGTCTGACACCAATGCCGAGTGCGGGCTCGCGCGCGTGGGACCGAAGGCGACGGCGAGTGAATGGAGTCCACGACTAAGGAGCCGGGCAACTGGCTAAGCTGCCGCTATGTCTGCCCCACCGGACGTGCTGGCACCGGCCAAGCTCGGGCCCGTCACGCTGCGCAACCGCATCATCAAGTCCGCGACCTTCGAAGCCCGAACGCCGGGTGCACTGGTCAGTGACGACCTGATCGAATATCACCGGCTGCCGGCCGCCGGTGGGGTCGGTATGACCACGGTCGCCTACTGCGCGGTCTCCCAAGGCGGCCGCACCGAAGGGAACGGGATCTGGATGCGGCCGGAGGCCGTGCCGGGGTTCCGCCGGCTCACCGACGCGATCCATGCCGCGGGCGCGGCGGTCAGCGCGCAGATCGGCCACGCCGGCCCCGTCGCCAACGCCCGCTCCAACAAGGCGACGGCGCTGGCTCCGGTGCGGTTCTTCAATCCGATCGGCATGCGGTTCGCCAAGAAGGCCACCCGCCAGGACATCGATGACGTGATCGCCGCGCACGCCGACGCCGCCCGGCTGGCCGTCGAGGCCGGATTCGACGCCGTCGAAGTGCATTTGGGCCACAACTATTTGGCGAGTGCGTTTCTCAGCCCGCTGATCAACCGCCGCGACGACGAGTTCGGCGGCTCGCTGGAGAACCGCGCCAAGGTCGCTCGCGGGATGGTGCTCGCTGTCAAGCGCGCGGTCGGAAACCAGATCGCGGTGACCGCCAAGCTGAACATGTCCGACGGGGTGCGCGGTGGCATCTCGGTCGACGAGGCGATCACCACCGCCAAGTGGTTGCAGGACGACGGTGGCCTGGACGCGATCGAGCTCACCGCGGGCAGCTCGCTGGTCAACCCGATGTACCTGTTCCGCGGCGACGCCCCGCTCAAGGAATTCGCCGGCGCCTTCAAGCCGCCGCTGCGCTGGGGCATGCGGATGACGGGCAAGAAATTCCTCCGCGAGTACCCGTACCGCGAGGCCTACCTGCTGCGCGAAGCCAAGCAGTTCCGCGCCGAGCTGACCATGCCGCTGATCCTGCTCGGCGGCATCACCAATCGGGACACGATGGACTTGGCCATGGCGGAAGGCTTTCAGTTCGTCGCGATGGGTCGGGCACTGTTGGCCGAGCCCGATTTGATCAACCGAATCGCGCGCGACAGCACCGTGCATTCCGCGTGCACGCACTGCAACCGGTGCATGCCGACGGTCTACAGCCGGACCCGCTGCGTGGTGACCGGCGCCCCCGATGCGCTCGCTCGGTGACGATGCGGGCCGGCACGGCCCGCTGAGGAGGCGGGCAATCGGACGTGGGCTCGGTGACCGCCCCTCGTGTCGATCGGAGGCGATCGATCGGCAGCCGATACAGTCGGTGCAGTGAGCCAAGCAGCTAATGTTGGGGTGATGAGTCATTCAGCACCGCCCGTGCTGACAGTCCGGTACGACGGATCGCAACGTACCTTCGCAGCAGGTCACGACGTCGTGGTTGGGCGCGATTTGCGCGCCGACATGCGCATCACGCATCCGCTGATCTCGCGGGCACACCTACTGCTGCGGTTCGACCAGGGCCGCTGGCTGGCCATCGACAACGGCTCGTTGAACGGGACCTACGTCAACGGGCGGCGGGTACCGGTGATCGACATCCACGACGGTCAGGTCATCAACATCGGCAATCCCGATGGACCCCAACTGTCTTTCGAGATCGGACGCCACGCCGGGATCGCCGGCCGGCCGCCGCAGACGGCGTCGATGCCGCTCGCCAAGGCATCCGCGCCGGCCCGCCCGGCGCCACCGCCCCAGCAGCCACGCCCGGCCCCCGGGCCGCGGCCGCCAGCGCCTATCGGCCCGGGACCATCGCGCCCGTACCCCGGCGCCCCACCACCGCCGGGCTACCAAGGCAGCGGCGGACGCCGTCCGCCCAGCTACCCTGCCGGCCCGCCGCCTGCCGCGCCACCCCCGATGCGGCAGCCCGCGGCTCCGGTGGCCTCGGCGCCCCCGGTGAACTTCCAGCCGAAGACCGAAATGGCACCGCCGGCGATCAGCAAGCCGCCCGAGGTCGGCAACCTCGCCACCAAGATGATCCAGGCGATCCTGCCCGGGTCGCTGACACCGGACAAGCCGCCGGGGTCGGCCACGATCGGTCGCGCCAACGACAACGACATTGTGATCCAAGACGTGCTGGCGTCGCGCCATCACGCATTCTTGGTCGATTCGCCCCTGGGCACCGAGATCCGGGACGCCCACAGCGTCAACGGCACCTTCGTCAACGGCGTGCGGGTCGGCTCAGCGGTGCTGAGCGAGGGCGACGTGATCACGATCGGCAACATCGACCTCGTCTTCAACGACGGCAACCTGATCCGCCGCACCGAAGCCGCGACCCGCAGCGGTGGCCTGGAGGTCAACGGCGTCCACTTCAAGATCGACGGCAAGGAACTCCTGGACGGAATTTCGCTGACGGCCCGACCGGGCACGCTGACCGCGATCATCGGGGGCTCGGGCGCGGGCAAGACCACGCTGTCGCGGCTGATCGCCGGATACACCCGCCCCAGCTCCGGAACGGTCACGTTCGAGGGCCACAACATCCACTCCGAGTACGCGACGATGCGCAGCAGGATCGGCATGGTGCCGCAGGACGACGTGGTACACCGCCAGCTGACGGTGAACCAGGCGCTGGGTTACGCCGCCGAGCTGCGACTGCCGCCGGACACCAGCAAAGAGGAGCGCGCCCAAGTCGTCGCGCAGGTGCTCGAGGAACTCGACCTGACCAAGCACGCCGACACCCGCGTCGACAAGCTCTCCGGCGGCCAGCGCAAACGCGCCTCGGTCGCGCTGGAACTGCTCACCCAGCCTTCGCTGCTGCTGCTCGACGAGCCGACCTCCGGACTGGACCCCGCGCTGGACCGTCAGGTGATGTTGATGCTGCGCCAGCTCGCCGACGCCGGCCGAGTGGTGCTGGTGGTGACGCACTCGGTGTCCTACCTCGACGTGTGCGACCAGATCCTGCTGATCGCGCCCGGCGGCAAGACCGCCTTCAACGGGCCACCCAGCCAGGTGGGCGAAATGCTGGGCACCACCAACTGGGCGGACATCTTCGCCAATGTCGGCGCCGATCCCGACGAAGCGAATCGCCGCTTCCTGGAACGGAAGGGCGACAGACAGTCGCAAGCACTGGCTCGGGAAAGCCCGGCAGACTTGGGCGAGCCGGTGCATTCCGACGTCCTGCGTCAGCTCTCCACGATTGCGCGCCGCCAGATCCGTCTCGTCATCTCCGACCGCGGCTATACGGTGTTCCTCGCGGTGTTGCCGTTCCTCATGGGTGCGCTGTCGCTGACCGTCAAGGGCCCCACACCGGGGCTGGGTCCCGCCGCCCCCAATGGGCCGGCGCCAACCGAGCCCCAATACATCATGGTGCTGCTCAACATCGGAGCGGTGTTCATGGGCACCGCGCTGACCATCCGCGACCTGATCGGCGAACGCCCCATCTTCCGCCGAGAACAAGCGGTCGGCCTGTCCACCACGGCCTACCTGCTGGCCAAAGTCGCGGTGTTCTCCATTTTCGCGACGGTCCAGGCTGCCATTTCGGTCACCATCGTGCGGCTCGGCAAGGGCGCGCCGACAGCGCATCCGCCGTTCTTCGATAACTCGACGTTTTCCCTGTTCTTGACCGTCGCCGCAACCTGCGTCGCGTCGGCGATGTTCGGCATGCTGCTGTCGGCGGTGGCACAGACCAGTGAGCAGATCATGCCGCTGCTGGTGGTCTCGATCATGTCGCAACTGGTGCTCTGCGGCGGGATGGGGATCCCGGTGACCGGCCGGCTCGGTCTAAACCAGCTGTCCTTCCTGACGCCCGCCCGCTGGGGATTCGCAGCCGGAGCCTCGTCGATCGATTTCCCGAGCCTGGTGAAAGTTCCGCAGATCCCCACCTACGACAGATGGTGGCAGCACTCGAAGCACATCTATGTGTTCGACATGGCCATGCTCACGGCGTTGTCGATCGCCTACACCACCTACATCCGATGGCACATCCGGCTCCGGCGCTGACGCGTCACTGTTCGAGACCGCCGTCGAGCCGCAATCCGTGGGCCGCGGCGTAGGCGAGGGCTTGCTCGATATCGACACGCGTCCGGGTCAGCGATGCAGTCGTCCATAACGACGGGTCGACGACGGCGCCGCGCAGATCGGCCTCGTCCATCCGGGTGCCCGTGGTGCGTGCACCGTTGAGGTCGGCGCCGCGCAGCACAGTCTTACGCAGGTCCGCTTCCACCAGGCTGGTCTCGCGCAGTCGGCAGCCGCTCAGGTCGAGGCCGCGAAGGTCGTTGCCGGCCAGCACCGCCAGCGTGAAGTCCACCTCATCGAGGATCAGCGGCCGCAGCCGGCACCGCACGAACACCGAGCCCAGCATGCTGCACTGGCGAAAAGTACTGTGCCACAATGACGTCAAGTTGAACGTGCAGTTACGGAAGGCTGACCCCGAGTGCTCGGATTCAGCGAGATTGACTCCGCTGAAATCGCATTCGCTGAACACCACTCGCTCGGTGCACAACCGGCTCAGATCGTCGTCGCGGAAGTCGCGGCCGACGAATTCGCTGTCGGTCCAATGCACTATGCGGTGGACGTCAAGCTTGCCAGCGCGTATTCGCTGACCGCGATCAAGGCGTCGGTCGCCGATCTGCGGTCCCTGGCGTCGACGTTGATCACCGGGACATGCGCGGCCAGGGTCAGCGCTTTACGCACCTCGGCAGCGGGATACTTTGGCGTGCCATCGAATTCGTTCACCGCGATGAGAAATGGCAGGTTGCGATGCTCGAAGAAGTCGACCGCGGCGAAGCAGTCCTGCAACCGCCGGCAGTCCACCAGAATGACCGCACCGATCGCGCCGCGCACCAAATCGTCCCACATGAACCAGAACCGGCGCTGCCCCGGCGTTCCGAACAGGTAGAGCACCAAATCCTCGTCCAGCGTAATCCGGCCGAAATCCATAGCGACCGTAGTGGTCCGCTTGTCCGGGGTGGCGTCCACCATGTCGACGCCGGCGGACGCATCGGTGACCATCGCCTCGGTCCGCAGCGGGATGATCTCCGAGACTGCACCGACGAACGTGGTCTTGCCGGCACCGAATCCGCCGGCGATGACGATCTTCGTGGACGCGGTATCGCGCGACTTCGGCTGCGGCGGGGCCACCGCATCAAAGCGCTCGTAGGCCACGGAGCGTCCTTCCTATCAGTTCGCGGCGTTCATCCCGGGTCGAGCGTTCGGTCAACGTCCGGTTCACTCGAAGGTAGCCCGAAGTCACCAAATCGCCGACCAGCACACGCGTGACACCGAGCGGCAAATTCAGCCGAGCCGATATTTCGGCCACCGATGGGCTCTTGACACACAGCTGAACGATTCTGCCCCGCACGTCGTTGGGCGGCCAGCGGTGAAACATTGCTGACTGCAACGTCTGCACCGGCGCTTCCAACGGGATCTCGACGCTGGCTTTGGTCCGTCCGGCCGTCAGGGTGTACGGCCGGACGAGGCTCGCCTCAGACGCAGGCGGCTCAGACCCCGGTGGCTCGCGCTTGTCCATTGCGGCTCACGAGTGTGAGTAGTCGGATGGAGCACGCCGGGACGATTGCACGACGTTGCCCACCCGTTCGACGAGGACAGCCATCTCGTAACCGATCTGGCCGATGTCACACGACGTAGCGGCCAGCGTTGCCAGATGCGAGCCGTCACCGACTTGCATCAGCAGCAGGTAGCCGTTCTGCATCTCCACCACCGACTGCAGGACGTGGCCGCCGTCGAAGAGTTGGGCGGCGCCGTTGGCCAAACTGGCCAGGCCCGACGACACCGCAGCGAGTTGGTCGGCCCGCTCCTGTGGCAGGCGCTCACTGGCCGCGATCAGCAGCCCGTCGACGGACACCAGGATGGCGTGCGACACGCCGGGGACTTCGCGGGCGAAATTCGACACCAGCCAGTCCAGAGAGTTGTCGGAGCGCGCCGACGGGAAGCCAGAGGTCATTCGTGATCGGGTCCTGTATCTGTGTCGCGGGCATGCGATCGTCCTGCGCGAACGCCGCCGAAATGACTGCTGATCGAGGCGCGGATGGCGTCGGGGTCTCGCGCCGGTGCCTCGTGTGCGGGGGTGCGGCCGGACTGGAATCCGCCGTTCGATGCTAACCCGTCGTCGTCGGCGGCCCGGTGGTGCGCAGT
Source organism: Mycobacterium sp. (assembly GCF_036490025.1). Classification (GTDB taxonomy): domain Bacteria; phylum Actinomycetota; class Actinomycetes; order Mycobacteriales; family Mycobacteriaceae; genus Mycobacterium. Next base: position 98,665 of record NZ_DASXEP010000080.1, on the reverse strand, counting down.
CCCGTTCTGCTCGGCCCCGGCACCGCCCGGGACCAGCCGGGCACCGGGATCACGCACCGGCAGGCCGTGGTCGGTGTGAGCCTGCACGGGCACGCTCTCCACCTCGGCGGCGGCTGACCAGCCGCGATCCCACACCGACTGCCAATCCAGATCGGGGCTATGTGCCAGCTCGCGGGGGTCGACCAGCCACTCCGAGACCATCCGCTGGTAGATCGGATCATCCGCGGCCGACTGGTCGGCCGGCGCTGCGGCTTCGGCTGCCCATACGTCGTCGACCTCCGGCGCATCAAGGCGCGCGGGCGGCTGCGGGACGGGCGGCTCGGGGCTGGGGTGCTGGCGGTTCTCCCGGGTAAACCGCACCCGCGAACCGAAGAACGACGAAGTATTCGAAACCGGTTGCGCCGCAGGCTGTTCCGACGGCGGCTCGACGATGTCCTGTTGTGGGACGGGGGGCGGCTCGTGACGCGCCGGAGTCGGCGGGGCGCCGGTGATGCCGCTGCTCCCGGGCCTGCGGCGCGGCAACAGGCTGACCGACGACTCGGTCGAGTGGGCGCCGTTGCGCTCCGTGTCGCCGGCCGCAGCGAACTCTGGCGCGTCGTCGTAGTCCGGCGCGGCGGCCGGCTGGTCGGGCTGCGCTGCGACGGCGGCCGCTACCGCTGCCGGTTCGCGTGGCGCCCTGGGGCCCGCGTCGGCACCTGCCAGCACCGTCGACGGCAGGTAGACCTCGGCCGTCGTGCCCGACCGGGCGTCCTCGATCGACGAACCGCGCAGCCGAACCCGGACACCGTGCCGGTCGGCGAGCCGGCCGACCACGAAAAGGCCCATGTGGCGGGCGCTGTCGGGGGTGACTTCTCCCCCGGCTCGCAGGCGCATGTTGGCGATGCGCCGGTCGCCGTCGGTCATGCCGAGCCCGACATCGACGACCTGCAGCAGGACCGCCCCGTCGCTGCGGAAGCCGGCCGAGACCCGGACCGGCGACGCGGGCGGCGAGTAGCGCAACGCGTTGTCGATCAATTCCGCGAGCAGATGAACGATGTCGCCGGAGGCTGCCCCGTCAATCGCGCAGTCGGGCACCATCGATGTCTCGACGCGGCGATAGTCCTCGACCTCGGAGGCGGCGGCGTGGATGACCGACGACAGCGGCACCGTCGTGCGCTGGTCGCCCCGCGAGCTCTGCGCGCCGGCCAGCACCAGCAGGTTGGCGCCGTTGCGGCGCATCCGGGCGGCCAGGTGGTCGAGCCGGAACAAGCTGTCGAGTCGCTCGGGGTCCTCTTCGCTGCGCTCGAGCCGGTCGATGAGCGACAGCTGTTGGTCGACCAGTGAACGGTTGCGCCGCGACATGGTTTCGAACATGTCGTTGACCAGAAGCCGCAGCCGGGCCTCGTCGCCGGCCAAAAGCAATGCCTGGGTGTGCAATTCGTCGACCGCGTGCGCGACCTGGCCGATTTCCTCGGTGGTGTGCACGGGCAGCGGCTCCGGAGGGGATTCGTCACCGGCCCGGACGCGGACGATCTCGCGCTCGAGATCCTCGTGCGCGACCTTCAGCGCGCCGTCCCGCAGCACCCGCAGCGGCCGGATCAGCGAACGCGCGACCAGCAGCACGACGACGAGTGCCGCGGCGATGGCTGCCAGCACCAGAACGGTGTCCCGGATCGCGGCGTTGCGCCGGCTGTGGGCCTGGTCTTCGACCGCCTTGGTCACGTGCGCCGTGGTGTCCTTGATGATCTGCTCGGCGATGCCGTCAGTGGTCCGCACCGAGTGCAGCAGTGCCGGGCTGTTGACGAGCGCAGTGGCCGGATCCGACATCAGCCCCATCCGGGTCACCATCTGCTGCTGCAGCGTCTTGGCCTCCGGTGAGCCGACGCCGAGCACTTCCGCCATTCCGAACAACGTCGACGGCTCGGTACCGGCGAGGGTGGTCATCGACGTGCGCAGCTCGGGCTCGGGCAAGTCGGCACCGCGGATGATCAGCAGCTGTTGCATCATCATCTGGCCGCGGGCTCCGACGGCGCGGCTGAGTCCCTGCGCTGCGGCGCGGATCTGCTCGTTGTCGACGCGCACCGAACCGTCGATCGCATTCTCGGCGGTCAACAGGATGGGCGCGTAGGTGGTCACCCGCAGCCGCAAACCGAGGTTGTTCGATGCGACGCTGTCCAGCAACGTCTGGCCGCCGTCCAGCATGGCGTCCACCCCTGCGCTCACGTCGGGTGCGACGGCGGTCCCGGCCAGCCGGGCTTCGAGCTCGTGTCTGCGGGCGTCGTAGTTCTTTTTGGCGCCCTCGACATCACCGCCGGTCGAACTCGCCAGCAATGCGACGTCGAGCGCCGACATGTATTTGGTAATCGCCGGAACCATCTCGGCGCGATCGGCGGCCAACCGGAGGCGGTGCGCATCGGTAAGCGCACCCGCGATACGCAATCCCCCGAAAACCATTGCCAGTACCAATGGCAACGCGACAATTGCCACGACTTTCCACCGGACCGGCCAATTCCGCAGCGACCAGGACGCCGGCCGTCTCGCCAATCCGGACTCCGCGCTGTCGTTGTCTGCGACGCGACGTTTGGCCGATGAAATCGCCCGCGCGGTGCGAGCAAACATGGTCACCGGACCAGCGCGGTGTTAGCGTCCGCTCCGCTGAATCGCAGTGTTCGCGCGTAGTTCATCAAACTTCCTGCTAATTGCGCCCACCCCGAGCGACGGGCAGGCGAGATACGCCTGGCAATTCGACGAGTATGCCAGGCTGCGGCTGCAGAGACCACAATTCTTACTGAACAAACAGAGTTCACCGACCCCCTTCAGACACCCCAGACAATAGCCGAGCAAATTTTTCGCGCCGGGCCGGCCGGCCCCAGGTTACGGTGTGTTGTGTTCAGGTTGCTGTTTTACTCCCCGCGGATAGCACCCAATACCGGCAATGCAATCCGGACCGCGGCGGCCACTGGAGCAGAACTTCACCTCGTCGAACCGCTGGGGTTCGACCTGTCCGAGCCCAAGCTGCGGCGGGCCGGGCTGGACTACCACGACCTGGCCTCGGTCACCGTCCACCCGTCATTGGATGCCGCCTGGGCGGCGATCTCCCCGCAGCGGGTGTTCGCCTTCACCGCGCATGCCACGCGGGTGTTCACCGACGTCGGCTACCAGCCCGGCGACGTGCTGATGTTCGGCCCGGAGCCGACCGGGCTCGATGCGGCGACGCTGGCCGACCCGCACATCACCCAGCGGGTGCGCATCCCGATGCTGGGCGGGCGTCGTTCGCTCAATCTGGCCAACGCAGCCGCGGTCGCAGTGTACGAGGCGTGGCGGCAGCAGAGTTTCGCGGGCGCTGTCCGATCAGCGCCGCGGCCCACTGATCTACCAGCTGTTCCAGTGCGTGAGCTGTTCGGCCGGTAACCGTTTGGCCGGACGGAAGTCGGTGCCCTTGGTGTAGGCGATCGGGAACAGGCCGGCTTGGCTGTACTTCTCATACGGGATGCCCACTATCTCGGCCACTTTCTGCTCGCCGCCGCGAAGCAGGTGCAGGGTGGTCCAGCAGGAACCCAGCCCGCGCGAGCGCAACGCGAGGCAGTAGCTCCAGACGGCCGGGAACAGCGACGCCCAGAATGACGCCCCGCCCAGTGGCTGCTTTTCCTCGCGGCCCTCGATGCACGGGATCATCAGCACCGGCGCTTCGTGCATGTGCTCGGCGAGGTAGGTCGCGGAGTCCCGGACCGCGCCCATCCGCTCACCTCGGGTGTCTCCCTCGCCGTATTCGGCCGATGGCGAGCTCAGGTAGCCCCGGGCATTGGCCAGGTAGACCTCACCGATCGCCTTCTTCTTCTCGGCGTCCTCGACGAAAACCCATTGCCAGCCTTGCGAATTGGAGCCGGTGGGCGCCTGCAATGCCAGCTCGAGGCATTCCATCAGCACGTCGCGGGATACCGGCTTGTCGAAGTCGAGGCGCTTGCGGACCGAACGGGTGGTGGTGAGCAGTTCGTCGACAGAGAGGTTAAGGGCCATGGCTGGAGACTACCGTTGCCGCGAAAGTGCATTCCACGACACGTTTACCGAGTGAACCGTAGTTAGTTGCACTCTCGCGGCGATCACCGAAAGTCACGGGACTTGGATCCGATCTTCAGGGTGAGCTCGGCGAACCGCTCAGCAACGACCGTAATTGCGCCACTGGCATTTTGGACCTGGCCGCGGACCAGTAATGCAGGCGCTGTCTGTGCCAGCTTGCGGTGTCGCGCCCATAATCCCGGCGTGCAGAGCACATTGACCATCCCGGTCTCGTCCTCGAGGTTGATAAACGTCACCCCCTGGGCCGTCCCCGGTCGTTGTCGATGAGTGACCGCCCCGGCGATCAGCACGCGGTCGCCGTCGGGCACCGACATCAGATCGGCAGCGGGTACCACCCCCATCTCGTCGAGATCCGACCGCAGGAACTGGGTCGGATAGCTGTCCGGTGAGATACCGGTGGCCCACACGTCGGCGGCGGCCAGTTCCATCTCGCTCATCCCGGGTAACGCCGGGATATGCGACGACGAGCCCACCCCGGGTAAGCGGTCCGGCCGTTGGGTGGCGGCCGCGCCGGCCGCCCACAGCGCCTCGCGCCGGGACATTCCGAAGCAGTGCAGCGCTCCTGCGGTGGCCAGTGATTCGGTCTGCGGCACCGACAGCTGAACCCGCGTCGTCAGATCCAGCAGAGAGTCGAAGGGACCGTGTGCTTTTCGTTCCTCGACCAGCTTTTCGGCCAAGTCGTCACCGATATGACGAACGCTGCCCAGCCCCAGCCGGACTTCCGTTCCGGAGTTCTCCAGCGCGGCATCCGCCAGGCTGGCGGCCACACACGGGCCGTGCACCGTCACCCCATGCCGGCGGGTGTCGGCCACCAGCGACTGCGGCGAGTAGAAGCCCATCGGTTGCGCACGCAGCAGCGCCGCGCAGAACGCCGCCGGGTGATGCAGCTTGAACCACGACGAGTAGAAGACCAGTGACGCGAAGCTCAGCGAATGACTCTCCGGGAAGCCGAAATTGGCGAATGCCTCCAGCTTTTCGTAGACCCGGTCGATCACCTCGTCGTCGGCGCCATGCAATCGCCGCATACCGTCGAAGAACCGGCCGCGCAGCCGTTGCATGCGTTCGGTCGACCGCTTGGAGCCCATGGCACGCCGCAGCTGATCGGCCTCGGCGCCGGTGAAGCCGGCGCAATCCACCGCGAGCTGCATCAGCTGTTCCTGGAAAAGCGGAACTCCCAATGTCTTTCGAAGCGCCGACTCCATCGACGGGTGGTCGTAGACGACTGGGTCGAGGCCGTTGCGGCGTCGGATGTACGGGTGTACCGATCCGCCCTGGATGGGCCCGGGGCGGATCAAGGCGACCTCGACCACCAGGTCGTAGAACACCCTCGGCCGCAATCGCGGCAGGGTGGCCATCTGCGCGCGCGATTCCACCTGGAACACCCCGACCGAGTCGGCGCGGGACAGCATTTCGTACACCGCCGGTTCGGACAGGTCCAACGTGGCCAGGTCGACCTCGATGCCTTTGTGCTCGGCCAGCAGGTCGATGGCATAGTGCAGCGCCGAAAGCATGCCAAGGCCGAGCAGATCGAATTTCACCAAACCGATTGCCGCGCAGTCATCTTTGTCCCACTGCAGCACGCTGCGATTCTCCATGCGTGCCCATTCGACCGGACAGACGTCGGCGATCGGCCGATCGCAGATCACCATGCCGCCGGAATGGATGCCCATGTGCCGAGGCAGGTTCTGGATCTGGTCGGCCAGCTCGATCACCTGTTCGGGAATGCCCTCGATATCCGACGGGCGTCCACTCCAGTGGCTGATCTGCTTACTCCACGCATCCTGCTGCCCTTGCGAAAACCCCAGGGCACGAGCCATGTCGCGCACGGCGATTCGGGAACGGTAGGTGATCACGTTGGCGACCTGAGCGGCATAGTCGCGGCCGTACTTGTCGTAGACGTACTGGATGGCCTTTTCGCGCTGATCCGACTCGATGTCGATGTCGATGTCGGGTGGGCCGTCGCGGACCGGCGACAGGAAGCGCTCGAACAGCAGCTCGTTGGCCACCGGATCGACCGCGGTGACGCCGAGGGCGTAACAGACTGCCGAGTTGGCCGCCGATCCCCTGCCCTGACACAGGATGTTGCTCTCCCGACAGAACCGGGTGATATCGTAGACCACCAGAAAGTAGCCCGGAAACTGCAGTTGGGCAATGATTTCCAGCTCGCGCTCGATCTGGGCATACGCTTGGGGCGCCCGGGATCGCGGGCCGTAGCGGCGCAGGGCCCCCGCCATCGTCAGCTCGCGCAACCAGCTGTCTTCGGTGTGACCGGCCGGCACGTCGAACGGCGGCAATTGCGGGGCGATGAGCGCCAGACCGAATGCGCACTGCTCGCCGAGTTCGGCCGCGGCGGTCACCGCATCGGGATGCTGCGCGAACAGCCGCGCCATCTCCTCACCGGAGCGAAGATGCGAGCCGCCCAGCGGGGCCAGCCAACCGGCGGCCTCGTCCAGCGACTGCCTGGCGCGTATCGCGCCCATGGCCATCGCCAGCCGGCGCCGCGACGGCGCCGCGAAATGCGCGCCGGTGGTCGCAACGCTGCCAAGGCCGAATCGCTTTGCCAGTAAAGCCAATTCGACGTTGATTTCGTCGTCGGCCGGACAGCCGTGGTGGGTCAGCTCGACACTGACCCGCCTTCGCCCGAACCGGTCCACCAGATCGGCCAACGCCGCCGATGCCGCCTCCGGTCCACCGGTGGCCAGCGCGGAGCGGACGTGGCCTTTGCGGCAACCAGTCAAGATGTGCCAGTGCCCGCCCGCCGCCTCGGTGAGCGCGTCGAAGTCGAAGCGCAGCTTGCCTTTCTCGCCGCCGGCCAGATGCGCCGCGGCCAGCTGTCGCGACAGCCGCCGGTAGCCTTCCGGCCCGCGGGCCAACACCAACAGGTGCGGGCCCGCCGGATCGGGATCATCGGTCCGCGCGCCGGATCCTAACGACAACTCGGCGCCAAACACCGTGCGCATATCCAATTCCACGGCCGCTTCGGCGAACCGCACCGCCCCGTAGAGACCGTTGTGGTCGGTCAGCGCGATGGCCCGTAGGTCCAGCCGCGCCGCCTCCTCGACCAGCTCCTCCGGCGCGCTGGCCCCGTCGAGAAAGCTGTATGCCGAATGCGCGTGCAACTCGGCATACGCGACGGACGATCGAAACGGCCGGCCCCCGTCCGGCGGCTGGTATGCCACCCGCTTGCGCGACCACGGCGCCTCATCCGCCGGTCCCCACACCGTTGGCGTGCCGGAACGGCGCGGTTTACCGGAGAGCACCCGCTCCATCTCCGACCAGCCCGGCGGCCCGTTGCTCCAACCCACCGCCCCAGTCTATCGAATGGATGTTCGAATAGCCCGTCCGCCCGGTCAGGGCTGGATGTTCTCCAGATCCTCGAGAAGACTCGGGTGCCGCGGCTGCCAACCCAGTGCCTCTTGGGTATGAGCACTCGACGAGGGCTGATCTGCGGCGAAGATCGCGCCGAGCGGCCCGAACATCTCCTCCGGCACGGCTTGAGCCGCAAGGCCCAGCCTGCGACCGATCACAGCCGCGATGTCACGCACCGCGTCACCCTCGTCAGCCACGGCGTGCCACGCGCTCCCGGCCGGCGCTTTCTCCAAGACCAGCCGGAAGAGTACGGCCGCGTCGAGCGCGTGCACCGCCGGCCAGCGCTGCGCACCGCCGCCCGGGTAACCGGCAATCCCATTGCGGCGCGCGGCTTCGGTGAGCAGACCGGCAAATCCACCGTCGCCCTCGTTGTGCACCGTGCGCGGGAGGCGGATGGCCGCGGCCCGGACGCCGCGCGAGGCCAGTTCCAGTACCGACATGACCGAGTGGCTGCGACCCCCGACCGGCCCGTCGGTCGGCAGCGGATCGTGCTCGGTGGAGCTACGGCCCGGGACGGCCGGCGTGCCTGAGACCGTGATGAACGGACGGTCGCTGTCGCCAAGCTCCTCGCCCAGGACAGCGAGAGCAGCGCTCTCTTCGGCGACCCCCTCCGCAAGCGCGGCGGGGCTGCTGAAGTCGTTGCTGAAGGCCAGATGAATCACGCTGTCGGCCCGGGCGGCACCCGCGCGGAGCGCGGGCAGGTCGGCAAGGTTGCCACGAAGCGGCTCGGCGCCGGCGGTGGCGAGGGCCGCCGCGGACGAGTCGGAACGGGCCAGCGCGAGGACGGTGTGGCCATTGCCGAGCAGTTCAGCAACCACAGCCGAGCCGATCAGCCCGGTGCCACCAGTGATGAAGACGTGCATGTCGCTCCCTCGAAAGTGATGAAACTCTTGTCCCATCACCGTAGCAGAGTGATGAGACAAGGGTCCCGTCACCTAATATGGCCTCATGGCACGGTGGGAAGAGGGCGCGCGCGAGCGGCTCGTTCTGGCGGCTGTAGACCTGTTCACCGAGCAGGGATACGACGCCACGACGGTTGCGCAGATCGCCGGGCGCGCCGGAGTCACCAAGAGCACCTTCTTTCGGTACTTCCCCGACAAGCGCGAACTCTTGGTGGCCGGACAACAGACGCTGAGTCGGCTGCTGACCGAGGGGATCGCCGAGGCGCCCGAGGACGCCACCCCGCTCGGAGCGATCGCAGCCGGCCTCGAGCGTGCGTCGAGCGCGATGGGCCCGATGAATCGCGAGCTCGGCCCGCGACTGAAGGCTGCGGTCGCGGCCAACGTCGAGCTGCAGGAGCGCGACGCCCTCAAGACCGTGGGTCTCACGGCGGCCATGGTCGATGCCCTGCTCGCCCGTGGTGTGCCAGAACCCATCGCGCACCTCGCGGCCGAGCTGGGTGTCCTCGCGTTCAAACAGGGCTACGCCCAATGGCTGCAGGCCCACGACGACGCCACCCTGGCGCCATTCACCCTGGCAGCCCTCGAAGAGCTACGGACAGCGAGCCAGTCCCTCAGCTGATCGCCGGAAATGCGTTGCCACACAACCGACGCCAGTTGTTTACACGAATTAATCTCACCGCCACCTCCCGTCGAGGGTACCGGCGAATACTCGTACGAAGTCCTAGGGGTGAATGGCGGTGTCGATCCGTGGAGCAGCTCAATACGCTCGATGCAGGCTTCCTCATGGCGGAGGATTCGGATCGCAACGTCAGCCTGGCGATCGGCGGAATCGCCATCATCGACGGCGCGAAACCCGATTACGATCAATTCAAAGCTGTTCTGGCAGAGCGTGTTCAATCGATACCTCGATGCACGCAGATGCTGCGCACCCAGCCTTTCGATGTCGGCGCGCCGCAGTGGGTCGACGACTCGGCATTCGACATCAGCCGCCATGTGCGCCGGGCGGCAGTACCGCGGCCGGGTGATGACACCGAACTGTTTCGGGTTGTCGCCGACATGCTGGAGCGCCGGCTGGACCGCGATCGTCCGCTCTGGGAGTGCTGGATCATCGAAGGCCTGAAGGGCCATCGGTGGGCGATCCTGATGAAGGTTCATCACTGCATGGCCGACGGGACCTCGGCGATTCGCATCCTCGCCCGGCTGTGCGACGAGATCGACGGCGACGTGTTCGTACGGCCCGTCTCGAAGCGGGCAGGCCGGCATCCACACCTGGCACCGGTACCCGAGCGCACACCGCGCACCAACCCGCTGAACGACATTTGGCGAACCGCCACCGGAATCACCGACACGATGACCCGAACGATCGGCGGCGCGACCGAGATCGCGGCCGGTCTGATGCGCCCGACCGCGGGATCGTCGCTGGTCGGCCCCGTCACGTCGATGCGGCGCTATCGTGCGGTCCGCGTCCCACTCGCCGATGTCGAACAGGTCTGCCGAAAGTTCAACGTCACCATCAACGACGTTGCGCTGGCGGCGATCACCGAAGGCTACCGATCCGTTCTGCTGCACCGCGGCGAAGAACCCCGGCCGGATTCGCTGCGCACCCTGGTACCGGTGTCGGTACGCCTGCCCGACTCCGCAGACCAACCGGGCAACCGACTCTCGATCATGCTGCCCTATCTTCCGGTCGAGGAGAACGACCCGATCCAGCAGTTGCGCGCCGTGCACAGCAGGCTGACCCGAACCAAGCAAGGTGGACAGCGCCAGGCCGGCAACATGGCGGTGTCGATGACTGGCTTCGTCCCATTCATGTTGTCCTCGTGGCTGATTCGCCTGCTCACCCGTCTGCCGCAACGCGGGATCGTGACGCTGGCAACCAATGTCCCGGGCCCCCACCGACGGCTGGAGATGATGGGCCGCACAGTCAGTCGGCTGCTACCCATTGCGCCAATCGCCCTGCAGCTGCGCAGCGGCGTCGCGGTGATGAGCTACGCCGACGATCTGATGTTCGGTATCACCGCGGACTACGACGCAGGATCCGATATCGACAAACTTGCTGACGGTATCGAAACGGCCATAGCGCGTTTGGCGATGCTCAGCCAGGACTCGGTCTTGCTGTTCTCCGACAAGTCGGTGTAACGGTCTAACGCCGGTTCCGCTTTCCTGTGGTCGGTTTCCGGCGACGGCCGCCAGGACGTTGCGCGCTTGCGCTGTGCGAAGTCGACATCGACTGCGCTGCGGCTTCTGCAATAGTGCTGGTGTCGGGTGCTGGTGTGGGCGTGGGCGCGGTGCCGAACAGGACCCGTATGTCGGCGCCCAGGTAGGCGTTGCAATCGACCGTGAAGCCTGCGATGTCGGCGCTGTCGGTGAACTGCCACGCGGCCGGCGTGGCGCCCCCGTAGGGTGCCCATCCCGCGCCCGAATTGCCACCCGAGTTCGCGTAAATGGTTGAGGCGTAACCGGAGCCGTTCGGGTATGCAGAGGACACCAGGGCATTGGCCAGACCGGAAAGGTTCGCTCCGCCGTGCTGGCTCCAGTACCACTGTGGGTAGTAGCCCAGCTGTACGGTAATCCCGGCGGCGTTGAACGCGCCGACTACGGCGGTCAGGTTCGACATGTCGCCACCGTTTACCTCCCAGTCCAGCATCGCCGGCGTCCCGCCGTTGTTGCCCCGCCAGGTTTGAGCCTGCGAGGCAGGGTCGTCGGTGGTCACATAGTGGTAGCCGATGAGTGGAAGGTTGTTGTGCTGGCACCATTGCTGGACCGTCGGCCAGTAGGGGTCCTCGTAATAGTTGCCCTCGGATACCTTGTGGCACATGCCACTGAAGCCTTCTGGCACGAGTTGTTCCAGGAAGTTGATCGCGGCCTGCGTGGATGACCAGTTGTTGTTGCTGCAATCCGGGTAGAAGAGCGTCACGTTTTGCTCCAATGGCTCATGTCGGCAAGGCATTTCGTAACGCGGATCAACCCGTCGCGCTCGCGACGCACTTCCCAGTGCAGCCCGTCGTCGGTCGTTACCGCGGTCGCGACCGCTCCGGCCTGCCGAAAGACTTGCCCGGCGCGAGTCGGCCTGCCCTTTTTATCCATTGATGAAATCCCCTCTGTGTTTTCGGTCGCGTTGCGTCACCAGTCGAATCCTTTGATGGGAGAGCCTCATCAAGTTTAAGGTTCGAGGTATGACACAGGTGTAGCTGGGCGGTAGCTTGACGATTCGGAACGGACGCGGCCAAGGGCCGGAAAGGCGGGGCGGCGAATGTCGGTCATCATCGACCCGCGCCGTCTCGAGGCGGTGCTGTTCGACCTCGACGGCTCGACCGATCTTGTGGCACGGCTGCGCGACGCCGGCGTGCGCTACGCCCGGTCTGAAGCCGCAGAACTGCTCGAGGCGGCGAACCGGCTGGCGGTGCGGCCGGGCCGGTGCGCCGTGGTGACCCGCGCCGAAGACGGCGTGACGGCCGCGCGGGCCGGCGGCTTCGCGCTTGTGATCGGCATCGACCCGAGCGGTCACAATGACGCCTTGACCGGCTGCGGCGCCGACGCGGTGGTCAAAGATCCGAGCGACATCCTGGTCCGCACCGGGGACCGGCGGATGTCGGAGCTGCCCGATGGCCTGCAGGCCCTGAGCCTGGCCGGACGACACCCCGCGGTGTTCTTCGACTTCGACGGCACGCTTTCCGAGATCGTCGAGGACCCCCACTCGGCCCGACTGGCCGACGGCACGGCGGAGGCGTTGACGTCGCTGAGCACTGCATGCCCGGTGGCGGTTCTGAGCGGACGCGACCTGGCCGACGTGCGGGACAGGATCGGCCTGCCCGGCATCTGGTATGCGGGCAGCCACGGTTTCGAGCTGACCGGACCCGACGGCGCACACCACCAGAACGCGGAGGCGGCGGCAAGTATCCCGGTGCTGGCCGATGCCGCTGCCGGGCTGACCGACCAGCTCGGTCACATTCCGGGTGTGGTGGTGGAGCACAAGCGATTCGGTGTGGCCGTGCACTACCGCAACGCCGCGCGTGACCGGGTCGGCGAGGTGGCCGCGGCGGTGCGAAGCGCCGGGCAGCGAAGCGCCCTTCGCGTCACGACAGGCCGTGAAGTCATCGAGCTACGTCCGAATATCGACTGGGACAAGGGAAAAACCTTGCGTTGGGTGCTCGACTACATCCGCGACAACGAAGGATCCGGACCGCTGCTGCCGATCTATCTCGGTGACGACATCACCGACGAGGATGCCTTTGACGCGGTGGACGACGACGGCATCGCAATCCTGGTGCGTCACAACGAAGACGGGGATCGCGCCACCGCCGCCCGTTACGCGCTGGACGACCCCGACCGGGTGCGGGACTTCACCGAGCGGCTCGCGCGCCGACTCGCGCACTGATCACAGGACCGCCTGCGATTGAATCGTTTTGGCGGCCAGTTTGCCGTCCTCGCCACGGATTTCCGTTTCGACCACGATGACCCGCTTGCCGATGTGCAGCGGGTGGCTGTGCGCCTTGACGGTGCCCGAGCGCGTCGCTGCAAGAAAGTTGGTCTTGGATTCGATGGTTGTGGTTCCTGCCGCCCCCTCGGGGAGATTCAGGAACGCGCATCCCGCTCCCGCCGAATCCGCCAGTGCCATCACGATTCCGCCGTGCAGCACGTCGTTGCCCGTGCACAGATTCGGCGCCCAATCCAGGCTCAGCACCACCTCCTCGGGGCCGGCGGCGTCCGCGGTGATGCCCAGCGTCACGCACAGCGGCACCAGCGCGTGGATCATTTCCGTCGCTGCGGTGTCGGTCATCAGCTCAACCCTCCCATTGCGCGCAGCGCCTCGGCGGTGTCCGCGTCGGCGGGATAGAACGACTCGATAGCCACTTCGGCGACCGTGACATCCAGCGGCGCGCCGACGACCGCGGTCATGCTGAAGAACGCCAACTCTCTTCCGTTGTGCCGCAAGCGCAACGGGACCGCGACGTCGGTCAGCTCGGGGCGCTCGGCCTCGCCGCCCGGGTAGGCCGACAACTCGGCAAGCAACTCGACCAGCCGCGGGTCGCGCGTGGTCTGCACTTGCCGGTGCAATCGTTCGAGAATATGCGCGCGCCACTCCCCCAGATTCGCGATCCGGGATGCCATGCCGTCCGGGTGCAGTGAGACGCGCAATGCGTTCACCGGCGGCGTGAGCAATGCGGGGTCGCATCCGTCGATCAGCACCGCGACGGCGGCGTTGCCGTCCAGCATCTCCCACCATCGGTTGACCACCAGCGCCGGATACGGCTCGTGGCCGGTCAGGATCTGGCGCAACGCGGCCCGCAGCCTGGTCAACTCCGGCTCGTCAAGCGAGTGTTCGGGATAGGCGGGCGCATAACCGCCGGCCAGTAGCAGCGCGTTGCGCTCACGCAGCGGCACGTCGAGTTGTTCGCTGAGCCGCAGGATCATGCCCGGGGTCGGCTGCGAGCGTCCGGTCTCCACGAAGCTCAGGTGCCGAGCAGAGATCTCGGCCTGAATCGACAAGTCGAGCTGGCTTATTCGGCGTCGCTCCCGCCACTCACGCAGCAGCTGGCCGACTGCCGGCGCTGACCGAGCGCTGCGGGCCAGGGTTGTCATCGGCCCGATGCTAGCTGCGCCGAATCATCGCCACCATTACCTGTCGGGTAAGCATCGAATCATCACAGCCGGCGATCGAGGCTGGGCGGAGCCGCGCGGCATCCAACGGTGAAGCGGCTCCGGTTGGTCATTCACGTTGCCGAAACGACGTCAACTGTCCTTGTCGTCGTCGTCTGACTTCTCGTCGTCTTTTTTCTTCTTTTCGCCGTCCCCGTCGCCCTTGTCTTCGCCGGTCGCCAGTTCCAGCGTTGCCCAATGACTCGGCGAGACGTAAACGGTCCAGTTGCCGTCCGCGCGTCCCAACTTGACGACCCCGTCGTCGACTTCCCATTTGGTGCTGTCGTCGTAGTCGGTGGATTGCCCGTCGCTGTACGTGAGTTTGAATGCCATGCCGCAGGCTGCCACGTTCGCGGCCCCGTTAAACCTCGGTGTACTCCACCGCGCCGTCCTCCAGTACCAGCCGCGCATTGCTGCCATCCGGCCCGGCAGCCTCGGTGCGGAACACCGCTTTGCCGGGCGCGGTGCGCCAGATCAGCGTCGTCAGTGTCTCGCCGGGAAAGACCGGTTTGGTGAACCGCGCATCGATCGCCGTGATCGCATTGGCGTTGCCATTGCCGAGCTCTGCGATCAGCGCGCGACCGGAGAACCCGTAGGTACACAGGCCGTGCATGATCGGCTTGGGGAAACCGGCCAGTTCCTTGGCGAACCACGGGTCGCTGTGCAGCGGGTTGCGATCGCCGGAGAGCCGGTAGATCAGCGGCTGATCTTCGCGGGTGGGCAACGCGACCCGGGCGTCCGGCTCGCGGTCGGGGATTTCCGGCGCCACCGGCCGCTGGCCCGGCTCTCCGCCGAAGCCGCCCTCGCCACGAATCACCAGCGTGGTCAGCGTCTCGGCGACCAAAGTCCCGGTGTCAGGATCACTGCCGCGGCCGCGCAACATGATGATGGCGTTCTTGCCCTCGCCCTTGTCCTGAATGTCGGCCACCTCGGTGACAACCGACAGCGTGCCCGCGGCCGGCAGCGGCGCGTGCAGCCGGATCCCCTGAGATCCGTGCAAAAGCATGGCCCAGTTGAACGACCCGACCTTGCCGGCAGCACCGAACGCCGGACAGCAGATCACCGCGTAGGTGGGCAGTACCTGCTGATCGATGTCATGGCTGTTCTCCGTGGTGAACGACAAGTCTTCGAGCCCGGCGCCGACACCGAGCGCATAGAGCAGCGTGTCGCGGTCGGTCCACTCGAAGAACATTGGTTCGGTCGTCGCGCCGACGGCATTCGGGTCGATCGCCATTCGGGTCTCCTCTTCGGTCGGATTCATCGGCCAAGCTCGGCGGGCCCCTCTTGGTCCCCGCTATTTCATCACTCGACGATGTGGTCGGCGAAGCGCGACCACTCACCACGATTTCTTGGCCCAACCCTGGCAAACACTTCACGCCGTCGCCCCCGGCAGGGCAGGCTGTCTACATGCGCAACCGCACCCGCACTGTCCTCTGGAAGGCTGCTGCCGCACTCGCTGCCGTTATCACCGTCAGCGCCTGCTCGGGGTCACCACACATACGCAGCATCACCTTGACCTTCATCCGGCATGCCGAGTCGCAGAGCAACGCCCAGCACGTCATCAACACCGACATTCCCGGACCGGATCTCAGCGAGGCAGGCCAAGCCCACGCCGAACAACTTGCCCATCAGCTCAGCCACAACAACTTCGACGGCATCTACGCCTCCGACATGGTCCGCACCCAACAGACCGCGGAGCCGCTGGCCCACGCGCTGGGCAAGCGGGTCGAAATCCTGCCTGGTCTACGCGAAATCGACGCGGGCCACTACAACAACACGCCGACGAAACGAGCCGAGCTGACCTATCTGATCGCACCGGGAGATTGGTTGAACGGCGATCTCAAGGACGCGGTTCCCGGGTCGATCAGCGGCGAAGAGTTCAACGACCAGTTCACCGGCGCCGTCCAAAAGATCTACGACAGCGGCAACAGCAAGCCGGTCGCGTTCGCGCACGCCGAGTCGATCATGTACTGGACCCTGTTGAACGTCAAAAACCCCAAAAACAGCCTGACGAAGAGCCATCCGCTGCCCAACCTCGGCCGGGTGGTGATCACCGGCAGCCCGGCGGCAGGCTGGACATTGGTCGACTGGGACGGGATCCGGGACTTCAGCTACTGAGCTGAGCGTGCCGCTCCCAACGGTACGGTACTGGACAGTACTGCCCCCAGCGCCCTAAGGTATGCGCTGTGACCCAGACTGCCCGGCCCGGTGCGCAGTCTTCGCCCTGGTCGCCGCGGGAAACCGAGCTGCTCGACGTCACACTGCAGCTGCTGCAGGAGCATGGCTATGAGCGGTTGACCATCGATGCGGTAGCCGCCAAGGCACGCGCCAGTAAGGCGACCGTGTACCGGCGCTGGCCGTCGAAAGCCGAACTGGTGTTGGCCGCATTCATCGAGGGTTGCCGCCAGGTTGCGGTCGCTCCCTGCACCGGCACGTTGCGCGGCGATCTGCTGCGGCTGGGAGAGGTGATCCGCCAGCACGTAGGACAGCAGGCCGGCACCATCCGCGCAGTCATGGTCGAGGTGTCGCGCCATCCGGCGCTCCACGACGCGATGCAGAGCCAGTTCCTCGATCAACGCAAGGCCCTGATCCAGGAGGTCCTGCGCCAGGCGGCCGACCGCGGCGAGATCGACCACGCCGTGATCCGCGACGAGCTCTGGGACCTGCTGCCCGGCTATCTGATCTTTCGATCCATCATGCCCAACCGGCCGCCCACTGAACACACCGTGCAAGCCCTTGTCGACGACGTCATCATCCCGAGCCTTACCCGAAAGGTGAACGGATGAGCCGCATTTCCCGCTTGGTCAGGCGGCGCTGGATGATTCTGGTCGCCCTCGCGGTGGTCGCTCTTGCCGGATTCGCCGTCTACCGACTGCACGGCGTCTTCGGCTCGCACAAGGACTCGTCACACGCCAGCGGAGTCTCCGACGAGATCGTTCCGTTCAACCCCAAATCCGTTGTCTACGAAGTTTTCGGCGCCCCGGGCGCAACGGCAACCATCAACTACCAAGATGTCCATGCCGCCCCACAACGGGTCGACAACGCACCGCTGCCGTGGTCCTACACCATCACCACCACTGACCCGGCGGTCATCGCCAACCTGGTGGCGCAGGGCAACGGCAGCACCTTGGGCTGCCGCATCATCGTCAACGGCGTCGTCAAAGACGAAAGGACCGTCAACGAATTGAATGCCTACACCTTCTGCCTGGACAAGTCCGGATGAGTAATCACAGCGACCATCGGCCCAGAAGCGCCCACGCCATCCGCCGGCTGGCCGTGCCGATCCTGTTGTTCTGGATCGCCTTGGCCGCCATACCGAATATCCTTGTGCCGCAACTAGAAGAAGTCGGGCGACAACACAACGTCGGCCTCAGCTCCGCCGATGCGCCGTCGTATCAGGCGTTCAAACACATCGGCAAGGTCTTCCACGAGTTCGACAGTGACAGTTCAGCGATGATCGTCCTGGAAGGCGATCAGCCGCTCGGGGCCGATGCGCATAAATTTTATGACACGTTGATCCACAAACTGGAACAGGACAAACAGCACGTCCAGCACATTCAGGACTTCTGGGGCGACACGCTGACGGCGGCGGGATCGCAGAGCAGCGACGGCAAGGCGGCTTACGTTCAGCTTTTCTTGGCCGGAAATCAGGGCGAGGCGAAGGCCAACGAGTCCGTCGACGCCGTGCGCGCCACGATGGATCACATCCAGCCGCCGAAAGGCGTCAAGGCCTACCTGACCGGAGCGGCCCCACTTATCGCCGATCAGTTCACCGAGGGCAGCAAGGGCTCCAACAAAGTCACCGCGCTGACCGTCGCGGTGATCGCGGTGATGCTGTTTTTCGTCTACCGATCGTTCGTGACCACGCTCCTGGTTCTTGCGACCGTCCTCATCGAGATGGCAGCGGCGCGGGGATTCGTTGCGTTCCTGGGGAATGCGGGGATTCTGGGGCTCTCGACGTACGCGACCAATCTGCTCACGTTGTTGGTGATCGCCGCGGGTACGGACTATGCGATATTTTTTGTCGGCCGCTATCAGGAAGCGCGCACCGCCGGCGAAGAGCGGGAAACCGCCTTCTACACGATGTATCGCGGCACCGCTCACGTTGTCCTGGGCTCAGGCCTCACGGTCGCCAGCGCAGTGGCGTGCCTCAGTTTCACTCGGCTGCCGTACTTTCAGAGCTTGGGCATACCCGCGGCGATCGGCATCCTCATCGCGCTGCTGGCCTCGCTCACGTTGGGCCCGGCCGTGCTGACCATCGCCAGTCACTTCGGTCTGTTCGACCCCAAGCGGGTGATGCAGACGCGCGGCTGGCGTCGCATCGGCACCGCGATCGTCCGGTGGCCGGCGCCCATTCTGGTGGTGGCGACCGCCGTTGCCCTCATCGGTCTACTCGCCCTGCCCGGCTACAAGACCAGTTACGACACCCGCCCCTACCTGCCGGCCACTGCCGCGGCCAACGTC
This sequence comes from Mycobacterium sp., assembly GCF_036490025.1. Taxonomy (GTDB): domain Bacteria; phylum Actinomycetota; class Actinomycetes; order Mycobacteriales; family Mycobacteriaceae; genus Mycobacterium. The sequence goes on along the minus strand of NZ_DASXEP010000080.1, from coordinate 80,234 downwards.
GGATATACCGCTGCGGAGCGGCACTTTTCCCGGGCCCGGCTGGAGCCCGAGTTGTTGATGATTGAGGCCGACCACGACTTGCGTAATCCGGCCGACATGCTCGTGTTGGACAAGGTGGCCAAAGGCGTTGTCCACATACCCGGTATCGCTCAGGTGCAGTCCATCACCCGGCCGCTGGGAGCCCCGCTGGACCACAGTTCGATCGCGTTTCAGATCAGCCAGCAAAGCGTAGGGCAGGTGCAGAACCTCAAGTACCAATCGGACCGCGCGCACGACTTGCTGCGACAGTCACAAGAACTCGACAAGACCATCGGCATCTTGCAACAGCAATATACCCTGCAACAGCAACTTGCCGGCGCTACTCATGAGGAGACCCAGAAGTTCCACGAAACCCTGGCGATCATTTCGGAGGTACGGGACAAGCTCGCGAATTTCGATGACTTCTTCCGGCCGCTGCACAGCTATTTCTACTGGGAGAAGCATTGCTTTGACATCCCGGCATGCTTCGCGCTGCGGAATACTTTTGAGGCGATTGACAGCATCGACCAACTCAGTGAGAAATTCGAAGACCTGGTCGTCAGCCTGGATAAGCTCGACACGATTCAGCCACAACTGGTCGGGCTGATTCCACCGCAGATTGCCAGCCAGGAAGTCAATCGCGAGCTGACGCTGAAGAACTTCGCCACCAATCTCGGGATCAACAAGCAGTCCGAGACCGCCAACGACAACCCGGCCGCACTCGGGCAGGCCTTCGACAAAGCCAAGAACGACGACCTGTTCTACCTACCGCCCGAAGTCTTCACCAACCCCGACTTCAAACGCGGCCTGAAGTTGTTTGTCTCGCCCGACGGCAAAGCGGCCCGCATGATCATCACGCACGAGGGCGACCCGGCCGAGCCGGCCGCCATCTCCCACGTCGAACCGATCAGGCTCGCCGCGCACGAAGCCGTGAAGAACACGCCACTGGCGGGTGCCAGCTTCTATCTCGGCGGCACGGCGTCGACCTACAAAGACATCGGGGACATGGCGAACTACGACATCATGATCGTCGCGATCGCCTCGCTGAGCCTGATCTTGTTGATCATGATGATCATCACCCGAAGCCTGGTCGCCGCCATCGTGATCGTCGGTACCGTGGCGCTGTCACTGGGCGCGTCGTTCGGTTTGTCCGTGTTGGTGTGGCAGTACATACTGGGCATCGAATTATATTGGGTTGTACTGGCTTTGGCGGTCATTCTGCTGCTGGCGGTCGGATCCGACTACAACCTGCTGCTGATCTCCCGATTCAAAGAGGAGATCCACGCGGGGCTCAAGACCGGCATCATCCGCGCGATGGCCGGCTCCGGTTCGGTGGTGACCGCCGCGGGTCTGGTCTTCGCCGTCACCATGTGCGGGTTCGTGTTCAGCGGTTTGCAGACCCTCGGCCAGATCGGCACCACCATCGGTCTCGGCCTGCTCTTCGACACGTTGATCGTCCGTTCTTTCATGACGCCATCGATCGCCACCCTGCTCGGCCGCTGGTTCTGGTGGCCGCTACGGGTGCGCCCGCGGCCCGCCAGCCAGATGCTTCAGCCCTACGGAGCACGGCCCGCAGTTCGTCAGCTGCTGCTATGGGACGACCCGGAAGAAAAAGAGTCCTCGGTGGCGTCGGGCTGATTCCCGCCACGATTACGTCACACGGCGTTGACGTGCCGCCCGGCCGGGCGCACGATGTGTCTCATGCGTTATGTCGTTACCGGCGGTACCGGGTTTATTGGGCGCCGCGTGGTGTCCCGTCTGCTGGACACCCGACCGGACGCCGAGGTGTGGGTCATGGTTCGCCGCTCATCGCTGAGTCGCTTCGAACAGCTGGCCGGCCACTGGGGTGAGCGGGCAAAACCGCTGGTGGGCGAGCTCACCGAGCCGAACCTCGGGTTGGCCGACGAGGCCGTCGCCGAGCTGGGCCCGGATGTCGATCATGTGGTGCACTGCGCGGCGATCTACGACATCACCGCCGCCGAATCCGAGCAACGTGCCGCCAACGTCGAAGGCACCCGTGCCGTCATCGAGCTGGCACGCCGACTCGATGCCACGCTGCACCACGTCTCGTCGATCGCGGTGGCCGGCGACTTCCACGGTGAATACACCGAAGCCGATTTCGACATCGGTCAACAGCTGCCGACGCCGTATCACCAGACGAAGTTCGAAGCCGAGATGCTGGTGCGCTCGACGCCGGGGCTGCGGTACCGGATCTATCGGCCGGCCGTCGTGGTCGGCGATTCGCGCACCGGCGAGATGGACAAGATCGACGGGCCGTATTACTTTTTCGGCGTGCTGGCCAAGCTGGCCGTGCTGCCCCGGCTGACGCCGATCATGTTGCCCGACACCGCTCGCACCAACATCGTTCCGGTCGACTACGTCGCCGACGCCATGGTCGCGCTGATACACGCCGACGGCTCGCCTTCTTGGGACGGCCGAACCTTCCATCTGACCTCGCCGAAAACCATTGGGCTGCGTGGCATTTATCGGGGGGTTGCGGCCGCTGCCGGTTTGCCGCCGCTGCGCGGGTCACTGCCCCGCTCGGTGGCGGCACCCTTGCTCAAAGTGCGTGGCCGGCCGAAGGTCTGGCGCAACATGGTCGCCACCCAACTGGGCATTCCCGGCGAAGTCCTCGACGTCGTCGACTTGGCTCCGACATTCAACTCCGAGCAGACGCAGAACGCATTGCGCGGCACGGGGATTGCGGTGCCGGAGTTCGGCAGCTACGGACCCGCGCTGTGGCGGTACTGGGCCGAGCATCTCGATCCCGACCGGGCCCGACGCGACGACCCGCAGGGCGCGCTGGTCGGCAGGCAGGTGATCATCACCGGAGCCTCCAGCGGCATCGGCCGGGCATCGGCCATCGCGGTCGCCGAACGAGGTGCGACGGTCTTCGCACTGGCCCGAAACGCTGACGCGCTCGACGATCTGGTCGCGGAGATTCGCGCCAACGGCGGCCAGGCCCACGCGTTCACCTGCGATGTCACCGACTCCGCGTCGGTGGAGCACACCGTCAAGGACATCCTGGGCCGCTTCGATCACGTCGACTACCTGGTGAACAACGCGGGCCGTTCGATCCGCCGGTCCGTGGTAAACCAGACCGACCGGCTGCATGACTACGAGCGGGTGATGGCGGTCAATTACTTCGGCGCGGTGCGGATGGTGTTGGCGTTGCTGCCACACTGGCGTGAGCGCCGATTCGGTCACGTCGTCAATGTCTCCAGCGCCGGCGTCCAGGCGCGCAGCCCCAAGTACAGTTCGTATCTGCCCACCAAGGCCGCGCTCGATGCTTTCTCCGAAGTGGTTGCCACCGAAACGCTTTCCGACCACATCACGTTCACCAATGTGCACATGCCATTGGTGGCTACCCCGATGATCAAACCGTCCCGCCGGCTCAACCCGGTTCCGCCGATCACCGCCGAACACGCGGCCGCGATGGTGGTACGCGGACTGATCGACAAGCCGTTGCGGATCGACACCCCGTTGGGCACGCTCTCCGAGGCCGGTCACTACTTCACCCCCAAGCTGTCACGTCGGATTCTGCATCAGGTGTACCTCGGCTATCCGGATTCGGCCGCGGCGCGCGGCGGTACACCGGCGGAAACCGGTGTGGAACAGCGATCTTCACGCCGTCCAAAACAACCTGCCCGTGCCGCGGTGGCCCGTCTCCGGGTGCCCGGCCCGGTCAAGCGAGCGGTTCGCCTGATACCCGGCGTGCACTGGTAGTCCCTGCCGGTATCGTTGCCGCGGTGTCCGCCGCACCAGTTTTCGCCGATGTCGACACCGGCGTCGACGACGCCATTGCACTGATCTACCTGCTGGCCAGTCCGGACGCCGAATTGGTCGGCATCGCCTCGACCGGCGGAAACGTTGGGGTGGAACAAGTCTGCGAGAACAATCTCGGTCTGCTTGACCTTTGTCGCGTCGATGGCGTACCGGTGTCCAGAGGGGCCGACCATCCGCTGAACTCGCGCACCCTGCTGGCGGGGACGGTCCACGGTCCGCGCGGTCTGGGATATGCCGAGCTGCCGCCGACCAATCGTCTCCGCTGCGGCGATGACGCCGCATCGGAGTGGGTCCGGGCCGCCCATCAGCATCCGGGAGAGCTGATCGGACTGGCCACCGGACCACTGACCAACCTGGCGCTGGCGCTGCGCAAGGAGCCTGCGCTGCCGAGACTGTTGCGCCGGTTGGTGATCATGGGTGGGGCGTACGACTATCGCGGCAACACAAATCCAGTGGCGGAGTGGAACATCGCGGTGGACCCGGAGGCCGCCGCCGAGGTCTTCGCCGCCTGGTCACCCGCGGAAGGCGCTGAGCCGCAAAGCCTTCCGATCCTCTGCGGCCTGGACGTGACCCGAAAGATCACCATCACCCCGGACATCCTGATCAGGCTGGCAACCGCTGCGGGCGCGACGACCACCGCGTTGAGCGTCGCGGACCGGCCGGGCACCCGGTCGTCGGCGTCCAATGCGCTGATTCGGGTGATCGAGGACGCGACACGCTTCTACCTGGAGTCCTACCACCGCCTCGGGCACGGGTATCAAGCGCACTTGCACGATCCACTGGCCGCTGCCGTCGCACTGGACCCGCAGCTCGTCGCCACCCGGCACGCCACCGTGGACGTCGAGCTGGCGGGCACGCTGACCCGCGGCATGACGGTCACCGATTGGTCGGGACGCTTGGGCCGAAAGCCCAATGCGCTGATCGGCGTTGACGTCGACCCGACGGTGTTCTTCGACCGGTTCGTCGATCGGGTAGGGGTACTCGCCGCGTCGCTGGGCTAAAACCTGCCCTGCCGCTGCCCGTCGAGCCGCTATCGTTAGGCCCCGGGAGGTGCAGTGCTCACGATCCTGCGGCGGACCATCAGCCTGTGGTGGCAGACCTGGCCCTGGTTGGTTGCCATCTATCTGATCGGCTGGTTCCTGCGGTACTGGGCGGTGCATCTGGCCATCCAGCTCGGCCTGAGCCACGGCGATTTCTGGGGAAGCCTGATCCTTCCGCTCGCGCCGTTGGCGCGGCTGTTGACTTACCTGGCCATGTTTTTGGTCATTCGCTCCGCCGTGCCGGGGCTGCAACGGGTTGAGACTGACGGGCAGCAGGCCAAGGGTGTTTTCGATGTCGTGATGACGGCACTTTTGCCGTTCTTGGTGATCTACGCCGCCTGGAAGTTGATCGTCCAGGATTACTACACCTACATCACCAGCATGAGCCATGCGTTGGTCAGCGACTGGAAGATGGATGCTGCCAAAGCGATTTTCAACGCTCACGTCGGTCCCAATCTTTGGGGCGCAATCCTGATCGCGTTCGTATTGCGCCAACTCATGGCCCGATTTCGAGAGCGGTTGCCGCGCTGGAGCCTGATCATCGCCGCTTATCTGGAAGTGGTGTGGCTGTATTTCGCAGTCAAGGCCTCGACCGTCGTTCTGTTCGGATCCCCCAAGTGGATTCGAGAGCGCCGGATCGTGGTGTGGCTGGGCAATGTTCGCGACATGGTGTTCTCCCATGTGGCCTGGCTGGCGCACTGGTGGAATGCAGCGGGAAGCGTCCTCGGCGCGACGGCGTCGGTGTTGGCGCTGGCGCTTGCCTGGCTGGCGATCGGTTCAGTCGTCTACGGAACGCCGTTTACGCCGACCTGGGCGGGCGCGCGGCGAGTGTTGTTGGGCGAGCGGGCCGGATCTGCGGTCGGTAGTGTGATCGAGCGCGGCCGAAACGCAGCTCAACCCCGCTGGCAGCGAGTTCCGGCCGAAATCCGCAGACGCGCAGTCGAGTTCACCCGATCGCAGCTGGGCCGGTTCGGGCCGATTGCGGATGCATGGCGACTGATTTTGCACGGCGGTGCGCTTCCGATTGCTTTTTTTGTACTGGCGTTCACCGGCTCAGTGTTGTTGGCGCCCAACGGTGCATATTTCGATCAGAGGGTGAGCGACGGCTATCTGTGGCGGGGGGTGGCGCTATTGATCGGCCCGCACGAATGGCCGTGGTGGCAAACCTACGAAGAACTCATCCGCGCGCTGGTCGGAGCCGTCGTCGAGCCATTGCGTATCTCGCTGGTGGCGGCGGCGTACTGGTTCTGTGTCGACCAGGTTCGCGCCGAGCAAGTCAGCCACGAATTATCCGGTGTCGAAACGGATCACCAGTAAATCGGTCGCCTTCGACAACTGCTTTGAGTTGTCCCACGAGGTCGGCAAGAACTGGACATCGACTGAAGTGATATGGACATCCTTGGGAACAATGAACGCTTGCAGTAGGGGCTCTCGGTATTTGGGGGAACAGATCGTGGTGACGTTGCGCTGTAATTGCCATTCGGTTATCCCCAGCGAGTAGGACTGCTTGGTCCACTGCTGGTTGCCCGCGTTCGCACTCGAACTACACACGCTGAAGCCGTCCGGAAGGCTCGCCGGCTTTCCGTCCTGGGTCCTCTGAAAGAGGTAGGTGGCCAGCCGGGTGTTTGGTGAGAGGTCGTAGATGTTCTCCGGTAAGTAGGAATCGTCTCCTCGCAGCTCATGGGGATCGGGCGGTTTCACCAGGGTGAGTTGCCAGCGGATGCCGCCGAGGACGATGGACTGACCATAGGGCACGGTGTGCTTGGGTTTCTGGTAGCCAATGTGTTCGCGCCAGGCGGGCAGGATGATGGTGATCCCGATCAGCTCTGTCATCAGGAGACTGATCAGTAGGGCTCGGCCGTTGCGGCGGATCCAGTCCTTCATTTCTTGTTCAGCTCACTGAGATTCAGCGAGGCTACCGGCGCTACACCCGTCAACGGTATGGTGATGGCCACTCGGGAATCCAGCGGTTGGAAGTCCATGGTTGCCGTGCTGCTATCGGTGAGTTTGTTGGAGACCAGCAGGGTGGCGCTGTGCGGGATTTGCGGCAACTCGAAGGACAGTGCTCCGCTCATCGGCAGGTCGGGTTGCGCAATGCCGTGGAATCCGGACAAGTTCGTATCGAAGGTTCTGCCGTCGGCTCGAAGGTCGAAGCGTGGTGCTTGCGGCATGAGCAAGGGTTCGTAGCTGATCATCATCACGAGCCACACACCTTGTGAGGGGAACCGGTTGAGTCCATGGGTCCCATTCGCGGTTACCTCGCGAGCCAGATAGGCGCGGTGGACGGTGACGGCGAGGTTGCGGCCGGCGACGCGTTGTCCGACCGTGCCGGGTACGTCAATGGGGGCCCATGACTGCAGTTTCGTCGGCAGCCACGACCACATCAGTCCTGCGGTCGCCAGCAGGACAACAGCCAGCACCAAGCGGGCTGCCGGCAATAGCGTTCTCCATGCGGTCACGGCAACTCCGAGGTAGGGATTCGCAATTCGGCGTAGTGGTCTGCATCGCCGGCCCAGCGGTGGGCGATGATGAAAGTCGAGACATAGGTGGACATTTTGTAGATACGGATGGTGACGTCGGGGTGGCGCCTCAGTTCGGCCGTGGACACCGCCCAGACCACCGAGTAATCGTTGGTGAATCCAGAATCGATGGATGGGACGTCGATGCCCTCGTGACCGCGGAATGCTGCTGCGTATCGACCGGCGTTACCGGTGATGGCGAACAGCTCATTGTTCCTGGGTTTCTGGGGCGCGCAGTCGCCAGGCCCCCCACCCAATGCGCCGCTGAGCGGGAAGGGTACGGACTCGTTGGCGGTGTTTTGAATCGTCGCGTTCAACACCAGAAATCGGCATTCCGGCGACAGTCGTGGCAATCCGTCCCGGTGATCGGTGAGCGATACCGAATGCGATGTAACGCGCAATGCCCCGGCGTTGTACGTCTGGCCCAACGAGATGGCCGTGACGTGGTGTGCGGTCTGCAAGCCGCCGAACGCAGCCGTGGCGACGAGGATGACAGCAAGGGCGGTCCAGCACAGCTGTTTCAGGGAGAGCCGCTGCCAGACCGTCCGCTGTTCGTCTTCGATGTCAGGCAAGACGCGTCTTCCCCTTGGCCGCTGGTGGATTGAGCCTGATCGTACCGTTGTGCAGGGGGCTGGTGGCGCGGATTTTACTCGTAGATTCCCTCCAGATACCACCTCCGCTGGCGGTAGCACAGTAGCAGCGCGGTACCGGGATCGGTTGCCCGCTCGCCGTCCAGGAGTACCTGCACACGTGCGGTACGGCCGCCCGCGTGATCCGGATCCCACCATCGTTCGTCGACGGGCCATGGTCCGGCCCACCAGCGCAGCCGGTCGTCGCGGTCGCGGGCGGTCAGCCGTGCCGGGTCGGCGGAGAACAGCCCGCGGCTGGTAACCCGAACCGAATTACCTTGACCATCAAGCAATTCCACCGGATCATCGAGCAGCACCGTTGGTGATGGCTCCGGCAATTGACCAGGCCATGGCCGGCACGCGTCGGCGCGCGGTACCAACTCGTCACCCAGCGGTGTCAACGTGATGCGCTCGGCCGGCCCGCGACCACCGGACAACACCGGCACTTGCACCGCCTCCGGACCGAGCAGGCCCTGCACCCGCACCAGCGCTCGACGGGCCCGCATCCTGTCTTCTTCGCCGAGACCACCCCATAGCGGTAACTGCAGCGCCCCCGCCGATACCACCTCCACCGCATGCAGCCGTAACAGCACCACCGCCGCGGTAGGTCGATCCACGAAAATCCGGGTGTTCAACCAGCCGTCCAGCTGCCAGCGCACCCGGTCGGCCGTGGCCTCCTCAGTCAACGGCTCGGCGCATCGCCAAACCCGGCTCAGCTCTTCGCCGTTGGCGGTGACGGCATGGACAGCCAGCCGGGTGCAACCCACACCGGCGGCCATCAACGTCTGATGCAACGCGCCGGCCAACGAGCGCCCGGCGAATGCCGCAGCATCGACCCGGTCGATCGGTGGATCGCAGCGCAGCACGGCATCGAGTTCGGCCGCCGGCTCGCGACCGGACGGTCCGCGTTCGGGCTCACCGCGGGCGAACCGGTGCGCGCTCACCGCGTCGGCCCCGAACCGGGAAGCCACGTCGGTGCGCGACAGCGCGGCGAACTGCCCGATGGTGCGGATTCCCATCCGCCACAACAGATCCGCCAGATCTGTCCGCCCCGGACCGGACAGACTGGGCTCGGTGGAGAGTTGGCGGATCGACAACGCCGACAGAAACCGCGCGTCTTCTCCCGGCGCCACGACACGGCCGGCGCGGGCGGCGAAGACCGCGGTGGACAGTTGATCGGCTATCCCGACCTGACACTCGGCACCGGCCGCGGACACTGCATCGGTCAGCCGCTCGGCGACCTGCTGCTCGGACCCGAAAAAGCGGGCCGCCCCGCGGGCCGGCATCACCACCAGGCCAGGACGCAGCACCTCGGCACGGGGCACCAGATCGTCCACCGCCACGACGATCCCCTCGAAGAAGCGAGCGTCACGGTCGGAATCGGCGGCCACCACGTGCAGTTGCGGACAGCGGGCCGACGCCTCGCGTCGTCGCAGCCCTCGCCGCACACCTACCGAACGGGCCGCCGACGAGCAGGCGATCACCCGGTTGGCCAGCGTGACGGCGACCGGAGCGGTCGCGGGCAGTCCCGCGGCAGCCGCTGCAGCTACTGCGGGCCAGTCCATGCACCACATCGCCAATACCCGTGCGGTCACCGACTTACCCCGCCCGAGCCCGTCTGATCGCCCGCCCAGCCGCGCACACTTCGAGCCGGACCTTGCTGATTCGTCCGAAACCCGGCTTGTCCGACGTCGTTTCGTAACCGCAGACTCGAGCTTTCAGCCGTATCGACGCGCCCTGCCAGTCGCCATCGGTGACCAGCAGCGTGCAGCCCTTCTGCTGAGCACGGGCCACCACGGCCCGGGCCCGGATCAACGGCACCGACCGCCCTCCCAGCGCCAGCACGATAAGATCCATCCCGTCCATGAGCACCGCGGCCACCTCCACCGGGTCGGTCCCCGGGTCCGGGATCACCGCAAGCCGGCTCAGATCGGCTCCCATTTCCGCCGCGGCCAGCAGGCCGACATCCGGTTGGCCGACGATGGCAACGTTCCCGCCGGTGGCCGTCACCGCGGCCACCATGCTCAGCGGCAGCGAACGGGCACCCGAGAGCACCGCAACCGTCCCCCGTGGCAACGCGTCGGGCAACACGGTGGTCAGCAAATGCGGAACCGGAAGCCTGGCCTCCGAATCCGGAAGCAGGTCGTCCACGTGGGCGTGGCCGCGCCGAGGGGAGCCGATCTTCCCGGATACCGCCGCCATCTGCCGTCGCAGCTGTTTCAGCTGTTCAGCACGGTCAATAGGCGGCTGTTGGGAAGCAAGCATCGCCGTCATCAGCTACTCCTGCGGTACGGGTGTTACTCCTGATGTTCGAATGTTTGTTCGAACACAATCAGTCAATACCCACCCACCGACAAGGTCAAGCGGAAGCGTTCCGCAGAGGCCAGCAGCTAACTCAGGCCAATATGCGCACCGGCACGTTGTTCCAGCCGATGCGTTGGTCAACGCGTCCTCCCACCAGGCGTATCAGGAAGACCGGCCGCGGCGCGGATCTGCTCGCGCACCGCCTTCGGGTCGACATCGGGAAACATGTAGTGGCTCAACCCCACTCGCGCGATCGCACCAGCAAGTCCGCGAGCGCTCGTCGCGGCGGCGATCCCGCCTTCACGTGCACACAGCCGTAATACCACCGCCAACCTATCGGTGATCATGGGCAACGCCTGCGCCATCTGTTCCAGCGCGAATCCGGGATCCAGGTCGAGTTGGCGCCCGGGCGGCTGATCTTCCACAAAAGTCGCCACCACATCGAGCGCAGCCTCCAATCGTGCGACGCCGGCGACGTCGCTCATCGCCCGTTCCATCGCCGCGTCGAATCGCCGCCGCTCCTGTGTTCCCAGCGCATCGATCAAGTCCTCTTTTGACGCGAAGTAGCGATAGATGGTCGGCCGTGACACTCCGGCGAGCGAGGCCACGTCAGACAGCGACAATTTGCGGGCGCCCGTCCTGAGAACGAGTCGTCGGGCCGCGTCCAGGATACGATTGGAAAGATCACCGTGATCGGAGGCGGATCGCCGCGGTTCAACAATCGACAAGGTACCAAACCCTCTGCTTCAGAACGGGATTCACGCGACTACCGGGTCAAGGCGCCCGAGTTCGCGCAGCCAAGGGATCAGCAAGCGTAATCCGTCGTCGAACGACATCGGCTCATAGCCGAGGCGCCGGGTGGTCAGATTGTCCCCCGTCCTGGGCTTACGCACGTCTTTGGCCGCGGCCTCCGCGATGGCCATCAAGGTGGGCCCGAACGCGGCCGTCAAAGCTTGCGGGTCGGATCGGTAGTCGAGATCTTCCACACGATGGTCGACTCCGGCGATCGCGCAGGCCCGATTGATGCCGGCCGCGGTGCTCAGGGTGTCGCTCGGCTGCCCCACCAAAAGGTAGCGTTCGCCGGGCATCCCACGGTCCAACGCCGCGATCGAACCCCTGGCGACATCTCCGCCCGCTACCCATGTCACTGGAAATGTCAGATAGCGCTTGATCTTTCCGCGCATACCGGCCAACAACACCCGGTTGAAGCTGGTGCGGTGCAATGCCCTGTCCACGACCAGTCCGGGGCCGAAAATTGCCCCTGGGTGACAGGTCAGCACGTCTTCGCCCTCAGCAGCACGTCGATGAGCTTCCAGGAACGCGGCCAGCTTGGTCACCGTGTAGGGATCGTCCGGCGGGTTCTCCAGAACGGGTGCTTCTTCGAAGCCGAGGTCCGTGCTCAGATTGATAAAGGTGGCCGTGCTCAGGGCGACGACCCGCCGCATTCCGCGCCTGTTCGCCGCGTCGAGCACGTTGGCAGTGCCGACCACGTTGACGGCCTTGAAGTCTTCGAGGTCTTGACTGGCGCCGCCGAGGAGCGCCGCACAGTGGATAGCCGCCTCGGCGCCCTTGGCCGCGCGCAGCACGTCGTCGGCATCAGTGATGTCGCCCTTGATCAACTCGACACCGATCCCGCCCAGTGCCGCCGCCTCATCCGGGTTGCGGACCAGTGCGCGGACGTGGTCGCCGCGCTCGATCAGCTGTTCACAGACGTTCCCGCCGGTTTGGCCGGTGGCACCGGTGACGAAAATCGTAGTGGCCATGCCCGAACCCTTCGTTACATGCACGACAGATTATGTGGCATTTGTAATGAATGACCAGCTGTTACTCTATCCTTATCGTATGGCGCTCGATCCGGCAAGCATTCTTTTGACAGACCGCGTCGCGGTCGTCACCGGCGCCGGAGCGGGTATCGGCCGCGGCATCGCAGCGGGTTTGAAGGCTTTTGGCGCGAAGGTGTCCATCTGGGAACAAAACCCCACTTCGTGCGCTTCAGCTGCCGATGAAATCGGCGCACTGGGCATCCCCACCGACGTCCGCGACAGTGCCGCGGTCGATGCCGCACTCACCCAGACCACAGCAGAGCTCGGGCCTGTCACGATCCTGGTCAACAACGCCGGAGGGGTCTTCTGGTCCGGGATCCTCGACACCAGCGAGAACGGCTGGGACGCGCTATACAAATCCAACCTGCGGCATGTCTACCTCTGCACCCAGCGGGTAGCCCGAGTCCTCGTCGAGCATGAGCTGGCAGGCAGCATCATCAGTGTCACATCGATCGAAGGTGTGCGCGCCGCACCGGGTTTCGCGACGTACGCGGCAGCCAAGGCCGGAGTGATCAACTACACCAAGACCGCGGCTCTCGAACTCGCCCCGCATGCCATCCGCGTGAACGCTCTGGCCCCCGACATCACGGTGACCGAAGGGATCATGCAGATGGCTCCGGCCGGGTCTGAAGAACGATTCGGTCACGTTGTCCCGATGGGCCGTGCCGGCCACGTCGACGAGATGGCCGGAGCCGCAGTATTTCTGGCGTCCGACCTGTCCAGCTATATCACCGGGCAGACGATTCACGTCGACGGCGGAACCCACGCCGGCAGCGGTTGGTATCACCATCCGGAGACCGGTGCTTACGCCCTGGGACCGACCTGACCGAAGGATCCGAAGATCATGCCTCGTATCGAACCCGTCCCGATGGACCAGCTGAGCAAGCATTCCCGAGACATCGTTGAAGCAGGAGTCGCCGCAGGCCTTTACGCCACACCGGTGCCATTACAGATCTTCGCTTATCGCAGCGCCCAACTCGCCCAGGTGGACATGGCCAGGACCCATATGGGTGCCGAGACCCTGCTCGGCAGAAGGATATTGGAGCTGTTGCGTATCCGCAGCGCCCAATTGGGCGAATGCGAGCCCTGCAGCCAATCGCGCAAGCACGACTCGATCACCGACGACGACGTGGTATGCCTGCTGACACCGGGCCACGAGTCCCTGTCGGCGCAGGAGCGAATTGCCGTGGAATTCCTCGACCTGTTGTCAAGCGACCATCACTTGATCGACGACGAGTTCTACCGCCGATTGGGCGAGCACTTCACCGCAGCGCAGATCATCGAACTCGGATTCGCTTGCGCCTCAACGATGGGACTGCATCGTTTTCTGCACACCCTCGATGTGTACGGCGATTCATCTCCGGTTATCGACTACTCCCCCGACCACGTCGATTCTGCTCATCCGCAACGGCAGCACTGATCACTTCGGATGTAAGCCCCAGGCCCCCCAGGCAGAAGCGTCGTACGCGGTCCCGGAGCTCCTTGGGATCGCGGGCCGCCGTCGCCCAGTGCCGTTCGACATTGGCCCACACCACGCCGTGGATGGACAGCGCCGCCCCGTCGGGATCGATCTCTTGGAACACGCCCAGATCCTTTCCGCGCGCGAGCTGTTCGACAAGCGGGCGAAGGATCTCGCGGTATGCGGGCGCGACGACCTCGGGCGCCACGAACATCTGGGTCTGCGCCTCCAGAGACATCTGGCGCAGGTCGGAGCGAATCTGCGTATTGAAGGCGATGTCCAGCCGCCCGTCGATCCATGCCGCCACCGCACCGACCGGATCGCGGCCATCGGACATCCGCTGCTCTAGCCGTGCGACCTCGGCGTGTGCCATCTCGAGGAACACCGCCGCGATCAACTGGTCTTTGGAGTCGAAGTGGCGGTAGAAGGCCCGGGTACTCGAGTTCGTCCTGCTGAGTAGCTGCGCGACCGACACCGCCTGAACGCCTTCAGCGCGAATGACTTCGGTGGCGGCAGTGACGAACGCCGCACGCGTCTGTGGATCCGGCGCGACTTTTTGGCGCCCGCCGGTCCGGACCGTATCGCCCCGTTCAGGCAGACGCATCGTAGGTGGCGATGTAGTCGGCGAACGCCTCGTGTACTCGTTCGGGGGTCAACCCGTAGTCAGTCAAGTCATAGCTGTGGGTACCGCGATGACCGGGCTTGTGGTCGTCTGCCCACTGCTGCACCGTCGCCCGGGCCGAATCGGAGAATGTGAGGCCGAGCTTTTCGTAGCTGTCGGCCACGGTGTTGACCGAGTCGGATTGCAAGTCGGCGAATGACACGTCGACGAACCGGTCGTCACCGAACTTCCTGCGGAATTCCATGGCACGCCGCATGCCTTCGGCCCACCATGCCAGCTGTTCGGCGCCGAGTTCTTCGGGATCCCGACGATCGCTGCTCCAACTGCGGACGTAGGCGATGAGGCTGCACACCGATCCCAGTACCTTCGCCGGATCACGGTGACTCCACAGGAATTTCGCGTTCGGATAGGCCTCGACGAACGCATCGAGTGCGAACATGTGCACCGGCGTGCGCAGGTGCCACAGATTCGGCTTGCAGTGCCATTGCAGCAATTTGAGCACGTCTTTGTGAAAGGCGTACGTCTCGCGCATGTCCGTCTGCAGCAGCCACTCCACGTAACCGGGTACCCGGACCACCCCGTCGAAGTGGAAGGTGCGAAAGCTCATGCCCATCAGGTCCTGGCATTCGGTCGAGGCCTCGGGTTCGGAACTGACCATCGTCTGGAAGTCGGGGAACATCTGCGAGATCATCGCAATGCCCTCGGCGGCTTGTGCGATCCGCGGGTCGTGGTGCTGCGTGGCGGACTCCGGCGGTGGGGTGGGCGCCTGGGATTCCCACACCCGCAATGACCTGAATTGTGAATCGGCAGCGACCAATTGGCTCAGCGCGGTGGTACCGGTGCGGGGCAGACCCAGCACGACGACCGGGCCATCGACAACCTCGTCGGCGATCTCGGGATGGTTCTTGTAGGTGTCCACGATCTTGAGTCGCTGAATCAGCGCGTTGCTGATGGTGGCATGCTGCATCACCCGGCCCAGATCGTTGAGTTTGGCCTCGGTGTTCAACGCGGCAACGGTCTGCTCGAGACCCTCGCGGTAATACGGCGAGCCGAAATCGTCGAGTCCGGTCGCGGCGCGGGCGCCGTCCTCGAGTTCGTCAGCAGAGAAACTCATCGGTAGAACCTTTCGTGTACGGCGCGTCGCCGGCCTTCGATGACCCTGGCGCGTTCATCGGGGGCGGTCATCCTGCTGCCCGGGGGCAACGACGAGATGACGTCGTCGCATTTGACCACGCGGGTACCGGGCACCGGGGCGGTTTCCGTTCGCACGCAACGCAATAGCATTGCACCGTTGCTGTGTCCCATGGTGTCCAACCAGTTCGCCACCCCGGGGTCGTTCGCAGCGATGACGGCCCGGAAGATCCCGTCGGGGTCCAGGACCGCCTGATGGCCGTTGAGGCTGGATTGATGGCGACCGTAGTGGATGGTCTCCAGCCACGGATTGCCCAACGAGATGCTCCAGTACACGCCGACCGGGGGTTCCACCTCTAGAATCAGCGCCTCATCCGGCTCGAGCTCGAATCTGCCGATCACAGGACGGTTTTCGGCCGCAGCGCCCATCTCACTCATGTCCATCGGCGGAATGAAACCGTTTGCCGGCGGCATCGCACCGAAATCGAGAAAGAATTTCAGATTGTCGTAGACGAAGTCCCCCAACGCATGCAGCTGCCGAGACACGGAGACATCGAGCTCGATCGGCCGGGCCTCGGGGATCACCTCGTCGCCGACCCGCTCGATCTTCAGCGTCGCCAAAACCTCGGTGTCCCAGTCGTAGAGGAAGTTCCGCACGGTCAGCGTCGGATGATCGCCGGCAAGTCGCAGCCAGTTGCCGTTGTGCTCGTCGCCGGACAGGATCACCGCGAAGCTTCCGTCCGCCGCGACGTCGAGATCGTCGACGAGGCAGTTCGAGGTCGCCGCGATGCCGTCCATGATCTGCAGTCCGACGTAGCGCGCCGTCCCCCGGTTGCCGAAGAGTCGATAGGTCTCCCCCGCGCGCAGGCTCGCATTCATGTACACGCAATCCGGACACTCCAGGCCCCAGGTCACGATGTCGTCCATGCTGGCGCGGTTGACCGCGAGGACGGGGTCGGGGTCGACGCGAAGCGCCACGTCCGCGCCGACCGCCAGCAGCACCATCAGGTGGCGCATGCCCGACGCGTAGTCGAGGCGGTTCTTGTTGACCGGTGCGGTCCTGACCAGTTGCTCGGCGGCACTGAGCCGCTCCTGCAAGTGATTCCATGCCTCCGAGAGGTCGGCCGCCTGGTCGTCTCCGCCGTCGAGCGCCGCCTCCGCGATCGTGTGGGGCAGCCATGCCATCGGGTTTTTCCAGGCTTGTGAGCCCGTCGTTTCGGCTTCATCGGCCACGTTGTCACTCCAGCCAGGTGCAACTACCAAGCAATTGAAAATACTGTTTTCAATTGCGTAGTTGGTATCACGAGGCCGACGTGGCGGTCAATAGACATCGAAGAACGGGCTGACCAGGTCGCCCACCCGACGGCGGCGATCTCGAACAGTCCCGCCAATGGGATCAGCGCGGTATCGGCCGCGAGGACGCTACCGAGTCACTCCCACTCGATGGTGCCGGGTGGCTTGCTGGTGACATCGACAACCACGCGGTTGACCGCGGCGACCTCGTTGGTGATCCGGGTGGAAATCCGCTCCAGCACGTCGTAAGGCACCCGAGTCCAATCGGCGGTCATGGCGTCCTCGCTGGACACCGGTCGCAGCACAATCGGATGCCCGTATGTCCGACCGTCGCCCTGCACGCCCACCGACCGGATATCGGCGAGCAGCACCACCGGGCACTGCCAGATCTGCTGGTCCAGACCCGCCGCGGTCAACTCCTCGCGCGCGATCGAGTCGGCACGACGCAGCGTCTCCAGCCGCGCCGCGGTAACTTCACCGACGATACGGATCGCCAAGCCTGGCCCCGGAAAAGGCTGGCGCGCAACGATTTCCTCCGGCAGGCCCAGTTCGCGCCCGACCGCGCGCACCTCGTCTTTGAACAGCAACCGCAACGGTTCGACGAGAACGAACTTCAGATCGTCGGGCAGACCGCCGACATTGTGGTGACTCTTGATGTTCGCAGCACCGGTACCTCCACCGGATTCCACCACATCGGGATACAACGTCCCCTGCACCAGGAACTCAATATCCTTGTCTGCCAAAGTATCTCGCACAGCCCCTTCGAACGCGCGAATGAACTGCCGGCCAATGATCTTGCGCTTGCCCTCGGGATTGGTCACCCCGGACAGCGCGTCGAGGAAGGTCGCCTCCGCGTCGACTGTCACCAGGTTGGCACCGGTAGCGGCGACGAAGTCGCGCTGCACCTGCGCGCGCTCGCCGGCACGCAGCAGTCCGTGGTCGACGAACACACACGTCAGGCGGTCCCCGATGGCACGTTGCACCAGCGCGGCGGCCACCGCCGAATCCACCCCGCCGGACAGCCCGCAGATCGCGTAACCATCCTCGACCCGGTTGCGGACGTGTGCGATCAACGCCTCGGCGATGCCGGCCGGCGTCCAGTCCGGGGCGATGCCGGCGAACTCGTGCAGGAACCGGGTGAGCACCTGCTGGCCGTGCGGAGTGTGCAAGACCTCAGGGTGGTATTGCACGCCGGCCAATCGCCGCGACCGGTTCTCGAAACCGGCCACCGGGGAACCCGCGCTGGTGGCCACCACCTCGAACCCGTCCGGCGCCGAGGTGACGGCGTCACCGTGACTCATCCACACCGGCTGCGTATCAGGAAGGTCCGAATGCAGTTCACCGCCAACGACTTTCAGCTCAGTTCTGCCGTACTCGCTGGTGCCGGTGCGCGCGACGGTGCCGCCGAGGGCCTGAGCCATCGCCTGAAACCCGTAGCAGATACCCAACACCGGCACGCCCAGGTCGAACAACGCCGGATCCAGTTGCGGCGCGCCCTCGGCGTACACGCTGGCCGGGCCGCCGGAAAGCACCACCGCCTGCGGATCGCGGGCCTTGATCTCGTCGACCGAAGCCGTATGCGGAATCACCTCGGAGAACACCCGGGCCTCGCGCACCCTGCGGGCGATCAACTGGGCGTATTGCGCGCCGAAGTCGACAACCAGCACCGGACGGGACGCTGCGGACTCCACCGGCACAGTCTAGAGGCGTGCGACGGTCGGTTCATCGGCCCACGCTTCGTGACACCCGCCTACAGCGAAAACACGCCGCGCAGTGTGTCGACGTCGTCGGTTTCGCCGTCGTAGGCAATGCGCCGCAGCGCCGCCTCGCGCTTGGCTTCGGTGGAGCCTAACCGCGCGGTGATGAGATCTGCAGCGCCGACCGTGATGATCACGTCCGGTTTGCTGTGTGCGGCGGCGAAACGGCCCTGCTGTACCGCGAACTCGAAACGGCGGGTGTCGATTTCGGCGCGGTAGGTCCCAGCCAAAGCCGCGGCTTTGGTCGAATCGAACGGGATCACGAATCCGGCGAGAAACCCGGTCAACGGCGACACCGGGTCGCCATCGAGCAAGTCCAGTCGGTCCAAACCAAGCCAGGCAATGCTTTGGAGGACGGATGGCACCCGCTGCCAGCCGACGTCGCTGAGGCGGTAGACGGTGCGCGCAATCGGGGGCGGCAACTCGGCGCGGTCGATGAGCCCGGCGTCCTGTAGCTCTCTGAGGCGCTCCGCCAGCAGGTTGGTCGCGATACCTGGCAGCTCGGCGCGCAGGTCGCTGTAGCGGCGCGGACCTCCCAGCAGCTCCCGCAGGATCAGCAAGGTCCACCGCTCACCCAGGATGTCGAGTCCTGTGGCGATCGGACAGTTCTGGTTATAGCTCTTTCGAGCGGACATCTGGTCAGCCTACCAATGGCAGACGTGTTTTTCAACTAGTTACTTGAAATACTTGTCTGTCAAGCTTAGAGTTCTGTCCATGCGATCTCATCCTGTCTTCCGCGATCACCCAGTCGTCGCGCTTGCCGTCATCTGCCTGAGCGTCTTCGCGATCAGCGTGGACGCCACCATCGTCAACGTCGCACTGCCCACGCTGTCAGCCGACCTCGGCGCCGACACCGCGCAACTGCAGTGGATCGTCGACGCTTACACCCTCGTCATGTCGGGCCTGCTGCTGTCGGTCGGCAGCCTCAGCGACCGCTACGGCAGGCGTGGCTGGCTGTCTTTCGGACTAGCACTGTTCGCGATCACCTCCGCTGTTGCGGCACAGGTGCATTCGGCAGATGCGCTGATCGCTGCGCGTGCCGCCATGGGCGTGGGCGCGGCCGTGATCTTCCCAACCACGCTGGGCCTGATCACCAACATCTTCACCGACCCGATACCGCGCGCCAAGGCGATCGGCCTGTGGGCGGCCATGGTCGGCGTCGGAGTGGCCGTCGGTCCGATCAGCGGTGGTTGGCTGCTCGAACACTTCTCCTGGGGCTCGATCTTTCTGGTGAACGTTCCCACCGCGATGGTGGCCATCGTCGGCGGCGTGCTGTTCGTTCCGACCTCGCGCGACCCGGCCACACCACCCGTCGACCTGCCCGGGTTGGTGTTGTCCGCGGGCGGAGTGACGGCGCTCGTCTACACCGTCATCGAAGCACCCAGTTGGGGCTGGAGCAGCACCCGTGCCGCGCTTGGCTTCACCCTGGCCGCAACCGTTCTCGCCGTATTCGCGCTGTGGGAGCGGCGTAGCGCACATCCGATGCTGGACGTGACGGTGTTCTTCAACCGTCGATTCTCCGGCGGCAGCCTGGCCGTGACCGCGGGCTTTCTGACATTGTTCGGGTTCATCTTCGTCATCACCCAGTACTTCCAATTCATCAAGAACTACAGCGCATTCGAAGCCGGAGTGCGCCTGTTGCCGGTGGCCATCTCGATCGTAGTGGCCAGCATCCTGGGGCCACAACTGGTCGAACGGGTCGGTAGCACCGCCGTCGTCGCCGGCGGGCTCACCGTGTTCGCAGCCGGCCTGGCGTGGGCGTCCACGGTCGATGCGGCAACGCCCTACAGCCAGATCGCAACGCAGATGCTGCTTCTCGGCGGCGGCCTCGGTCTCACGACCGCGCCGGCTACCGAGGCGATCATGGGATCCCTGTCACCCGACAAGGCAGGGGTCGGCTCGGCCGTCAACGACACCACCCGCGAACTTGGCGGCACGTTGGGCGTCGCCATCGTGGGCAGTGTCTTCGCGTCGGTGTATTCCGGTCGGCTCGGCTCGGCATCAGCGCTAGCCGGATTGCCGGTCGATGTCCGGTCGGCAATGCAGCACTCAATGGCGGTGGCGCACCGAGTCATCGAACAATCCGCGGTGGGACGTATGCCAGCCATCCGAGATGCCGTCAACCACGCGTTCCTCGACGGCCTACAGGTCGGATCGCTGGTCTGCGCGGCTATCGCGCTGTCCGCCGCCCTCATCGTCACCGTGCTGCTGCCGGCGCGGGCACGCCAATCGACAGTCGCCGCAGAAGAAGTCGAACTGCCCGAGGGTGGAGAGGTCGCAGCATGAGCTATACAGATGCATGGAGCAATGGCCATGGCCAGGTCAAGTTCTTTACTCGGTCGGACGGGTCCCGCCTGCGGTATTACACCGCGGGCGTTGGGCCGGCGCTCGTCCTCATCCACACCGTGCGGACCCAGCTCGACTACTTCCAGCGAGTCATTCCGCAACTATGGGACTCCTACACCGTCTATGCCCTGGATCTTCCGGGCATGGGATGGTCCGACATCGTGCCGGGAGCCCGGTATGACGAACCAGAACTGCATGCCGCGGTTCTGGAGTTCGTCACCGGACTAGACCTGCGCGCAGTCACCCTCGCCGGTGAATCACTCGGCGGCGCAGTAGCTCTGGGTGCCTCGATCGACCTCAAAGATCGCGTGAGCAAAGTCGTCGCGTTCAACAGCTACGACTACCCGGGAGGGCTCGAACGCGGCAACCTGTTCGCCAGATTCATCGTCAGCGCGATTCGGACGCCGGGGCTGGGCCCGGTTTTCGGCCTGATGGAAAACCGGCTCACCCTGTGCGGCGTGATGCGGGGCGGGGTAGTCGACAAGACCAAGCTCGACACGGAATTCCTCGCCGAGCTCCGGAAGAGCGGACGCCGCAAAGGATATCCGCGAGTCGCCCGTGCGATCTACCGCAGCCTCAAGGGGTTCCAGCAAGCGCGGGAACGCTACCCGCAAGTGTCGGCGCCCGTGACGCTGGTCTACAGCGAGCGGGACTGGTCGCGTCCCAGCGAACGGGACCAGGTGGCCGGCCTGCTAGCCGATGTCCAGCGCATCACGTTGCCGAACACCGGCCACTTCTCGGCTCTGGAAAACCCGCACGACATGACCCGCATACTCCTGCAGGCACGGTGATAAGCAATGAGGCAACTCGCCTGACCGGAAAGAGAGCAGACGTGACCAACGCCCAAATTCCTGCCCAGTATTCGACTGGCCTATCGCACAACAACATTGAGCAAGCGCTCCTCGCCGCCGGAAAGGACCTGGACCATCTCTTGCCGGCGGACCTCGCGATGATGGAGGACTTCCACACCATGGGTCGCACCGCCACGAGCCAACTGGTGGATCTGGTCGGCATTTCAAGTGACAATCAGGTGCTCGACGCGGGCAGTGGGATCGGCGGGACTGCTCGCTTCGTCGCCGATCAGTGTCGCTGCCACGTTACAACCGTCGATCTGACCGAGGAGTATTGCGAAACGGCGCGTTGGCTTAACCGACTTGTCGGGTTGGACGAGCGGATTTCGGTCCATCAAGCAGACGTCGCCGAACTGCCCTTCGCCGATGGAACTTTCGACGTTGTCTTCAGCCAGCACGTTCAGATGAATATCCCCGACAAGGCCCACCTCTATCGTGAAGCACGCCGGGTGCTGACCAGCGGGGGGCGGCTTGCCCTGTGGGACATCACAACTGGCGATCTCGGCGAACTCGACTACCCACTGCCATGGGCCGACCAACCCCGAGTCAGCCACCTGGCCACGCCGGGCGGGTTGCGCGGAGCCGCCGAGTCCGCGGGGTTCGCGATCGACCACTGGAACGACCTCAGCGACCAGGCGGGCACCTTGATGCAGACGCTTTTGACACTGCCGCCCAGCCCCCTCGGGCTGCAAGCCTTCGTCCCCGACTTTGCGCAGAAAGCTAGCAACCTGACTGCAGCGCTCTCCGACGGACGACTCCGCGTCATCCAAGGTGTGGCCCGCGCGACCGTCTAGAACCGTTGCTTGACAGAAGCGTAGTCATTTGACTACAGTACCCTGCATGCAGGTGTAGTCGACCGACTACACATCGGCGAGAGGCCTACCGCAATGACGATTCCGTCGACATCCACCCTGACCGTGACGCAGTTGGGCAGCCGCATCGGCGCGCGTGTCGACGGCGTACGACTGGCCGGCGACCTGAACACCGCCACGATCGGACAGATCCGCGCGGCGCTGCTGCGCCACAAGGTGATCTTCTTCCGCGATCAACACCACCTTGACGACGCCCAACAGCATGCCTTCGCCGCGCGCATCGGCACTCCCGTCGCCCACCCCGCGGTGCAGCAGCAGAACCTGCCGATCATCACGCCGATAAACTCCGACTACGGCAAGGCCAACCGCTGGCACACCGACGTCACGTTCGTCGCGAACTATCCGGCCGCCTCCATCCTGCGTGCGGTGACCCTGCCGGGCTACGGCGGATCGACACTGTGGGCTTCCACCGCCGCGGCTTATCAGGCGCTGCCCACGCCGCTCAAACACCTCGCCGAGAATCTCTGGGCGCTGCACAGCAACCGGTTCGACTACATCGCCGCGCCCGAGGCGCAGACCGACGACCAGAAAACGCATCGAGCGCGCTTCGAGAAAATCGACTTTCGCGCCGAACATCCGGTCGTCCGCGTCCATCCCGAGACCGGTGAACGAACCCTGGTGGCCGGCGACTTCGTGCGCGGATTTGTCGGGCTGGACAACTACGAGTCACAGACGCTTCTCGAGTTGCTGCAACGACGAATCACCATGCCGGAGAACACTGTTCGTTGGAATTGGGTGCCCGGCGACGTCGCCATCTGGGACAACCGCGCGACTCAGCACCGAGCGATCGACGACTACGACGACCAATACCGGCTCATGCACCGCGTGACCGTGCAAGGCGACGTGCCCGTCGACGTGCACGGCCAACGCAGTCGGGTGATCAGCGGCGCGCCCCTGCAGGCCGTCGACATCGTCGCAAGCTGACCCCACGGTGCGGTCGCG
The DNA here is from genome assembly GCF_036490025.1 of Mycobacterium sp. Classification (GTDB taxonomy): domain Bacteria; phylum Actinomycetota; class Actinomycetes; order Mycobacteriales; family Mycobacteriaceae; genus Mycobacterium. Next base: position 56,842 of record NZ_DASXEP010000080.1, on the reverse strand, counting down.
CCATCCAGCAGGCGTGCGGCCTCGGATAGCCGAACAGCGGGAAAACAGTCGGTCAGTCGGAACGCCTGGCGAACCGGCATCGGGCATGGTGAGGTGGAGGCTGGCTCGATCTCCCAAGGCCGAGATCACCCCTGACCGAAGTCATCCTAGAAGGGAGGCCCGCAGTGCTGGGTCTACCGGAATCCGTGCACGCCTGCTTGTTCGATCTCGACGGTGTGCTCACTGACACCGCGAGCGTGCACACCAAGGCCTGGACGGTCATGTTCGACACGTTCCTGCAGCAGCGGGCCGAACAGACCGGCGAGAAATTCGTGCCGTTCGACCCGGTCGACGACTACCTGAAATACGTCGACGGCAAAAAGCGTGAAGACGGCGTCCGGTCGTTTCTGGCCAGCCGAGGCATCGAGCTGCCCGACGGCGATCCCGACGATTCGCCGGACAAAGAAACCGTCTACGGCCTGGGCACCCGCAAGAACGACGCTTTCCAGAAGACGTTGCATCAAGACGGCGTCAAGGTATTCGAGGGCTCGCGCCGCTACCTGGAAAAGGTTGCCGCCGCGGGCCTGGCCACCGCGGTGGTGTCCTCCAGTGCCAACACCCGCGAGGTGCTCGAGATCACCGGACTCGACAAGTTCATCCAGCAACGCGTCGACGGCGTGACCCTGCGCGAGGAACACATCGCGGGCAAACCGGCACCCGATTCGTTTCTGCACGCAGCCCAGCTGCTGAACGTCACCCCCGCCGAAGCAGCGGTGTTCGAGGATGCCCTCTCCGGCGTTGCCGCCGGGCACGCGGGGCATTTCGGCTTGGTCGTGGGTGTCGACCGGGTGGGTCAAGCCGACGAATTACGCAGCCACGGAGCCGATCTCGTGGTGACCGACCTCGCCGATCTGATTTAGGAACCAGACATGATCAATGAAGACGCCTTCCCCATCGAGCCGTGGCAGGTTCGCGAGACCCGCCTCGACTTGAACATGTTGGCCCAATCCGAGTCGCTTTTCGCATTGTCCAACGGACACATCGGGCTGCGCGGCAACTTCGACGAGGGTGAACCGCACGGACTGCCGGGCACCTACCTCAACTCGTTCTACGAAGTCCGGCCGCTGCCGTACGCCGAAGCAGGTTTCGGGTATCCCGAAGCCGGCCAAACGGTCGTCGACGTCAGCAACGGCAAGGTGTTGCGTCTGATGGTCAACGATGAGTTGTTCGACGTCCGCTACGGCCAATTAATCGACCATGAGCGCATTCTCGACCTGAGGGCCGGCACGCTGGAGCGCCGCGTGCAGTGGCGTTCGCCCGCGGGACGGCAGGTGAAGTTGGTGTCGACGCGGCTGGTGTCGCTGGCCCATCGCAGCGTCGCAGCGATCGAGTATGTGGTCGAGGCCGTCGACGAATTCATCCGGATCACAGTGCAATCCGAGCTCGTCAGCAACGAGGACCAGCCGGCAACCTCGCGCGATCCGCGGGTCTCGGCGGTGTTGGACAGACCGTTGGAGCCCGTCGACCACGAGGTCACCGACAACCGTGCAGTGCTGATGCACCGCACCAGAGCCAGCGGACTGATGATGTCGGCCGCAATAGATCACGAGATCGAGGTCCCGGGACGCGTCGAGGTCCACACCGAAGCTCGCCCAGACCTGGCCCGTACCACGGTGATCTGTGGGCTGCGTCCCGGCCAACGGCTGCGCATCGTGAAGTATTTGGCGTACGGCTGGTCGAGCCTGCGCTCCCGACCGGCGCTGCGCGACCAAGCCGCGGGTGCGCTGGCCGGTGCCCGCTACGCCGGCTGGCAGGGCCTGCTGGACGCACAGCGGGAATACCTCGACAAGTTCTGGGACAGTGCAGATGTCGAGGTCGACGGCGACCCCGTCATCCAGCAGGCGGTCCGGTTCGGGCTCTTTCACCTGGTGCAGTCGAGCGCCCGCGCCGAGGGCCGCGGAATTGCCAGCAAGGGACTCACCGGAACCGGTTACGACGGCCATATCTTCTGGGACAGTGAGGGATACGTTCTGCCCGTGCTGACCTACACGTTGCCGCACGCGGCTGCCGATTCGCTGCGATGGCGGGCGTCGACACTGAACCTGGCCAAGGAGCGTGCGGCCGAACTGGGCTTGGAAGGCGCGGCGTTTCCGTGGCGGACGATTCGGGGGCAGGAATGCTCCGGCTACTGGCCGGCCGGCACGGCCGCCTTCCACATCAACGCCGATATCGCGATGGCGTTCGAGCGGTACCGCATCGTCACCGGCGACCACTCGCTGGAAGAAGATTGCGGCCTCGAGGTCCTGATTGAAACCGCGCGGCTGTGGCGCTCACTCGGCCACCACGACCGGCACGGGGTGTGGCACATCGACGGAGTGACCGGTCCCGACGAATACACCGCGATCGTGCGCGACAACGTCTTCACGAATCTGATGGCGGCGCACAACCTCGAGGTGGCTGCCGCGGCCTGCGCCCGCCATCCCGAGAAGGCCCGGGCGTTGGGCGTCACCACCGAGGAAACCGCCGCCTGGCGCGACGCGGCCAGCGCGGCCCACATCCCCTACGACGAAGAGCTCGGCGTGCATGAGCAGTGCGAAGGCTTCACCACCTTTGCCGAGTGGGACTTCGAAAACAGGCACAGCTATCCGCTGTTGCTGCACGAGCCCTACGTCCGGCTGTACCCCGCGCAGGTGATCAAGCAGGCCGACCTGGTGTTGGCGATGCAATGGCAGAGTCACGCATTCACACCGGAGCAAAAGGCCCGCAACGTCGACTACTACGAACGCCGCATGGTGCGCGACTCGTCACTGTCAGCGTGTACCCAGGCAGTGATGTGCGCCGAGGTCGGTCACTTGGAGCTCGCACACGACTATGCCTTCGAAGCGGCCCTGATCGACCTGCATGACCTGCATTCCAACACTCGCGACGGTTTACACATGGCCTCGCTGGCCGGCGCGTGGATGGCTCTGGTCAACGGCTTCGGCGGCCTGCGCGACGACGAGGGAATCCTGTCGCTCGATCCGCAACTGCCGGATAGCTTTGCGCGCCTACGGTTCCGGTTGAACTGGCAGGAATACCGGTTGACGGTCTCGGTCACCCACCAGGACGTCACCTACACCCTGCGCGACGGTCCGGAGGGCGAGCTGAAGATCCGGCACGCCGGCGAGGAGCTGGTGCTGACCACGACTGAGCCGACAACCGTTGCAATACAAGAACGTAAGCCGCTGTTGCCGCGACCGCCGCAGCCACCCGGCCGCGAGCCGGTGCACCGACGCAGTGGCGTGGCGATGCCGAAAGTTGTTGCGGTCAGCCCGCCGAGCTGATCCGCTCCTCAGCATCGTCGCCGGCGGGGGAAGGCCAGCGCAGCGCCCCCGGGGCTGAGGCCGGCACCACCGGGTGGGCCGGCGCGATCGGGTCGATCCGGCGATAGGGCTCACCCTGCCGCGGCCGCGCGTCGTTCTCCCCCTTGTTCGGCCACAGCGACGCGGCCCGTTCGGCCTGCGCGGAGATTGACAGCGACGGGTTGACCCCGAGGTTCGCCGAGATCGCCGCGCCGTCGACCACCGACAACGTCGGGTAGCCGTACACCCGGTGATACGGGTCGATCACGCCATGCTCGGCGCTGTCGCCGATCACCGCGCCACCAAGAAAGTGCGCGGTCAACGGGATGTTGAACAGCTCGCCCCAGGTTCCGCCCGCGACGCCGTCGATCTTGGCGGCGATGCGACGGGTGACTTCGTTGCCGACCGGAATCCACGTCGGGTTCGGCTCGCCGTGCCCCTGCTTGCTGACGTAGCGACGTCGGCCGAGCCGGCCGCGTTTGGTGAACGTGGTGATCGAGTTGTCCAGATGCTGCATCACCAGCGCGATCACCGTGCGCTCGCTCCACCTGTGCGGATTGAGCATTCGAAGGATGCCGCGCGGATCTTCGCCGGCCTGATCCAGCAGCTGCCTCCATCGCGGCACATCCGTACCCTCGGGACCGGACCCGTCGGTCATCAAGGTCTGCAGCAGACCCATGGCGTTGGAGCCCTTGCCGTAGCGGACAGGTTCGACGTGAGTGTCGGAGGTGGGGTGAATCGACGAGGTGATCGCCACCCCGTGGGTCAAGTCCAGGTCCGGCGAGACCTTCAACGTCGCGGCACCGACGATCGATTCGGAGTTGGTGCGGGTCAGCACACCCAGCCGATCCGACAGACCGGGCAACGTGCCGGTGTCGCGCATCTTGAACAGCAGCCGCTGGGTGTTGTAGGTGCCGGCGGCCAGCACCACGTGATTCGCGGTGAACGTCCGCTTCTTCCGGCGCAGCAAGCGTCCGGTGTGCTTGGTGCGAACCTCCCACAACCCGTCCGGCCGCTGTGCGAACTTGGTGACAGTCGTCATCGGATGTATCTGCGCCCCAGCCGATTCGGCAAGGCCGAGGTAGTTCTTCAGCAGAGTGTTCTTGGCGCCGTAGCGGCAGCCGGTCATACATGAGCCGCATTCCAGGCAGCCGGTCCGGGCCGGGCCGGCGCCGCCGAAGTACGGGTCCGGCACCGTCTCACCGGGTGTCTTGGTTCCGTTCGGACCGAAGAACACCCCGACCGGGGTCGGCACGAAGGTGTCGCCGCAACCCATGTCGTCGGCGACCTCTTTGACCACCCGGTCAGCGTCGGTGAACGTCGGGTTCTCGACCACACCGAGCATCCGCTGCGCCTGCTGGTAATGCGGCATCAGCTCCGAGCGCCAGTCGGTGATGTGCGACCACTGCTGATCGTTGAAGAACGGCTGCGACGGCACGTACAACGTGTTCGCGTAGTTCAGCGATCCCCCGCCGACGCCCGCGCCGGCCAGGATCATCACGTTGCGCAGCAGATGAATGCGCTGGATGCCGTAGCAGCCCAGTTGGGGTGCCCACAGGAACTTGCGCAGGTTCCACGAGGTTTTGGCGAAGTCCTCGTCAGCGAAGCGGCGGCCGGCTTCGAGCACGCCGACGCGGTAACCCTTTTCGGTCAACCGCAGCGCGGTGATGCTGCCCCCAAAACCCGAACCGATGATCAAGACGTCGTAGTCAGGCTCCATCGCACCAGTATGGACTTACCCGCCGGTAGCAAGCCAGAGTGCCGGCGTTCAGGCTGTCAGCTGCTGGCGGTCAACGCGACCTTCTGGAATTCCTTGAGGTCGCAGTAGCCCGATTTGGCCATCGACCGGCGCAACCCGCCGACGAGGTTCAACGAGCCGAATGGATCATCCGACGGGCCGTTGAGAACTTGGTCCAGCGGGGGCCGCTCGCCGACCGCGACCTGCAGCAATGCCCCCCGCGGCAACGACGGGTGGGCGGCGGCGGACGGCCAGAACCAGCCGTCACCCTGCGCCTCGGCCGCCTCGGCAAGCGGGGTGCCCAGCACCGCCGCGTCGGCGCCGCAGGCAATGGCCTTGGCCAGATCGCCGGACGTGTGGATGTCGCCGTCGGCGAGCACATGCACGTAGCGACCGCCGGTCTCGTCGAGGTATTCGCGGCGGGCCGCGGCGGCGTCGGCGATCGCGGTGGCCATCGACACGCTGATCCCGAGCACCTCGCCGCTGGTGGTCACTCCACTGGTCGATCCGTAGCCGACGATGACCCCGGCGGCGCCGGTGCGCATCAGGTGCAGCGCGCTGCGGTGGTCAATCACCCCACCGGCCACCACCGGCACGTCGAGTTCGGAGATGAACGTCTTCAGGTTCAGCGGCTCGCCGTCGCTGGCGACGCGTTCGGCGGAGACGATCGTGCCCTGGATCACCAGCAGGTCGATGCCGGCCGACAGCAACGCCGGCGTCAGCGCCTGGGCGTTCTGCGGGCTCACCCGTACCGCGGTGGTCACCCCGGCGTCCCGGATACGGGCCACCGCCGCGCCCAGCAGATCGGGATCCAGCGGCGCAGCGTGCAACTGCTGGAGCAGCCGGATGGCTGCCGACGGCTCGGGTTCTTTGGCCGCGGCCTCGATGACCTGAGCGATCTTGGCTTCCACGTCCGGGTGGCGGCCGATCAGCCCTTCGCCGTTGAGCACGCCCAGCCCGCCGAGCCGACCGAGTTCGATGGCGAATTCCGGCGACACCAGCGCATCGGTCGGATGCGCGATGACGGGAATCTCGAACCGGTAGGCGTCGAGCTGCCAGGCCGTCGTGACGTCCTGCGAAGAGCGGGTGCGACGCGACGCCACGATACTTATTTCATCGAGTTCGTAAGTGCGCCGGGCTGTTCGGCCCATGCCGATCTCAACCATGTCACGCATGAGCGGTCCTTCGATCAGTTCACCGGGCGTAGTAGTTGGGCGCTTCGGCGGTCATCGTGATGTCGTGCGGATGGCTTTCTTTCAAACCCGCCGCGGTGATTCGGACGAACTGGGCCCGCTGCAGCCCCTCGATGGTGTCGGCGCCGGTGTAGCCCATCGCGGCGCGCAATCCACCGGTGAGTTGATGAATCACCGACGATAGCGGCCCACGGAAGGGCACCCGACCTTCGATGCCCTCGGGCACCAGCTTGTCCTCGGAGAGCACGTCGTCCTGGAAATAGCGGTCCTTCGAGTACGACTTGGCCTCACCTCCCGAAGCCCCACGGCCTTGCATAGCGCTCAGCGATCCCATGCCGCGGTAGCTCTTGTACTGCTTGCCGTTGACGAAGATCAGCTCGCCGGGCGCTTCGCCGGTACCGGCCAGCAGCGACCCCAGCATCGTCGTGGACGCGCCCGCAGCCAGCGCCTTGGCGATGTCACCGGAGTACTGCAGTCCGCCGTCGGCGATCACCGGCACACCGGCCGGCCCGCAGACCGCCACGGCCTCGAGAATCGCGGTGATCTGCGGCGCTCCGACGCCGGCCACCACGCGGGTGGTGCAGATCGATCCGGGACCAACGCCGACTTTGACCGCGTCGGCGCCGGCCTCGACTAGCGCCGCGGCCGCCGACCTCGTCGCGACATTGCCGCCGACGATCTCGACCCGATCGCCCACTTCGGCCTTGAGGTGAGCGACCATGTCGAGCACCAACCGGTTGTGCGCGTGCGCGGTGTCCACCACCAGCAGGTCGGCGCCGGCGTCGGCCAGCGTCATCGCACGCACCCAGGCGTCGTCGCCGACGCCGACCGCGGCCCCGACCAGCAACCGGCCGTCGCTGTCCTTGGTCGCCAGCGGGTGCTGTTCGGTCTTCACGAAGTCTTTGACGGTAATCAGCCCGGTCAGCCGCCCGTGGCCGTCGATGATGGGCAGCTTCTCGATCTTGTGCCGGCGCAACAGTCCCAGCGCGGCGTCCGCGGTCACGCCCTCCTGGGCGGTGATCAGCGGGGCTTTGGTCATGACCTCCGCCACCTGCTTGGACTGGTCGACCTCGAAGCGCATATCGCGGTTGGTGATGATCCCGACAAGTGAGCCCAGCCCGTCGATCACCGGCAGCCCGGAGATCCGGAACCGGGCACACATCGCATCCACCTCAGCCAACGTGTTCTCCGGGTGGCAGGTGACCGGGTCGGTGACCATGCCGGCCTCCGAACGCTTCACGGTTTCGACCTGTCCGGCCTGCTCGGAGATGGGCAGGTTGCGGTGCAAGACCCCGAGGCCGCCGGCGCGGGCCATCGCGATCGCCATCCGCGACTCGGTGACGGTGTCCATCGCCGAGCTGACCAGCGGCACCTTCAGCCGCACCTTCTTGGTGAGCTGGCTGGAGGTGTCGGCGTTCGCCGGCACCACATCGGAGGCAGCCGGCAGCAGCAGAACGTCGTCAAAGGTCAGTCCCAGCATCGCGATCTTCTGCGGGTCGTCACCGCCGGTGGGCACCGGATCGTCCGGAAAACCACCGACCCGGGGATACGACGCGACAATCAGGTCGCCGGTGCCTTCGAGACGGGACAAGCCAGATGACATTGCCGGGGCCCTCCCATACGCGCGCGGAGTGAGAACGCCATCCTATCGGCTCGCGCCCAGCGACGATGCACGCCGCGACGCGGCGTGAGGAGAAGGCGGGCAATCGGGCCCTGCCGGGTGGCGGCGACGCGCGCCGGGGAAGCCCGTGAGGCCGCGACATGGGGGTTGGGCTGCGGGGGTAGTGCTGGCGTGATACCCGCCCGGCTGCGTACTGTGGAAGCCGTGCGCGACTACCTTCCACCCGGTTTGCCGCCGGACCCATTTGCCGACGACCCGTGTGATCCGTCGTCGGCATTGGACGCGGTGGAGCCCGGCCAACCGCTGGACCCTCAGGAGCGGATGGCAGTCGAGGCCGATCTGGCCGACCTGGCGGTCTACGAGGCCCTGTTGGCGCACAAAGGTGTTCGCGGCCTGGTGGTGTGTTGCGACGAATGTCAGCAGGACCACTATCACGACTGGGACATGCTGCGCGCCAACCTACTTCAGCTGCTGGTCGACGGCACTGTGCGTCCGCACGAGCCGGCTTACGACCCCGAACCCGATTCCTACGTGACCTGGGATTACTGCCGCGGGTACGCCGACGCCTCGCTCAACGAGGCCACCTCGGACACTTCGATATCACGGGAATAGCCCGACTCGCCGTTGAACGGCTCCCGCTTTCCGACGACCACATCTGCTCAACCGCCAAATGGGTTGGGCGCAACCGTGATAACCGGACCACCCGGCGGTATCACCGCCACGGTGGCTGTTGCGCTGATGGTCGGGACCGCGCCCGGTCCCGCGTTGGGCGGCATCGTCGCATTGCGGTCGCGGCCCGCCACCTTCGCGTTCAACCGGTTCACCTTCTCGATGAGCCCCTGTTTGCGGCCGTTGTCGCGGACGCTCTGCAGGTGGGCGCCGACCGTGGCCAATTTGTCCTGGGCCTGACCCCATTGGCCCAGCGCGATCATTTGCTCAACCTGGCCCAGGTCGGTTTCGGCTGACACGGCGATCCGGGCATCGCGGATCGACACCGGCTCCCCCGACAGCGCCGTGCGGACGGTGTAGAGCGCGTCGCCGGGTTGGGCCTGGCCCAGCACGGCACCGAATCCCGCGACGCTGAGCACGGCGGCGGCCACCACGCTGACCAGGGCCATCCGGCGACGAGCGCGCCGGCGCCCGGCCAGCCCGCGGTTCAACGCCGCCACCGCGTCGTGCTCCGGGCACACTCCGCGGGGACCTGGACCCCTCAGCTCGTCGCGCCAGTCCTCCAGCAGGCCGGCCAGTATCCGGTCCCCGGTATCGCCATAGTCGGCGACGTCAACGAAGTCGACCGGCTCGCGTCTGGTCAGCGCGTCGACGAACCGCTCGGTGCGGGCCACCGCGTCCGGATCGGGCTGATCAAATGGTGTGACAACTGGGTCAGACATAATCTCGTCCTGCCGCAGCGATCGCGGATTTCAGCCGCGCCAACGCGCGGTGCTGGGCAACTCGCACCGCACCCGCGGTGCTGCCGACGGCCGCGGCGGTCTCCTCTGCGCTCAGGCCGACCACCACCCGCAAGATCAGGATCTCGCGTTGCTTGTCGGGCAATATCTCCAGCAACTCGCTCATCCGGGTGACCGAGTCGGCGTCGAGTGCCGCTTGCTCGGGACCCGCATCGGTCGACCGGCGTTCGGGAACCGACTCCGCAGCATAGGAGAGATCGCGGCCGACGGCGCGATACGCGTCGGCCACCTTATGCGCGGCAATGCCGTACACGAATGCCAAGAACGGGCGGCCGCGGTCGTGGTAGCGCGGCAGCGCCATGACGGCTGCCAAGCAAACCTCCTGTGCCACATCGTCGGCCGACAGACCGCTCCGCTCCCACGTGCCGACTCGGGCCCGGCAGTATCGGACCACGATCGGCCGGATCGTCTCCAGTACTTCCCGAAGCGCGTCCCGATCGCCTGCCACCGCATCGGCGACAACCGCGTCGAGACGTTCCTCCTGCGTTGTCATCGACGGCAACATCTCCAGCGTTACGAGCCGGGCGTCGCCCGGCCCGGTGGGGCACTAATACGACAATAGTGACCCAGCAGAGCTCAGGGCCGTCGCCAGGCTCCGCCCCAACGCTCGACGCGGCGGGCGCAGTCGTCGCGGATGCCGCGCAACTCGCCGGCCGAGTTTCCTGCGCCGGCCAGGTCGACGAGTAGACCGGCCACCGCCCAGCGCAGCGGTAGCAGCCGCAATTGACCGGTGAGCTCCAGCGCCGCGTCGGCGACAGTTCGCGCGCGATCGAGGGCACCGTTGCTGCACAACGCCGCGGCCAACACCACGTCGCTCTTGGCCCGGTGCCGGGTGGCGCCGCCAAGGGTGGTTGCAACCAATTCGACGGCGAGCTCCGCGTTGCGGACCGCGACGGCGCCTTGGCCGCGGGCCATCGCCAGCTCGGCGGCGACCCAGGCTTTTCGTATCGCCAGCCGGTGCGGCGCCTGCGCCACCAACGGCTCGGCCCGCCCAAGCAGCGTCGCTGCTGCCGCCAGCCGCCCCACGCCCAGTGCGTCGGCCGCCAGCCCGGTCAGCGCGTCGGCGGCCGCCTCGGGGTCACCACCGGCCAGCGCCAAGGCGCGACCGTCCCAGCCGCGAGCCAGGCTGTGCCAGCCCAGCTGGCGCAGAAACGACGCCTGCGTGCTATGAGCGAGCGAGGCAAGCCTGCCGGACGGTTCGGCGCGCATCAGGATCGCGAGGTCGGCATACGCGCTGCCGTAGCGGCCCTGCCCTGCCGCGGCGACCGCACGCAACCACCGCTGATGGGGTGTCGCCGCAGCCGGTAACGGCCAACGTCCGGGCTGTTCGCCGAAAGCGACCGCGACGAGGTCTGACTCGACAGGCGAGCTGCGAGAGATATGTATCACGCTGGGCTATCCGTTAAGACTTGATGGTTTCTGAGTTACACCAGTATTAAATCCATCGATGAGCATATTTGTTGTGCCTGGCACGTGATTCGGCCACGAGCTGCAACATTTCGTCACAGCGCGACGTCAACGTGCACTCGCGGTTCAACAAACTCCTCGCGTGGATGAACTCGCGGTAAATTCCCAAGCCGCAGTTGGGCATTCGGCAGATTACAGCCTGTTGACGGAATTTCCCTAGCGCCCCTACCTTTAACGTCGACGAGTAGTCACCGGTGACCCGCTCGATTGAGTCGGCCTGAACCTGGGCGTGTAGAGAGGGACTTCAATGCCGCAACCGGAGCAACTACCAGGCCCCAATGCAGATATTTGGGAATGGCAATTACAAGGCCTCTGCCGCGGCGTGGATTCGTCGGTGTTCTTCCACCCGGACGGCGAGCGCGGCCGGGCCCGCCTGCAGCGTGAACGTCGCGCCAAGGAGATGTGCCGCCAATGCCCGGTGCTGGCCCAGTGTCGTGCGCACGCCTTGGACGTGGGCGAGCCGTACGGGATCTGGGGCGGGCTGTCGGAAACCGACCGCGAACTGCTGCTCAAGCGTGACATCGGCAGAACGCGCAGCATTCGCCGCAGCGCGTAGTTCGGTTCTAGAGCACCGACCCGTCCTGCTTGTACTGCTCGATCTTGTCCCAGTCGATCCCGGCGTCCAGCAGGATCTCTTCGGTGTGCTGGCCGTGTTCGGGTGCGCCGGTCGGCTGCACGTGCTGCCCGTCGAACTGGACCGGGTTGGTCGGCAGGATGTAGGGCTTACCGTTCATCGCGTTCACGGTCGGGATGTAGCCGTTGGCGACGACGGCGGGATCGTTGCGCAGCTCGCTAGTTCTCTGCAGGACGGCCCACGCTCCCGACAACGGCTTGAGGACGTCGCGCCACTGGTCGACGGTCTTTGAGGCGAATTCCTCGTCCATGATGTCGATGAGCTCGCCGCGGTTCTCGAACCGGGAATGACCGTCGGCGAACCGTTCGTCGGTGATCAGGTCGGTACGGCCGATGACGGTCATGAACTCGGGGTAGAACTTGTCGCCCTGCAACATCATCAGCGTGATGTAGCGGTCGTCCTTGGTCCGGTAGTTACCGACCAGCGGGTTGGGCATTTCGCGGTGGGTGAACGTCGGGATCGGGTCGCCGCCGTACAGCATCGCGGCGGTCACCTGGGGGGTCATCGCCCACGCAGCGAGCCCGAGCAGCGAGACGTCCACGATCGAGCTCTCTCCGGTCGACTTGCGCTTGTACAACGCCGCGGCGATCCCACCGGCGATGGTCAGCCCGCCCATCAGGTCGCCGAATGCCGGGGTCTGCATGACGGGCTCGGGCAGCTCGCGAGTGAGCGCGTCGGCGATCCCGCCGCGCGACCAGAAGGACACCCCGTCATAGCCGGGCTTGTCGGCGTCGACTCCCTGTGGCCCGTAACCGGATCCGCGAACGTAGATGATGTCAGGATTGACGGCGCGAATCTCGTCGACGTCGATGCCGAAACGCTTGCGCCTGCCGGGCAGATAACTGGTGAGGAACACGTCGCTGGTCTTCGCCAGTTCCTGAACGACCTCTTGCCCGCCCGGTGTGGTCAGGTCGATGCCGATGGATTTCTTTCCGCGGTTGGGCATTTCGATCATGTAGTTGACGGCGGTCGGTCCGCCGGGGATGAGGCCCATGGTCACCAGGCCCCGCTGCGGGTCGCCACCCTCCCGCGGCTCGACCTTGACGACGTCTGCACCCCACTCGGCGAGCACCGCGCCGGCCGCGGGGACGAACGTCCAGGCCGCGACCTCCAAGATGCGGATACCACTGAGTGGTTTGGCGCCGGTCATATCCAATCCTCCTGCATCGCGGTCAGTTTCGAACTATTCGCTGATGAGCCCGAACCGGCGATAAGCGGCACGGATGTCGATACGCGCCTGCTCGGGCAGCTTGGCTTGTGGGGGGCGGGATTCCGGGTAAGACCCGATCGGTAGTCCGACCACCGATGCGGCGAACTTGAACGCGCCGCCCCAGTGGGTGAAGTAGTCGGGGCGTCCGGGATAGCGGGTGAACCAACCGCGCATGTCCAGCTCGAACTGGTCGAGCCCCGATTCCTGGGCGTAATCCATTGCCTCGACCAGCTTGTCGTTCCAGACCAGCTCCCAGTACTGTGACAGGGCTCGCTTCTGCGGAGTCTCGAACAGATAGCCGGTGGTGCCGAGTTGCCCGGGGCCGACGATGCCCGACCGCAGCCAACCGGCGCGGTACACCGTCGTATCGCATTCCCAGATCACCAGATCCGGTGCGAGCTCGTGCAGCATGCGGCTTTGATGTGGCCTGAACGATCCCTCCTTGGTAGCGCATACCGCGGGAATCTCCTCGACAATGCGAGCGCTCTCCTGAGCGGACAGTACATATCCCGAGCTGGGCGAGTTGAACATTCCCAGTGCGATGTCGGTCCGCTCGGCGATATACCTGAAGAAGCTCAAAACACCTTCGCCGCCGTGCAATTCCATCATCGGCGTCTGGATGTAGACAATGTCGGCGCCGGCATCTTGCGCATGCTGCGTCAGCTCGAGTACGTCTTTGGCCGACATCGCCGCGGTACACGACTGTACGATCACGTCGGAGTTGATGCCCCGCGCCTCGTCAATAGCGATCTCCAGCAGCTTCTTTCGCTCGGCGACGGTCAGCGACCAGAATTCCGCGACACCGCTTGTCGCCCAGAGCATGGGGTGTCCGAGCGTACCGACACAGTGCCGGACCAGGGTGCGGTAGGCGTCCCAGTCGATGTCATCGCCGTCGCGTCCGCTGAACGGGGTGTACAGCGAGTCGCCGATGCCGTGCAGTGTATTGCGCGCCCATTGCCGAGCGTCCTTGGCGTTAGCCATTATTCACTCCTTGAATTAGCCGACGATCTCGAAGACCGCCGCCGCCGACGTCACCGGCTTGTCGTCGTTGCCCTCATCGTGCAGCAGCATGCGCACGCCCACCTTGCCCGGCCCGCCGACATGCGCGGTGCCGTCGACCCGGAAGGGGCCGACCTTGCCGCGCGACATGAACATCACGTGCCAACTGACAACCTGCAGTTTGCGGGTCCCGACCGCGTCAGCGGCCAGATCGACCGCGGCGGTTTCGAGCACCACGTGCTGTGGCCCGATGTGCAGGGCCGCATCCGGTGAGGCCAGTTCAACGCTGAGTGCCGGCAGCTGCCAATGTGCGTCGGGCCGCTTGGACGCGCCGAACGCCTGCCACAGCGGCGGCAGGTCCGGTGAATCCTCGATCACCAAATCGGTGCCCGAAACATCCATCTTTCCAAGGCCTTCCGGCGGGACACCGATGATCGCGCCCTGCCCTTCGTTGAAGGCGATGACCCGGTCCGGGTTGTCTGCGTCGACGATCTTGCATCGCCCGTAGCCCATCATCCGCCCCTGGTGGACGTTGCCGGAATCGACGACCTCGACTCTCGTCACGTCGTATCCGGGGTCGACGATCTGCACCGAGGCGATCACCGGGTTGGGCACTGCGACCATGTCGGTCTGACAACCCTCGGGCGAGGCTATGGCTAACGGCGCCACCATGATTCCACCGGCCTCATTGCGCATGTCGCGACGGATCACGACGGTGTCGTCGCTGTCGCCGACATTCATCGACGCATGATTGCGCCCGATGTAGCGGTAGCTCAGCAGCCCCGTCCAGCGCCGAAACAGCTCGTCTCGGTAGGCGTCGGCGTCACCCTGCAATTCCCTGATGTCGCGCAGCGGCCCGGTCAATCGCGTCGTCCCTCCTGAGCGAAAGTTGAGCAGACGCTCAGCTAGGACACTACGGAACATGTCCGCCGTCGAGCGGCGATATCGGCGATCTACTGCGGATCGAAGAGCACCGGCACCGACGTCGGCGACCGGAATACCTGCCCGCGGACGTGCGGGTCGTCGGCCTCCGGGTCGAGCCTCAGGTTGGGCAGTCGGTCCAGCAGCAGGTTGATGGCCGTGCGCATTTCCAGCCGGGCTAAGTGCATGCCCAGGCAGACGTGGACGCCGTGTCCCCAGCCCAGATTCGCCTTGGCCTGCCGATGGATGTTGAACGTATCGGGGTCGGGATAGCGATCTTCCTGCCGGTTCGCCGAACCCAGCATCGGCATGACCGTGCAGCCGGCCGGGATCGGCACGCCGCCGAGTTCGGTGTCGCGCGTTGTCACCCGGGTGATGGTCAGCAGCGGGGGCTCCCACCGCACACCCTCCTCGATCGCCTGCGGCAGCAGCGAGCGATCCGCGCGAATCGCATCCAACTGCTCCGGGTCGGACAGCAGCCCGAACAGCAGACTGCCCAGTGCGCGATAAGTGGTTTCCACACCGGCGGGCAGCAACAGCCGCAGGAACGAGAAGATCTCCTCGTCGGCGAGCTTTTCCCCGTCGATTTCGGCCGCGGCCAGCGCGCTGATCAAGTCGTCCTTGGGCTCGGCGCGACGCGCTCGAAGGATCGGCGCGAAGTAGTCGCACAGGGCGGCCGAGGCCGCGAGCCCTCGTGCGGGGTTCATCAGCCAGCTCAGCAACGAGATCGACCACCGCTGGAACTGCGGGTAGTCCTTTTCCGGCAGGCCCAGCAGACCCGCGATGATCTGGCTGGGGTAGTCGAAGGTGAACTCCTTGACCAGATCCGCCTTGCCGTTGGCCGCGAAGCTGTCGATCAGGCCGTTGGCCACCCGGCCGACCAGCTCGTCCTGCCAGTGCGCCAATGCCTTCTGCGAGAAGGCTTTCGACACCAGCGAACGCAGCCGCCCGTGGATCGGCTCGTCCATGCCGAGCATCACGCCTTCGCCCAGCACCGGCCCGAAGGCGGCGATGACGGCCGACGACGAGAACGTCTCGTTGTCACGCAGCATCTGCTGGACGTCCTCGTGGCGATACACGATGAACATCGGCAGGGATTCCTCGTGCGGAAGCGCGCCCGACGTCTCGAGTCGCTGAACCGGCTCCTCGCGGCGCAGGCGCGCCAGCTCGGTGTACGGGTCGCGTACGTCGCCGGAGATCGCGTCGTCGAAAGAGCCGAAGTCGTCGAGGTCGTCGAAAAGCTGTTCCATCTCTAGTCCTCATTTCCTTTGCGGCGCTTGGCCGCTATCGTCGCTAGGCGTTGCAATATTGGCTGCGGAATGATTTTCGTCGCGAACACCATTGCCTGCTGCGCGAACGTCAACGGCCACGCTCCGTCCCGCATCGAGCCCTGCTTGGGTATGCCGAGCACGATGCGCGACATGTGATGCAAGCCGATGGCCGGAAGAATCCTGCTGGACACCAACAACATCGACGCGTCCGGTCCCACACCTCGGCGACGAAACGACGCGGTGTCGGCCAGCGCCTTGACGAGTCCTTCGGTGAACCGCTCCGCGGGCCGGGCCAGACGCATGGCGAACCGGCCGCGGGTGTTCATGGTGTTGTGCAGCCGGGCGTACGGACCGCTGAAGTCGCGGTCGTCGGTGGTGCCCGCGTCGGTGATGATCTCGGTGTCGTAGGTGCCGGCCACCAGCACGGTGACGCCGAGACCGAACGGTGCGATCTCGACCGCCATCGACTCACCCCAGCGCTCCAGTGCCCCCTTGGCCGCCGAGTACGGCGCGGTGGCCGGCTGGCCCCGCACCCCGGCCGCACTGGACACCAGCACGATGCGGCCTTCGCCGGCCGCTCGCATCGACGGCAGCAGGGCCTGCGTCAGCGCGACGGGCCCCAAGACGCTGGTGGCAAACATATTCTGCCACAAGGTCATATCGGTCTCTTCCACCATTCCGGCCGCGGAGATGCCCGCGTTGTGCACCAGTGCGAACGGCGTACCGACGGCTTCACCGATGGCCTTGGCGGCGGCCGTGACCGACGCGTGGTCGGTCAGGTCGAGCTGGACGCCGATCAACCGATCGTCGTCGGCTGCGGCGCCGGTCGCCTCGCGCAACAGCGCCATACCCTGCTCGGGTGTGCGCATGGTCGCGACCACGCGCCACCCCTCGCGATACAGCCGCGCGGCCGACGCGAAACCGAGGCCACGAGAAGCGCCGGTGATGACGACGCTGCGCGGCTCAGCCATTCGTTGTCGCAGTGGCGCAGGGACCCTGCCCCGGTGGCGGCGGATCCACCTGCGGGCGGCCGTTGGGCTGCCCGCTGGCCCAGGTCGACCAGATGCCGACCGAGAATGGACCCTGCGCGCCGGCCTTCTCGTAATAGCCTTGCGGGTCATACACTTTGGCTTCCGGGTACGGCCACGGGCAGGCTACCGAGGTGGCGGCATGGCTGATCTTGATGACCGCGAACCATCCGCCGTAGGCGAAGTAGGACACGTTGATGATGGCGAACATCACCAGGAAGGTGCCCAGCACCGGTCGGGTCGGGAACAACTTCGCCTTGGCGGCAAGCTTTTCCGCGACAGACTTCCCGGTGTCGTCGCGATAGCAGAGGATGGCGGCGGGCACCATCACGAAACACACCGAGAACGACTCCCAGATCAGCGGGAACTGGAACGTGGTGCCGGTAAACACCGATCCCCACGGGATCACCTGCGAGTAGATGTACATACCGGCGTGCACCAACTGAATCTCCAGCCAGGCATCGAAAACAAAGCCGATTACCAGCGCCAGAAGACCAAGGCTGACCAACGGGTGCCGCGACACGAACGAGGTGGGCCCGTACTTGGCCTGTAGCTTCCGCAAAATCCAGACCGCCGGGAAGTACGGCCCGAAATAAAACATCACGTAACCGAAAACCACGAACGGCTCAACCGTCGGCGACAACGACACCAGCGGCCACGACTCCGGCCAGTGAATCAGGTCGGGGTTATAGACCGCGAACGGCGACCAGTTCATGATCGGGTCCTGCCACACGATCAGCGTGGTGCACAAGAACATCAACATCACCGGGCTGCCCGGATTGCGCCGCCAGCCCCGGATGAATACGACCAGCAGCACGATCAGCGCCACCACCGTGGCACTATCCAGGAAGGTGATGTAATCCAGGCCGAAAATGAACTTCACCGGTCGCGGGCGGCCATGCACGTTCGGGTTGGCGACGCGCGGATCGAGGGCCACGCGGCAGTTCGCGATGAAGAACAGCGCGAACGCGGCCAGCGCGGCACCGGCAATCCAGCCGCCCCAGCCACGCTTCGATGCGACTGGCTGCCTTTCGCCGGCAAGCGATGTGGATTGATCGGTGCTCAATTCTGCCTCACCCTTCTGCTCCGAAGCGGTCGACGAGGTGCGAGTTGACGCCGTCGGCGTCCAGCGTGCGGGCCACCAGGTAGCCCGCGCCCATCCAGGCGCGCCGGGTCCACTTGCCGAACGACACTCTGGTGCCGGGTGCGCCCGCGGCCGCGGGCATCATCTTCACCCGCTCCAACGCTTCTTTGACTCCGCGCGGGCTGAGCGGGTGGGCATCGCCGAACGCGCGCACCAAGGTCGCGGCGACATCGTGATTGACCGGCGGCACACAATATTCGGGACGGCGACCGCCGTACCGCTTTGCGTAGCGGTCGAGAAAGTCTTGGATGATCGGGTTCGCCTCGTCGTACTGGTCGACGCCGACCCAGCCCATGAACGCGTTCCACATGATCGGGTTGACCCAGGCGTTCTGGAAGGCTGTGGTGGTGAATCTCGGCGGGTCCCAGCTGACCGCCTCGAGTGCGGGATTGATGAACACGATCCCGAAACCGAAGCCGAGATGCACGATCGCCTCGGCCTTCGCTTCGTGCAGCGTGCGGACGGCGTCGTTGATGTCCTGAGCAGTTTGGGCGACTGCCGCCTCGGCGACGATCCGGATTCCTTTGCGGCGACACGCAGTTCGCAGGTTCTTCAGGTAGCTTTCGCCGATCAGGTTCTGCTCGACGAGCACGCCGATCTCACTGAAGCCGCGCTTGGCGATCAGGTCCGCCAGGAAAATCGGCTCATCGGTCATCGATCCTTGCGGGAACGCGAACGTCCATTCCCCCAGCCAGTCATCGGTTCCGGTGACGCTGATGGCCGGCACTTTGAACCGCTCCTCGATCGCCTCGCGGGTCGGCACGCAGTTGTCGGTGATATGCGGCCCGAAGACCGCAAGACAGCCTTCGTCGACCAGTTCGCCGAAGGTGTCGATCACCGCTTTGACCGAACCCTTGGGCAAGCCCTCGACCTCGCGGTAGACCATCTGCACCGGGCGATCCAGCAGTCCCTGCGCCATAGCCTCGTCGAACACGATGTCAAAGCACTGGGTGAAGTCGGCCTTCATCTCGTCGGGAAAACCAGGCGGCAGGGTGAAGTCCATCAGATAGCCGATCTTGATCGGCTCAGCAGTGCTTTCGTAGGACATGGGACCTCCACTGGCACGCGCCCACCGCGTTTATCGCCTGCAGACCTAATATTTGTTCAGACCTTAGCGACGTGGCTGAGCCGCGTCAATCACCGGATCGGACGGGCTCACCCAGATAGACGCCGATCATCTCCTTGAGGCCGCGATTCACCGCGACATCGTCGGTGAGCGGCCCGGCGATCGCGGCTTCGGCCGCCGCGTGCATCGGCAGACCCTCGGCGACCAGTCGGCCGGCCGCAATCAGCACCCGGGTGGACGCGACCTCGCGCAGGCCACCGGTTTCCAGACGACGGATGGCCTGCCCGAACCGTACCAGCTCGGCCGCCGTGGCTTTATCGACACCGGCCTCGTGCGCGACGATCCCCTCTTCGACTTCGGCTGCCGGAAAGGCGAATTCGATGGCGACCATCCGCTGGCGCGTCGAATCCTTGAGATCCTTGAGCACGCTCTGGTAGCCCGGGTTGTAGGACACCACCAGGCCGAAACCGGGTGCCGCATCCAACGTCACGCCGAGCCGCTCGATCGGCAGCTGACGCCGGTAATCGGCGAGCGGGTGCAGCACGACCGTGGTGTCCTGCCGCGCCTCCACCACCTCGTCGAGGTAGCAAATGGCGCCCTCGCGCACCGCGCGGGTCAGCGGGCCGTCGACCCACACCGTCTCGCCACCGCGCAGCAGATACCGGCCGACCAGATCGGCGGTGGTGAGGTCGTCGTGGCAGGCCACGGTGATCAGCGGTCGGCCCAGATCGTGGGCCATCGCCTCGACGAAGCGGGTCTTGCCGCATCCGGTCGGCCCCTTCAGGACGATCGACAGGCCCTGACGGTAGGCGGCCCTGAAAACGGCTTCCTCGTTGCCGATTGCCGTGTAGTAGGGGCGAGTCGCAGCTGTCGCCGGCGACACACCGTTCTGGTGAGCGAGCACGGGCTCGTTGGCCATTACTAACCTTCCGCCGACCGCTGGGTTGCGGTGAATGGAGCGTAAACGGAACAGATGTTAGTTTCAAGGTCGCTACCAGGACGGCGGTGCATCAAGACACTCGCCTGCGCACCTCGGCCGAGCGAATCGCCGAACGGAACAGCGGCCCAACGACACTCGTGAGTTCATCGGGGCGGGCGATGCTGGCGTGCGCGGTGCTGCCGAATACTTTGCGCAGCGACGCCACATCGGTGCCCGCACCGACCGTCAGGCATACGCAACCTGTGCCGCGGCGGCGCGCCTCGGTCAGCGCACGGCGCGCGTCGGCGGCGCCGTACGCGCGCTCGTAGCCGTGGTCGTATGCCAGGCCGTCGGACAGCACCACCAACAACCGCCGCGACGTTCCGCCCCGGGCCTCGAGCACCGCCGAGCCGTGCCGGATCGCGGCACCCAGGCGCGAATACGCACCGGGTTCCAAGCTGTTCAGCCGCCTGATCACCTGGCTGTCGAGGTGGTCGTCAAACCGCTTGACGGGCACCATGCTCACCGCGGCTCGGCCCTGCGAGTAATACGCGTAGAGCGCTACTCGGTCGCCCAGGTCGTGCAACGCGACGGTGAGGTTGGCGGCCACGGTGCGTTGTTGCTCGTGCACGATCCGCCCGACGGTGCCGGCCTCTGCCGTCGAACCCGAGATATCCAGCAGCATGAGCACCGACAGGTCACGTTGCCGCCGCAAACTGTCCAGATACACCGCCTCGTCAGGCACCGATCCGGCCATCAGTTCGACGTGCGCTTCGACGGCCGCATCGACGTCGATATCGTCGCCCTGCGGCTGACGATGCCGGCGATGCAAGCCCATTCCGAGCCGGGCAAGCGGGCGGCGCAGCCCGATGCCGTCGTCGATCGCCGCGCTCGCCGATACCTTTGTCGCCGAATCGATTTCGAGGACCGTGCACCAATCGGCCCGGTAGCTCCTGCGGTTGGCATCCCATTCCGGGTACGTCACGCCCCGAGTGCTCAGGTCGGCGGCATGATCGATGACGTCTTCGCTCGCCGCGCCCGCCAGCGACGACACCGCGTACGCACCGCGTTTCGCAGAGTTGGTGCGGTGCGTCGGGTTGTCCGCGCCGGGCGGTCCACCGCCGCTTCCGGTCTTGCGGGCCGACGACAGCATCTTCTTCAGCCATTTGCCGATGAAACCGCCCCCGCCCACCGGGCTGGTGAACAGATCGGGATCGTCGCTGTCGTCGACCTCGTCGTCGTCGAACTCCGTCAGTTCCTCGCGATGCTGGTTTCGCGGAACGTGTCCCGGCTTGTCCTGGTCGGTTTGTTCGGCCGCACGAGCACCCGCGGTCAGCACCTTGGTCGCGCGGATGACACCGAACTCGGGCGGTGGATCGTCGATCGCTTCCTTCCCGGACGCCAGACTCAGCGAGTGGCCGGACGACGTGCTCCGCTTCGCGATGTGCGGGCCGGCCGTGGCCAACGACCTCGGCAGCATGCCGGCGTTGGCGGCCAATGCGCGGTGGCCCTCAACCGCCAAATAGCGCTTGGTCAAACGGAAATGGCGGGCCAGCGGTCGCATGACGTCGGGATCGAAACTGCCCGCGGCGATCATCGATGCCTGCACGGCGATGGCCTCCAGAGTCGCTCGCGCGGGCAACGTCGGATCGATGAACACCGTCCGGCCGTCCGTCCACGTCGGCCCACCGGAACTCTGCGAATCCACCGCAAGCGGGCGCCCGGCAAAGGCGGAGGCAAGCATGCTGAGGGTGCGCAATCGGTCGGCGTCAGCGCCCTCCGTCACCGGCTACCTCCGGATTGCTTTTAGCGATGTTGACCAAATATCTGTTCCAGACTAGGGCTCGGGGTCGATCGCCGTCAACGAGATCGATGACCGGGCGCCTAGGGCTTCGAACAAATATTTGGCATGTGGGTCCACGGACCCGACTGGGCGCCGCTAGTGTTCCGACATGCAGGTGCTGCTGTTCAAGCTCGGGCTGATCTTGTTCGTGATCGGCCTGCTCACCGGGCTCGCCACCCCGGTGCTGAAGAATCCGAGGATGGCGCTGTCGAGCCACCTCGAGGGTGTCCTCAACGGCATGTTCCTCGTGCTGCTCGGCCTGCTTTGGCCACACGTCCACCTGACTCATGCCTGGGGCGTCACGGCAGTCACGCTGATCGTGTATTCCGCGTTCGCAAACTGGCTGGCGACGCTGCTCGCCGCGGCGTGGGGCGCCGGCCGCAAACTTGCGCCGATCGCGACGGGCGACCACGAAGCCTCGGCGGTGAAGGAACACGTCGTCAGTTTTCTGCTGGTGTCCTCGCTGACGATCGTGGCTGGCGTCGTCATCGTCATCGTCGGGCTTTGACGGTTTCCAGCCACCGTCGGCGGTTTGACTTCGGCGAATCTGGGTAGCCCCGGCCCATGAATAGGGGCGCAGCGTTTGCGATCGCAGTGTCTGCAGTTGCCATCGGACCATTAGCCGGATGCATGAACCAGGGCGGACAACCCAACTCGTCGGCGCCCGCGGGCACCGAGCGGATGACCACTCAAGTCAAGGGCGTAGATGGGACGGTGGTCGCCAATGCGACCTTCGATTTCGCGAACGGCTACGCGACAGTGACCGTCGAAGCGGGGCCCAACCAGATCCTGAGCCCCGGCTTCCACGGTCTTCAAATTCACTCGGTGGGTAAGTGCGAAGCCAATTCGACTGCGCCGACAGGAGATTCGACCGGGGACTTCGCCTCGTCCGGGAGTGTCTACCAGGCGCCGGACCACACGGGTTATCCCGCCAGCGGCGATCTGACTGCACTGCAAGTGCGCTCCGACGGCTCGGCGAAACTCGTCACCACTACCAATTTGTTCACCGCGGCAAATCTGCGAAACAGCTTGGGCAGCGCGCTGATCGTCCACCAGACCGCGGATAACTTGACTAGTAATCCCGCCGGTAGTTCAGGTAAGCGGTTGGCCTGCGGTGTGATCGCCGCCGGTTCCGCCACGACCTCCTCGTCCACGACGACCAGCATCTCCACCGTCACCACCACGGTCGAGGTGCCACCGCCGCCGGGCACGAGCACGAGCACGAGCACCGTCACGGTCACCAGCGCGCCAACGATGACGTCCACCGCATCCACCACGACGACTAACAGCCTGCCGCCTGGCCGCTGACCTGACCCTCAGGCCACATCCAGAAACTCTCGTCTGCCGCCCCGGCTGGCGTGTCGAGCTCTGCGATTTCGGTGGTCTCAGCCGCCGGGGCAGGGCCCGGGAATCCACATGTTCCAGCAAGTGCCGGGAGGGGGAGGCAGCCCAGGAGGCGCGGGGGCCGGAAGGCTCTGCGGGGGTGGCGGATTGGGACCTTCATAAATGCCTTGGCCTTGATTGGCCTGGTCCGGGGCCACGTGATAGTAGGTGTGGCAGACGTTCATGTCCCACGTCACCGGATCGTGAACGTGGTTCTGGGTCAAGTACAACAACGAATCGCCTGGGCACCAGCGATTTGGGCCCCAGCACACCTGGTTGACCATCGCGGCGGGCTGACAATCATCGACCGCTCGGGCGGTGCCTGCACCCGGACCCGCCACCGCCAAGCCGCCGGACATCAACATCGCCGCTGCCCACGCTGCGGTTAGTTGCTTCATGCCGAGAATTTTCCGCTGCGGTTGTTTCGTGCACATCGGGCAAATGCCCTATTTCCAGTTTCGGCTGGGGTAGTGGCTAAAGTCTTACGCGCCTAGCGATCGCTCGGCGTGGCGCACTGGTAGCGGATGCCGCCGTTGCCGCGATCTGGTTGGCGAAGTCAGCTTGCTCGGGTCCGGAAACCGTCTTCGTCGTCGTCGCTGTCCAATTTCGGCTGCTGGACCAATCGGCCCCTATCGAAGGTATAGGTGCTGGTCGACTCTCGGATCGTGGTGTCCGCTTGCTCATCGGGCGATTGGCAGTCTGGGCACAGCAGTCCTACCGGATACAGAAGGATGTGGCGAATAGCCCAGTCTGCGGCGTTGGCTCGAGAGGAGGTGTAATCCCGCTGGCAGCGGTAACAGCATCGAAAATGATGCCGCACCAGGGAACCGATCAGGCTCCCGAAGTCGGACGTATCCATACCGAAGACTTTAAGTCTCGAGGTGACACACCTACGCCAATGAACGCGCGTGTTGGGCATCGTGGGAATTCTGTTAATCATCCCAACAAACGAAAGCACCGCGGCTTAAGCCGGTCTCAGCCGAGGCGATGCAGGCCAGCAGACAAACAAAACACCCCCGGCCAGAAGCCGAGGGTGTTCCGTGTGAGTGCTGTTAGTGCGCGTGGCCGTGGTGGTGGCCGTGCTCGTCCGCATCGGCGGGCTTCTCGACAATCGCGGTCTCGGTGGTCAGCACCATGCGTGCCACCGACGCCGCGTTCAGCACCGCGGACCGGGTCACCTTGACCGGGTCGATGACCCCGTCGGCGGCCAGGTCGCCGTACTTCAGCGTCGTCGCGTTGAACCCGTGCCCCTTTTTCAGTTCGCCGACCTTGTTGACCACGACCGCGCCGTCGAGCCCGGCGTTGGCGGCGATCCAGTACAGCGGTGCACTCAGCGCGTCGGAGAACACGTCCACGCCACCGGCCTCGTCACCAGAGAGCGAATCACGCAGCTTGGTAAGCGCCTTGCGGGCATGCACCAGCGCCGATCCACCACCGGGGACAATGCCCTCTTCGACGGCGGCCTTGGCGGCGGCCACCGCGTCCTCGACGCTTTCCTTGCGCTCCTTGAGCGCGGTCTCGGTGGCGGCGCCGACCTTGATCACGGCAACCCCGCCGGCCAGCTTGGCCAGCCGCTCTTCCAGCTTTTCCCGATCCCAGTCGGAGTCGGAGGCTTCGATCTCGGCCCGGAGCTGCTTGGCGCGGTTGTCCAGGGCCTCGGCGCTGCCACCGCCTTCGACGATGACGGTGTCGTCCTTGCTGACCACCACGCGGCGGGCCGAACCGAGCACCTCGAGGCCGACCTCGCGCAGCGCGAGCCCGACGTCGGGGTTGACCACCTGGCCGCCGGTGACGATGGCCAGATCCTCCAGGAACGCCTTGCGACGGTCACCGAAGAACGGCGCCTTGACCGCGACGGCTTTCAGCGTCTTGCGGATCGCGTTGACCACCAGCGTCGACAGCGGCTCGCCCTCGACGTCCTCGGCGATCACCAGCAGCGGCTTACCGGCCTCGGCGACCTTCTCCAGCAACGGCAGGAAGTCGGGCAGCGAGCTGATCTTGTCGCGATGCAACAGGATCAGGGCGTCCTCGAGCACGGCCTGCTGCGCGTCGAAGTCGGTGACGAAGTAGGCCGACAGAAAACCCTTGTCGAAGCCGACGCCCTCGGTGAACTCCAGCTCGGTGTTCAGCGTGGACGACTCCTCGACGCTGACCACGCCGTCGTGACCGACCTTGGTCATCGCCTCGCCGACCAGCTCACCGATCTGCTCGTCGCGCGACGACACGGTGGCCACCTGCGCGATACCGGTCTTGCCGGACACCGGGATGGCCGAGGCCAACAGCGCCTCGGACACCGCGTCGGCGGCCTTGCTGATCCCCAAGCCGAGCGCGATCGGGTTGGCGCCCGCCGCGACGTTACGCAGGCCGTTCTTGATGATGGCCTGTGCCAACACGGTCGCGGTGGTGGTGCCGTCGCCGGCGATGTCGTTGGTCTTTGTGGCCACCGACTTGACCAGCTGGGCGCCCAAGTTCTCGAACGGGTCTTCCAGGTCGATCTCGCGGGCGACGGTGACACCGTCGTTGGTGACCGTCGGCCCACCAAAGGCCTTGGCCAGCACGACATGCCGACCGCGTGGGCCCAGCGTCACGCGGACGGCGTTGGCGAGCTTGTCCACGCCGGCTTCCATCGCCCGGCGCGCGGTCTCGCTGAACTCAATCTGCTTGCTCATAGGCCTTTCTGTCTCCTCAAAATGAGTGCCTTGTCGCGTCTGATAAGCGGTCCGCCCCGGTGACCACCCACGTGTTGACGTGGGGATCGCCGGGGCGGAACACGCCTCGAATTACTTGGAGACGATGGCCAGCACGTCGCGGGCCGACAGGATCAGGTACTCCTCGCCGTTGTACTTGATCTCGGTGCCGCCGTACTTGCTGTAGATGACAGTGTCACCCTTCGACACGTCCAGCGGAATCCGCTTCGAGCCGTCCTCGTCCCACCGGCCGGGGCCGACGGCGACGACTTTGCCCTCTTGGGGCTTCTCTTTAGCGGTGTCGGGAATGACCAGACCGGATGCGGTCGTGGTCTCGGCCTCATTGGCCTGTACGAGGATCTTGTCCTCGAGTGGCTTGATGTTCACGCTCGCCACGATTAGAGCCCTCCACTTGTTGATAGCAGGTCCGGGGCGGTTGCCCCGATTTACCAGGTGCTTCGGCTCTCGTCCGTGCCTACGCGTCGTCGTCGCGGGAGCCGACGCCGGGATTGTCCGATTGCCACCTAGCACTCTATACATGCGAGTGCTAGCACTCAAGGTTGGGCTGCTGCTTCAGGCGACTTGGCTTTTTACCACGGGCAAGCCTGGGTCGCTGGCCACGTCCAGCGGCGACGGCGACGCCCCGGCGGCTACCAGGTGTGCGGCGAAGGACGCGATCATCGCTCCGTTGTCGGTGCACAGCCGCGGGCCGGGGATACGCAGCGTCAACCCGGCCGCCTCGCACCGCTGCGCGGCCAGCTCACGCAGTCGCGAGTTGGCGGCCACGCCGCCCGCGATGAGCAGGGTCGACACGCCCAGCTGGGTGGCCGCACGGACCGCCTTCACGGTCAGCACGTCGGCCACCGACTCCTGGAAACCGGCGGCGATGTCGGCGGTCGACGCGTCCGGGTGGCTTTCCACGTAGCGCGCGACCGCGGTCTTGAGCCCGGAGAAGCTGAACGCGTGGGCCTCGTCGGCCGGGCCGGTCATGCCGCGAGGGAACACGATCGCCTCCGGATCGCCGCTACGTGCCAGATCGTCGAGCACCTTGCCGCCCGGATAGCCCAGCCCCAGCAGCCGGGCCACCTTGTCGTAGGCCTCCCCCGCGGCGTCGTCCACGGTGCTGCCCAACTCGACGATCGGCTCACCGAGCGACCGGACATGTAGCAGGTGGGTATGGCCGCCCGACACCAGCAGCGTCACGCTCTCCGGCAGCGGGCCGTGTTCGTAGACGTCGGCCGCCAAGTGGCCGCCTAGATGGTTCACCGCGTAGAACGGCACGTCCCAGGCGGCCGAATAGGCTTTGGCCGCAGCCACTCCCACCAACAACGCACCGGCCAGTCCCGGCCCGATAGTGGCCGCGACGATATCGGGTTTACCCAGACCCGCGGTAGCCAGTGCACGTCGCACCGCCGGCTCGAGCGCCTCCAGGTGGGCCCGCGACGCGACCTCGGGCACGACGCCCCCGAACCGGACATGTTCGTCGACGCTGGACGCCACCTCGTCGGCCAGCAGTGTCACGGTCCCGTCGCCGTTGAGCCGGGCGATGCCGACACCCGTTTCGTCGCACGACGTCTCGATAGCAAGGATGGTCCTCATAGCGCCTCTCGCCGCATCGTGTACGCGTCTGCGCCGCTGATCCGGTAATACCGCCGGCGCACGCCTACTTCGGTGAATCCCACGCTGCGATACAGCGCTATCGCCGCCGCGTTGTCGGTGCGGACCTCCAGATACACGACGGCCTCCCCGGCGATGTCGAGCAGCTCCACCAGCATCCGCCGGCCGATGCCGC
Source organism: Mycobacterium sp. (assembly GCF_036490025.1). Classification (GTDB taxonomy): domain Bacteria; phylum Actinomycetota; class Actinomycetes; order Mycobacteriales; family Mycobacteriaceae; genus Mycobacterium. The sequence continues at coordinate 29,137 of NZ_DASXEP010000080.1, read as the reverse complement.
GGCCTTGGTAAGCGGGGTCGACGCCGATGGTGTGGATTTCGTATTCGAATGGCGGCGTACGGCCCAACCGGGATATACCGCCGTAGCCGATCAACGTGCCGCCGTCAGCAGCGGTGCGGGCGGCCACATAGTGATTGTGGTCAGCGGCGAGCTCGCGGACGAATGCGGCTGTCGGCCAAGGGTCGTCGCCGGGAAACAACAGCGCCTCCAGTTCGGCGCAGCGATCGGCGTCGGCCTCGGTAAGCACGTCGATGGTCACGTTCACGATCCGGCCCGCTCGGCCAGCGTCTTGGCGTCCGGCCGGCGCAGATACAACGGCACCAGCGCGGCGGGAGGTTGCGACCAGTCAGACACCGCGGCCACCAGGCCGGCCGCGTCGGGGTACAGCGGTTCACGGCACGGCAGCCCGAACAGTGCAGCATGGTCCGGTGAGCCGGCAACCGATTGCGCCCGACCCGGGTCGACGTCGGCCGGGGCAGCAACGGCTGGTCCGCCGGTCCGAATACCGTAGCGATAGCGGGCCCAGTAGACCTCGCGCCGACGGGCATCGGTGACCACCAGCACCTCGCCGGTGGTCTGCCCGCCGATGGCATCGAGGCTGCAGACCCCGTACACCGGCATGCCGAGCGCGTGACCGTAGGCCGCCGCGGTCGCCATGCCGACCCGCAGGCCGGTGAACGGACCCGGACCGCAGCCGACGACCACGGCATCGAGGTCGGCCATCGAAAGCGCGGCATCGGCCAGCGCGGCCAACACATTCGGGGTGATCCGTTCGGCGTGCGCGCGCGCGTCGATGCTCACCCGCTCGGCCAGCACCTTCGATTCTGAGCCTTCGGCTACCACGCCAGCCGTCACCGCCGGAGTTGAGGTGTCGATGGCCAACACGATGCGACTCATCGGCAGCTCCACTGCCACGTCGCAGTTCGGGTGTCGGAGTCGCTGATTCGCTCGAGGCGCACGTCCAGATGCCGGTCGGACAACCGTTCGACCAGGCCTTCGCCCCACTCCACGACTACGACGGCATCGTCGAGTTCGGTGTCCAGATCCAGGCTTTCGAGCTCGTCGAGCAGGTCGGCGCCGGTGTGGTCCAGCAGCCGGTAGACGTCGACGTGGATCATCGCCGGGGCGCCGTCCCGTCGCGCCGGATGCACCCGCGCCAGCACGAACGTCGGCGAGGTCACCGGCCCGTCGACGTCCATCGCCGCTGCAATCCCCTTGGCCAGCACTGTTTTTCCCGCGCCGAGCGGGCCGGTGAGCACCACGACGTCGCCGGCACGCAATTGACGGCCCAGCCGCGTACCCAGCGCGACGGTGTCGTCGACATGCGGCAGTGTCGCGGTGCCAGACCCTCCCTCAGTCACGACGCAGCAGCCGATCACGCCACCGTCGGCTCAGCACCGCGAATCTGCTTGGCGTCGCACGCTTCACCAGTCGCACCAACCCGTCGCTGATCGGATCCGGCTTGGCCAGCAACACCAGATGGCCTGCGCGCGAGACGATCACCAACTCACAATCCGGCAGCGCCTCGGCCATTCGCCTCGAATACCTGTCGGGGGTGACCAGGTCGTGATCACCGCAGACGATCAGCGTCGGGATCGTCGCCAGTGTGGCCAGCCCAGCGGTCTCGTCGTGCACCTGCAGCGCGTGCAGAAATTCCACCATCGTCGGGACCGGGGTTTCGAGCATCATCTTCTCGGAGAACGCCGCAATGCTCGGACTGACGTTCTCATCGGCATAGGACGCCGCCCGCAGAATCGGCCCGATCAGCGAACGCGCCGCGGTGCGGCCACGTTGCACCAGCTTGGGCGCCGAGCGCGCGGCTCGCAGAACAGCCTCCAGCGCAGGGTTATTCAGGATCTCGCCGAGCGGCGACTTGGCCACCCCTTCGGCCGCAGATGAGATCAGCGCCGCGCCGGTGATCCGACTGCCGTAGTGACGGGGGAACTGCCGAGCGTGCGACAACACCGTCATCCCACCCATCGAATGGCCGACGAGCACGATCGGGCCGCGCGGCGCGATCTCCTGCAGCACGGTCTCCAGGTCCATGCCCAGCTGCGTCACCGTGTAAGTCTGCGGCGGAGCTTCACCCGACCGGCCGTGACCGCGCTGGTCGTAGAAGATCATCCGGACCTGCGACCCCCACTCGTCGCACAACCGTATGCGCTGAAAGTGGAAGGCCCCCATGCGAAGACAAAAGCCGTGGGTGAACACGACGGTCAGAGGTGCGTCGGTGGGCCCGACCTCGCGCACCGCCAGCGGCACACCGTCAGGGGTTGTCACCAGGTAGCTGCGGTCGCCGTCGAGTGTCTCGAAATCCTCGTGGACGAACGGATCGTCGATGACCGCACGCCGGTTGAGCATCGACCGGGCCGCACTGACCCCGGCGATGGTACCCACCGCGCTGACTCCTGCGGCACCTGCCAGCCACCGCCCTCGCCTACCCAGGTGTAAGCGGTCAAATTCCCGGTCGCTCAACGATTCTCAGCCTCGCGATAGGTTCTGGTGATCCGTCCGCGCGGACTGGTCACCACTTCGTAGTGGATGGTGTCCAGCAGATCCGCCCACTCCTGCGCGGTCGGCTCACCTCGGGTGCCCGGCCCGAACAGGATCGCCTCGTCGCCTTCTGTGACGTCGACGTGGCCGGGCCCGAGGTCGACCAGGAACTGGTCCATACAGATGCGGCCGACACCGGGGTATCGGCGGCCGTTGATCAGCACATCGAGTCGCCCGCCCAGCGACCGGAAGACGCCGTCGGCGTAGCCGATCGGCAGCAGGGCCACCGTGGTGTCGTGCTGCGCGATCCAGGTATGCCCGTACGACACGCCCTCGCCGGCTCGAATCGACTTCACCAGCGCCACTGCGCATTTCACCGTCATCGCCGGCATCAAGCCCATGTCTCCCAGGGTGGGTACCGGACTCAGGCCGTACACTGCGATACCGGGCCGGACCATGTCGAAAGCCAGCTCGGGGCGCGACATCGTGGCCGACGAGTTCGACAGGTGCGCCACTTCGAATGGCAACTTCTGGTCACGCGCCAGGGCCACGATATCGGTAAACCGTTGCGCCTGAAGGTCATTGATCGGATTGTTGGGCTGGTCGGCGTAAACCATATGCGACATCAGGCCCCGCAACCGGATGGTGCCCTCGGCGATGGCCTGGCGCAACGCGGTCAGCATCGACGGGTAGTGGGCCAACGGCACGCCGTTGCGGTTCAGCCCGGTGTCCACCTTGACGGTCACCGCGGCGGTGCGGCCGGTGCGACGGACCGCGGCCAGTAGCTCGTCGAGCTGCCGCGTCGACGACACCGCGATCTGCACGTCGGCCAGCAGCGCGGGCCCGAAGTCGATGCCCGGCGGATGCAGCCAGGCCAACACGGGCGCGGTGAGGCCTTCGGTGCGCAGCGCCAGTGCCTCGTCGACGGTGGCCACACCCAACTCGGCCGCACCTGCGGCCAACGCGGCCCGGGCCACCTGCCCGGCGCCGTGCCCGTAGCCGTCGGCCTTGACGACAGCCATCACCTGCGCACCGCCGGCGTGCTCACGCAGCACCCGCACGTTGTGCACGATGGCACCCAGATCCACGACGACCTCAGCGAGGACGCCCGGTGTCAGGGATGTCGGCGTAACAGCCACGGCCGATATTGTCCCAGAACCGGCCCTCGCGGCCGCATTCCCACAGGTCAGTGCGCGAAATGCTCGGCCTGGTAGTGCCCACCCGGCTTGAGCTTGTCCAAGCTGGCCAAAGCGGTGCGAGCGTCGTCGTGCAGCGCCCGGGCCAGGTCGGCCGACAGGCCTTCGCGCACCACGACGCGTAGCACCGAGATGTCGGTGGCGTTGTCCGGCATCGTGTAGGCCGGCACCTGCCAGCCGAAGCCGCGCAACTCGTGGGAGACATCGAACTCGGTGTAGCCCAGACCGCGGGCCAGCCGGAAGCTGACAACGGGGATCGCCGAACCGTCCGAGATCAGCTCGCAGTGGTCGGCTACCCGCAGCTGCTCACCCAGCCAGCGGGCGGTCGACGACAAACTCTGCATGACCTGCGTGTAGCCCTCGCGGCCCAGTCGCAGGAAGTTGTAGTACTGACCGATCACCTGGTTGCCCGCGCGGGAGAAGTTCAGCGTGAAGGTCGGCATGTCACCGCCGAGGTAATTGACGTGGAACACCAGGTCCTCGGGCAGGTGCTCCTGGCTGCGCCACACCACGAAACCGATGCCGGGGTAGGTCAGCCCGTATTTGTGCCCGCTGACGTTGATCGACACCACCCGGGGCAGCCGGAAGTCCCACTTCAGCTCGGGGTGCAGGAACGGCACCACGAAGCCACCGCTGGCCGCGTCGACGTGCACCGGCACGTCCACACCACCGCCGTCGGCTAGCTTGTCCAGCGCCGCACAGATTTCCGCGATCGGTTCGAGTTCACCGGTGTAGGTGGTGCCCAGGATCCCGACCACCCCGATGGTGTTTTCGTCGACGGCGTCGACGACCTGTTCGGGGGTGATGACGTAGCGGCCCTCCTCCATCGGCAGATACCGCGGCTCGACGTCGAAGTAGCGACAGAACTTCTCCCATACCACCTGGACGTTGGACCCCATCACCAGATTCGGGGTGCGCTTTTCCCAGCCTTTGCCGACCTTTTCGCGCCAGCGCCATTTCAGGGCCAGCCCGCCCAGCATCACCGCCTCGCTGGAGCCGATGGTCGACACCCCGATGGCGCTGGACGGGTCGTCGTCGCGCAGGTGATCGGCGTGAAAGAGATCGGCCACCATGCATACGCAGCGCTGCTCGATCGCCGCGGTCAACGGATATTCGTCCTTGTCGATCATGTTCTTGTCGAACGTCTCGGCCATCAGCCTGTCCGCCTGGGGATCCATCCAGGTCGTCACGAAGGTCGCCAGGTTCAGCCGCGAACTGCCGTCGAGCATCAGCTCGTCGTGTATGAAGCGGTAGGCGGCGTCGGGATCCATCGACTCCTCGGGCAGTCGCAATGCCGGCACCGGGGTGGTGAATATGCGGCCGGTGTAGGCGGGGGCGATCGAGTGCGCGGGCAGGGACGGGTGGCTGCTGGACACGGCGGATCCTTTCGGTAGTGAGCTAGAGCGCGGCTAAAGCGGAGCGGATGTGACCGACGATGCGAGACGCCGACGTCGGCGCATACCCCGGCCCCGGGTCGGCGGCCGACAGCGCCGCGGCCCGAGCGTGCACGAAGGCCGCCGCGGCGGCGGCTTCGCAGGGCGGCAACCCCGCGGCCAGCAGAGCGCCGATCATCCCGGACAGCAGATCGCCGGACCCGGCGGTCGACGCCCAGGACTGCCCGGCCGGGTTGAGGTACACCGGGCCACCGGGATCGGCGATCACGGTGACGTTGCCTTTCAGCAGCACGGTCGCCCCCACCGCGTCGGCGAGCTTGCGGGTGGCGCCGATGCGGTCGTCACCGGGCGGTGCGCCGGCCAGCCGGGCGAACTCGCCGGCGTGCGGTGTCAGCACGGTCGGGGGACGACGGGCTGCGAGCATGTCGGGGTGCGCCGCCAGGATGGTCAACCCGTCGGCGTCCACCAGCACCGGCAGGTCGGTCTCCAGCGCGAACCACAGTGCGGCAGCACCGGTTTCGTCGGTGCCCAGTCCCGGCCCGACCACCCAGGACTGCACCCGTCCGGCCGCGGACGGGTTGGGCGACGCGATCACCTCGGGCCAGTGCGCCAGCACTTGGCTGTGGGCGCTGCCCGCGTAACGCACCATTCCGGAGGTCGCCGCCACGGCGGCACCGGTGCACAGCACCGCGGCGCCCGGATAGGTCGACGACCCGGCCATCACGCCGGTGACGCCCTGGGTGTACTTGTCGTCGTGCGGGCCCGGCACCGGCCAGCGTGCCGCGACGTCGGCCGCGTCGAAGCCGACAACCTCAGCGTCGGGCAGGTCCAGGCCGATGTCGATCAACCGCACCCGCCCGCAGTCGGCCAGCACGTGCGCCGGCTTGAGGCCACCGAACGTGACGGTCAGCGCGGCGTGTACGGCGGGTCCGGTGATCGCGCCGGTGGCGACGTCGATGCCGCTGGGAATGTCGACGGCGACGACCGGGATGTCCTTGGCCTCGACCGACTCGAAGACGGCGGCCGCGTCCGGCCGCAACGGCCCGGATGCGGAGATGCCGACAACGCCATCGATGACGAGGTCGGTCGTCGCCGCGACGCTGTCGACGACCCGGCCGCCGGCTTTGCGGAAGGCAGCCAGCCCCTTTTGGTGGGTGCGTTCGGGTTTGAGCAGTATCGCGTCGGCGGCCGCGCCGCGGCGGCGCAGAAAGGTTGCCGCCCACAACGCGTCACCGCCGTTGTCGCCCGAGCCGACCACCGCGCACACCCGCCGTCCGGCAACCCCGCCGGTGCGGGCGGTCAACTCGGCGATTATTGCGGTGGCCAGTCCGTAGGCCGCACGCGCCATCAGCGCGCCGTCGGGCAGGTTCGCCAGCAGCGGCGCTTCGGCCTCGCGGATCGCCTCAGCCGAGTAGTAGTGCCGCATCGTGCCCAGATTACGGGTCCCGCAACGCCGGTACAGTCGATTAAACAGGCTAAATATCTAGACCGAGCTGGCCGAGGCGGGCGTAGCGGTCCGCCGTCGGGCCATCGGGTAGAACGACAGCCCGATGAAAATCGCCGAAAAGTGGCCGATCGCAGTGAAGTTCGGGGTTGCGATCAACGGCACCACAAAGACGGTGATCAGCACCGCGAGGTAGGCCCATCGCCACGGCCGGGCGAGGCGATAGGAAAGCACGGCTATCACGCCGACCAAAAAGTAGCTGACTCCGATATCGGTGGCACGGACGAGCCGCTCCGGTGCGTGGTGATACTGGATCTGCAAGTACAGCAGGCCCTCGCTGATGTAGGTTGCGCCGACGTGTGCGGTCAGTCCGACGGTAAGCCAACGGATTTGGCCGAGCCAGTGCTCGGCTGGAGCAAGGAACAACGAGAACAGCGCGAGGTAGGGCAGCCAGTAGCGGCCGTCGATCCAGAGCAGGCTTTCACCTAGCACGGTCAGCGGGTCACGGGACAGATCGCGAAGGTTCGTGGAGCCGTGGATCAGCACCTGATGCAATGCACGCCGGCCCAGGTGGTGCGCAACGATCGTCGTTATCAGCAGCACGGTCAGCCACAGATAGGTCAACGGCGCGGTTCTCACGAATCGCCACAGCCGCACGGCGATTACCTTGACACGGTGCAGGGCTCGTCCTGCGCAGCGACCCCTTGATCCGCTACGACGCCCCGCGTATCGTTGAATTCCAATTACGAAACCCTGCGTATCGTAATTCCGGGCTTCCGTCGCAGGCGCTCAGCGATGATGCGAAAGGATCTCACTTGGTGCGCAGCCGCTACGCGGGCCAACCCTTCACTACCCCGGATACCGACATCGCCACCGCGCTCGAGCAGGTCAGCATTCCGACACTGTTGCTGTCGCTGGTGCACATCACCGGCGATCCCCGCTTCGTCCGCGACTTCAAACCGGCCGGGATCTTCCTCAACGAGGTCCAGGGATTCATGTCCGAAGAGGACAAGGCTCGCGCGCGGAGCGAGGCGCTGCCGGTGATCGCCGACTATCGCGACCGTGGCTGCCCTGAGCTTGCCCCGCTGTCGGCCGAGCTCATCCGGGAGATGATGAACTGGGCGGCCTGCGAAAGCGTGCCCGACGACTACCAGGAGCTGCTCGCCGAAGAAATGGACCTCGAGGGCGTCGACCCCCGCCGACCGGCTTCGCTGGACTCCGATCGCGCGGCGCAACTGCCGGTCGTGGTCATCGGCTGTGGCGAATCCGGCATCCTGGCCGGAATTCGCCTGCGCCAGGCCAACCTTCCCTTCACCATCGTGGAGAAGAACGCCGGCCCGGGTGGAACATGGTGGGAGAACAGCTATCCGGGCGCACGCGTCGACGTGGCCAACCACTTCTACTGCTACAGCTTCGAGCCGAGCAATGAGTGGTCGCATTTCTTCGCCGAGCAGCCGGAGCTGCAGAGCTACTTCACCCGCGTGATGCACAAGCATCATCTCAACGACCACGTGCGCTGGCGCAGCGAAGTCGTTGCCGTTGAGTGGGACGACGAGGATGGCATGTGGACGGTCACCATGCGCGAGGACGACGAGGGTCTGACCACGATGCCGGCGCGCGCCGTCATCGCCGCGGTCGGCCAGCTCAACCGTCCGCACATCCCGGAGTTCAAGGGCGCCAGGAAGTTTCGCGGTCCGTCTTTTCATTCGGCGACATGGGATCACTCCGTCGATCTGACCGGCAAGCGCGTGGCGCTGATCGGCGCGGGCGCCAGTGGGTTTCAGATCGCGCCGGCCATCGCCGACGACGTGGAGCACCTCACGGTGTTTCAGCGCACCGGCCAGTGGATGTTCCCCAACCCGATGTACCACGAGGAAGTCGGCGACGGTGTGCGCTGGGCGATGGACCACCTGCCGTTCTACCCGCGCTGGTACCGATTCCTTGTGCTGTGGCCCGGCGCCGACAAGGGTCTCGATGCCGCGCGAGTGGACCCCGCCTACCCCGACCAGGACAATGCCGTCAGCGAGATCAATGCCGTTGCCCGCCTGATGTTTACCGACTGGATCACCACTCAGGTCGACGGCGACCAGGAGTTGCTGGCCAGGGTGCTACCGGACTACCCGGCCACCGGCAAACGGACGCTGCAGGACAACGGCAGCTGGCTGCGCACGCTGCGCCGCGACGACGTCGACCTGGTGCGCAACCCGATCGAGCAGATTACCGCCGATGGCGTCGTCACCGATGACGGCGAAACCCATCATGTCGATGTCATCGTCTACGCCACCGGGTTTCGGCACACCGACGTGCTGTGGCCGATGACCATCACCGGCCGCGACGGCGTCGACCTGCACCGGGTCTGGGGCAGTCGGCCGTTCGCCTATCTGGGCATCACCATTCCGCAGTTCCCGAACTTTTTCGTGATCTACGGGCCGGGTGCGCATCTCGCCCACGGCGGCAGCCTGATCTTCAACTCCGAACTGCAAATGCGTTACATCAACAGCTGTCTGGCGAAACTTGCTGAGCCGACCGTGCATTCCATCGAGCCGACCGCCGAAGCCGCGGCCGATTGGCATCGGCGCACCCAGGATGAGATCAAGCAGATGGTGTGGTCGCATCCTGCCGTCAAGCATTCGTACTTCAAGAACTCCGACGGCGAGATCCACACCGTCAGCCCGTGGCGGCTCAACGAATACTGGGCAGCGACACGCGAACCCGACTGGTCTGCGTTCGTCACCCGGAGCAGGACTACTCGACGGTGACCGACTTGGCCAGGTTCCGCGGCTTGTCGACGTCGTAACCGCGGGCCTGCGCCACCGAGGCCGCGAACACCTGCAGCGGGATGGTCGACAGTAGCGGCTGGAAAAGCGTTGACACCGAAGGTATTTCGAACAGGTGATCGGCGTAAGGACGAACCGTGTCGTCACCCTCCTCGGCGATCACGATGGTAATCGCGCCGCGGGTCTGGATCTCGCGGATGTTGGACAACAGCTTGGCGTGCAGCATGGCGGCGCTCTTCGGTGAGGGCATCACGACGATCACCGGCAGATTGTCTTCGATCAACGCGATCGGGCCGTGTTTGAGCTCACCGGCGGCGAAGCCCTCGGCGTGCATGTAGGCCAGTTCCTTCAGTTTCAGCGCGCCCTCCAGCGCCACCGGGTAACCGACATGGCGGCCGAGGAACAAGATGGTCGACGCCTGAGCGAACCGATGGGCCAGCGCGGCCACCGGGGCGATCTCGGCGATCACGCGGGCCACCAGGTCCGGCATCGACTCCAGCTCGCGGTACTCGCGTTCGACCTCGTCGGGGTATTTGGTCCCGCGAGCCTGCGCCAAGGCCAGCCCGACCAGGTAGTTGGCGGCGATCTGCGCCAAGAACGTCTTCGTCGAGGCGACGCCGATCTCCGGGCCGGCGCGGGTGTAGAGCACCGCGTCGCATTCGCGCGGGATCTGCGAGCCGTTGGTGTTGCAGATCGCCAGGACCTTGGCCTTCTGCTCCTTGGCGTGCCGCACGGCTTCCAAGGTGTCGGCGGTCTCCCCGGACTGCGAGATGGCCACCACCAGCGTGCTGCGGTCCAGCACCGGGTCGCGGTAACGGAACTCGCTGGCCAGCTCCACCTCGACGGGCAGCCGGGTCCAGTGCTCGATGGCATATTTGGCCAACAGCCCGGAGTGATACGCGGTGCCACAGGCCACCACAAACACCTTGTCGATCTCGCGCAGTTCCTGATCGGAGAGCCGCTGCTCGTCCAGCACGATGCGGCCGTCGACGAAGTGCCCGAGCAGGGTGTCGGCCACCGCGGTGGGCTGCTCGGCGATCTCCTTGAGCATGAAGTACTCGTAGCCACCCTTTTCGGCGGCGTCCAGGTCCCAGTCGATATGAAAAGTTCGGGCACTCGCGGTCAGGTCGTTGCCGTGGAAGTCGGTGATCCGGTAGCTGTCGGCGGTGATCGCGACGGCCTGATCCTGTCCGAGTTCGACCGCGTCGCGGGTGTGTCCGATGAAAGCGGCGACATCGGACCCGACGAACATCTCGCCGTCGCCGATACCGACCACCAAGGGCGTCGAGCGCCGCGCCGCGACGATGGTGCCCGGTTCATCGGCGTTGGCGAACACCAGGGTGAAATGGCCCTCGAGGCGGCGCAGCGCGGCCAGCACCGAAGCGGTGAAGTCGCCCGCGGTCTCACCGTGGTGGTACTCGTGGGCGACCAGGTGAACGGCCACCTCGGTGTCGGTGTCACTGGCAAACTCGACGCTGGCGGTCTCGAGTTGCTGGCGCAGAATCGCGTAGTTCTCGATGATGCCGTTGTGGACGACGGCGATCTTGCCCGCTGCGTCGCGGTGCGGGTGCGCATTGCGGTCGGTGGGACGCCCGTGCGTGGCCCAGCGCGTGTGACCGAGGCCGGTGGTACCGCCCAGTGACGCGGGGTCGGTCTCGGCGAGCGCACTCTCCAGGTTGGCCAACCGGCCGGCACGCCGACGTACCGTCAGCTTGCCGACGCCGTCGACCAGCGCCACACCCGCCGAGTCGTAACCGCGGTACTCCATCCGGCGCAGCGCGCCCACGACAACGTCAAGGGCGCTCTGATGCCCGACGTAGCCGACGATTCCGCACATAGCCCATCAGGGTAGTGCAGTCGCGCGCCGCCGAACCCCTCCGAGAGCGGTGCAGCCGCCCCGATCGGGACGGCCGCACGCTCCTGACCTGCATGAGTTCGGTTTTTGTTAGCCGGCTTACCGGCCCTGGTGCTCATTCCAGCCGGGTCCGCCCGGTCCGCCCGGTCCGCCTGGTCCGCCGTGGTTGTCCCAGCCCGGTCCGCCGTGGTTGTCCCAACCGGGACCACCCGGGCCGCCGGGGCCCTCCGGGCGCCAGGGGCCATTACCGTGCCAGTGGCCCTGGTCGTGGGGCTCGCCGTCGAAGTAGTTGTCATCGTGGCAACGTCCCCAGTCGAAGTTATTGCCCCAACCCGGGTCCCAGAACTGTCCCGGACACCAGTGGTAGTCGGGGACCGGGGCCGCAGGCATGGCCTCAGCGACGCTCGCCGCGCCCACCCCAGCAAGCCCAAGACCCGAGGCGATGGCAGTCGCAGCTGCAATTTGTTTGATGTTTATCACCGTATCTTGGTACCACCCCGGCTCGCTCAGCTAAACCTTCGGGCAGCAAAATTCGTTATGAGTTCCTGTGAATAACTTTGGTATTGAATGGGTTTCAATAATGCGTACCACCGGCGTCGGCGGTGAATAACCGCCGTGGGCTGCGAAGGGTGGATAAAATTGGGCAGCCGCCCAACGGCCACGGCTGCCCTGGGGTGAAATGGCGGCCGCCCAACGAATCGGCCGGGCCAGTGACCGGCGTCGTGCAGTCACCCAACGTTTACCCGGTACTCAGTACGTTCGGGCCGACGCTGACGTGCGCTACCGTCAACGGGTGGCAAATACCAGCAAGCTTGTCGGCACCCTCACCCGACGCGGGCCACACCGAGTTTTGCGCGGCGATTTGGCGTTCGCGGGCTTACCAGGCGTGGTCTACACGCCCGAGGCCGGTTTCAACCTCCCGGGTGTGGCCTTCGGCCACGACTGGCTGACCGGCGTCGCGCGTTATCCGGGTCTGCTGGAGCATCTGGCCTCGTGGGGGATCGTCGCGGCTGCCCCCGATACCGAACGAGGACTGGCGCCGTCGGTGTTGAACCTGGCCTTCGACTTGGGCAGGGCGCTGGACGTCGCCGCCGGAGTGCGACTCGGCCCGGGCAAGATCAGTGTGCATCCGAGAAAACTCGGCGTGATCGGTCACGGCTTGGGCGGCTCCGCCGCGGTGTTCGCGGCCGCCGGCATGAAGGCCAAACCCCAAGCAGTGGTCGCACTTTTTCCGACCGTCACCGACCCTCCGGTTGAGCAGCCGGCGGCGACGCTCAACGTGCCCGGTGTGGTGTTCAGTGCGCCGGGCTCTGGAAAGTCTTTGCGTTCCAACGCCATTGCCCTCTGGCAAGCATGGGACTCCGCCACACTGCGGATCGTCAGCAAGGCCAAAGCAAACGGGCTGGTCGAGGGCCGCCGGTTGACCGGGGCGTTCGGCCTTGGCGGCCCGGATCGCAAGACACAGAAGACGACTCGTGCGCTGCTGACCGGCTATCTGCTGTACGCGCTCAGCGGCGACAAGACGTATCGCGACTTCGCCGATCCCGACGTTCAACTGCCCAGGACCCAGCCCATCGAGGACGAGGCGGCGGTTTTGACACCCGAGGAGAAGTTCGTCGCGTTGCTCAAGGGCTGAGCGTTCGCATCACTGGCCCGCTTGCGGCAGTTGATCTTCGGCGATCTCACACGGCGTTGCTTCGTCATCCGGCGGTACGGCCGCTGCTGGTGGCGAAGCATCGGGCGGCGGCGGGTTGACCTGCTGTGCGACCGGTTCGCCCACGGCATCACCGGTCGTCGGCGGAGTTTCGCTGAGTGGATCGGCAGGCTCTTCAGGTGCGGTGTCGTCGAGGCTGACCGGTTCTGCCTTGTCGCCAGTGTCATCTGTGCCGTCCGGGTCGTCGGCCTTGTCCGCTTGGTCAACGAGTGGGTCGTCGGCCAGCGAGTCGCCGGAGTCGGAGCCGTCGTCGAGCCCGCCGGCCAGCGACCCCAGGATGCTGCCGATACCGTCCACGATGCTGCCGACGACGCCGCCGATCCCGCCGGCGATACCGCCCAGTCCACCGAAATTGCCTGCGCCGGTGGGTAATCCGGCGGCGTCGCCGAGCGGCGCCCCCAGTTCGGGCAGCGGTGATGCCGTATCGTCGAGCCCTGTTGTCGAAAGTGGCTGCGGTTCTTCGCTTGTCGGTGGTCGCACCGCCGGCGCCGCAGCGGGCACAGTCGGCACCGCGGCAGGCAGTGCCGTCTCCGCGGCCGGGCTGAAGCGAGGCGGCTCGTCGACGACCGGTTGCCAACTCGGACCCAAGTCGCCGGGTACATCGAAACAGACCTCGGCACCGGACGTTACCACGTGGATGGCCGCGTCGTAGGACGCCGCCACCGACGCTGTGCTCGACCCCATTGCAGCCAACCAATCGATGCGAATGTCGTTGTCCACGTATGGCGAAATCTGCTGAGAAACCACCTCTTCGGCCGTCGGCCGGTTCCCCGCACCGGTGGTGACGGTGTGGGCAGCGGCCAGCCAGGCCGAGCGCTGCGCCGCTGCGCGCTCGTCGATCGCGATGGCGGTCGCGACCTTGCCGTCGACCGCCTGCCACACGTCGTCACGCAGCGTGGCGTAACGCTCGGCCGCCGCGCGGACATGGACGACCGCCTCGGCCGCGGCGTCGCAGTGGCGCTGCAGAAACCGCATCGCGGAGTCCGCACCTCGACCTCGCCACGCCGCAGCCAGCTCGGTTAGCTGCGCGCGCTGGACCCACAGCGCCTCCTCGATCGCAGTGACCGCGGCACCAAGCGCGGCGGCGTCGCCGTCGAGCACCCGCAGGTCGAGTCCGGTCTCGGTGTCGTACCAGTCCCAGACTTGCGATGCCCGGGCGGTGAGGTCGGGCTGCTGATAGCCAACTGCATGACAGGCCTGCACGTAGGTCTGCGTGTGCTCAACTGCCGGCCTGCCCTCGGCCAGTCGCGCCGCCACGTCGTACCGGTCGCTCACGTGGGCCGCTAACCGATCCGCGCCGCGGCCAGTTGGTCGGCGTCGGCGTAGCGGTTCGCACCGGCCCGTAGCGCGGCAGCAACCTCCATGCTGGCCCGAGCCCATTGCGTCAGCTCGCCGCTGAGGCGATGCAGCGCAAACCGCAACGCATCGCCCCGCCCGATGTATGCCCGCCCGGCCGTGGTGCCGTCGAAGGTCAACCCGCCGAAGTGGATGCGCACCGCACCGTCGATGAGATGTGCCGCGTCGTCAAATCGGTTCGCGACGGCCTGAACTGCTGCAGCGTCGATGAACGCGTCTTGTTGTGCCATAACGGGTTCGACGCAACGCGCCGCGCGAAGGTTCCGAGCAATCGGGCAGTTAGTGCGTGGCGCGCACCGTGTCGGCGACCAGCGCGGCGAGCCGGTGCGCGACGTTCTCGTCGTCGGCTTCTACCATGACCCGGATCATCTGTTCGGTTCCGGAGGGGCGCAACAGGATTCGACCAGTGTCGCCCAATTCATCCTCGGCCTGCGCAACCGCGTCGCGCACCGACGGCGCGGCAACCGCGGCGGCCTTGTCGGAGACCCCGACGTTGATCAGCACTTGCGGCAACGTGTGCATCGCGGAGGCCAGCGCGGCCAGCGACTCGCCGGTCTGCGCCACTCGCGACATCAGCCGCAGGCCGGTGAGAATGCCGTCGCCGGTGGTGGACAGCGTGGGCAGCACGATGTGTCCGGATTGCTCGCCGCCGAGGCTGAACGCACCAGATCGCAGCTCTTCCAACACATACCGGTCACCGACGCTGGTGGTGCGGACCTCGATCCCGGCCGCGCGCATCGCCAGGTGCAGCCCGAGATTGCTCATCACGGTGGCGACCAGGGTGTTGCCGGTCAGCTCGCCGGCCTCCCGCATCGCCAGTGCCAAGATCACCATGATGGCGTCGCCGTCGACGACCTCGCCGGCGGCATCGACGGCCAGGCACCGGTCGGCGTCGCCGTCGTGCGCCAGACCGAGGTCGGCGCCGTGCTGCAGCACCGCCGAGCGGACCACATCCAGGTGGGTCGAGCCGCAGCGGTCGTTGATGTTCAGCCCGTTGGGTTCGGCGTTGATCGCGATGACGCGCGCACCGGCGGCGCGGTAGGCGCGCGGTGCGGCCGCCGACGCGGCGCCGTGTGCGCAGTCGACGACCACGGTCAGCCCGTTGAGCTGGACGGTGCCGGCCTTGCCGACCTGACGCAGGTAGCGGTCCAGCGCGTCCTCGGCGTCGATCACCCGGCCGATCTCGGCGCCGGCGGGACGCAGCCCGGGCCCGGTCGCGACCAGATCCTCGATCTGGTCTTCGGTCGCGTCGTCGAGCTTGTGCCCGCCCGGTCCGAAGATCTTGATGCCGTTGTCGGGCATCGGGTTGTGCGACGCGGAGATCATCACCCCGAAGTCGGCGTCGTAGGCGTGAGTCAGGTAGGCCACCGCCGGGGTCGGCAGCACACCGGCCCGCAACGCGTCCACGCCCTCGCTGGTCAGGCCGGCGATTACGGCGGATTCCAGCATTTCGCCGCTGGCACGGGAATCGCGACCGATCACCGCGACACGCCGTCGTCCGCTGCTCGACCTGGTCAGCCGTCGTGCGGCCGCGGCGCCGAGGGCCAGCGCGAGCTCGGCGGTGAGCTCGCGATTGGCGACCCCGCGGACGCCGTCAGTGCCGAATAGTCGACCCATGCGGTCAAACCTCTCACAGTTGGTGACCGCGCACACAAACGACAAAAGGATTGGCCGGAGTGCCACCCAACCGGTACGCGGCCGTGATCGCCGCCCGGATCAGCGCTTGCTGTACTGCGGCGCCTTGCGGGCCTTCTTCAGGCCGTACTTCTTGCGCTCGGTGGCACGCGGGTCACGGGTGAGGAAGCCGGCCTTCTTCAGTGCGGGCCGGTCCTCGGGCTGGACCACGATCAATGCCCGGGCGATCGCCAGCCGCAGCGCGCCGGCCTGACCGGACGGGCCGCCACCATGCAGGTGGGCGTAGACGTCGAAGCTGTCCACCCGATCGACGGTGACCAGCGGCGCCTTGATCAGCTGCTGGTGCACCTTGTTCGGGAAGTAGGCCTCCAGGCTGCGGCCGTCGAGGTCGAATTTGCCGGTGCCGGGCACCAGGCGCACCCGGACCACGGCCTCCTTGCGACGGCCGACGGTCTGGATCGGGCGCTCGATGACGAAGGAGTCCTCGCGCGCCGCCGGCGCGGCGGCCGCTGCGGTCGCAGAAGCTTCGGTGGCCTCAGCGGCCGCAGAAGCCTCGGCGGTCTCTGCGGTCTCTGTCACCTCTGCGGCCTCCGCCTCAGTGGTTTCCGGTGCTGCGGTTTCGGTCATTGGGCCACCTGCTTGATCTCGAACGGAGTCGGTTGCTGGGCGCTGTGCGGGTGCTGGGGCCCGGCGTAGACGTGCAGCTTGCGCTTGATCTGGCGAGCGAGCTTGTTCTTCGGCAGCATGCCGATGATTGCCTTCTCCACCACCCGATCGGGGTGCTTTTCCATCAGCTCGCCAATGGTGCGCGTCTTCAGCCCGCCGGGATAACCCGAGTGGCGGTAGGCCAGCTTCTTGTGCAGTTTGTCGCCGCTCATGGCGACTTTGTCGGCGTTGACGATGATGACGAAGTCACCGCCGTCGACATTGGGGGTGAATGTCGGCTTGTTCTTGCCGCGCAGCAGGTTGGCTGCCGCGACGGCAAGGCGGCCGAGCACCACGTCCGTGGCGTCGATGACATACCACGACCGCGTGGTGTCACCCGCCTTCGGCGCGTATGTGGACACAGCGCTTACCTTCTTTACTCGAGTGGATCCCGGTGCGACCCGGTGCCGGTCAGGCGGTTGCGGAAGGGATGTCCTCGGCGACCGACGTTGACCCGAGGCCCGGCGTACCGCACGCCAACGCAGGAGCTTACCGGCGGTTATCCGTGCAGGTCAAAACGCGTCAACGGCGGGTAGTCGCGCCTCACCGACCTGCGCTGGCCGCGCTGAAGCTTCGCTGAGGCCGTCCCGAATACTCCGACAACGGCCGGATCAGTGTGTTGGAGCCGGCCTGCTCGATGATGTGAGCCGTCCAGCCGGTAATGCGGCTCATCACGAACAGCGGCGTGAAGCTCGCGATGTCGAATCCCATCAGGTAGTAGGCCGGTCCGGTCGGGAAGTCCAGGTTGGGCTTGAGCTTGGTGGCGGCGAACATCTCGGACTCCAGGATGTGGTAGATGTCCAGCCAGCGCCGGCCGTCGCGGACCTCCGCGACGCGGACCAGCGCTTCTTTCATCGTCGGCACCCGGGAGTCGCCGTTCTTGTAGACGCGATGCCCGAAGCCCATCACCTTGTCTTTGCGGGAAAGCTTGCCGCGCAACCAATCCGCGGCCTTCGACGGCTCACCGATCTCGATCATGTCGTGCATGACGGCCTCGTTGGCCCCGCCGTGCAGCGGGCCTTTCAACGCCCCGATCGCCGCCGTGACCGCGCTGTAGATGTCGGACTGCGTCGAGGTCACCACCCGCGCGGCGAAGGTGGAGGCGTTGAAGCTGTGCTCGGCGTACAGGATCATCGACTGCTCGAACGCGGTGGCGATCACCGGGTCCGGAACCTCGCCGAAGCACATGTTCAGGAAGTTCTCCGCGTAGCTGAGGTGGCTGTGCGGCGCAATCGGTTCCAGACCCCGCCGACGACGCATGTCGGCAGCGACGATGGTCGGCAGCACCGCGAACATCCGCAATGACTTGGCGAAGTTGGCCGCCTCCGCGCCGTCGTCCTCCTCGGGATCCTCGGCGCCCAGGTAGCTAATCGCGGTGCGCACCACGTCCATCGGATGGCAGGTGTCGGGCAGCTTGGCCAGCAGTGACAGCATCGACCTGTCTACCCGACGGTTCGCCCGCTCACGCTGGTTGAACAGCGCGAGTTGCCCGTCGGTTGGCAGTTCGCCGTGCCATAGCAGGTGGCCAACCTGCTCGAAGCTGCAGTGCGCGGCGAGATCCTGCACCGGGTAGCCGCGGTAAGTCAGCGAGTTCGTCTCGGGCACCACCTTGGAGATCGAGGTGGTGTCGACGACGACGCCGGCAAGACCTTTGTGGATCTTTTTTTCCGGAGTGTCCGCCGTGGTGCTCATCGGTTTCGGCCTTTCCCATCAAAATTGAAGATCTCGTCGTCGAACTGGTTGTAGTCGGCGTAGCGCAACAGCTCGTAGAGCCTCTCGCGGTGCTGCATGTGCTCCAGCAAGCCGGATTGTGTTCCCCTGGCATCGATTTCGCGCAGGCCACCCTCGACGGCGAACATCGCCAGCCGCAGTGTGGTGACCGGGTAGATGACGGCGTTGTAGCCGATATCGGTGAGCTGCGAGGTGGTCAGCAGTTCCGACTTGCCGAACTCGGTCATGTTGGCCAGTAGCGGAATATCCAGTGCGGCACGGAATTTCTCCAAGTCGGACGGACCCCTCAGCGCTTCGGTGAAGATCAGGTCCGCGCCGGCGTCGGCGTAGGCCCGTGCCCGCTCGATGGCGGCGTCGATGCCCTCGATCCCGGCGGCGTCGGTGCGGGCGCAGATCACGAAGTTCGGGTCGCGGCGCGCGCCCACCGCCGCCCGCAGTCGCTTGACCATGTCGGCGGTGGGAACGACGTCCTTGCCGTCGAGATGACCGCATCGCTTCGGGTTGACCTGGTCCTCGAGATGGCAGCCGGCCAGCCCGCCGCCCTCCAGCAACGTGATGGTGCGCGCGGCGCTCATCGGCTCACCGAACCCGGTGTCGGCGTCGATGAGGGTGGGCAGGTCGGTGACCGCAGCAATCTGCGCGCCGCGCCCGGTGACCTCGGTCAACGTGGTCAGCCCGATGTCGGGCAACCCCAGATCGGCCGACAGTGCCGCGCCGGAGACGTAGACGCCCTCGTAGCCGATTTCGGCGACGAGCTTGGCCACCAGTGGTGAGAACGCGCCCGGAAAGCGTTGCAGCCGGCCCGAATTCAGCCCGGTCCGAAATGCGGCCCGCTTGTCGGCGGCACTGGATGCCGACGCCAGCAGCCCGGTCACCGGAAGATCCCGGACGGAATCATCGGCGCCTTGTCCAGCACCTCGGGCAGCACTCGCAGGTTCAGCGCGCCCAGCTGATCGCCCTTCAGCTCGCGGATACCCTGCACGGTGTCCAGGAACCGTTGCTGCTCAGCGTGATCCGCCACCCCGTCGGCGAGCGTGCTGAATTTGCCGATGTACTGCTCGCGCCCGAATGGCCGTGCGCCCAGCGGATGTGCATCGGCGACGGCCAGCTCGTCGGTGATCAGCTCGCCACTTTTGAGCGTCACCTCCGCGCGCGCCCCGAATGCCTTCTCGGCCGGGTCGTTCGAGTGATACCGGCGGGTCCACTCCGGATCCTCGAGCGTGGAGATCTTCTGCCACAGCTCGACGGTGTCCGGCCGGTGCGCCCGCTTGGGGGCATAGGAGCGTTCGTGGTCCCAGGCGCCGTCCTGCAGCGCGACGGCAAAGATGTACGGCAGCGAATGATCCAGCGTCTCCCGGGAGGCGTCGGGGTCGAACTTCTGCGGGTCGCCGGAGCCGGTGCCGATGACGCAGTGGGTGTGGTGGCTGGTGTGCAGCACGATCGTCGCGATCTGGTCGAGATCGCCGATGCGTTCGCGCAGCCGGCGGGCCAGGTCGATGGGCGCCTGACTCTGGTATTCGGCGGAATGCTCTTTGGTGTAGCTGTCCAGGATGGCCCGCTTGGCCTCCCCCGGCGCGGGCAGCGGCACCTGGTAGGTGTGCTCGGGGCCGGAGAGCAGCCAGGCGATCACGCCGTCCTCGCCTTCCCAGATGGGTGCGGGCGATCCTTCGCCGCGCATGGCCCGGTCAACGGCCTCGATGGCGACCTTGCCGGCCAGGGCGGGCGCGTAGGCCTTCCAGCTGGAGATCGATCCCTTGCGGGATTGGCGGGTCGCGGTGGTCAGGTGCAGTGCCTGTCCGATCGCCTGGTAGATGGTGTCGGGGTCGAGCCGCAGCATGGTGCCCAGTCCGGCGGCCACCGACGGGCCGAGGTGCGCGACGTGGTCGATCTTGTGCTCGTGCAAACAGATCCCCTTGACCAGGTCGATCTGAATCTCGTACGCCGTCGCCAGGCCGCGAATCAGGTCGTTGCCGCGCACGCCGAGCTGCTGGGCGACCGCGACCAGCGGCGGGATGTTGTCGCCGGGGTGGGAGTACTCGGCGGCCAGGAAGGTGTCGTGGTAGTCGAGTTCACGCACCGCCACGCCGTTGGCCCAGGCCGCCCACTCGGCCGAGTAGCTGCCGTCGACGCCGAAGACGGTCGCGCCCGGGTGAGCACGATGCGCCAGGGCCTGGTGGCGCGCGGTGGTGACCGGTCGCCGCAGCACCGCGGCGGCGCTGACAGCGGCGTTATCGATGATCCGGTTGATCACCATAGCCTCGGTCGCCGGTGCCACCGGGACCGGGTCGACGGCAACCTGGGCGATCTTGTAGGCCAGGTGCTCGGTGACCGGGAAGTCATCGGCGCTGCGGTGGGTCCGAACCGTGTGGATCAACATAGTTCGCACACTATGCAAAGCCGGCCGCTGGGGAAAGTACCTGTATATGCGTATTTTTGCGTCCTGATTCGTCGCAGATTGCGAACGTTGTGTAAGCCATCGCAGGGTAAAGTGCCCACGGTGGCGAAGATGTTTTCGGGTGCCCGGCTGCGACGGCTGCGAAACGAGCGCGGCCTGAGCCAGGCGGCGCTGGCCCGGACACTGAATCTGTCCACCAGCTACGTGAACCAGCTGGAAAACGACCAGCGTCCGATCACGGTGCCGGTGCTGCTGGCCCTCACCGGACGTTTCGACCTGCCGTCGAATTACTTCTCCGCCGACTCCGACGCCCGATTGGTGGCCGACCTGTCCGACGTGTTCACCGCCGCCGCCGACTCAGTGAGCTCTGCGCAGATCGAGGAGCTGGTGGCCCGGATGCCCGAGGTGGGCCGCAACCTGGTCGCTGTGTACCGCCGGCTGCGGGAGTCCACCGAGGAACTGGAGGCGTACCGGTCGCACGCGACGACGGAGACGTCGCTACCCGCGGGGCGCCCGATGCCGTTCGAGGAAGTCCGCGACTTCTTCTACGACCGCAACAACTATGTCGGCGAACTCGACATCGCGGCCGAGCAGATGTTCACCGAGACCGGGATGAGCGTGGGCGGGCTGGACGTCGGGTTGTCGGCGCTGATGCACGACCGGTTCGGCGTGCGGGTGGTGATCGACGCCGACCTTGCCACACACGTCAAGCGGTCCTACGACCCGGAGAGCAAGGTGCTGCGAATCGCGCAGTGGCTGTTGCCGGGCCAGCGCGCGTTTCAGATCGCCACCCAACTAGCGCTGGTGAGCCAGGCTGAGTTGCTTTCGGCGATCTTGGATTCAAGCTCAGCCACCGACGCCCAGCTCACCCCGGAGTCCCGTGGCGTTGCCCGCATCGGCCTGGCCAATTACTTCGCCGGCGCGTTTCTGCTGCCCTACCGTGAATTCCACAGCGCCGCAGCGGAATTACGCTACGACATCGATCTGCTGGCCCGTCGGTTCGAGGTCGGCTTCGAGACGGTATGTCACCGGCTCTCGACATTACAGCGACCGCAACTACGCGGCGTGCCATTCATCTTCGTCAGGACGGATAAGGCCGGGAACATCTCGAAACGTCAGTCCGCCACCGCATTTCACTTCAGTCGGGTCGGTGGCAGCTGCCCACTATGGGTCGTGCACGACGCGTTCGCCCAACCGGGTCGGATCGTCACGCAGGTCGCCCAGATGCCCGACGGCCGTTCGTATTTCTGGCTGGCCAAGACCACCGCGCCTGAAGGTCAGGGCTATCTGGGCCAGCACAAGAGCTTCGCCATCGGTCTGGGCTGCGACCTGATCCACGCCGACAAACTGGTCTACTCCACCGGCATCGCACTCGACGATCCGAGCACCGCCGTCCCGATCGGCGCGGGCTGCAAGATCTGCAATCGCTCGGCCTGCGCGCAGCGCGCGTTTCCTTACCTCGGTGGGCGCGTCGCGGTCGACGAGAACACCGGCAGCGGCCTGCCCTACTCGCCGGCTACCGAGCTTGCTTGACCGGCGGCATCCGACCCGAATTCATCTAAGAATTGCCGGATTTCGGATTTTGCGCATCACGATCGGCGTAGCTTGCTGCTGAGGTTAGCCATGACAGATGTCGACTATTGCGTTGTCGGTGCGGGATTCGCCGGTTTGACGGCCGCCCTGCGGCTGAAGCAGGCCGGTCGCTCGGTGGCGCTGCTGGAGGCCCGTGATCGCGTCGGCGGGCGCACTTACACCGAGGTCCTCGACGACGGGTCGTGGATCGATCGGGGTGGCGCATGGATCGGGCCGGGACAGGACCGCGTCTATGCGTTGATGAGCGAGTTCGGTGTGCCGGCGTACAAGCAATACATCGACGGCGAGTCGATGATGATCGTCGGCGACAAGCAGCACCGCTATGCCGGCACCATCCCGTGGACGGTGAGCCCGTGGGCGACGATGAACCTCGGCGTTGGGTTGATCAAGGTACGGCAGATGTGCCGATCGATTCCGCTGCACGCCCCGTGGCAGGCCCGCAGGGCCGCCGAGTGGGACCAGGTCAGTTTGGCGGCATGGCTCGACAAAAACATCATGTCGCACCAGGCCCGCGACATGCTGGACATGGCGCTGGCCGGCCCCTACACCTCGGCTGCATCAGAGGTGTCGTTGCTGTGGGTGCTCTACCAGATGGCCTCGGGCGGCGGGCCGGACTTTGTCGTGTCGAGCGAGGGCGGCTCCCAGGATTCCCGCCCGGTCGGCGGGATGGGAGCCATCTACCGGCCGGTGGCCGCCGAACTCGGCGACGCACTGCAGCTCTCGCAGCCCGTGCGGCACATCGCCCAGGACGCCGACGGCGTGACGGTCCGCTCCGACGACCTGTCGGTGCGGGCACAACGGGTGATCGTGGCCGTTCCGCTGGCCATCGCCGGCCAGATCGACTACCGGCCGACGCTGCCGCTCGATCGGTTGTTTCTGCACCAGCGGATGCCCAGCGGCGCGATCTTCAAGATCTCGGTCGTCTATGACGAGCCGTTCTGGCGTGCGGCCGGCCTGTCCGGCCAGACGGCCTCACCGGGATCGCCGGCCACCCTGACCATCGACGCCTGCACGGACACCGGCACGCCCGGCGTCATGTGTGTGATCACCGAAGGCCCAGCCGCCCGAAGGCTGGGACGACTTGGGCCGGCCGATCGCCAAGCGGTGGTCGTGGCCGAGCTGGTCGACCGGTTCGGCGGCAAGGCCGCTTCACCCATCGGCTATCACGAGCAGGACTGGAGTCTCGAGCGTTATTCCGGTGGCGGGATGATCAGCCACGCACCCACCGGTGTACTGACCGAGTTCGGCTACACCCTGCGCCAGCCGTGCGGCCGGATCTATTGGGCCGGAACGGAGAGCTCGGCCGTCATGTGCGGATGGGTCGACGGCGCCATCCGCTCTGGAGAGCGTGCAGCCGAAGAAGTGCTGGCCCGCGAAACGACAGCGGTTAATTAGCCTGCTTGACCGGCGGCCGATAGAAGAGCGCCAGCTGGCCGAGCGCCCCACCAATGCCCAGCAGCAGCGAACCGAACAGTCCGTGCCAGCCGGGGTGGAAGTTGTGTCCGAAGATCTGCCAATCCAGGCTGTACCGCCCGGCGCCCAGCGTCGCGATGACCACTGCCGCCGTCGCCAGGATCAGGTTGTACTCCCAGCCCTCCTTGACGATGAAGAAGCCGTTGGGCCGGTGCACCGTCCACGCCGCGACCAGCATCAGTGCGACGAAGCCGGCGGCGGGGATGGGCGTGAGCAGGCCGGCAGCCAGCCCCAGGCCCGCGCTGACCTCGGTCGTCGCGGCAACGACAGCCTGGAAGGTGCCGTACTTCATGCCGATGCTTTCGAACCAGCGCGCCGTGCCCGGTATCCGTCCGCCACCAAAGAATTTGTTGAAGCCGTGAGCGGGCAGCGTCATGCCCAGCACTCGCCGCAGGATCAGTAACCCGGCGTCATAGGCATCATTCATAGACGCCAACCTAGATCATCGGGTAGGCACGGGATAAGCAGAGGTATCCTGCCAGCCGCACCCGACCGCAAAGGAGCGACCCATCAAAATCGCCGTCATTGGAGCTGGCAACGTCGGCCGCACGTTGGGCACCGGGTGGCGCAACCGGGGCCACGATGTCACCTTCGGCGTCCGAAACCCCGACGATCCCAAGTACGCATCGCTGGGCACGGTGCAGACCAACGAATCCGCGGCCGCGCCAGCCGATGTGGTGGCACTGTGCACGCCGTGGCAGGGCACGCAGCAAGCAGTGCAAGGCTGCGGTGACCTTGCCGGCAAGGTCATCATCGACGCCACCAACCCGCTGTCCCCGGATTTCAGCACGCTCGAGGTCGGGCTCACCACGTCCGGCGCCGAGCAGGTCGCCGGCTGGGCACCGGGCGCGCGAGTCTGCAAAGCGATGAACCAGATCGGCGCCCCGATGATGGACGGCCCGCAGCTGACCGGCACACCGGTGATGTTCATCTGCGGCGACGACGACCAGGCCAAGTCGGTCACCACCCGGCTGGTGAGCGAGCTGGGCTTCGAAACCGTCGACGCGGGCGATCTGGCGTCGGCCCGGCTATTGGAGCCCTACGCGCTGCTGTGGATTCATTTGGCGCTGCGCCGCGGACTCGGTACCGATTTCGGATTCGGCTTGCTGCGCGGTCGAGCCTGAACATCCGGATGTCCACACGGCCCGTGATACTGCTCGACGGCGATGCGTCGTCCCCGCCGGAGGTGCTGGGCCACAAGGGGTATGGCATCAACATGATGCGCCGCAACGGCTTGCCCGTGCCGCCCGCATTCTGCATCAGCGCCGAGGTAAGTGCGCGTCGCCGCGCCGAACCGGAGGCGACGATCAACGCCATCTGGCAAGACGTGCTCGACGGAATGCGCACACTGGAAGCCGCTACCTCGCGCAGCTTCGGACGAGGACCGCATCCGCTGCTGGTCAGCGTGCGTTCGGGGGCGGCGGTGTCGATGCCCGGGATGATGGACACCCTGTTGGATCTCGGGTTCAACGACGCCGTCGAAAAGGCGCTGGCCGTCAAGGGTTCGGCCGACTTCGCCCGCGACTCGCGGCAGCGGTTCACCGCCTCGTATGCGCGGATCGTCGACGGCCCGGCTCCCGACGATCCCTATTTGCAGTTGCGCGCCGCGATCGATGCGGTGTTCGCCTCGTGGGACTCACCGCGCGCCGTCGCTTACCGTTGCCACCGCGGTCTCGACGACAGCGGCGGCACCGCAGTGGTGGTGCAGGCCATGGTTTTCGGCAACATCAACGCCAATTCTGGTGCGGGCGTGGTGTTCTCTCGTAACCCGATGACCGGGGCCGACGAGGAATTCGGCGAATGGCTGGCAGGCGGCCAGGGTGACGATGTGGTGTCCGGCACCGTCGACGTCGAGCCGATCGCCGCACTGCGCAGCCAGCAGCCGGCCGTCTACGACGAATTGATCAACGCTGCACGGTCGTTGGAACGACTGGCGGCAGACGTGCAAGAGGTCGAATTCACCATTGAAGACGGGACGCTGTGGCTGCTGCAGACGCGGGCGGCCAAGCGCTCGGCGCAGGCCGCGGTGCGTCTGGCCCTACAGCTGCTGCGCGACGGCCTCATCGACGAGGCCGAGACGCTGCGACGGGTGGCCCCTGCGCATGTCGAGGCGTTGTTACAGCCATCACTTCAGCCGGAAACCCAAATGGCCGCGAGGCTTTTGGCGACGGGTCAGCCTGCCGGCCCGGGCGTCGCGTCGGGGCGCGCCTACACCGAGGTGGATGCTGCGATCGACGCCGCCGACCGTGGCGAGGACGTCATCCTGGTACGCAACCACACCAGTCCCGATGACATCCACGGGATGCTGGTCGCCCGCGGGGTCGTCACCGAAACCGGCGGTGCCACCAGCCACGCGGCCGTGGTCAGCCGTGAGCTTGGTCGTGCGGCCGTGGTGGGCTGCGGCAGCGGGGTCGCGCAGTCACTGGCCGGCAGGCTGGTCACCGTCGACGGCAACGAGGGCGAAGTGCGTGAAGGCAAGCTGTCGCTGTCTGCCTGGTCGGAGGACAACACCCCAGAGTTACGCGAATTGGCTGATATCGCAAGGCGAGTCAGCCCGCTACGGGCGCATGCCCGCGGCGACTATCCCCGACTTGATCGCGTTTCCGAGGCGGCGGTACGCACCGCCATGGCGAGTGGGCCCAGCGACGTGGTGTCAGCCAGCCCGCTGCTGGCGATGCTGGCCGCGATCCGGATCGGCGGGACGTCGTGAGCGACTTGACGGTGCTGCAGGCGGTCCGGCTCAAAGGTCGGGTCAGCCGTCAGGATCTGGCTGCGACGCTGGGTGAAGATCACGGCGCTGTCATCGACCGGCTCGTCGGATCGGGTCTGCTGGTCGACGATAAGACATTGCGGCTCAGTCCCGAAGGTCGCGCCCGCCTGGAGACATTGCTGACCGGCGAACTGCGAGATGTCGATAGGGCGGCAGTTTCGGCCGCCTACGACGAATTCCGTTCCGTCAACCACGAATTCAAAGCACTGGTCACCGATTGGCAGGTCAGGGATGGCCAGCCGAACACCCACGACGACGTTGACCACGACGCGGCGGTGCTGGGCCGGCTCGACGAGGTACACCGGCGGGTGAAGCCGATCCTCGCCGCGGCGGCCGAACAGCTGCCGCGACTGAGCCGCTACTCGGTGAAGCTGCAGACGGCGCTGGACAATATTCATGCGGGCGAGACGATGTGGCTGGCCCGGCCGCTGATCGACTCGTATCACACCGTGTGGTTCGAGCTTCACGAGGAGCTGATTCTCGCCGCCGGCCTGACCCGCGAAACCGGTGATGCATAAACGGTTTTGCTACAGCTCGGCGTCCAGCCGGGCGACGTAGTCGTCAACATCGTCGATCGCCGACTCGGCGGCGTGCACGCTGATCACGATGGTGTCGCCGATCCCGTGCACACCGTGGGTGAGGCCCATCACCGGCGACAGGGCCGGGTGGCCGGCGGTCAGTAGCACCGGCGCATCGCCGAAACTCAGGTCGGCAGGGCCGCGGTAAACACTTGACACCACGGTGTTTCCGGAAATCTGCGCCGGCCGGACGTCGGGATCGAAGTGGCTTACACCCCAACGCAGCACGGGCGCCGGCACCGCTGCGAACGCCCGATCGGCGGCGGCGGCCGCGGGATGCTGCGAGCGCCGGCGGGCATCGGCCAGGTCTGTGGCGATCCTTTTCAGGCGGTCCTGCCGGTCCAACTCCGGATACAGTCCGACCGTCACGTTGGCGAAGTGGTTATACGCTTGCGGCACAGATGTTTTGGCCATCGGAACCTCGGCCGCGAGCGATGCGGCTTCGTCGCCCAGGTAGCGGGCGAGTGCGCCGGAGACCGCTGCCAACACTGCGACGGTGACTGTAGGGCCGGTTAGTTGCGAGCGGTCGCGTACCAGTGTGCGCAGATGCCGGGTGCCAGCAGGACGGGAATTGGTGGACAGTGCCGGCCGCGTCCCGGGCGACGGCCGCAGCAGACCGGCCGCGGTATCGCGGACCAGCTTGCGATGAGCTTGCGCCGCAACGACGCCGCGCCACGGTAAGAAGCCCGTCGACGCCGCCACAGCCGGCACGGGGGTCGCCCGTCCGAACAACCACGCGGCCAATGCCGCGCTGCGCGTGCCGTCGGCGAGCGCGTGGGAGATTTGCAAGACCGCGACGGCGCCCGGCCCGCTGCCGCCCGGAAGACCGTGTACTGGCGCGAAGACATGCAAGCGCCACGGCGCCCAGCGGACGTCGAGCTGGTCGTCGGCGAGTCGACCCACGGCATTCAGGCAGCCTTGCCAGCTGTCGTCGTCGAGGTGGTGTCGCACGACCCGGTCGGACGCGACCCCGGTGCGCACCCAACGCGGATAGCTCAGCGGCAAGCCGTCCTCGACGCGCACCGTCAATGCATGACACGCGTTCGCCCGGTCGCGGACCTCGTCGACGGCCCGCTCGAAATCCATTGGCTGACCGTCGAATGCGTAGATCATGAAGTCGTCGTTGGGGACCTTGGCCGACATCCAGTAGAACTGCGCATCGATAGGCGCCATCCGGGTCGGCATCTCCGCATCCTATGGATCCACAGTCCGGTTTTTATCCACAGGCGGGGGTTCGCGGGCTACCGGAAGGTGGGACCCCTCCGCCAAGACCAACCGCATCGGCACCGACCGCCGCTATATCGGCTCCGGCCACCTGATCCGCGATCACCGCTACGTCGATGCCTTCGTCCTCGACACCATCGCCGAGCGACTGAGCCGCCCCGACTTCGCAACCCAGCTCGCCACGGTCGGTGACGTCATGAAGCCCGAGGTCGAGGAATCCAAGCGGTTGCGCGCCCGGCTGGCCAAAATCGACAACGGGTACGACGAGGGGATCATCGACGACCGCCGCTGGAAGGCGGCAAAAGAGAACCACCAGGCCAAGCTCCGCGAGATCGACCAGAAGCTGGCCACCCGCAAGGCGGGGCGGCGCTGGGCAAGATCGCCGAAGCTCCCGACCTGACCCAGGCGTTCCGCGAGGCGTCCCTCATGGCGCAACGGGCCGTGATCGAGGCACTAGGCACGGTCAGGCTGCGCCGCCAGTCCAACGGTCGGAATCGCGTGCGGTCGAGCGCCGTGGTTGGGCGCGTGATGGGGCCGGGGTGGTCGTGCTGGGGGCTGCGGTGGACGCGTTTGGCGGTCAATCAGGCTGTCCTGCTTGGCGAATGATGAGGGCACCACCCCGGTGCGGGTCGGCAGCCGCAACTTGTCGGACCCGGCTGCAAAGATGACGTCATGTCCTTGACCGCATCGCCTCCCGCGGCGGTGAGCCGTGCCGGGCGTGTTGAGGTGTTGTTCGAGGAGTTGGCGGAGTTGGCCGGTCAGCGCAACGCCATCGATGGGCGCATCGTGCAGATCGTGGCCGAG
>NZ_DASXEP010000064.1:0-6978 GCF_036490025.1 Mycobacterium sp. | reverse complement strand
GCGACACCATCCGACGAGCTGATGGCCAGCTACGACCGACCGTCACCCGAAGGCCTCGAAGAGGCCTCGCCGACGCACTGGTTCGTCTCCGCGCAGCGAAAGCCCCTGTGACAGCACATCATCGACGATGTGCGCCACGGTTCCGCTCTGCGGATCTATTCGCCTAGGCGCTTTGCGATGTGAGTCCGGGGTTGCATAACGGACGGATGCCCGAACTTGGGCCCGGCACCCATTATCGGAGGCAGGGTTGACGTTCCCGGGACTCCGAGTACGTGGCCGCCCGGCCCGCCGCCTGGACCCGGTAGGCATACGGAACAGGGTGTCAGTGGATTCGTCGGGGTCGCGTGAACAGGCGCTGCGCCGGACATTCCGATTCCAGCAGCGATCACGGCCACCCCGGCCAGGAGCTTGAAACTCATAGCCGATTGCTCCTCTCTGGGAGCGGTTTTTACATGGTTTTAACATGTTACGCCGGTCACATCGGCGATTGAATAGCTTCTTGTGTGAAACGTGCGGTGGATCGATTCAGCGCAGCCGCACCAGCCGGGTCGTCGAACTCTCGTCCAGCTCGACCACATCGGTGCGCGATCGCAGGAAGTCGCTGAAAGACTTGAACCCCAGCGACTTTTCGCTGAAAGACGGGTCCATCCGCTTCATCTGCGCCTTGACCGCCGAGTTGTGCAGCCAGTCGACGTCGTCCTTCTCGGTGCCGATCTGAAGCGCCCGGGTCAGCAGGGCGGTGGCGGCCGCCTGCGGGTCGGGACCCGAGGGAGGCTCGTCATCGGTGGGTTTCGAGCGGGACTTCGGCGCCGGTTGGGGCACCGGCACCCCGGGCAGGGCGTCGTAGATGACGAAGTCGTCGCACGCCGCGGCTAGCGCCTTGCTCGACGAACCGGCCACGCCGACGCCGACCACGTAGCGGCCGAGCCGCTTGCAGCGCTGCGCCAGCGCGATGTAGTCGGAGTCGCCAGCCACGATCACCACATGCGTCAGGTCGGGCAGGCGGAACATGTCCTCGACCGCGTCGACGGCCAACCGGATGTCAGCTCCGTTCTTCCCGTAGGCGGCAGCGGGGAACAGCTGCACCAAATCGACTGCGCGACCAACCAATTGCTCGCGATACCCGGTGTTGACCTCGGCCGACCAGTCGGCATAGGCGCGGGTGAGCACCAGCGTGCCGAACGACGAGGCGAAGTCGATGATGGCGCCGACGTCCACGGTCGCACGCGCCAGGCGATCCGGGTGCTTGTCCAGGCCCTTGGCCTTGTCCTTCTGAAACGAGCTGCGCCCATTGACCTGGTCGTAGCGGGAGATCACGATGTTGTCGAAATCGAGGTACACCGCAACACGGTCCGCGTCGGCATCTGCCATCCGTCCAGTGTTGACCATCGGTCCAGCAGCGAGTACCGATTGCGGATAGTTGGGACCGGCGTCTCGCGTCGGGGCCGCCGGCTGGCGAGCTCGCCGTCTTCAAGCTCGACGAGCTCGATCGCGCCAAACAGTGGGACGCCGGGTAAATAACCACGTCCCGGTGAATAGCTGCCAGGCGGTAATCGAATAGACACTGCATCGCTCCCACACCCCAACCGGCAGAACGCCGATAGCGAACAGCACGAAGCTCACCAGTCCGAAGGCACCCAGACCGACCGACACCCTGCGATACCACCGCGGCCCGCTGATCACCGACGATCCCGCCAGAATCGCCGCGTTCCCGCCCCCGATCGCCAGCACCGCTCCCACGGCATGCACCCACGCGGCCGGCGACGGTCCGCTGTGAAAGATCGCGATCAGAACGTTGCCGACGGCATTCGCGCCCGCAAGAGTGAGAAACACCCGCGCCTTGCGCGTTCCGATAGCTCGAACGGTGAGGATGGCGCCGACCAGGAACAGCGTCCCCTGCACAGAGAAAGCGGTGTTCATCAGCCAGGCCAGCGGCGAGTTGCCCGAGGGTATCCCGAGATCACTGATGAGGTTATTAGCGTAGCTGTAGTCCGGCCGAAAGGCGTGTGCCGCAATAGCTTCCAAGGTCACGTAGGCGAGTCCCGCAGTGAGCCACGCCACCGCTGCGAGGTGCCTCGCTACCATGACAGTGCGCAGTTGATCACGTACACGATTCGCGAGGGCTGAGTTATTCCGGAAATCACTCTCTCCCAAGGTGTTCTGCACTACCGCGACCACGGCAGTGGACCGTGCGTCGTCCTCATCCATGGACTTTTCGTCAACAGTAACGTCTGGGACGACCTCGTCCCGCTGCTCGCCGGACGGCGCTGCATTCTGCCCGACCTGCCACTGGGCGCACACCGCATACCGATGAGCGGTGCGGACCTGTCTCCGCCCGGGCTTGCGAGGACGATCGCCGAATTCATCGAGCGGCTGGAGTTGCGGGACGTCACGGTTGTCGGCAACGACACCGGCGGCGCGCTCTGTCAGATCCTGTGCGCAAACCACCCCGAGATCGTCGATCGGCTGGTGTTGACCAACTGCGACGCGTTCGAGAACTTCCCGCCGTTCCCGTTCCGGGCTATCTATACCCTCGGCGGGCATGTCCCGGGCCTGATCGCGGCCACCGACCAAGTATTGCGACGGCGATTGCTTCGGCGCGCCGGCCTGGCCGCGGTTCCCGTGACCGTGCGACCGCTGCCCGACGAATCGCTCGTGGGCTGGTTTACTGCCCTGCACGACCCACGCATCCGCGCCGACCTGAAGGCAGTGTTGCGGGGAATCTCGCCCAAGCACACCCTGGCCGCTGCGGAGCGACTCAAGACCTTCGACCGGCCGGCGCTGATCGCCTGGGGCACCCGCGATCGTTTGTTCCGCGTGCGTGACGCACAACGACTCGCAGACAGCCTGCCGAACGCCCGGATGGAGCTGATCGAGAATGCCCGCACCTACGTGCAGATCGATCAACCAGAGAAACTGGCAGAGCTGCTGACGCACTGGGCCTAAGTATCCAAACCCGCGCTGTTGTCGTCTAATTCGTTGCGGCGCAGCGCCATCGGAGTCTTCGCGGGGGTATCGCCGCCGGCGACCACGGCCCGGGTGATCGGCGTCAGCGCCTGAAACAGCGTCTCCACCTCGTCGTCGCTGAGTGCGTCGAGCGCCGACAGCGACAGGGCATCGGTGCTGGATTCGACGTGATCCTTCAGTTCCCGCCCGGCCGATGTCAGCGACCCGTCCTCGTTGAGCAGACCTCGCGCGGCCAGCCGCTGCTCGTGCTCGTGCCATTCCTCGTCGTCGTAATCGCGGGTGCGGGCGAGGTACTCACGCGGGATGGCGCCCGCCGCGGCGTGCAACACGTTGGACTCCCGGCCCGTCACACCCGCTGCGCTCAACACCGCGGTGTGCGTGTCGCCGCGATGCTCCCGCAACAACGTCGTGGCCTGCCACAGCGCGGCCAGGGGATCGTCCGGCCAGGGCAGCGCGCGATTCGCGGCGAACAACGGCCGGCCGTCGAGCGGTGCACTGCGTGCCGCCTTGCCCGCCAATTCCGCTGCAGTAGAGACGTTTTCGCCTGCGCGGAGACCGTAGCGGCGCAGCGCCGCTACCGCGGTCTCCAGCCGGACCCGCAACGCATCCTCGGGGCCGGCGATCTGCCACGCCACCGGCAACGCCTTCGCAACCCGCTCGGGGGCGAAGTTGTAGAAAATCGCCGTCACCACCTCGGGCGCCACCGTACCCAGCGGCGCCGACCGCCCGGCGAAATAGCCCATCCAGTAGCCGCGGTAGCCCAATCCGTCGAACGCCGCCCGCGCCTCCGGCGCGAAGTACGTCACCCCATGCACCGGCTCGAACCGATCGAAGAAGCGGCGCGCCAGCTTTGGTTCTCTCTGCACGGTTGCAACCCTAGTCTGAAAGCGATTCAGCACAGGAGGCTGGGACAACGTGGAAATCATCGCCTCTGCTCCGGCCCGGATGGGTCTGAGCGAGATCGCTGACTGGGCATCACGTATGGAGCGCATCGGCTTTGACGTCATCCACGTCGCCGAGACCATCCACGATCCATTCACCATCGCGGCGATGGCGCTGGCGCATACCAGGCGTCTGACCGTTCGCACCAGCATGGTGCTGGCATTCCCCCGCAGTCCGATGACCGTGGCGTATGCGGCCTGGGATCTCGCGAAGTACTCCGGCGGCCGCTTCCAGTTGGGGATCGCGTCTCAGGTGCGGGGCAACATCGTTGGCCGCTTCTCCTCTGCGTGGTCGGAGCCGGTGTCGCGCCTCGGCGATTACATCGCGTCGCTGCGGGCGATCTTCCACGCATTTCAAACAGGTGAGCCACTCAACCACGAGGGCAAGCACTACCGATTCACTCGATTACAGCCGTACTTCAACCCCGGCCCGATCGACCATCCGATCCCGCAAATCTGGACCGGCGGGGTCAATCGGAAGATGTGCGTCCTTGCCGGCGAATTGTCAGACGGCTTCGTGTGTCATCCCACTAATTCCCACCCGGAGATCCTCACCGCCCGCATCCTTCCCGCGATCGCGCAGGGCGTCCGAGCGGCCGGCCGTAGCCTGGCGCCGGCCGTCGTCGCCAACGCGCAACCCATGATGGCCGCCACCATCGATGAGATCGAAGAACAGCGCGAGCCGCGTCGTGCCGAATTGGCCTTCCTCTACAGCACGCCCGCCTACCGTCGGCAGTTAGAAGACTTCGGCTTGGCAGAGCTCGGCCAAGCGCTGAGCGAGATGGCCCGTCGCCGCGAGTGGGGCGACCTGGCCAACCACCTCACCGACGAGGTGATGAACCATGTTGTCCCGCAAGGCACTTACTCCGAAATCGCCGACATCCTGACCCAGTGGTACTCGGGACTGTGCACCGGGCTCAACCTGCCCGTCCCCGCGGGCGACGAGCACGATGCGGCGCTCGCCGAACTTGTTCAACGGTGCAAGACGATCCCCGGCCCGACCTCGTGAATTTGGGGTAGTTTTATACCCACGCGCAATAGCGTTTCGTGGGAAACTCTCTTGCAGAGCGCGCGGCCCATGGGGGGCACCGGAAGGAGTCCTATGGCCGATATCGTGTTCGTCAATCCTCGATTCGACGCGTCGTACTGGGGCCTCGAATACGCACTTCCGCTGCTCGGCAAGAAGTGCAACCTGCCGACGGCCTGCCTGCCGCTGCTCGCGGCGTTGACGCCGGCCGGCCATTCCGTGGCCATCGTCGATGAGAACGTCGAGTCGATCGACTACGACCGGTTGGCGCGGGCCGACATCGTGGCGCTCACCGGCATGACTGTCCAGCGCGGCCGAATGCGCGAGATTCTGTGCGAACTGAAAACCCGCGATGTTTTCACGGTCGTCGGGGGTCCGTGGGTGAGCGTGCAGGAAGATTACTTCGAAGGCCTGACCGAGGTGATCTTCGTCGGCGAAGCGGAAACGACCTGGCCACAGTTTCTCGACGAATGGGCCGAAGGCCGGCATGGGTGCCGCTACGAACAACTCGAGGCGACCGACATGACCCGGGTGCCGGTGCCGCGCTACGACTTGCTGAAGGCCAAGGACTATCTGTTCGGGAGTGTCCAATTCAGCCGCGGCTGTCCGTTCCAATGCGAGTTTTGCGACATCATCATCACGTTCGGTCGTAGGCCGAGGCTGAAGACCAGCGCGCAGGTGATCGCCGAGTTGGAAGCGATGCGCAAGCAACACTTGCGAATCGCGTTCATCGTCGACGACAACCTGATCGGCAACAAGGCCGCGGTGAAGGAGTTGCTACGCGAACTTGCCGCATGGCAAGCCGCCCAGGGATATCCCTTCACGTTCTTCACCGAGGCCTCGCTCAACCTCGCCGAAGACGCCGAGCTGATGCAGTTGATGGACGCAGCCAATATCGTCACCGTCTTCATCGGCATCGAGAGCCCGAACGAGGAATCGCTGCGCGAGACGAAGAAGTATCAGAACGTCAAAAAAGCCGGGTCGATCGTCGACCGCGTCCGCAAGGTGCAGGACTCCGGCATCGAAGTCTGGTGCGGCATGATCGTCGGCTTCGACCACGACGACACCCGAATCTTCAAGGCCCAGCACGAGTTCCTGGGCCAGACCGACATCATGCACGCCATGGTGGGCATGCTCTCGGCGATCCCCAAGACGCCGCTGCACGCTCGGCTGAAAGACGAAGGCCGCCTCGATCTCGACGACGAACAACCGTTCGGCACCAACGTCATTCCGCTCGGCATGACTCGCGACGAGTTGCGCGACGGCTACATCGGGCTGATGCAGGATCTGTACGATCCCGAGTTCTACTTCGAGCGGCTCGAAAACCTCTTCCTGACAAGGCAATTCAACTGGGCCCGCGCGCGGAATGCCTACTGGCGCAAACATCCGTGGCAGAAATGGAAGTCGCAGTCAGTCGATGCGCTGCTGGCGACCGGGCTGTTCCTACGGCTGATGAAAAACATTCCCGACCCGGAATTGCGCCGGGTCTAT
Organism: Mycobacterium sp.; assembly: GCF_036490025.1. GTDB lineage: Bacteria > Actinomycetota > Actinomycetes > Mycobacteriales > Mycobacteriaceae > Mycobacterium. The sequence continues at coordinate 552 of NZ_DASXEP010000064.1, read as the reverse complement.
CGCCGTCGGATGACCACCATGCTGCGCCGACGGCCTGATCCAAGCCTGTTGTTCATCTGCGTGATCAAGTGCGCGATGCACTACCACCACTACACCATGTCCCGCCAGCTGGCCGAACCGCACAAGCTGGTGAACACGTTCTAGCTTCAGCTGACTTCTTGCGAGGAACCCCGGTCGTTGACGGCCGGGAGGAATCGCATCCCGTTGTGACGCCGGCGCGTAGCGTTGGCGTGTTCTGAGCTAGGTGGGGCGTTTCTGGTTTTCGATGTATTCCTTGACCACTGCCAGTGGTGCGCCGCCGCAGGAGGCGGGGAAGTAAGAGGGTGACCAGAAGTGTTCGCCCCACAGGTATTTGCGGATGTGTCGCGGGAATTCCTGGCGTAAGTGTCGGGCGGAGACTCCTTTGAGGCTGTTGACCAGTCGGGAAATCGAGACTTTCGGTGGATAGTGCACGAGTAGGTGCACGTGGTCGGTTTCGCCGTTGAACTCGCGTAGCTCGCCGCCGAAGTCGGTGCACACGTCCCGCATGATTTGCTCGCAACGATCGAGGAT
>NZ_DASXEP010000026.1:0-5356 GCF_036490025.1 Mycobacterium sp. | reverse complement strand
GATGACGTCATGTCCTTGACCGCATCGCCTCCCGCGGCGGTGAGCCGTGCCGGGCGTGTTGAGGTGTTGTTCGAGGAGTTGGCGGAGTTGGCCGGTCAGCGCAACGCCATCGATGGGCGCATCGTGCAGATCGTGGCCGAGCTGGATCGCGACGAGCTCTGCGGCGCCACCGGCGCACGCTCGATCGCGGCGTTGGTGGCCTGGAAGCTGGGCTCGTCATCGGCAAATGCCCACACGATCACCACCGTGGCGCACCGGCTGCAGGAATTTCCGCGCTGCGCGGCAGGCATGGCCCAGGGTCGACTGTCACTGGATCAGGTCGGCGTCATCGCCGCACGCGCCGGCCATGGTTCTGATGAGCATTACGCGGAGCTGGCGCGGGTCGCCACGGTCAACCAGCTGCGCACCGCGGTCAAGCTAGAACCGCGACCCCAACCCGATCCTGGCCCGCAACCGCAGCCCTCGATCACCAAGACCTACGGCCAGGAGTTCATCTATTGGCGGATCACACTTCCGCACCTGGATGCGGCCAAGTTCGACGCGGCACTGGCCTCTCATCGTGATGGGCTGATCGCCCAGTGGAAGCACGATCACCCCAACGGCGAGCCCACATCAGATACCGCGCCGCCGTTGCCTGGCACTGTCGAGGCGTTTATCCGCCTGGTCGAGGCCGGATGGGACCTCGAGGCGACACGGCGCCCACACGGGCAGCACACCACAGTGGTGGTGCACCTCGACGTGGCCCAGCGCGCCGCCGCGCTGCATCTGGGTCCGCTGCTGTCCGACGCCGACCGCGGCTACCTGAGCTGTGATGCCACCTGTGAAGTCTGGTTCCAACGTCACGGGCAGGTCATCGGCGCCGGGCGAACGACGCGGGTGATCAACCGGCGGCTTCGCCGCGCCCTTGAGCACCGCCACCCCAGCTGCGCGGTTGCTGGCTGTGGGGCCACCCGCGGTCTGCACGCACACCACCTGCGGCACTGGCAAGACGGCGGTGTCACCGAGTTGGCCAACCTGGTGCTGGTATGCCCCTATCACCACCGGGCCCACCACCGCGGCGTCATCACCATCACCGGACCCGCCGACGACCTCACCGTCACCGACAGCACCGGCCGACCGCTCAGCGCAGGATCGCTCGCACGTCCACCCAACCACCCCCCACCCGCCGTCCCGCCCTGCCCCGGGCCCACCGGCGAGCGCGCCGACTGGTGGTGGTACCAACCCTTCCAGCCCCAGCCACCACCGCGTGCATCGCTGGATTCGTTCGCGCTACCCGCTGCTACCGGGTCTTGGTAATCAAGGCCGACAACCAGGACCGCACCGCCGCCGACCCGATACCCAGGACCCTCATCAAGGTCCTCGTTGACGTGCGCACTAACAATGACGACGAGGTGCCGTAAAGCGTTGCGGCTAGCAGTGGTTCCAGTTGTCCCTCTCCCCAGCGCCGCTTGCCACCCGGTAACGGTAATTATGCGCCAGCGGGGTGGCGGCTCAACAGCGTAATTCGTTGGTGCACAACGAGTTTTACTCGCGTCTCACTTTGCCGTCCCAGGTAGCTAGAGTGTAATTCGCAGGTTTGCGGCCAACCCCGCACTAACACCTACCACCACCCCGAAAAACTCCTACAAGACAACGACGACGAAGAAGACCCCTAGCCGGCCGAGCCGATGAACCCCAACACCAGGTCGGCGACTTTGTCCGGCTCGTCGAGCTGAAGGAAGTGTCCGGCATTGTCGACGACCGCCACGTCGCTGTCGTCGGGAAGAGCGTTCGGAATCCAACGGGTGAAAGCCGATGTCATGCAACCGTCGTCGCGCCCATGCAGGTACAGGCTCGGCAGCTTCGGCGGTGACGTCCAATGCCGGTGCAGGTCGCGGTATTGCGTAGGCGGGCGGGTATTGCGGATCGCTGCGCGGTAGGGCCCGAGCGCGGCGCGCCAGCTCTCCGGCGTGCCGATCGCGGCGTCGACGTGGCGCAGATCCGTTTTGGCGTCGTAGCCCGGCGACCATCGTCGCCACAGCCGCGGCAACAGCCAGGAGGCCGAACGCTCTGGCAGCCAAGGTAATTGGAAGTACATTATGTACCAGCTACGCAGCAGTTGAGGCGGGAGCTGCGCCAGTAACCGGCCGGCATCGGGCACCCGTCCCCGAAACGTCGCGGCCGGCGGCACCGACATGATCACCGCTTTGACGAATGGGCTGTCGGGGACCGCGGCCAGGCCGTTGGCCGCCATCGCACCCCAGTCGTGGCCGATCACCACGTCGCGGTCGCTGGCGCCGGCAGCCTCGCGTACCCGCAGAGCATCATGCATCAACGCGCCGACGTGATAGCTGCCGTCCGAAGGAATCGCCGACGGCGCATAACCGCGCATGAACGGCGCCACCACCCGCCAACCGGACTCTGCCAGTCGGGGTGCGAAGTTGCGCCAGCCGTAAGCGGTGTCGGGGAATCCGTGCAAGCACAGCGCGATTGGGCCGTCGGGCGGCCCCCATGTCAGGGCCTTCAACTCCACGGTCGGAGCTTGTACATCGATCCAGCGCGGTCCGGTCATCACCTGATCTTCCGTGGGCGATTAGTACTGGTCGAAATCGGAGATCAGCCAACGCTCACCGACTTTGTCCAGCGTCACCCGGACATTGGAATCGTCGCCGGTCGCGGGCGCATCCCCGATCTTGACGATCTGGTTGACGAACAGCAGCACCACCGCGTGGGTCGGGGTCACCGACTCCGCCGCCGCCGCGGGCACGCTGGCGGTCGCGACGACACGCTGCTGTTTGGCATTGGGAATGAGCTCCTCTTGCGCCCGGCGCGTGTAGGTATCGAGGAAACCACCGGTCAGCCGCTCCCGGGTGGCTGCCACGTCGCGGTCGACCGTGTCGTACCGAAACGTCAGCACAGCATCGGTGGAATCCCTTGCGGCCGCTACTGATTGGCTGCGGGCGAGGTCGATGTCGCGAATCGAGGAGTCTTTCCACTTCAGCAGGCCGGCGGCGATAGCCAGTAGTAACGCGAGGGCGGGAAGCAACCCGAAGACCAACACGCGCGACCAGTTGACAGATCTTTGCTGCGTCATGAGACGAATGCGACGTCGGAGACCTTGGCACCGTCACGCACCTTCTGCACGGTGATCCGCATCCGCAGGAACTGCGGCTCCTGCTGGGCCTGCGCAGGATCAGCGGACTTCACCGTCACCGCCACCAGCACCCGGCCCCGGTCGCCGCTTTGCGATTCCAGCCCGGCGTCGGTGACGGCACCCAGCGATCGTGTCCGTGTGTTCTTCGCAGTGTCGATGTAGGACTGCTTGCGGCGGGCGAAGCTGTCGGCGAACTTGCCGGTCGCGGAGTCCAGGATTCGTTGCGCGTCGGCGTCGGCGTGCTGATAGTCGACTGTGCTGAGGTTCACCGCGACGTCCGCGGCGGCTCGCACGAAACGATCGCGCTCGTCCTCCCGATTCTGCGCCTCGTAGGTCCGAAAACCGAGCCAACCCACCAACCCCGCCAAGAACACTCCCGCGACCAGGCCGGCGATGAGCGCTATTCGTTCAACCTGTCCCGGGGGTTGGGCCGGCCGGAGGTATACGACGTCCGCCGGGGCATCGGGCCCGCCGGAGATAGCAGCATCGTCCGCCATGTTTTCCAACGTACGTGCTCATGCGAGCGCTCAGACCGCTGCCACCGCATTCTCCAGATCCGCGATGACGATCTTGCTCATGCCATACATCGCCTGGGTGGCGGCGGTGGCGCGGGCCGGGTCAGGGTGGCTGACCAAGTCATAGAGTCGCTTTGGAATTACCTGCCAGCTCAGGCCGAACCGGTCTTTGCACCAGCCGCACGGCGCTTCCTCGCCGCCGTCGGTCAGCCGGTTCCAGTAGTAGTCGACCTCGTCCTGGTCCTTGCAGTCGATCGTGAACGACACCGCCTCGCTGAACGAAAAGTGCGGACCGCCGTTGATCCCGATAAACCGGTTGCCGTCCAGCACGAAGGTGCCGGACAGAATCGACCCGGGCTCGCCGGGACCGGCGTCGGTGCTGCGATTCAGGTCCTCGAGGCGCGAGTTCGGAAAAACCGAGGCATAGAACGTCACCGCCTCCTCCAGATTGTGGTCGAACCACAGTGTGGGCGTGATCGAGGGCATGGCCGCCTCCTTGATGGTTGGTGTGGTCACAACGGTCTCACCCGGACAGACCGTCGCGACGGCGAAAAATCACCGCTGTAACGTCAGGCGGGTAATGCCTGGCGACGAAGCCTTGCATCCGGCCAAGGAGCTGCCCGTGACGTCCGTCCGCAACACTCCACGCACTGTCGAGTTCTCCGGTGTTCAGGGGGTCACCCTGGTCGCCGACGAGTGGCTCGGTCAATCAGCGGGCGGCGCCGACGTGGCGGCCGATCGGCCGACGATCCTGATGCTGCACGGCGGCGGCCAGAATCGGTTCTCCTGGAAAAACACCGGCCAGGTGTTGGCCGACGAAGGATTCCACGTGGTCGCGCTGGACAGCCGCGGCCATGGCGACAGCGACCGGGCGCCCGACGCCGACTACGACGTCGAGACGCTGACCAGTGACGTCATGCAGGTGCTCGACGCCATCGGCCGGCCGGTGATCCTGATCGGTGCGAGCATGGGCGGACTGACCGGCATCCTCGTCGCGGACCGGGCCGGACCCCAACGGGTGACCCGGTTGGTACTCGTGGACGTTGTCCCGCGGTTCGAGAAGAACGGCAGCGCCCGAATCCGTGACTTCATGTTCAGCGGCTTGCACGGGTTCGGTTCGCTCGACGAGGCCGCTGACGCCGTTGCCGCATATCTTCCGCATCGGACCAGGCCGCGCAGCCCGGAGGGTCTGAAGAAGAACCTGCGACTGCGCGACGGCCGCTGGTACTGGCACTGGGATCCGTCCTTCATGACCAAACCCGGAGACGACCCAGAGCTGCGCACCGAGAGCTTCGAACGCGCGGCTGCCGACCTGACCATCCCGGTACTGCTGATCCGCGGCAAGCTTTCCGACGTGGTCAGCCCGGAAGGCGTGCGGCACTTCTTGGACACCGTGCCCAACGCGGAGTTCGTCGAGCTGTCCGACGCCGGACACACCGCGGCGGGCGACGACAACGACGCCTTCAGCGACGTCGTGGTCACGTTCGCGACTCGGCCGTCGTAAACCTGCTGACCCCGCTAGTTCGCCGGCTTTTCCGCGTGTCCGCCGAACTGCTTGCGCATGGCTGACAGCGCCTTGTTGGCGAAGTCGTCGAGGCTGCGCGAGGCGAAGCGAGACTGCAGCGCGGTCGTCAGCGTCGGCGCGGGAACGCCCTCGTCGATCGCCGCGATCGCGGTCCAGCGGCCCTCGCCGGAATCCGAGACGTGG
>NZ_DASXEP010000176.1:0-9408 GCF_036490025.1 Mycobacterium sp. | reverse complement strand
CGACGGATATCTGGCGGTCAGCGACCCTCGCCGCGACGGCCAAGCGGTGGGATTTTAACGCCTTCGGGGCGCCCATCTGCGCTGGGCGGGTCGGGGTCGCCCCGTAGGAGTTCTTCTGGGTGGTGAGCGAGGTTGATCTGGGGCGGACCGTTGCCATCGGTCCAGCCGAGTCGCCCGCTTTCGGTGACCTGGGTGCCACGCTGGCCGCGAGTTTCCATGCCATGGTGACATCCGCAGCCGAAGAAGAGTTTGTCGGCGTCGGTACGCCCGCCGTTGGCCCAACCCGGCGAATGGTGGACCTCGCAACGGTAGCCGGGTTCGAGACAGTTGGGGTAGGTGCAGCCGCGGTCGCGGGCGTGGCAGATGAGCCTTTGGTCGGCGGTGGCGATGCGCTTTTGGCGGCCCAGATACAGCGGACGCTTGATGTGGTCGTCGAACACGGCCAGGTAGTGGATCGCTGTGGCGGCCATGCGGATCAGATCTCGCATGGGCAGCCTGGAGCCACCTCCGGTCCGCGCCGGTGCGGGCATGGGAATTGACGGGTCGGTCACGGCATGGGCGGCTCGGTCGAGTTCGGCCAGTGTGGTGGTGACGACGACGGTGACGGGGTGGCCGCGGTGCGTTCCAAGTTTGCCGGAGCCGATGGCGGTTCGCAGGCTGAGTTTGAGCGCGTCATGGCAGCGCTGGGCTGGCGTGCGCTCATCGCGGGATTCGGGATCGTTGTTTTGCGGTTGGTGACGGCCGGGACGCACGGCGGCGTCGATGGCCTCGAAGTATGCGCGGGCCTCGGGGTCGAGCAACCCCGATAGTGCTGACATGCCGTCGGGGCCTTGCGGGCCGAGGCGCAGTCCGCGGCGGCGGGCGCGGTCGTTGTCGGTGAAATTGCCGTCGGGGTTGAGGTAGTCGGCGAAGCGCTGACCCAGTTTGGCGACAATGCCGGCGTCGACTTTGGTCGCATGGGCGACCAGCGTGCGTTCGGCGTCTGCGGTATCGGCAGGCGAAACGGATGAAGGCAACACATCGACAGCTCGGCACACCGCACGGATGTGGTCCTCGCCTACCGTGCCCGCCTGCACTGCTGCTGCCAACTCCGGTAGCTCCGATGGCACCGGGGGGCCGGTCAGCGACCGCCGCGGCCGGATCCGCGCGGCCATTTTGAAGCGGCGGGTGATTTCGTTGGGAGTGATTCGCAACCGCGCCCACAGCCGGTCACGCACAGCTGCAACGTACCCGGACTCGTCGGGCGGGTCCGCGAGCTCACCGAAGAACCGATACATCAGCCCGCGGTTGGTGCGGTCTTGGGTTTCCAGGCGCTCGGCGACGTTGACACGAAAGCTGTTGCCCACCACCTCCGATGAAGTTCCGCGCAACACATCATGGGCGGCGTCGATCGCATCGAGAGCAGCGCTGATCTGCTCTCGTGCCTCGTCGGCGCTCATCCGTGAACCCATAGCCCGACACTACGAAGCAGCCATGACAAATCTGGCGGCCCACCCAGCACCGAGCCCGATCTGTGGATGAAATCCGACCTGTGGATAAGCCAGCGTTGCCCGGGCCGTTAGAGCCCGGACGGATCAATCTCGAGGAAGGAATCTAGAGCTGAATCTTGCCCTCGGCGGCCGCCAAACCGATGTCGGTGCGAAAGTGGCTTCCGGGCAACCGAATTGATCCAAGGATCTCGTAGGCGGCCGCACGGGCCGCGGCCAAATCGGGTCCGGTGCCCACCACCGACAGTACGCGGCCGCCCGATGACACGATCGCGCCGTCGTCGCGGCGAGCGGTTCCGGCATGCAGAACGCCCTTGGCCTCCGAGCCGACGATCGCGTCGCCAACCCGTGGCTTGCCGGGATAGTTCTCCGCGGCCAGCACCACCGTCACGGCCGCACCGTCGCGCCACCGCAGCTCGCCGAAGCTGCCCAGCGAGCCCGTTGCCGCCGCATGGAGCAGCTGGCCGAGCGGCGACTCGAGCAGCGACAGCACCGACTGCGTCTCCGGATCGCCGAAGCGACAATTGAATTCGATGACTGCGGCCCCGTTCGTGGTGATCGCCAGCCCGGCATACAGCAGCCCCGAGAATCTGCAGCCGCGCCGGACCAGTTCGGCGGCAACGGGTTCCACGACCTTGGTGACGGTCGCTCGGTAGACGTCGGCCGGTAGCCACGGCAGCGGCGCGTAGGCGCCCATGCCGCCGGTATTGGGCCCGGTGTCACCGTCGCCGACGCGCTTGAAGTCTTGCGCCGCCAGCAGTGGCACCACGGTCTCGCCGTCGACGATGCAGAACAGCGATACCTCGGGGCCGTCGAGGTAGGACTCCAACAGCACCGGGTGTCCGGATTCGAGCAGGCTCGCGGCATGAGCACGCGCGACGTCGCGGTCCGGAGTGACAACCACACCCTTGCCGGCGGCTAGCCGGTCGTCTTTCACCACCCAGGCCTGCTCGCCCGCCGTCGGGCCGAACCGGTCCAGTGCTGCGTCCAAACATGCTGGGCTATCAACGATTTCGCTGGAGGCGGTGCGTACGCCGGCCGCCGCCATCACGTCCTTGGCGAAGGCTTTGGAACCCTCGATCTCGGCCGCGGCCTTACTGGGCCCGAAGCAGGCGATCCCCGCGTCGCGCACGGCGTCGGCCACTCCGAGCACCAATGGGACTTCGGGACCGATGACCACCAGGTCGGTCCCGATCTTGCGAGCCAAAGCGACAACATCGGCGCCGGAGGGGACGTCGACGTCGTACTGGTCAGCTATTGCCGCGGTGCCGGCATTGCCGGGAGCGATGGCCAGCGCCTCGACCTGCGGGTCGGCGCGCAATGCCAGCAGTAGGGCATGTTCGCGGGCACCGGAGCCGATCACCAGAACGCGCACGGAAGGTCACTCTAGTCGGGCGACGATGCGCGCCGCGAAACGGCGCGAGGAGCAGACCGACAATCAGCCCAGCGGGCGACGATGCGCACCGCGAAACGGCGCGAGGAGGAGACCGACAATCAGCCCAGCGAGATGACGATGCGGGCCGGGCCAAGGCAGTCAGATGATTTTCTCGAGCAGGTTTTTAAGTTCCTTTTGCTGCGTGGCGGTGAGGCGCCCGAGACGCTTATTGAACTCCTCGGACAGCACCGACATACCGCCCGCGGCGGCTTTGCGCCCCATCGCTGTGAGCCGCAAGCGATGGCGCCGCAGATCGGCGGGATCGATCTCGCGACGCACGAAGCTGGCCGCCTCCAGCCGTTTGAGGTACACGGTGACCGTCGCCTTGGGCATGCTCAGCGTCGTCGCCAGTTCGGCTGGGTAGGGATGCTCATCGATCTCGGCGAGCAGAAACAGCTCTTTGGACTCGAGGCCCAGCGCGCAGATATCGGTCTCGGCGCAGGAGATAACCGACAGCAGCACCCGGTAGTTCAGGGACCAGATCTTGGCCGGATCAACCGCAGACATCGACTTGCCAGGTCGTTCAGGTATGAACTAGTTTAGAAGTGAACCATCGCATAATCGAACAATCTACCAGGAAGTGGGCATCATGCCGCTGGATCAATACGTGACACTCGGACGGTCCGGCCTGCGCGTCAGTCCCTTGTGCCTGGGCGCGATGACGTTCGGCGAAGACCTCGGCTGGGGCACCAGCGTCGAAGAGTCCCAACAGATCATCGATCGGTATACCGAACTCGGCGGCAACTTCATCGACACCGCCAACTTCTACACCCGAAGCCACTCCGAGAAGATCCTCGGTGACCACGTCGGACGCCATGCCGCGCGCCGCGATCGCCTGGTGATCGCGACCAAATTCAGCGGTAACTTGTATCCGGGCGATCCCAACGGTGGCGGCTCGGGCCGCAAATCGTTGATCAGCGCCTGCGAAAACTCGCTGCGGCGGTTGCAAACCGATTACATCGATCTGTACTGGCTGCATATCTGGGACACCAACACTCCCATCGAAGAGACGATGGCCGCACTCGACGACCTCGTTCACGCCGGGAAAGTTCGCTATATCGGTGTTTCGGACACCCCGGCATGGAAGATCGTCGAAGCCAACCTGATCGCCCGTTTTCGGGGTTGGTCGAGTTTCGTCGGCCTGCAGATCGAGTACTCGCTGCTCGAGCGCACCGTCGAACAAGAGCTAGCTCCGATGGCAACTGAATTCGGCCTCGGCATCACGCCCTGGTCGCCGCTGAAAAGCGGTGTGCTCAGCGGCAAGTACACCCGGCGAAACACGGACCAGCACAGCGCCGATCGCGGTGCGATGGTCGATGCGTTCCTCAACGAGAAGACTTATGCACTGATCGACGAGTTGGAGGTTATCGCCAAGGCGCACGAGACGACTGTCGCCAGCGTGGCGCTGTCTTGGGTTCGCGCGCAGGCCGCCGTGTCATCCGTCATCATCGGCGCGCGGAGACTTTCGCAGCTCGACGACAACGTCCGGGCCGTCGATGTACATCTCACCGCCGACGAACTGGCCCGGCTGGACGCACTCACCAAACCGGCTTTCGGATTTCCGCACAACATGCTGGAAATGGCCCCGGGCATCATCAACGGCGGGACGACGGTCAACGGTGTATCGGCGCCGACGTCAGAATTCGTGATGCCCAAAGGTGTTGACCCATACTGAGATTGACCGTCACTCGCCCGAGTGCATCTTCAATGCGCCCTCGACGTTGGCCTTCTTGTCCTCGCCGGCACCCTTGGCCGCGGCCTTCTTCCGCTTCGCCACCACGCTGTCGACTGCGCCGTTGAGCGCCGAACCCAGCGGAAAGCCGAGATAGTGGGTGAGGAAGACGGCCATCTCCTTGAGTTCGGTCTCGGTCAGTTCCTCGTTGAGCAGCGCCGCGTTGATCTGAATCTCGGCGAGGTCGCGGTTCCCGATCGCGGTCACCGAGGTCAGCGTCATGATGCGCTTGTCGCGCATCGACAGACCCGGCCGGGTCCAGATGCTGCCGAACAGGTGGTCGACGGTCAGGTCGAAGAACGCGTCGCCCTCGATGTTGGGCATCTCCCAGCCGTAGACCTCGTTCATCTTCGCGAGGCCCTTGCTACGCAATTCGTCCATTACGCCTCATTCTCTGTGTGCGGCACGCCGAGGCCGGCCGCCAACCGCTGGTAGGCAAGCTGGGCGAGCGGCAGATCGACCGACACCGCCTCGCCCAGAGCCAGCGCCAGGCCCAGGTCCTTCTCGCCCAGCCCTCGGGTGTGCAGGAACGGCTGGTACAGAAAGTTGTCCGGCTCAAGGTCTTTCATGTCCTCGCGGACCATGATCGCACCCGGGCCGCTGGTGAGCGCGTCGGTGTGCCGCACCACCCGGCCGAGCGCCTGCAGATCCAGCCCGGCCGCCTCGGCCAGCGTCATGGCCTCACACGCGGCGGCGTAGGACGTGAACGTCAACATGTTGCGAGCCAGCTTCATTCGGGTGCCTGCGCCGGGCTCCCCGGCGTGGATGACCACCGCCGCCCAGTGTTTGAATGCCGGCTTGATCCGCTCGTAGACCTCGCGGTCGGCGCCCACCATGGTGGCGAGCTCACCCTTCGCCGCCGCGGCCGCGCCGCCACTGACCGGGGCGTCGACGACGTGAATGCCCTGTGGTTTGAGTTCGCCGGCGAGTTCGACAGCGGTGGTATCGCTGATGGTCGAGTGGATCGCGATGACAGTTCCGGGCTTAGCGTGCGCCGCCAGCTCACCGACGACCGCACGCACCTGCGCGTCGTCGAGCACGGTGATGTGGATGATGTCGGCGGCGGCAACGTCGGCAACGCTGTCGGCCAGGCTGGCGCCATTCTCGGCCAGCGGCGTCATCGCCTCCGTACGGATGTCGTAAACCGTTATCCCGCCCGGCCATTCGGTCATCTTGGTGGCCATCGGCGCGCCCATGTTGCCAAGGCCGATGTAGCCGAGCTTCACGGTGTCGGTCATGACCGGATGACCTGTCCGCCGTCGACATTGAAGATCTGGCCGGTGATCCACGATGCCTCATCGGACAGCAGGAACAAGCACATGCCCACCAGATCCTCCGGTGTGCCCATCCGGGACAGCGGGAGTCCCTTGACGATGTCGTCGACGATCTCTTTGGGTGTCGTGGTCCGGTTGGCCTCGGTGTCGATGGGCCCGGGCGCGATCGCGTTGATCCGGATGTTCTGCCCGCCCAACTCGCGGGACAGCTGTTGGGTCAACCCGTTGAGGCCGACCTTGGCCAGGCCGTAGAAGTTCGAGTACAGCCATGCCGCCGTGGACGACTGGTTGACGATTGCGCCGCCGCCGCGCTTAGCCATCTTCTTGTAGACCGCGCGGGTGCACCACAGCGCGCCGTCGAGGTTGACGCTCATGAACTTCTTGTAGTACTCGGGGTCGACGGTTACCAGGAAGTCCAGCTTCATGCCGCCGAAGATCGCGGCGTTGTTCACCAGGTAGTCGATTCCGCCGAACTCGGCCAACGTGCGGTCGGCCATCGCCTTGGCCGAGGCGGCGTCGGACACGTCGACCGGAACACTGATCGCAGTGCCACCGTCGGCGACGATCTGCTTGGCCACGCCCTGCGCCGCCTCGGCATTGATGTCGGCGATGACCACCGCTGCACCCTCCCGGGCCAGCGCCTCGGCGTAGGCCTGGCCGATGCCGCCCCCGGACCCGGTCACGATGGCGACCTTGTTGTCAAACCGCATGTTTTCCTCTCGGGCCGTCGTTTAGACCGCTGTCGCAATGGTTTTGATTTCCAGGTACTCCTCGAACCCGGCGAGACCCATTTCGCGCCCGTTGCCGGACTGCTTGTACCCGCCGAACGGCGCGTCCGCCGAATACCAGACCCCGCCGTTGACGTTGACGGTGCCCACTCGCAGTCCCGCGGCGAACTTGGCAGCGCGCTCCGGGTCGGCGCTGAATACCGTGCCGGACAGGCCATATGGCGAGTCGTTGGCGATGCGCAGTGCGTCGGCGTCGCCGTCGTGAGCTATCACGGTGAGCACCGGCCCGAAGATCTCCTCGCGTGCGGGTCTGGCGTCGTTGCCCAGACCCGCGATCACGGTCGGCTCGATGAAGAAGCCGGCATCCCGATCGGCCGGACGCCCGCCGCCACACGCGAACGTCCCGCCCTCGGCGATCGTCAGGTCGAGGTAGCTCTGCACTCGGTCCCGCTGCATCGCCGAAATTACTGGCCCACACACGGTTCCGGGCTTGTTGGGGTCTCCCGGCTTGATCGATCCCATCGTGCCTGCCGCGATCGCGACGGCCTCGTCGTAGCGGGCCCGCGGCACGACGAGCCGGGTGGTGAGCGCACAGCCCTGCCCGGCGTGCATGGACGCGGTGAACGCCGAGACGGAACACGCGCCATTCAAATCCGCATCGTCGAGCACGACGAACGCCGACTTGCCGCCCAGTTCCAGGAAAACCTTCTTGAGTGTCGCGGCGGCGTCGCTCATCACGCTGCGGCCGGTACCGGTCGAACCGGTGAACGAAACCATGTCCACCCGAGGGTCTTTGGCCAGCAGCGCGCCCACACTGTGGTCGCTGGAGGTGATGATGTTGACAACGCCCGGCGGGAAATCGGTGTGCTCGGTGATGAGTTCACCGAGCACCGCGGCGCACCAGGGGGTATCCGGTGCGGGCTTGAGCACGACGGTGTTGCCGGCGCCGAGCGCGGGACCCAGCTTGGCCAGGTTGATCTGATGCGGGAAGTTCCACGGGGTGATCGCGCCGACCACGCCGACTGCCTCGCGCGCAACGGTGCGCCGGGTGGGAATGCCCAGCGGCGACGCGTCACCGAGATCGGAGTTCCACTGGTAGTTCTCGGCGGTGTCGGCCGCAAAGCTCAAGTCACCGACCGGTCCCTCCAATTGAGCAGCGGCGGTCAGCATCCGTGGCGCACCGACCTCGGAGATGGTGATCTCGCGTAATTCTTCGACGTGCTCGCGCATTGCGTCGCGCAGTTGGCGAACGCACCGGACACGCAGCTCGGTATTGCGTGACCAGTCCGTCTCGTCGAAGGCGCGTCGAGCCGCCTCGATAGCGCGGGCCATGTCCTCGGCGTCGGCGTCGGCCGCGCCGCCCACGACTTCTTCGGTCGCCGGGTTGATCGTGGGAAAAGTTCCCTGGCTGCCGCTCGTCAGCTTGCCGTCGATGAGCAGCGAACTCACGCCGTCGGCCAGCAATGCCATCATCGCCTCCACCTGTGATCTGGATGGACACATGTCCGGAATAGTTCAGTCGAACATAGTCTTCGCGGCGTTGAAAGTGCAAGCGTGAGGTTGGCTCCGCTGTCGTCCCCGCCGCAAACTGAGGTATTCACCTGCTGTTTTATCGAGTGGGCTTGCCTCTTGCCGGATATGTCGGATAGCTTGGACAAGTGTCCAGCGACTCAGTGGTCGCGATCACTCCCGACGCCGGCGGTCCGGCCCGGGACGTGCCACGCAACCGTCGACAAGAAGAAACGTTCCGCAAGGTCTTGGCCGCAGGTGTCGAGGTCCTGCGGGAGACGTCCTATGCGGACCTGACCGTGCGAGCAGTAGCCGCCCGCGCCAAAGTTGCCCCGGCGACCGCCTACACCTATTTCTCGTCGAAAAACCATCTGATCGCCGAGGTCTACCTGGATCTGGTGCGACGGGTTCCCTATTTCACCGATGTCAACGAGCCCATGCCGGCGCGAGTGGACAAGGCGCTGCGCCATCTCGCGCTGGTCGTCGCCGACGAACCTGAGGTCGCCGCGGCGTGCACGACGGCATTGCTCGGCGGCGGCGGAGATCCGGCGGTGCGCTCGGTGCGCGACCGGATCGGCGCCGAGATACACCGTCGCATCACATCAGCCATCGGACCCGATGCCGAGCCCCGCATCGTGTCGGTCCTCGAGATGGCGTTCTTCGGCGCGCTGGTCAACGCCGCCAGCGGGGCTTACACCTATCACCAAATCGCCGACCATCTTGCCTATGCGGTCGGCCTCGTTCTCAAGACGGAAGCCTGATGACCATTCAGATCGACAAGCCGCTCCTCGACCCGTATGACTACGACTTCCACGAGGATCCGTACCCGTACTACAAGCGGCTACGGGACGAAGCGCCGCTGTATCGCAATGAGGAACTGGGCTTTTGGGCCCTGTCCCGGCACGCCGACGTGCACCAGGGCTTTCGCAACAGCACCACGCTGTCCAACAAGTTTGGCGTCTCGCTGGACCCGGCGTCGCGGGGACCGCATGCCGCCAAAACCATGTCGTTTCTGGCCATGGACGATCCCGCGCACCTGCGACTGCGGACCCTGGTGTCGAAAGGCTTCACGCCCAGGCGGATTCGTGAGCTCGAGCCGCGGGTGACCGAGATCGCGACACAGCATCTCGACACCATGCTGGAAAGGGCCGAGGGCGGAACGGTCGACTACGTCGACGAGTTCGCCGGGAAATTGCCGATGGACGTCATCTCGGAGCTGATGGGTGTCCCCGAGCCGGATCGA
>NZ_DASXEP010000139.1:0-2184 GCF_036490025.1 Mycobacterium sp. | reverse complement strand
GGTCGCCTTCCGGGCAGTGAGGTCTTAACCGCCTCACTTGCTAGGCCGAGCGCAGCTCCCGTACGAATTGCGCGACGGCAACGCCGATTTTGTCGGGGCTGTCCTCCTGCAGGAAATGCACCCCACTGACCGTGGTCTCGGTCGGGGCACGGCCAGGATCGCGGCAACCTTAACGTGGGTCCCCGTCGATAACGGTGGCTGACAACCTCACCGTGACGCGCGCACGGTTAGCCCATCAGCTCTTCAGAGCGGAAATTTGGTGCTCGTGAGCTGCTCGGACAGCTCCCAGAGTGCGGCGGCGGTGGCTGCGCGCTTGGCCAGCCAGCTCCGCCCGACCGGCTGGGTGCGGCCCCATATGCCGAATCGCGGGCCAGCGAAGGTGTTGTCCGGTGCGTCCTGCGACGCGGCGTATAACGTTTGCCGGGCGCCGAAGTCGGCATCAGTGGCTATCAGCCGGGCGCCGAAAGACATCAACGCATCGCCCAACTTGCGGCCGGAGTGGCCTTGCAGGTTGGTGTTCGAGAAGCCGGGGTGGGCGGCCAGCGCGCGCATCGAAGAGCCGACGGTATCCAGGCGCCGCTGCAACTCGCTGGTGAAAAGCAGGTTGGCGAGCTTCGATTGGCCGTAGGCCGGCCAGGCCGAGTACCGCCGGGTCTTCCAGTTCAGGTCGTCGAGGCTGACACGGCCGATCCTGTGCATCACCGACGACACCGTCACGACGCGGTCGGTGAGCTTGGGCAGCAGTAGGTTGGTCAACGCGAAATGACCGAGATGGTTGGTGCCGATCTGGCTCTCGAAGCCGTCGGCGGTGAGCGCGTACGGAGTGGCCATGATGCCGGCGTTGTTGATCAGGACATCAACCGTGTCTACCCCGTCGGCGAACTGGCGTACCGAGGACAGGTCCTGCAAGTCGAGTCGACGCACCTCGACGTCGCCGGTCATCTGCTGGGCGGTGGTCTTACCCTTCTCGGTGTTGCGCACGGCCAGGATGACGTGGGCACCGACCCGGGCTAACTCGCGGGCGGTCACCTCACCCAGCCCACTGTTGGCGCCGGTGACGATAGCGGTGCGCCCGGCGAACGAGGGCAGCTCTAATGCGGTCCAATCAGGCATGGCTCCCGAACTCCAATCTTCGACTATAGTTTGTAACTGAGTCTAGACTATAATCTAAGATTGAGTACCGACGCTAGGGGCGCATATGAACCACTTCCGACCAGGTCTGCCTGTTGCCATGCTCGTGTTCTCCCGGATCCCGATCGCGCTGCTCAGGGCCGGATTTCCACTGGGGCGTCTCTACCTACTTGACATCCCCGGACGACGAACCGGAGCGCTGCGCACCGTCCCGATTGTGATCTTCCGTCACGACGGCCGTCGCTGGTTGGTCTCGATCTTCGGCGAGACTGGTTGGGTGGCGAACATCCGAGCGGCTGGTACCGCGCGCCTCCGTCGGGGCCGACGGGTGGAGACGATCCGCTGCACTGAGGTCACCGACGGACGCCGAGCCGAGGTCGCCATGCAGCTGCGACGGACGTTTTCGGCTCGGATCAACCCGTTCGTGCGTGGGGCTTTCGAGGCGACTCCGCGCGACGGCCTAGAGGCCTTCCAAGCCGAGGAGCATCGGCATCCGGTGTTCCTCGTCGACGCAGACTGACGCACAGATACCCATTTATTCGGTCGCGAGCACTACCGACGCCGGCGAGGCGCAGCGGCCTGATGATCAAAGCGATGGATCGAGTTGTACAGGAACGTTCCATGGGTAACCGAAGTCGGCTCCAATCCCGGGCCATGTCGGGGTGGCGGGCTTCGAACCCACGACCTCGGCGTCTCGAAGGCGGACAGGCCGGTCCAGTCGTCTGTCGTCGGGCACCGCGTCCTGCCCTTTGGACCCCTTGGGGCGCGCTTGTTCAGGCGTGTGCGACGCTCCTGACGAGTTGGTCGGTCAGTGCCTGCTGAAACTCGGGATCTTGTGTGTCGCGGCCATCTTCCCAGCGGGTGAGCGTAGCGATCAGTGCAGCCCCGAGGATGGCGTTGGCGGCGTCGCGAGAGTCGCTGATCGTGAATTGGTCGGTGGCGGCGCCCTCGTCGAGGAGCTTTCGAAGTGGCGTGGCGAGCTGCGCGTCCTTGGCGGCCATCAGGGTTCCTAGTCGTCCGGCGGCTCCCGCGAAGGAGAGCAGCCCGGCGCAT
>NZ_DASXEP010000042.1:0-8794 GCF_036490025.1 Mycobacterium sp. | reverse complement strand
CAGTTCCACAGGTGTTTCGCGGCCGAAGATGGACACCAGCACCTTGAGTTTCTGTTGTTCGGCGTTGACCTCGTTGATCGTCGCCGGCAGCGTGGCGAACGGCCCGTCCATGACGGTGACCGACTCGCCGACCTCGTAGTCGACCTCGACCACGGCACGTTCCAGGCCGCCATCGCTGACGGCGGTCGCGGTGCTCGCGGCGCCCTTGGCGGCCTTCTTGGCCGCGCCCTGCGGCAGCAGGAACTTCACCACGTCGTCGAGGGTGAGCGCTGACGGACGAGATGTCGCGCCGACGAATCCGGTGACACCCGGGGTGTTGCGCACCGCGGACCACGAATCGTCGGTCAGGTCCATCCGCACCAGGATGTAGCCGGGCAGTACCTTGCGGTTGACCTGCTTGCGCTGGCCGTTCTTGATCTCGGTGACCTCTTCGGTGGGCACTTCCACCTGGAAGATGTAGTCGCCGACGTCCAGGTTCTGTACGCGGGTCTCGAGGTTGGCTTTCACCTTGTTCTCGTATCCGGCATAGGAGTGGATGACATACCAATCGCCGGGCTTGGAGCGCAGCTCGGCTTTCAGCGCGGTGGCCGGGTCGACCTCTTCGGGCTCAGCCGGCTCCTCGGCTGCCACGATTTCGTCGGCTGCCGGTTCGGCGTCGGCAGCCACCGGTTCGGCGTCGGCAGCCACCGGTTCGGCGTTGGCCGTCTCGGGCGCATCGTCAGCGGTGACCTCTTGCAACGCAGCTTCGATGTCGACCGTCTCACCCACCGGCAGATCGCCGTCGGAGGTAGTCACGGTTTACGGGTCCTTCCTTGTCTGTCAGCTTGTGGTGGTTCTCGAAAGCTCAGCCGAACACCAGCAGCACCAGCTTGGCCAAGCCCAGATCCACCAGGCCGATCAACGTCACCATGAACACCAGGAAGGCCAATACCACCGAGGTGTACGTGCCCATCTGCTTGCGGTTGGGCCAGATGACCTTGCGCAGCTCGGCGACGACCTGCTTGAGATAGGTGAATACGAAGACGATCGGGTTGCTCGACGGCTGGCCCGACTTGGCGGCCTTTTTGACCTTCTTCGCCTTCTTGGCTTTCTTGCCCGTCTCATCGTCGGCGTCGCTCTCGGTGAGCTCGACCGCACCGGACGCATCCTCGGCGAGCTGACGGGACCGCTTGCCGGTGGGCCGCTGCGGGCGCGTCACCACAGCCGTCCGGCCCCCTTGGGAGTCGTCGGCTCCGGCGCCGTCGGCTGCGGCGTCGGCATCGTCGCGTTCGTCGCTCACCGCATGCTCCTTCGTTCAATCGTGTGGGTGGTGGTCACCTTCCAGTGTCCACCATTCCAGGTCCGGTTCCTCCTCGGGCCGTCCCGGCCCGCATCGTCACCCGACGCCTTGCAGGGGCGACAGGACTTGAACCTGCAACCTGCGGTTTTGGAGACCGCTGCTCTGCCAATTGAGCTACGCCCCTTCGCTGGTTGGCAGGCCAACCTGCGCGTGCCGGGGCCTTACACGACGCGCGCGCTCTCCAGTCCGGAAAAACACGCTGGTAATGGGAAAACCCCGAGCTGCGAGTGTACATCGCAGCAGGTGTCAGGTACTAATTACGCCGTCCTGACGATCTGGCCGCTCTCTATGTCCCACTTGAGGTTGATCGAGTCGTCGCCCTCGTGACCCATCACCGTGGTGTAGGCCTCCAGCACGACCTCTCCGGCGTCGTTGGTGCAGGTGTTCCTGGTGACCACGATGTCGGCGCCGAACCGTTCGACGACCGAGTGGACTTCCATCCGGGCGTGCAGCACGTCGCCGGCAAGGATCGGCTTGTGGAAGACGAAGCGCTGGTCGACCTGGACCATCTGCAGCGACTCGTAGCCGGTATCGACCTTCCGCATGAAGTCCGCCTGGACCATCTTTCCGAGGATCGTGACGAAAGTCGGCGGCGCGACGATGGCATCGTAACCGAGCTCGGCGGCCGCCTTTTCATCCAGACATGCCGGATCGTCGGCCTTGACCGCCTTGGCGAATTCGCGCACCTTCTCCCGGCCCACCACGTAGCTGTCCGGGTACTCCCACGACATCCCGTTGATGTCGGTATTGATCGCCACCGTCACGCCAGCTTCGCCGAAGCGACCGCGCGACCGAAGATCTTCTTTCCGTCGGTCGTGGCCGTCAGCGCGATCGTCACTGACTTGCTTGCCGGGTCGACGGACTTCACCCTGCCGGTGAACACGATCTCGGCGCCCTTCTCGTCGTTGGGCACCGGTACCACCGCGGTGAATCGCACGTTGTACTCGGTGACCGCGCCGGGATCGCCGACCCACGCGGTGACAAAGCCGCCGCCCAGGCCCATGGTCAGCATGCCGTGTGCGATCACGGTGTCCAGACCGACCACCTTGGCGATCTCCTCATCCCAGTGGATCGGGTTCAGATCGCCGGAGACACCCGCATAGTTCACCAGATCCTGACGGGTAAGCGGGTAGATCTTCTCCGGCAGTTGGTCACCCACCTTCACCGAATCGAACTCACGCAGTGGCATGCTTGAAACCCTCTTCTCCGTCTTCACCTACACGACCCGCCAGGGTCGTATAAGTCTCCTGAACCACGTCACCAGCGTCGTTGGTGATGGTCTGCTTGGTCACGATGATGTCGGTGCCGTGTGCGCGCCGGACCGATTCGACGGCCACATCGCAGTACAAACGATCCCCCACCTTGATCGGCGCCATGAACTTCAGCTCCTGGTCGACCTGCACCACCTGCGCTTCTTGGATCTCGATGTTGGCATCGTCGAAGAACGCCGCCACCGCCTTGTAGCCGAAGACCGAAATGAACGTCAGAGGGGCGACCAGCCCGTCGTAGCCGAGTTCGGCGGCCGCCTTCTCCTCGAAGAACGGGGCGTCCTCGTTCTTGACTGCGACCGCATATTCGCGAATCTTCTCCCGCTCGACGATGTAGTAGTCGGGATAGCGGAAACGCTTGCCGACCGCACCTTGGCCCAGCGACATGGTTGTTGAATCTACCTAGTCAGTCTGAGTACATAGCTGACGGGCGGCGTCAGCGTGTCTCACGGTGAGCCTGGTGTTTGCCGCAGTTCGGGCAAAACTTCTTCAGCTCCAGCCGGTCGGGGTCGTTGCGGCGGTTCTTCTTGGTGATGTAGTTGCGGTGCTTGCACACCTCGCACGCCAAGGTGATCTTGGGCCGTACGTCGGTACTGGAGGCCACGTCGGTTCTCTTTTCGGGTTTCGTTCGTTGTTGTGTTGTAGCGATGGCCGGACTCGAACCGGCGACCTAACGATTATGAGTCGTTCGCTCTAACCGACTGAGCTACACCGCCTCGGGACTGCATTGCCTTCGTTCTGGGCCGCCTGTCTGCTCGGCGTGCGCCGAGCCCCCTAACGGAATCGAACCGTTGACCTTTTCCTTACCATGGAAACGCTCTACCGACTGAGCTAAGGGGGCCGCACCCGTCGGACCGCTGGGGTCATGCCTCGGGCCTAAAAGAGGGTACAGCCTGGTCCGCAAGGGCACCAAACGGTGAGGTTTACCCCGCGTCGCCGGCCCCCTTAGGCTGAGCGGGTGTCTGACACCGACCGGTTGTACTTCCGCCAACTGCTCTCCGGCCGCGACTTCGCCCAGGGCGACGGGATCGCGGCGCAGATGCGCAACTTCGCCTACTTGATCGGCGACCGGCAGACCGGTGACTGTGTCGTCGTCGACCCCGCGTACGCCTCCGGCGAGCTGGTCGATGCGCTCGAGGCCGACGGTATGCACCTTTCCGGCGTGCTGGTCACCCACCACCACCCCGACCATGTCGGCGGCTCGATGATGGGCTTCGAGCTGAAGGGGCTGGCCGAGCTGCTCGAGCGCGTCAGCGTTCCCGTCCACGTCAATTCCGAAGAGGCACTGTTTGTTTCGCGTATCACCGGCATCCCGCTGAGCGATCTCACCTCGCATCAGCACGGCGACAAGGTCAGCGTCGGCGCCATCGACATCGAACTGCTGCATACCCCCGGTCACACGCCGGGCAGCCAATGCTTTTTGCTCGACGGCCGACTGATCGCCGGCGACACATTGTTTTTGGAGGGTTGCGGGCGCACCGACTTTCCCGGCGGGGATTCCGACGAAATATTTCGCAGCCTGCAGAAACTTGCGCAGTTATCTGGTGATCCGACGGTATTTCCCGGACACTGGTATTCGCTGGAACCGAGTGCCTCGCTGTCGGAGGTCAAGCGATCAAATTACGTCTATCGGGTCACTGATCTTGATCAGTGGCGAACACTGATGGGCGCATAATCGTGCGCAGACGAACTCTCCAGCGAATTCTCACCGGTGTAAGCGCTGTGCTATGAGCGGAGGGATGGGTTCTCCAGTGGAATGGTTCCACGATCGGTGGCATCAGGTGGCGGGCGCGGGGTCGGCTACCTGGTTGGCATGGGCGGTGTGGGCACTGCTCGGCCTCGGTGTCATCGCCCTCATTTACGCGAATAGGCAAATTCGCCGCAATCGTCGACTGGCATCCGAAGAAAACCGCCCGCACGTCGGGATGTTCATGGAGCCGCACGCTGCGGACTGGCATGTGATCGAGCTGGTCGTGCGGAATTTCGGCAAGACCCCCGCCTACGACGTTTCATTCACATTTCCGCAGCCACCGACCGTCGCCGAATACGAGAACGCCACCGACGGCTATGCCGATGTCGTCGAGCTGCAACTCCCCCACCAGTTGCCGACGCTGGCGCCCGGCCAGGAATGGCGCACGGTGTGGGATTCAGCGCTGGACCGCACGGAGCTCGGCGACGGCATCGAATCCCGATTCCCGGGCACGGTGACCTACTACGACCGCGTCGAGGTTCCCCGCCGCTGGAAGTTCTGGCGGCGCGCCCGGCGTTCGCTGGAGACCAAGGTGGTGCTCGACTGGGCGTCGTTGCCGCCGGTGCAGCGGATCGAGTTGATGACCAACCACAACCTGGCCAAGCGGGAAAAGCAGAAGCTGGAGTTGTTACGCAGTCTGTTGACCTATTTCCACTACGCCACCAAGGAAACTCGCGCCGACGTGTTCCGCGCCGAGATCGAGCGCATCAACCGCGCGGTCGACGAGACCAAGGATCGGTGGCGCATGCGGCAGATCGAGGCGCCGCCGACCGATGTCAGCCTGAGCTGGGGTGACGCCGAAGATGAACTGGGCAAGCACCGCGGCGAGCGAGTGGTCTGATTCAATCGACTCCATGAGCGACGGTCCGGTCACATATCGCCTCGATGAGTCCATTGCGTTCATCACCATGGACGACGGCAAAGTCAACGTTCTCGGACCGACGATGCAGCAGGCCCTCAACGATGCGCTCGACCACGCCGACCGTGACGATGCCGCCGCCGTCGTGATCGCCGGAAACGACCGGGTTTTCAGCGGCGGGTTCGACCTGAAGGTTCTGACGTCCGGTGAGGTTCAGCCCGCGATCGACATGCTCAAGGGTGGCTTCGAGCTATCGCACCGGCTGCTGTCGTACCCCAAGCCGGTCGTGATGGCCTGCACCGGCCACGCCATCGCGATGGGAGCTTTCCTGCTGGCCAGCGGCGATCACCGAGTTGCGGCTCCGGCCTCCAACATTCAGGCCAACGAGGTCGCGATCGGGATGACGATTCCGTACGCGGCGCTGGAAGTCATGAAGCTGCGATTGACCCGGTCGGCGTACCAGCAGGCCGCCGGCCTCTCCAAGACGTTCTTCGGCGAGACTGCGGTGGCGGCCGGCTGGATCGACGAGATCGTGCTGCCCGATATGGTGCTCTGCCGCGCCGAGGAGGCCGCGCGGGAATTCACCACGCTCAAGCAGCACGCCCATGTCGGGACGAAGCTGCGGACCCGGGCCGAAGCGCTGACCGCCATTCGCGCCGGAATCGACAACATGGCAGCCGAATTCGAGGTTTAACCTCAGGGTCCCGGGCGCCGGAAGCGCTCGAGGTATTCGTCCCAGTTCCAGGTGGACAGGAATTCGTCGGCTGCGAGGTGGCCGCTCTGGTAGAGCTCTTGCATCTGCTTCTGGCCGATGTTGAAGTCGAGAAATCCGACTTTCGACGAGTCGACGCGGATCGCGCGCGAGTTGACCCAGGGTTGGTTCAGGTAGGCCTGGTCGCGGCCGACGATCATCGTGGTGATCAGTGCTTCGATCAGCGGCGGGCCGCCGAAGACCCAATTCACCGGCGCCAGAGCCGGAATCACTTTGTCGTTGCCTTGCGGAAGGTTGGGCAGCAACGTGACTCCGAAGGTCGGCCAGCGAGGCGGTTTGCCGTCGCGTCGGTCGAAGGAATCGATGGGGAAATTCGAGAGCATGCCGCCGTCCACCAGTGTCGAGGTCAAGCCGTCGGCACTGGTCAACTTGGCTGCCCGGAAGAAGAACGGAATCGACATCGAGGCGCGTACCGCGTCGGCGACCTGTTGCTCGTCGGGGTCCAGTCCGTAGAGCCGCCGGTAGTCCCACGGCAACCGGACCAGTTGGCCGGTCGTCACGTCGGATGCGGTGACCACCAGCCGGTAGCGCTGCTCGGCAGGGACGCTGTCGGCGTCGATGGCCAGGTCGCCGAAGGTGCGCACGCCGAGGTTGGCCAGCTCGGAGCGGATCCAGTCGTGGGCGAAATCGCCTTTGTAGATGCCGGTTTCGCTGAGCACGCCCCATGCGGGGCCGAGAAGCGGGATGCCGGTGACGCGGGTCGGGTCGAGGAATTTGCGGTACGGCAGCGTCATGGTGAGCTGCTCGACCTGCTCGGGGGTCAGTTCGTCGGCGCCGGCAGCCAGGATCGCGCCCACGACCGAGCCGGCCGATGTGCCGGACACCCGCTGGATCGCATACCCGGCTTCCATCAGCGCTACGGCGGTGCCGGCCAGTCCGATGCCCTTGACGCCGCCACCCGAGAGGACGAGGTCCGCCTTCAGTTCGGTGGGTTCGGTGGTCACGCCCGAACTGTAGCCGCTGGCGCGACCAGCGCCATGACTGCCTCGTAGCGTCGCGTGACGTCGTCGCGGTCGGAAGGATCGGCGACGGTGGCGAGGTTGGCCCGCTGGATCGCCTCAGCCTGGCGGATCAACGCGGTACGTCGGGCCCGGTCCGGAATCTGCTCGATGACCTTTGCCAGCGCATCCAGTTGCCGAATCATGATGGCGGGCATGCCAATTGCAGCCTGGCGAATGGTGTCGAAGGCGCGCTCGACGAGCCGATCGAAATCGGGCTGGAAGGCGATGACACGGATAGTGCCGTCGTTGTCGCGGCGGATCCGGTGCGGATGCCATACCGGCGCGATTCGGCACAGGCAGTCGGCGATCCAGTCGACGCAGGTCATCCCGGTAAAGGTGTCGTTGACCGCCGGCGACAACGCGCGCAGGGCGATCTCGACCAGTTGATCGAACCCGAACGAAACATCTTGCGGAAGTGTGCGATACGCGCCCGCGACGTGCCCCAGCGCCAACCGATCGGCTACCGATTCGGCTGCCTCGGGCGGCCACACTTGAGCGATCACCTGACCCGCGACCATGAAATGCCCGGGCCGGTGCGGTAATTGGACGACCGCATCGGCCGTCGTGGCGATCTTCACCAGTACGTCGTGGCGGATGACTTGGAGATAGCCGCTGCGTGGTGTGCGGATCGGGGCACCAGAGTCGGCCAACCGCGCCAGCAGTTCCTCGTGCGACGGGCCGCGCGCCACACCGACGCCGAACGCGTCGGCGCTCTCCATCGCCGTGACCTCGTTGACCAGCGTCGTGGCAATGTTGGCGATCACCACCGGAAGTTGAATCATGGTCGCGATGTGGTTGAGGAAGTAGATCAGCACAGCCACGTCGAACAGCGTGAGTAGCAGGGTCACGGTGATCGACAAATGCGGCACGAAGTCACCGTGTGGCCCACCGCCGACCGAGACCAGGGTGATCATCGCGTAGCAGAAGCTCGCCACGAATGTGCCCAGGGCCAACTGAGTTCCAGGGTCGCGCACGAAGTTGCGTAGCATCCGAGGGCCGAACTGGGTGGAGGCCAGCGTCAGCGCGACGATGGTGATCGAGAAGACGATGCCGACGACGGTGATAATTGCCGCCGCGACGGTGGCCAGCAGGACTCGCGCCACGTCGGCGGTGCCGCTGAGCACCCACGGCGGCAGCCGGATCAGTCCGTCATACGCGGAGCGGTCGACGGTGTAGCTGACCATGAACAGCACGACGGCAGCGACCGTCTCGATCACCGGGATCAGCCACAGGTTGGTTCGCAGCGCCTCGCGCCGCCAATCGGCCTCAAAGTATGGACCGCGCATTAACTGCAAACTAGGCGCAGACGGCTTGCGGCGCTTGCCTCTTGACGAATTCTTTACGGTTGGGCGGAGACCCAGTCGTAAGGAAGGAACTTGCCGTCGAAGCTGACTACCACCCGGTCACCGGAGGTGTGCGATTTCTTCTGCAGGTCGACGCTGAAGTTGATCGCGCTCATGATGCCGTCGCCGAACTGCTCATGGATGAGTTCTTTGAGCGCCGGACCGTAGACCTGCAGCGCCTCGTAGAAGCGGTAGATGGTCGGGTCGGTGGGTACAGCGGTGGGCAGCCCGCCGCGCATGGGCGGTGCGGCCAGCACCGGGACCGCCGACTCGTCGAGGCCCAGCATCTCAACCAGCACCTTGCCCAGTTCGGCGGGAATCGGCTGCTGGCCGAGTAGTGCCGAGGTGGTCCACACGACCGGTCGATCGATGGCGTCGGCCAGCTCCTGCCAGGTCAGGCCCTTGGCCAGGCGGGCGAGCACGATCTGTTCGGTGATCTCGTTTCGAGTCATGGTTACCAGC
>NZ_DASXEP010000075.1:0-46108 GCF_036490025.1 Mycobacterium sp. | reverse complement strand
TACCAAGCTTGGCAGGCCCAGTGGAATCAGGCCATGGAGCAGTTGGTGTTGTCCTACCGCGCGATGGCGGGCACCCATGAGAACAACACCACCTCGATGCTGGCCCGCGACCAAGCCGAAGGCGCCAAATGGGGCGGCTAGCCCCATCGGCGGCTCTGCTTGTGAGGCGGATCGTGTTGCACACCCGGCGGGTGGGTTCGCAACGTAGATGACCGCCAATCCCAACGCCGTCGAGCTCACCGTCGACCAGGCTTGGTACATCGCTGAAACCGTTGGAGCGGGCACGTTCCCATGGGTATTGGCGATCACCACGCCTTACACTGATGCCGCCGAACGGGGTGCATTCATCGCAACCCAGCAGGCCGACCTGACCCGCATGGGTATGGTGTCGGCCGATGGTGTCGTCAATTCGGCGGTAGCCGACTGGATCCGGGTGGTGTGCTTCCCGGAGCGGTGGCTGGACCTGCGCTATGTCGGGTCCGCCGCCGCCTCCGGGGGCGACGATCTGTTGCGAGGGATCATCGCTCGGCGGGGCGGGAAAACTGTTGTGGCACTGCGTAACGCACAGCTGGTGACGTTCACGGCGATGGACATTCACGACGCTCGCGCGCTGGTGCCGGTATTGGGTGTCGGCCTGGCGCAGCGCCAGCCCGCTCGTTTCGACGAGTTCAGCCTGCCCGCCCAGGTTGGTGCACGAGCCGACGAGCGGATACGTAATGGTGCCTCGCTCACCGAAGTCCTTGATTACCTGGGTATTCCGCGGTCGGCGCGTTCAGTGGTGGAGTCGGTGTTCACCGGGCCGCGCAGCTACGTCGAGATCGTCGCTGGCTGTCACCAAGATGGACAGCACACCACCACCGAAGTGGGCATGAGCGTCGTCGACACCACTGCGGGCCGGGTGCTGGTCAGTCCATCGCGTGCCTTCGACGGCGAATGGATCTCCACGTTCAGCCCCGGAACCGCCTTTTCCATCGCCGTGGCCGTCGAACAGCTCACCGGCCAGTTACCCGATGGCCACTGGTTTGAGGGCAATCGGCTCTCCAGAGATTTCAGCACGCAGGTCGACTCACAAGTGGTCTGACCCTCCCCGAACAACCGCTATTCACGAAGAGAAAGAGAAGCAATGTCCCGCAGAAGCCTGAGGAGCCGGTGATGTCCAGCGCTGTTATACCCATTGTGCGGGTCGCCATCCTCGCGGACAGCCGGTTGACCGAGATAGCACTGCCCGCGGAGCTGCCGTTGCGCGAAATCCTGCCGGCGGTGCAACGTTTGGTCGTTCCTGCCGTCGCTGAGGATGCGGCTGCCAACGGAAACGCCGTGACCGAGCCGACGACTCCGACTAGGCTCAGCCTTGCTCCGATCGGTGGCGCGCCGTTCAGCCTGGACGCCAGCTTGGGCACGGTCGGCGTGGTCGATGGTGACCTGTTGGCCCTGCTGCCGATCCCCGCCGGGCCGGCCGCGCCGGGCATCGTCGAGGACATCGCCGACGCGGCGGTGATCTTCTCTACATCTCGGTTGAAGCCGTGGGGCACCGCACACATCCAGCGCGGCGCGGTCGCTGCGCTTGCTGGATTGATCTGGGCCGCAACAGGTCTGGGAGTGGTCCACCGGGTAGCGACCGGCTCCTCGGCCGGGCTGTTCGCGGTGGGTGCGATAGCGCTGCTCAGCGTGCTGGCGGGTCTGGCCACGCGTTCGCCCCGCGCCGGTGCGGCGTTATCCGCTGCCGCTTTGGTGCCCATCGCCGCGGCGTTGGCCCTCGCCGTGCCGGGTAGCTTCGGCAGCGCGCAGGTGACGCTGGCTGCGGCCGGCGTGGCGGCGTGGTCGCTGATCACCCTGATCCTGCCCCGCCGCGAAAGCGACGGTGTCATCGGCCTTTTCACTGCAACGGTGGTGTTGGGCATTGGTGTGCTGTTGGCTGCGGGTGCGGCGTCGCTGTGGCAGCTGCCGTTGGTGACGCTGGGCGCCGGTCTGCTCGTCGTGGCGCTGCTGGTCACCGTCGAAGCCCCACAATTGTCCGCGCTGTGGGCACGATTCCCGCTGCCGGTCATTCCGGGACCCGGGGACCCCACCCCGTCGGCGCCGTCGTCACGGGTGCTCGCGGACCTTCCGCGACGGGTGCGCATCAGCGACGCGCACCAGACCGGATTCATCGCGGGTGCCGTGCTGCTCAGCGTGATCGGGTCACTGGCGATTGCGTGGCGCCCGGAGACATTGTCCGGGTGGGGTTGGTATGTGGTGGCCGCGACCGCTGGCGCGGCTGCGCTGCGGGCACGGGTGTGGGACTCCGCCGGGATCAAAGCGTGGCTGCTTGCCCAGCCCTTCTTGGTGGCCGTGGCGTTGGTCGTGCTTTACACCGCGACAGCGCACTACCTGACTGCGCTGGTGATCGCGATTGTGCTGGCGGTATTGGTGTCGGCGTGGGTCGTCGTCGCGCTGAGCCCAGGCATCGCTTCGCCGGAGAGCTACTCGCTGCCGCTACGCCGGCTGGTGGGTTTCGTCGCGTCGGGAATCGACGCGTCGCTGATCCCGGTGATTGCTTACCTGGTGGGACTGTTCGCTTGGGTGCTCAATCGATGAACTCTGCCCGCGCCCGTCGATTCGGTTGTCTCACAGCGGTTCTGGTAGCCGCGCTGTGGGCCTGCCCGCCTGCACTGGCGATCGATCGCCCACAGGTCGACCCGGGCGCCGCGCCACCGCCCGGTGCGCCGGGCCCGGTGCAGCCGATGGAGAAGAACGGCGAGTGCAGCGGTACCGGTGTGATCGCGGGTAGTGACTTCAAGGTGGCGTCGCCAAGCCAGCAGACGCTGGATCCGTCTGCGGCGTGGCGGTTTTCCCGCGGCGATGAACAATTGGTGGCGGTTCTGGACACCGGGGTGCGGCCGGGGCCGCGGCTACCGGATGTGCAGCCCGGGGGTGACTACATCGAAGCCACCGATGGCCTCACCGACTGCGACGGGCGCGGGACAGCGGTGGCCGGCCTGATCGCCGGCCAGCCCGGCGATGACGGTTTCGCCGGCATCGCACCGGGGGCGCGGCTGGTGTCATTGCGGGTGACGTCGGCGAAGTTCTCGGCGCGCGCCGCGGGTGGCGATCCCACCGTCGCTCGAGCGGTCGTCGACGTGACGGCGCTCGGCCGCGCGATCGTGCGTGCCGCCGATCTCGGCGCGCGGGTGATCACCGTCTCCGGGATCACCTGCCTGCCCGCCGATCGCAACGTCGACCAGGGCGCACTGGGCGCGGCGATCCGATACGCGGCCGTCGACAAGGACGCGGTGATCGTCGCCGCGGCCGGCAACATCGGTGCCGCCGGTGCGGCCGCGGGATCCGCGTGTGACTCCAACCCGCTCACCGACTTGGGTCGTCCCGACGATCCTCGCAACTGGGCCGGTGTCACCTCGGTGTCGGTGCCGTCTTGGTGGCAGCCGTACGTGCTCTCGGTGGGCTCGCTCACCCCGACCGATCAGCCATCGAAATTCACCATGGCCGGCCCGTGGGTGGGAGTTGCCGCGCCCGGCGAGAACATCGTGTCGGTGAGTAACCGCGACGACGGCGGGCTCGCCAATGGTCTACCGAATGAGCATCAGCAACTGGTGCCGCTGGTCGGCACCAGTTACGCGGCCGGATACGTGTCCGGTGTCGCGGCGTTGGTACGCAGCAAGTACCCAGAACTGAACGCCACTCAGGTGATTCAGCGGATCACCGCCTCCGCGCACAACGGCGCCCGTGCACCATCCAACGTGGTCGGCGCCGGCACCGTAGACGCCGTGGCGGCCCTGACCTGGCAGCTGCCCGCGGCCCACGACGACAAGTCGCCGGTGAAACACGTTGCGGCGCCGCCGGAGCCGGCACCAAAGAGCCCGGTGCCCCGGATCGTCGCATTCGGCGGCACGGCCGCTCTGCTCTTGGCCGTCGTGGCCGCTGCCGCGATCGCCGCACACCGAAAGGAACCCACACTGTGAGCGCGCACCAATCAGTTTCGCCGCCCACCGGACGGATCACGTTGGTGCTGTTGGCCGTTGTGGCCGCAGCCCTCGCCTTCCCGTGGCATTCGGTACGCGAGCGTTGGGTGCTCGGCGTCGCCATCGTTGCGGTGATCGTGTTGCTGACGCGGTGGAAGGGGCTGCCCGTCACCACGATCCTGCGCCGCCGACTGGCGATCCTGCGACCCAACCGCGGTGCACGCAGAGCGGAGGAATCCGTCACCGACCTGCGGACGACCGCGCTGCTGCGGGTGACGCCACCGATAGCCGTTGCCGACGCGCTGCCGCTGTCGTTGATCGCCGGTTATGCGGAACGCTACGGTCTGCACGCCGACGCCATCCGGGTGACCAGTCGCGACAGCACATCAGAAGTCGGCACCCGGGAGCGGGAGACGTGGATCGGCGTGACGTTGTCTGCCGCAGCGAATCTCGCTGCGCTACAAGCCCGTTCGCCGCAGATCCCGCTGCACGAGACCGCCGAGGTGGCCGCGCGCCGACTCGCTGACCACCTCCGCGAGAGCGGGTGGACAGCCGCGCTCGCAGCCCCCGATGACGTGCCGGCGCCCTACTCGCGGTCTGGCCGCGAGACGTGGTCCGGGATCAGTCAGGAGAGCACGGATTACGTTGCCGCGTATGGCGTCAAGGTCGACACCGCATTGCCGAACACGCTCGCGGCGATCTGGTCGTACCCGGTCCGCGAGGTCTGGACGGCAGCCGAGGTTGCCGGTGCCGGTGACAGCCAGACGCTGGCCGTCGCATGCGCATTCCGCACCGACGCCCGGCCCGGCGCGAGCGGGCCGCTGCCCGGACTGATTTCGAAATCCGGTATCCAGCGGACGACGCTGACGGCCTTGGAGCCGCTGTCGACCCGGCGCCTCGACGGCCATGTCGCACTACCCGAATCGCTGCTACTGGAGCGGATGCACTGGGCCAGCACCGCACAACCACAGTTCGCCGGGCCGCAGGCCGCGGTGAACTAGTCATCCGAGGCTCGTCGGAAAGAACAGGGCCGCGGCGTTCTCATAGAACACGCCGCGCAGCCACGCGTCGTCGATTCCCGGTAGCCGGGTGATCGCCCGCATGGCGTCCGCATAGCCGTAGGGGATGTTGGGAAAGTCGCTGCCGAACAGAATGCGATCACCAAGCTGCCGCAGCCGATGCAGGTGCGACGGCGGAAAGGGCATGAGCTCGTCGACGAACGGGGTGAAAGCCATGGTGGTATCGAGCCTGACGTCGGACGAGTCCTCGCAGATGTCGAGAAACTCCACGTACTCCGGCATCCCCATGTGCGCGACGATCAGCGGCAGCCGCGGATAGCGTTGCAGCAGAGCCCTTATCGGCTCGGGCCCAGTATGCTCGCCTGGAGCCGGTCCGGAACCGCAATGGATGACAACGGGTATCCCGGCGTCTTCGATGGCTCCCCAGACCGGGTCGAGAAGCGGGTCGTTGGGTTCGTACCGGCCGACTTGGACGTGTGCTTTGAAGACTTGCGCTCCGTCGTGGATCGCGGCCCCAACGTAATCTCCGGCCTCCGGCTCGGGATAAAACGTCGCGGTTGCAAGACAATCCGATGTCGCCCGGGAAAACTGAACGGCCCATTGGTTCAGCCACGCCGCCATCTGCGGTTTGTGCGGATAGACCAGCGCGGTGAAGCGGCGCACACCGAACTGCTGCAGCATCTGCACGCGTTCGGACTCGGCTGCCCGATAGTTGATCGGCCACTCACGGCCCACCAGCGGACCCGCGGAATCGAAGTACTGCCACACCTTGTCCATCACCGACTTCGGCATGAAGTGGGTGTGTACGTCGATCACACCGGGCAAGCCCAGCGTCGACCAGATCCGCCGTACCTCGGCGGCCTCGTCTTCGTCGGCCATGTTCCATCCTCGAGTTGTCCGGGAAGAAGTGGGTAATACCGTTGTCTATATCAGTCACTGCGCCGGCTGGTGGACAGGAGGACCAAGGTGTGGGACCCGGATGTCTACCTCACGTTCGCCGATCACCGGGCCCGGCCGTTCTACGATCTGCTGTCCCGGGTAGCAG
The DNA here is from genome assembly GCF_036490025.1 of Mycobacterium sp. Taxonomy (GTDB): domain Bacteria; phylum Actinomycetota; class Actinomycetes; order Mycobacteriales; family Mycobacteriaceae; genus Mycobacterium. Next base: position 40,085 of record NZ_DASXEP010000075.1, on the reverse strand, counting down.
CCCCGAGCCCGAGGCGGGTGGTCGATTTGGGCTGCGGCGCGGGAAACCTCACCGATCAGCTGGCTCGGCGCTGGCCGGATGCGGTCATCGAGGCGCTGGACAGCTCGCCGGAGATGGTTGCCGCGGCTCGGGAGCGCGGCGTGGACGCTTCGGTTGCAGATCTGAGAACCTGGACGCCGCAGCCTGATACCGACGTGGTGCTCAGCAATGCCGCCGTGCACTGGGTGCCCGAACACGATGAGCTGTTGGTCCAATGGGCCGGCCAGCTGGCCGCCGGGTGCTGGATCGCGATTCAGATGCCGGGCAACTTCGAAACACCGTCGCACGCCGCGGTGCGCGCGGTGGCCCGACGTGCGCCGTACGCAAAGACGCTGCGCGACGTCCCGTTTCGGGTGGGCACCGTGGTCAACACGCCGGCGCACTACGCCGAGTTGCTGATCGATGCCGGGTGCACTGTCGATGCGTGGGAAACTACCTATATCCACCAACTTTCGGGCGAGCATCCGGTGCTGGACTGGATCAGCGGCACCGCGCTTTTGCCGGTCAGCGAACGGCTCGACGAGCAGAGCTACCAACGGTTTCGCGAAGAACTCGTTCCATTGCTCGCCGAGGCTTATCCGGCTCGGCCCGACGGGAGCACCTTCTACCCGTTCCGGCGGGTGTTTTTCGTCGCTCGGGTAGGCGACTAGCCGGCTACTCCGGCAGTCCCAACCGCCGGGCGTCAGCGCGGTAGCGATCCACCCAGTCGTCGGAGCGCTGGTCAGCCTGACGTTCCAGCACTGGCGCGGGAGCCAGCCGGGGATCTTGGCCGACCGCCTCGAGGATCGTCGCGACGATCGTGGTCAAGTTGCGCCACAGCACCGGGTAGGGCACGTCGATCGGATCGATGGCCTCCTCGGTGAACCAGTTACGCCAGCCCTCCTCTTGCTGCTGCAGCATCGTGATGACGTGCGCGATCGCACCGGCGTGGTAGGCGGCTCGCGAGTCGCGCCGCGGGTCTGGCCGGCCGCGCCAGACCCGAGTCTGCACGGCGCGCCAGAACGACACTGCCTGCGACACCACGTCCGGCCGGTAGACGTGTACGTAAACCGGCTCGCTGCCGATCACGTCCCGAATGTCTGACCGCAGACCGTCGCCGGAGTGATCGGGCAACGAAGCCGCTCGGTACTGCAGCAGCGGCGTTTGATTCCACATCAACTTGCCGCCCCAGATGCCGTTGGGCGTCCGGCCAGAGCTGAGGATGTGCTCACGCCAGGCGACTGACGACGCGGTATCCGGCGTGCCCGGCACCAACGGGTCGAGAAGCTGCAGAATCGTCTCGTCCTCGACGTCGGCGAACCACTGCCGCGGTTGCGGCGACATCCCTGTCGTCGGCAGATACTGGAAGAACTCCTGTGGTTCGCCGGCACAGCCGGTTGCCCGCAACGATTCGACCAGCAGCGTGCTGCCGCTGCGTTGCGAGGCAAGCACGAGATACGACGTCGGTTGCGCAGGCATCAGCTGTCATGGCTCCGTTTGCCGGACTTCGACGTCGATACCGCGGTCGACGGCGATGGCCGAGCGACTGGTTGGAGCTTTCTTGTGAATCTTCAAGTAGGTTTCGGTGTAGCGTGCCGCGATGCGGGTGCCGGCGAAATCAGACGGTATGACGTCGCCGGTTTTCTGACGCCAATCATGAAGGCGGACAGCAAGATCAGCGGCAATCTGATCGGCGCGATCATTGCAGTCCCCGTCCAGCAGGTTGCTGGTTTCGGCGGGATCCGCGCGCAGGTCGTAAAGTTCGCGTTCCGGGCGCGGAGCGGTGACCAGCGGTGCGACGGCTTGACCGGACGGGCTCTCCTCGATGTCCCACGGCAGATCCAATAGCGGTCGGCGCGCGTAGTTTTCGATGTAACTGTATTCCTTTGTCCGGATCGCCCGGATCGGATCAAACGAGTCGTGATAGGTCTTGGTGGTGTAGACGTGGTCGCGCACCGGCTTTGGGGTGTCGGGGGCAAGCAACGCCTGCGCATGCGAGACGCCCTCGATATCGGCGGCCCCGGTCACACCCAATAGTTCCAGCAGCGTCGGGAGCAGATCTACGCCGCTGAATAGATCGTCGTACACCTTGTGCGCCAACCCCATCCGAGTGGGAGGGCGGACGATCATGGCGATTCCCGTCCCGGCCTCGTACAGAGTTGATTTCGCACGCGGAAATGCTGCGCCATGGTCGGTGAGGAAGACTACCCAGGTGCTGGCGTCCAACCCGGTGGCGGCAAGTGTGTCCAATATCTGACCGACCGCGGCGTCCGCGGTCGTGATGGATCCGTAAAACTCGGCCAGATCTTCGCGCACCTCAACGGTATTGGGCAGATAGTCGGGCAGATCGACGGCGGAGGCGTCCGCGGGCTCGTAACGATCCCGTGGATAGGGCCGGTGCGTTTCGAAGAAGCCGGCCGTCAGCAGGAACGGTCGGCTGGTGTCATGCTCGTGCAGCCAGTGCTGAGTCTGTTCGACTACGTACTCGCAGTAGGAGTTGGACACGTCGAACTCGTCGAAACCCAGCCGTGAGGGATGCGACGTCTCGTGTTGCATCCCGAAAAGTGCGGTGTGCCAGCCAGATTCGGAGAGGATTTGGGGTAGCGTACGAACACCGGGTCGGTATTCCCACCCGTGGTGGGCCAGTCCGACCAATCCGTTGCTCTGCGGGTAGCGACCGGTGAACAATGACCCGCGCGACGGCGAGCACAGCGGTGCGGTGGCATGTGCTCTGGTGAACAAGATGCCCTCCGCGGCCAGCTGGTCCAGCCGTGGGCTCGAGACGTCGGCGTGACCGTACACCCCGAGATAACGGCCCAGATCATGCCAGTGCACGAACAGCACATTGTCGTGCCGCGGACGTGTTGCGTCCTGATTTGCGTCTGTGCCGCCGATCCCCGTCACCTCCTGAGCTTGCCGGGCGCCGTCGACGTTATCGGCTTGGGCGCGCCGCTGGATATCGCGGCGGCTGTCCGGTCAGGGCCCGGCGTCAGCGACTCACCACTGTTGCGGCGGGCCGGGCGGGCCATATGGCGACGGTGGCGGCGGCGGTGGTTGCGGCGGTGGCTGCCCGGGTGGCCAACGCCCGCCGCCCGGAAAGCCGGTGGGCCCGGGGCCATCGGTCAACTTCGGCGGCATCCCCAAGACCACCCGGAACGCCGGGACGAACATGAGTGCTCCGGTGACCACGATGACGAGGCCGGTGATCAGGTCGTAGGTGACTCGACTGGTGGCGCCGTAGCGGGCCTCGCAAGCGATCGCCAAGATCAGCATGACGAAGCCCCCGCCGAGGATCAGGAAATGGCCCATTGGCTTCTTGAGAAAGAGCATCATCGCGCCGGCCGCCGCCGCAAGGCAGGCTCCGATGATCAGGAACAGGCAAATGACCAGCGCCACAGGAACAGTCGGAACCATGTTCTTGATCTGCTCACGGCACATGTTCAAGTACTCACCGCCGAACCGGTTACATACATCCGCAGCGCGGCTGACTGCGCTGTTCAGATTGATCCACAAGGTCAGCGTCAGGATGGCGCCGAGTAACCCCAGCAACCCGATGGCCGCCAGGCTGATCCAGCCGATGGTCTGCTGCAAACTCGGGACGGCAGCGGGTGCAGGGTAACCGCCCCACGGCGGCCTGTAGCCCGGCTGTTGGCCGTACTCGGCCGATGGAAAGCCGGGCCCGGGCGGCGGGCCATAGCCGGGAACAGGCGGTTGACCATAGCCAGGCTCGACGTGCTCGCGGGGATCTTCTGGCGAGCTGCCCCATTCCGGGGGAACACCCGGCGGAGGTGGTTGCACCTCGGCATCGTAACCGTCGGGCCGGTGAGCCTTGACGTTCTCCGGCTATGCCCCGGGCAGAACAATTCGGCGCCGGGCACGGTATCCGGGCCGAACCGGGTAGCCGCCGTGCGCGGCCAGCGAACGCAGCTGGCGAAGCGCGAAGTCGCGGCCTCGGCCCGACTCCGGGATCACCACTCCGGCCCACAGACCCTCGGAGCCCGGCGTTTCCCAGGCTTCGCGGGCGCAACGCCAACGAAGCGGGCACGCGCGGCACAGCGCTTTCGCCTCGTCGTCCGGGTTGGTGGTCCACCGCTCCGGGTCGGTGGTGCAAACCGGGACGAAATCTTCGGACGGCGCGGTCAGCGATAGCACGGTGGCAGTCATGGCGTTACCCCTCCAGTTGCGGCGCGCTCGCACCGCTAGTGCTACGACTCTATGCGTACTAACGCGCCTACGCAATGATTAAGTCGAAGCAGCGCTACGAAACCGAGCCTGGTTGCGGGTCGACGCCGCAAATGCCCCCATGACGTGCGTAAATAGCTGTAAACGGTGCTATGGTTGGCCCGCCGAGGCGGCCCGCCCGCAGCCGACCGTAGCGCCGGGTGCTACGGATTCGGGCCGAAGACGGAGCGTAAAGCGGGTATCGATGACGCTGGCGTAACGGGAAAGATGTAGCATCTTCAAAGCCGCGACGGGACTTGGGAGCAGGCGATGACAACTCGGCAGGCCGCGTCGGCCAATGGGCCCTACCTGTCGGTCCGAATCGGCACCGACACCCACACGCTCAATCCGAATTCCGGCGTAGCCGTCATCGGCAGAGACCCGGCGGCGGCCGTGCGCATCAACGACGACCGGATCTCCCGCTCACACGTCCGTCTGGAACCGCGTCATGACGGCTGGCACGTCATCGACACCAGTACCAACGGGATGTTCGTCGACGGGGTGCGGCGAAGTTCAGTGCTGATCACCGGCCCCCTGACGGTTCATCTGGGCGACGCGGACGGAATTGCGGTGACGCTGGCGCCCGGGGATCCGCCTGCGGCGGCGGCGGTGACGGCGATCGAGCCCGAGTCCGACGACGAGCACTGGGACGAGTTGGCCGAGACCGATCCCGATGTGGCCCGGGCCGGCAGCGCGGTCGCCGCTCGGCGGCGAGAACTCGATATCACCCAGCGCAGCCTGGCCCGAGACAAAGTCATCAACGCCGGCACCCTGATCGCGTTCGAAAAAGGTCGCAGCTGGCCGCGGCGCGGGACACTGGCCAGGCTGGAAGAAGTGCTGAACTGGCCGCCGGGAACCATCACGCGCATCCGTAACGGCGTCCCAGTCGCTCCGGGCGGTGACGTCACCGAGGTGCTGACCGAGACGGTCCAGGCGCCGCTGATGGCCGAGGCAGTCGAGCTGGCCATGCACAGCATCGGGACGGCGCTGGCCGCTCTGCCGGATCTGGCGGAACCGGACTTCACCCAGCGCGCCACTCCCATCTTGGCCGACCTGCGCAAGCTCGAGATGGTGGCGGCCAACGCCGCGCGCAATGCGAGGGGCACGCCGTCGGTGGTACTTGCGCTGAGCGCGGTGCGCCGAAGCTACAACGAGCTCATGCTGCGGGCCGCACAGTCGCCGTCTGCCACCCTGGGGCAGCGACTCTATGGCGCCCGGCACCGGGCCGAGCTCAGCGTCGACGAGGCGGCCAACGCCGCCGGCGTTTCCACCGAGGTACTTCTCGACGCGGAGTCCGAGCGCTCCGTGCCACCTGATGCCGCCGCCGCGATCAGCACCCTCATCGCGCAACTTGCGATGAGCTGACCCTCAGGTCGCGCGTTCGGGCGTCTGCACCCAACCGTTCTCCGACACGAACTCGCCGAGCGGACGGCCCAGCGCCCAGCCGTCCAGTTCCAGTGAAGGCCGGTCGGGGAAATCGGGCACCGGACCAAGACACAGGATCGCCACCGGCTCGGCACCGGCGGGCATCGACAGCAGCGACGCCAGCTTTGCCGGATCGAACAAGGACACCCAGCCCATTCCGAGGCCCTCGGATCGTGCTGCCAGCCAAAGGTTTTGGATGGCGCACGATACCGACGCCAGATCCATCTGCGGCATGGTGCGACGGCCGAACACGTAGCTGTCTCTGTCATCGGACAGCGCGACCACCAGCAACTCAGCGCAATCGAGGATGCCTTCGACCTTCAGCGCCAGAAATTCCTGCGCCCGGGGGCCCAGCGCGTGCGCCGTGAGCAAACGCTCCTCGTCGACCATCGCGTGAATGTGGCCGCGCAGCCCGCCGTCGGTGATCCGGATGAACCGCCACGGCTGCATCAGGCCGACGTTGGGCGCGGCATGAGCGGCTTGAAGCAGACGTGCCAGAACGTCGTCGGGAACGGTGCTGCCGGGCACGAACCGGCGCATGTCGCGACGCTCGGAGATCACGCGATAGACCGCTTGCCGCTCCGGCGCACTGAACGCGTGATCACCCACGTAGTCATCGTAGAAACCGCCGGGTGTTAAAGCGGGCAACGATGCCCAACTCGACGTGTCGGGGCGCTGGGTGGGCAACACTTGCGTCGGACCGTTTGTGCCAGAACCGGCGAAAAGGATCAGCCCCATGAACATTCCTGAGTCAGTGGAGCAGCTACCCACCAATGGCACTCGTGGACGCGTCTACGGCGAGCCGTACCGAACGGCGGATGGCGGGACGGTGATCACTGTTGCCAAGGTTCGTGCCGGCGCTGCTGCGCCGATGGGTGTATTCGTCGTGCACGGCGGGACGGTGCGCTGGGTGCCGGCGATCGACGCGAACCGGATCGCGCTGATCGGGGTGATCACCGGCCTGATCTCGGCGGTGCTTGCCAGCGCGGCAGTGCTGCGCCGCCCGCCGTGGCCCGACTTGTCGGCGACGTCGTCGGCCTGGGGGCGACGCTGAGCCGTTACGGCCGATAGGTGACGCCGACCGCGCGCAGAACATATTTCGCCGGCATGTCGAAGTTCAGCGATCGTCGGGGCAACCCGGCCAGCACGTCGGCGGGAACGGCAAGCTTGTAGTGCAGCGACAGGTGTCCGGTGAATGCTGGGTCCAGCCTGTCGACGTCGACATCGACGTGCAGCCCGGTTGCCGAGATCTCCGCGGTTGCCGAACCGGATTGCGTTGCCTCCCAACGAACGTCGACGGTGGGGCCGGCCAATTTGGGTAACGACGACAGGGTCGCCAGTACTCGTTGCGAGGTGAATACCAACGACCCGACGTAGCCGGCGACGCTGTGCGCCGAGCGCAGGCCCGGGATGGCGCCGCTGAACCGTCGGGTGACGGGGACGTAGTCGGCGAGGTAAATGATCCCTTCCGCCTCGACCTGGGCCCGCACGTCGGCGGGCAGCTTGCCGATGCCGAAGAGCCTGCGGACAAAGACCGGCATCAGCGGGCCCGCTTACCCAGCCGCAGCCTGAACCGGACCAGCCCGGCCAACACGACGGCCAGGGCCACCAGCATGCCGGCGCCGTGCAACCACGCGCCGGGTGCGTGACGCCACAACCGGTCGGCGGGCAGCCCCGCCTCGACGCTGTTCAGATCAACCGTCGACGCCGAAGCGGCAAACCCCCAGCGGGCCGGCACGAACCAGGCCAGCTGGTCCAGCACCAGCCGTCCCGTCACCGGAATCAGGCCGCCGGCCAGCACCATCGAGATCATGATCGTCACGACGAGCATCGGCAGCACCTGTTCGGTGGAGCGGGCCAGCGACGACAGCGCCAGCCCCACCATCGCCGAGGTGATCGCCGTCAGCGCCAGGCCCAGGTACAGCTCCAGCACGCCGTGAACGACGCCGCGCCCCAGTAGCGCGCCGCCATGCGAGGGCGTGCCTTTGCCGATCGCCATGATTGCAACCATGACCGCGGTGCCGATCAGCGCCGCAGCGCCGTAGACGACGACTTTTGCCATCAAATAGGCCGACGCCGAAAGACCGACGGCGCGCTCGCGCTGAAAGATCATCCGCTCGCCGACCAGATCGCGCACGGTCAGCGCGGTGCCCAGGAACACCGCGCCGATATTGAGCAGGATCAAAATGTCGATGGGTTCTTCGGCCGTAGTCGGGTTGGCCGATCCCAGCCCGGTGTTACCGGGCACCGCCAGCGACAGCACGCCGAGTACGAACGGCAGCACCGCCAGGAATGCGAAGTATCCGCGATCGGAGGTGATCAGCCGGGTTTGGCGGCGCACCAGCGTCAACACCTGTCGCCACCAGCTGGTGCGTGGTGGGCGTCCCAGCGGTGCTGCGCCGGCGGTCGGCGATGGCCTGCGCGGGGCGGCGGGATGACGGGCCAAATACGCGCGATGTGCACCATCGGGGTTGGTGCTGACGCGCGCGAAGATGTCCGCCCAGTCGGTGCTGCCCATCACCGGCCCGATCTGTGCGGGCGGCTCGGCGAAGGCGGTCTTGCCTCCCGGTGCCAGCAGCAGGATCTGGTCACACATGTTGACGTAGGTCAGCGAGTGCGTGACGACGATGACCACCCGGCCCGCGTCAGCCAACCGCCGCAGCATCGTCATCACCTGGCGGTCCAATGCCGGGTCGAGTCCCGACGTCGGCTCGTCGAGGATCAGCAGCGACGGACCGGTCAGCAGTTCCATGGCCACCGATGCGCGTTTGCGCTGCCCGCCGGACAGCTTGTCGACGCGAGTCGTCTTGTGCGGGGCCAACTCCAGCTCGTCGAGCACCCGCTCGACGACCTGCCGTCGGTCATCGGGGGAGGTGTCCGGCGGCAGTCGCAGTTCGGCAGCGTAACCGAGCGCCTGCTCGACGGTGAGCTGGCGGTGCACGACGTCGTCCTGGGGCACCATCCCGATGCGCGAGCGCATCGACGCGTACTCGGCGTGCACGTCGTGCCCGTCGAACGCAACCACACCGGCGCTGCGTGGCATCGCTCCACCAATCAGCTTCACCAGCGTGGATTTTCCGGCGCCGGACGGCCCGATCACCGCGGTCAGCGTTCCCGGCCGCGCGGTGAATGAGACGTCCTGCAGCAGTTGGCGCCCGTCGACGCTCAGCGCCAACCCGTGCGCGGTCAGCCCGCTGGTGTGGGCCGCCACCGGCTGAGGCACCAGGGTGTTACCGGTCGCGAGCAGGTCGGTGTTGCCGATCGTGACGACGTCGCCGTCACGCAGCATCGCGCTCGTGGTCAGGGTGCCGTTGACGAATGTGCCGTTGCTGCTGTTGTTGTCGCGGATCTCCAGACCGGCCGGACTGGGGATCAGCATCGCGTGCACGCGGGAGGCCAGTGCGTCCTCGACGACGACGCTGTTGGTCTTGGCGCGGCCGATCGTCGCCGAGCCCGATGAACTCGGTGCCCGCCCGATCCCGCCGACCCGCCGGGAAGGGGCCGGCCGGATCGGGCGCGACCGGGGACCTGGGGGGCGAACGGGCGGGCGAGATTGTGCCGGCGTCGGTGGTGTCGGTCCAGTTGGCCGGAATGTCACCGTCTCGGGGCTGTCACCGCGAGGTTCCCGCGACGACGTCGAAGCCGCGACGCGGAATGTCAACTCCGGACCGCGCGGGCTACCCAATGCGACGTTCAGGCGATCGCGGATGGGCACCACGTTGGCGCGGGAGCCGGCGACATAAATGCCGTTTTGGCTTTTGTCGACCGCCATCCACCGAGCGCCGTCGAACCGCAGAATCGCGTGCACCCGTGAGATCAGTGTCAGGTCGTCGGGATCGATGTCGTGGAAGCAGATGTCGCATCCGCGGTCGCGACCCACGATGACGTCGCGTTCGACGGGAAAGGTGTACATCGCCGATCCGACCCAGACCGTCAGTGGCGGCGCGGCGACGCGGCCCGCCGCGGCGAGCTTTATCGTGCTGTCGTCACCAGCGGGCTGCCGGCTGTGATCTGTCGGTGACATCCATTGCTTTCTATACCCGGGGAACCTGTGGGCGACGCCTACGAACATATAGGTGCACCAGCAGCGACAGCCGGCGAGAGCGGCGTCGCTGCCGCGCGGTGACCGGATCGACGCTAAACCTTGACTTGACCTGTCGATCGTGCGGCGCCGACGATAAGACGGTGCGCCGACTGCTGGGTTTACTGTGCGCCTTCGTGTGCGCAGCGGCTGTGCCCATGGTGACAGCTCCGAAGGGGGGTGCAGTCGGCGCACCTTGGTTTGCTCCGTCTGTCGGCGACGCCACTCAGGTGATTTCCGTTGTCGGGACGGGCGGTTCGAATGCGAAGATGGACGTCTATCAACGTGACGCCACCGGCTGGCAACCGGTCGCGGCCGCCATACCGACGCATGTCGGATCGGCAGGCCTTGCCGCACAGGCCAAGAGCGGTTATCCGGCGACGCCGATGGGTGTTTTCGCGCTGCCGTTCGCATTCGGCACCGCGCCCAATCCCGGCGGCGGTCTCAAATATGTTCAGGTTGGGTCAAACCACTGGTGGAACGGCGACGACGGCAGCGCCACCTTCAACACCATGCAGGTGTGCCATCAAGCTCAGTGCCCGTTTGACACCGGAGCCAGCGAGAATCTCGAGATTCCGCAGTACAAGCACGCGGTGGTGATGGGCGTCAATCCGAATCGTCAGCCGGGCAAGGGCGCGGCGTTTTTCTTCCACACCACCGACGGTGGCCCGACAGAAGGCTGTGTCGCGATCGACGACGCCAAGCTGGTGCAGATCATTCAGTGGCTGCGGCCCGGCGCGGTCATGGCGATCACCCAATAACTATCTGTGCCAACGGTTTTGCACCGTCAGGCCAGCGCGCTACCCGGCGTCACCTTGAAGCCCAGGTTTTTCAATGACATTGTGGCGTCGTAGGTTCGGTCGTATCCGGTGGCGCTGATCCGCCATCCGTCCGCGGTACGGCGGTATCGATCGTGGTAGAACCCGGCGCCGATCAGCATGAAGTCGAATTCAGCCACGATCACCCGGTCTTGCAGATACCAGGTGCCGGTGGCTTCGTCGCCGGTCACGGTGATCTCCGGATGGGTGACGCGATGTTCGGTGATCACGTTCGGTCCCAGCGACGAGCGCATGTACTCGACCAGATCGGCACGGTTGGTGAAGTGGTGCTCTTCGCCCATCGACGACCCGTAGTCGCCGATCACATCATCGGTGAGCGTCTCGGCGAAGTCGTCCCAATGCTTGGTGTCCAGCCCACGCAGATAGCGGTACTTGATCAGTTCTATCGCAGCGACGTCGGCGAGCCAGGCGTCGTGACCGTAGGAGCTCATCAGGTCATTGCAGCACATGCCGGCGGGTATTCTCCGGGCATCGGAGACTACGAAGGACAAACGCCAGCATGTTGAGCCCGGGCCGGATCTTCGCCGGATACCAGATCGACCGGGTACTGGGCGAGGGCGGAATGGGCACCGTATATCTGGCGCGCAACCCCGATCTGCCGCGCAACGAAGCGCTGAAGGTGCTCAATGCGGACCTGTCGCGCGATGCGGACTTTCGGACACGGTTCATTCGTGAGGCCGATGTTGCCTCGTCGCTGGACCACCCCAACATCGTGTCGATCCACCAGCGGGGCGAGTTCGAAGGCCAGCTGTGGATCGCGATGCAGTTCGTCGACGGTACCGACGCCAATGCTGCGCTGCGTGCCGGCACCATGACCCCTGCGCGGGCGGTGCACATCGTCAACGAAGTCGCCAAGGCACTGGATTATGCGCACCAGCGCGGTGTGGTACATCGTGATATCAAGCCGGCCAACTTCCTGCTTTCCGGACCGATAGGCCCCGACGAGCGGGTGTTGTTGGGCGACTTCGGGATTGCGCGTGCGTTCGACGACGCCGGATTGACGATCACCGGATCGGTGACGGCGACGGTGGCCTATGCGGCGCCCGAAGTGCTGGCCGGCCAGCCCTTTGACGGCCGGGCAGACTTGTATTCGTTGGCGTGCACCCTGTTTCGGCTGTTGACCGGCCAAGCTCCCTTTTCGATGGCCGACGGATCAGCGGCTGTGGTCGCGGCGCACCTGCACGCGCCGCCGCCGAAGGTGACCGACGTGGTGCCCAGCCTCTCGGTACAGATGGATCAGGTGATCGCCACCGCGATGGCCAAGGATCCATCGCAGCGATTCAGCTCGGCACGTGGTCTCGCCGAAGCCGCCGGCGCGGCCCTCAACGAACAGCTGGGCTCGACGACCGCACCGTGGCACCCGATTGCGGCCGCGCCGCAGTTGGGGCCATACGGTCAAAACCCTTACTCCGCAACGGCCCCACTCGGCTTCTACCGGCCGCCGGCATTCTCACCGCCGCCCAGGCGGGGCCGTGGCCGGCGCGTCGCTGCAGTGCTGTGCGCTGCCGTCACCGTGCTGGCGGCGGCGGTTGCTGTGGTGATGTTGACGACGACATCCCGTCAGCACCCGGCGGCTAAAGCGCCGGACGCCTCGGCTGCGAGCGCACCGGTGGGCCCGTTGACCAGTGCGGCGCTGTCGGGGTTGTTGTTACCGCCCGAGCAGGTCGCCGGAATCATCGGAGCCGCGGCGCTGGTCCAGGAGTCGTTCGCGGACACCGTGATCGACGATTCCGAAAAGCTCTTGCAGAAGGACTGCGTCGGCGTCATGGCCCCGGCCCAGCACCCGGTGTACGCCGACGCCGGATGGACCGGTGCGCGATCACAGGCGTTGCGCAACGCCGGCAAAGGCCCCCGGGTTTACGCCGTTATCCAGGCTGTCATCAGCTTTCCGACTGCTGATGCGGCGAAAAAGCTTCTCGCCGAACAGCAGTCGCAATGGGCGAGCTGCTCGGGCCGCACGCTGACGGTGGCGTTCCCCGCCCCGCCGACGCCGCAATTGTGGACCGCGGGCGCACCTGCCGACGCGGACGGCACCATGACGATGACGCAAACCTTGAAAGACGGTGGGGGCATGCAGTGCCAACGCGCCCTTGCCGTGCGCAGCAACGTCGCTGTCGACGTCTCCGCCTGCCGCTACGACGTCGCCAACCAGGCTCTCGACATCGTCAACGGAATCGCGGCGAAAATCCCTCGGTAACGCAACGTGGGTCAGCGTAGATAGTCGGTGACCATGTCGATCAGCGCGCGTCGCTCCCGCTGCCAGTCGATCGGGGTCCCCACGATCATCTGTGCCAGCACCACTCCGCGCAGTGTCGCCCAAATTACTTCGGCCACACCGTCATGAGACGGATCATCGGTTATCAGTCGGCCGAGTTGGCCGATCGCCGAGTTCATCTCCACCAGGTGGCCCCGTGACGAACCGCCGCGGTCGGCCCGCAGGATCTCGAACGCCGCCATCGATGTCGGGCTGCTGTAACAACTCCAGGCGGTGTCGACGACGACCTCGATGCGCTCCCGCAACGGCAGTTCACTGACATCGGCTGACGACAGGCTGTCCAACAGTCGGGCGACGCCGTCGTCGACGACGGCCATCAATAATCCGTTGCGGTCGCCGAAGTGGTATTGGATCACCCCCCACGTGACGCCCGCGCGTTCGGCGACATGTTTTGCGGTCGCGGCGGCGAAACCTTCCTCCACGATGCAGCGGACTGTTTCGTCGATGATCTTCGCGCGGGTGTCATCGCCGCGTTTGCGGGGCGCATTGGTCCGTCGGGTGGGGTTGACGGGTGGTCGGGCCTGCTGGCCGGCGGCGATGGACATTGTTGACTTTATAACATAGTCCGCCCTATTTTTGAGCGGTGAGCCGATCCCGTTATGCCCAATTGTCGCGTCAGCAGCTGACGGTGCTGCTTCCCGAGCTGTTGTTGATCGGCCAGATGATCGACCGCTCGGGCATGGCGTGGTGCATCCAGGAGTTCGGGCGCGACGAGATGGTGCAGATCGCCATCGAGGAGTGGGCCGGCGCCAGCCCGATCTACACCAGACGCATGCAGCGTGCCCTGAACTACGAAGGCGTCGACGTACCAACAATTTTCAAGGGGCTGCAGCTCGACATCGGCGCTCCGCCACAATTCATGGATTTCCGCTACACCATTCACGACCGGTGGCACGGCGAGTTTCACCTCGACCATTGCGGTGCGCTGCTGGACGTCGAGCCGATGGGCGACGAGTACGTCTTCGGCATGTGCCACACCATCGAGGATCCGACGTTCGACGCCACCGCTGTCGCGACCAACGCGCGCGCGCAGGTGCGTCCGATCCACCGCCCGCCCCGCGCTCCGTCCGACCGGCATCCGCACTGCGCGTGGACGGTGATCATCGACGAGTCGTATCCGCCGGTCGAGGGCATTCCGGCACTGGACATCGTGGCCGAAACCCGCGCTGCCAACTGGGAACTCGATGCGATCGATCGGTCTGACGAAGGTCTTGCCGACTATTCGGGGCCGGTGGTGTCGGACTTCGACTTCGGCGCGTACTCGCATTCGGCCTTGGTGCGGATGGCCGACGAGGTATGTCTGCAGATGCATCTGCTGTATTTGTCCTTCGCGATCGCGGTGCGCGCGCGAGCAGGATCGGACATCAAGCTGGCCGATTCGATATGCACCCGCCAGCTGATCGGCGTCGCCGGCCTCGGCGCCGAGCGGATCCATCGAGCCCTGTCACTGCCCGCCGGGATGGACGGTGTACGAAAGGTTTTCGAGCTGCACCCGCTGATCAGCCCGGTCGGCTACGTCAATGCCGAGATCCGCGATCAGTTGCGGGTTCAGCGGTCGCCGGCCCACGACGACGCGGCGTGGATCTCGCTGTGCTCACCGGAGTCGGCCCAGCCGCTACAGGCGATTGCCACCGCCGTCGACCCGCACATCGAAGTCCGTATCGCCGGCACGGGCACCGACTGGGTCGCGGAACTCTCCCAGACCGATACTGCCGCAAGCGAGCTGCCTGAGGTCTCGGTTGCCAAAGTGAGTGGCGGTTCAACGTTCGAGTTCCAGCCCCGGCGTTCGCTGCCGCTGACCGTGGTGTGACCCGATCTGTCAAGCCGCCGGTGATATCGCTTCGATGACGCAACCGCATCGACCGGATACCGATGATGTTGTGCCCGATCGCCGTTGCGTGGCCGCCGTTATGGTTGACGCTGGCCACCGAACGCTATCGACGAAAGTATTCACTTTATGTATGACCCGTTGGGGTTATCGATCGGGACCACAAATCTAGTCGCGGTCCGCAGCGGGAAGCCGCCTGTGTCGCGTCGCGCGGTGCTGACCCTTTTCCCGGATCGCGCGCCGGAATTAGGCCTGCCTGATAAAGATTCAGCGAACCCGGATTCAGCCGACACGGGCACGCTGATGGCCGGCTTCGTTGAGCGAGTCGGCGGATCAAACGCTTTGAAGTCCGCCGACGGTTCGACCCATGACCCGGCGCTGTTGCTTGTCGAGGCGCTGGATGCGTTGATCACCGCCACAGGCGGCAAGGCATCGAAGTCGAATCTCACCATCGCCGTCCCCGCGCACTGGGGACCGGCGGCGTTGCGGGGCCTGCAAGACGCGCTGAGCACTCACGCCGACTTCGTTCACGGCGCTGTTGCGCCGCGGTTGGTGCCGGATTCCGTTGCCGCGCTGACGGCGTTGAATTCCGATGCGCGGCTTCCTGCCAATGGAGTTGTCGCGCTTCTTGATTTCGGAGGAAGTGGCACCAGCATTACGCTGGCCGACGCTTCGGCTGATTTCACACCCATCGCCGACACCCTGCGCTACCCGGATTTCTCCGGCGACCTGCTCGACCAGGGGCTGATGGTGCACGCGTTGGACGGTGCGGGGCGCGGCAACGGCGCCGATCCCGCCAGCACCGCCGTCGTCGGGCAATTCGCCGGTCTGCGTGAAGAATGCCGGCTGGCCAAAGAACGGCTGTCCAGTGCGACAGTGGCCGAGCTGAACATCGACCTGCCCGGGCAGCAGACCCGCCTCGAGGTGAGCCGTGCCGAGCTGGAGAGCATGCTCGACGAGCGGCTCGACGGTTTGCTCGCCGCGTTCGACGACATGTTGCGCCGCAACAAGGTTCGCCGTAAAGATCTCGCTGCGGTGGCGCTGGTCGGTGGTGTGTCCAAGATTCCCGTTGTCGCCCAGCGTCTTTCGTCCCACACCAAGGCATCGGTGGTCACCGCCGTGCAGCCCGGATTCGCGATGGCGGTTGGTGCGGTGATGCTCTCCTCCCGGCAGCCGATCGAGCAGCAAGCCCAGGAGCGCGAAGAAACGACGATGGCTGCGCTGGTGGGTGCCGGCACCGGCAGCTTCGCCACCTCGACCAGCGGTCTGGCCACAACCGGTCGCTTCCTTGCGCCCACGGACGCACTTGGGACGCCCACCGGCACATTCGGCATCCCGACCGCCGGCTCTTTTCTCGACGACCCGTCGGAGACGATCCACGAGTTGGCCTGGTCGCAGGCCGACGATTCGGACGACGGCGAGCCGGTGCTCTACACGGGCGAGCCTTACGACATCGACGACAACCGGTCGACGCCCTCGCAACTGATGCAATTGCCGAAGTCCGCTCCGGTCGACCCGCCGGGCCGCGGATTTCGCCTGCCGCAGCTGTTCCTGGGACTTGCCGCGCTGATTTCGATGATCGCTATCGGCGGCGTCGCCTTCACGTTGACCAGCAGCACCAACCGCGCGCCAACGCTACCCAGCAGCACCACGATGGCGCCGCCACCGCCACCACTGAGCTCGCAGCTACCGTCGCCGAGCCCGGTGCCGCCGCCTCCGGCCAGCGCGGAGCCGTCGCCGATCGTCGCCCCGCCACCTACCAGCGAGGCGCCGCCGCCTCCGCCACCTGCGCCGGTGACCGAGTCGTATGAGCCACCACCGCCGTCAACCACGGCGCGGGCTACGACCACCGTGCCGCAGCCGACCACCACAACTCCGCAGGCGACGAGCAGCACCACCCCGAGCACGACGCCACCGCCGCCACCACCACCGACGACGAGTACCGCGCCGTCGGTGGTGATGACCACGACCTATCTGAACCTGCCCTTTGTGCCGGTGCCGATACCGGTTCAGGTGCCCGAAGGCCAAGGTGGGGCGACTCAGCAGCCACCGAACCCATATCAGCAGCAGAACCCCTACCAGCAGAATCCGTACCAGCAGAGCCCCTACGCGCCGCAGAATCCCTACATGAACCCGGGGTACGGCTACTGAGCGTGGCGTGAGCCACCCGAAATGCGCACACTGGGTGTATTCGGTGTGAGCTGCCAGGAGGCCGCAATGGACGACAACGGTCGGTTCGGATTCGATCCGGAAGATTTCGAGAATGTGATCCGCGACGCGACCGAGGGGCTTCGGGACGCGTTCGAGGGAGTGGGCCGGTTTCTCACCGTGCCCGGCGACCGGGCCGGATGGTCGTCGCTCTTCGAGGACTTGGCGCGGCGCACCCGGACCAGGCCGGAAACCACCGGCGAAGCCGGTGACGGGGTATGGGCGATTTACACGGTCAGCGCCGACGGCGGCGCCCGCGTCGAGGAGGTATACGCCTCCGAACTCGAGGCGCTGCGGGCAAACCAGAACAGCACCGACGCGACGCGCAAAGTCCGGTTCCTGCCGTATGGCATCGCCGTCAGCGTCTTGGACGATTCGGACGAGGCCCCGTAAGCCGTTGCGTGGTCACCTCGCTGCGGCACGTTCGCGTTCCGTAAGCCACAATGTTGTCCATGCGTCTACGCCAACTCGGTCGTGTCCTTATCACAGCACTGGTGCTTGTCGGCGGGCTGCTGAGCGCGCCGCTGCCAGTCGCCGCTGCACAGCCGTGCCCGGACGCCGAGGCGGTGTTCGCCCGCGGCACCGGCGAACCACCCGGTGTCGGCGGGATCGGGGAGCCGTTCGTCGCGGCGCTGCGCACAGCTATCGGTCCCAAGTCGCTCGACGTGTACCCGGTCAACTACGAAGCCAGCAGCGATTTCTCCGACCGCATCCAGTTCGCCCAGAGCGTCCTCGACGGAATCAGAGACGCCATGACCCACATCGAGGCCACGGCGGCGAATTGCCCCAAGACCAGGATCGTGCTCGGCGGTTACTCCCAGGGCGCGGCCGTTGCCGGTTTCGTCACTTCGGCGTCCGTCCCGCAGGGTGTGCCCGAGGAGTACGTTGCGTTCTTGCCCAAGCCGATGCCGCCGGAGATCGCCAACCACGTCGCCGCGGTCACGCTGTTCGGGAAACCGTCGACGCAGTGGCTGCAGAATTACGGTGCGCCGGTAGTCGCCATCGGCCCGCTGTATGCGCCCAAGACTCTCGACTTGTGCGCCGATGGCGACACGATCTGCAACGGTGATGCCGGCGGGCTGCCGAGTTTCGCGCACGCGTCCTACCCGGTGAACGGCATGGTCGGCCAGGCCGCGGATTTCGCGTCGAGCCACCTGTAGCGGTCCCGAGTCGAGCAGTTGGCCGATGTCGAGACCGCGTCGCGGGCCCCGTCACCTGCGGTGTCTTTATCTGATCGTGACTATTTCGTGATTTGCTCGTAAGCTGCTCGCCGTGGGTCGTCACGAGTTAGCCAGTACTGGGCGAAAGTCGCCGGTAGTGATGGCTGCAGTCATCGCCCCGGCGGCCGCCATCTTTGCCCTCGGCTGCGGCGCCGACTCACACGGCCACCACGGCAAGGCTGATTCGGTAGCTGACGACGCGTCAGCATGTTGCCATCTGCAGCTCACGGCCGCTGCGCCGACCGCCGCGTCGTGGTCCGCGTCCGCTGTACCCGCCACCGATGTCCCCGGTGAGATGGCGCCCGCATCACGCGCGTCGCGATGGCGGGCCGTCTCGAAGGACGCCCCGAACGTGCTGATCGCGGATATCGCTCCGGAACACGGCCTGCAGGTCAAGACGATCCTGGTCGCTCGCACGATCAGTGCCTTGTTCCCGGAGATCAAGAACATCGGCGGCGTCCGACCGGACTCGCTCAGGTGGCATCCCGAAGGTCTGGCGATCGACATCATGATCCCCAACGCCTCGAGCGCCGCCGGCATAGCGCTCGGAAACCAGATCGTCTCGTTCGCCCTCAAGAATGCGGCCAAGTTCTCGCTGCAGGATGCGATCTGGCGCGGCACGTACTACACGCCCAGCGGCCCCGCAGGATCCGGCTACGGCCATTACGACCACGTCCACATCACCACCCACGGCGGGGGATATCCGACCGGCCGCGAGGTCTACGTTCGCTGACCGCGTCAACGCGGCCCAACGAGAACGATTCGTTGTAGTCGGCGTCGGCCGTCTTGACGAACACGCCACGTCGAGGTCGAGCAAGTCTTTCAGTGTGGAAGCCATCATGCGCCTCGTTTCTCTTTGCGCCGCAGCGCGGTTCAGCCCCAGCGACGTGACCAATTCGTTATCGCCCAAACATCAAGTGTGGTACGCGTTTCCGGCGACGGTTATGATCGGTCCGAGTTCATCGCTGCGCCCCCGTACCCCCGCTGTTGCGGGCCAAACGTCTCTATTTGGAAACGGTCCGGTGTGGCGTGGTGTGTGTTGAACATAGGTCTATTAAAAATGACTTGGCCGTCGAACGCGGCCCCGGTGCGGCTTTGCGCTACTGCAGCACCTAGCGAATTGCGGGAAATACCCGAGCATGAACGAGGGAGTTGACGTCGATGGCAACCTTCGACCGATTCAACATCAAAGTCGTTGCCGGCATGGGATTGTGCAGCGCCGCAATAGCGTTGAGCCCGGACGCGGCAGCCGCTCCGTTGATTACCGGCGGCTACGCATGCATGCAGGGCGCGGCGGGCGAAGTCGGTGCGCCGGCAGTCGCCGGTGGTGCGGTTGGAGCCGCCGGCGGTTCGGCGGCGTGCGTTCCGGGCGCGCCGATCGCTGACATGGCCGGTGCGCCAGTGGCTGCACCGGTTCCTGCCGGCGTCCCAGTTCCCGCGGGTGCTCCGATCCCCGCGGGTGCTCCGATCCCGGCTGGTGCTCCGATCCCTGCCGGTGCGCCACTGCCAGCGCCCATTCCGGCTGGCGCTCCACTGATTGCGCTAGGCCCGGCGGGTGCTCCGGTGCCGGGTGCCGTACTCACCGACCTGGCCGGTGCGGCGGGAGGCAAGGGTGCGCTGACAGGCCCGGCACCGACAACCGGACCGGTGCCCGGTCAGCCGCTGCCGCCCGGCCCTGCCGAGTGACGAGTACTCCCGACTAAAGGTCGCGCCCCCGAGCCGAGCTTGGGGGCGTGATCTTTTGTCAGGCGAAAACCTTTGTACACGAAGAACGTTGCCTCCGGCATCGGTCGCCGGCGCGCTACTCCTTGACCACCACCGGGTCACCGACGTTGACCGTGTTGAAATACCATTCCGCGTCGGCGGGGCTCAGGCTGATGCAGCCGTGGCTGACGTTCTCGCGCCCCAGCGCCTGAACAGCCCACGGCGCCGAATGCACGAAAAGCCCGCGGCTGTTGATACGGGTGGCGTAGTCCACCGGCGTCCGGTAGCCCTCGGGATCGGTGATCGGAACGCCGACGGTGCTCGAATCCATGATCACCGTGCGCTCTTTGGACATGACCGTATAAACGCCGACTGGCGTCGGAAAGTGTGGCCGACCCATCGAGGCCGGCATGACACCAGGCTCGCCCCAATGCGGTTGGTGGTGTGGGGCCGGCAATTCAGGCGACGGCCCCGTCCGGACCCCGTCGACGCTCACGGTGAATGTGTGGTCTGAGATGTCGGCAACGCCGAGAACGGCAGGGCCCGTTTTGAAATCCGTCGACAGGCCGCCGACGGACAACGCTATTGTGCTGTGGGCCGGCCAGTATCGGTCCGGAACCCATTGCACGACATCGTTATCGATCCATTCGAACTTCCCGGTCATCGATGGTGCGGAGGTGATGTTGACGATCCGCTCGGCGGTGTGCCGGTTGACGACGGGCGCGCGGAACGTCACAACGACGGGGTGGGCCACTCCCACGATCTGACCCGCCGCCGGCCGAACCGAAGCCACACCGAACCCGTCTGACTGGTTTGACGACGTCAGACCGATGCCGGGCGGCCCGCTGACGACCGAACCGGCGATCCCGACCACCACAACAACAGACCGAAAGACCGCCCGCATGCGCCAGTTCCTTTTAGTAGACAGAGTTGTAATAACGATCTTAGGGCCCCCGCTCATATTGGAAGTGCAAGGGCGCGTTAGCAATTCGGTAAAGCATCCATCACAATTCGGCTACGGCCAGCGGAAACTTAGTCGAACGGCTAGCTAACCAGCACTTGCGCTGAGAGTTCTTTGAGCATGGCGTTGACCGGATCCATATGGGGTGCGCGCTCCCCATGGTTCGGCGATGGGATCCACGGTGGCCATGTCGCTGCATTGCCCCGGACCGGGCTTGTCGAACCTCGCCTGGTGGTCTGATCGTATTTGGTTGTCGCACAACGTGTTCAAATGAGAACGAGTAACTACTCGAGCGTCAGTAGAGCCTGGTCGACGTGGCTTCGGGTATCGCTCGACATCTTGCCGGCGACGGCGACCAGAAATCGCGCCGCGAGATCGCGGAGCTTCAGGTTGGATTCCTGCGACCGCCACACCAGGATGTCGAAGGCGTGCTCCGGGGCGATGCCGTAGGCGGCCATCAGTACGCCCTTGGCCTGCTCGATGCGAGCGCGGGCGTCGGCTACCGCCTCCAAGACGTTGGTGATGTCGCTCTGCAGCGAATCGGTGACGTCGATGTAGAAGCCCGACGTGCCGATCAGAGCACCGTTGCCGTCGACCATTCGGTCACCCGCGACGACGACGCAGCGGGTGCGTCCAGCCGCGTCGATGATGCGGTGCCGACTGCTGAACGGCTTTCCGTTCCGCACGTGGTCCAAGATGGCCGCGACACGTTCCCGGTCTTCGGGATGTTTGTGCTGCAGCAGAAGTTCGGTGGTGGGCTCTACCTCGTCCGGCCGGTAGCCGTGCATGCGCGCGACCGCATCCGACCACTCCCACCGCTGGCCCTCGACGAAGAAGCTGAATCTGCCGACCCGCTGCGGCTCGCCCAGTCCGAGCACCAGGTCAAGCGCGCCCAGTTCCTGTTCGGCGACGACGTCGGACGTCGGCGCCTCGGGCGGTGGCCCCGAACCATCGCCTGCTACCTGCCCTCCGCGACGAACAGCGGTTTGATCGTCGAAGTTCACAGCCATCGCGCGTTCTCCTGCACCTGCTCTGCTCGCTTTTGGCCTATCAGTTCCCGTTTTTGCGTGGGTCCATGCATGCGCTGGACGCGTGGCCCGCCGGTCAGCTCACCCGGTACTGCTCGGCGTCGCCGTGTTTGAATTCGATTCCCAGCCCGGGTCGGTGCTGATCCGGCCGCAATGCCCCTCCCTCGGGGGACAGCGCACCGTCGAAAAGCATGTGCTCGATGCGGTGGTGATCGTGGAAGTACTCCAGGTGCCGCAGGTTGGGGATGGCGGCGGCGACGTGCGCATGCAGGTTCGGGGCGCAGTGCCCGGAGACGTCCACGTTGTACGCGGCGGCCACGGCAGCGGCGCGCAGCCAGTCGGTGATGCCGCCGCAGCGGGTGACGTCGATCTGCAGGCAGTCGACGGCTTCGGCGGCCAGCATCCGGTTGAAGTAGGCGAGGTCGTAGCCGTACTCGCCGGCGGTGACGTCGGCAGCGACCTGGTCGCGCACCTCGTGCAGTCCGGCGAGGTCGTCGGAGGAGACGGGTTCCTCGAACCACGTGACGTCGTGCTCGGCCATGGCGTGCGCGACGCGGACGGCCTGCTTGCGCCGGTAACCACCGTTGGCATCGACGTACAGTTCGGTGTCGGGCCCGATCACGTTACGCGCGAGCGCAATTCGATCCAGATCGCGACGCTCGTCGGAACCCCAGGACTCACCGATCTTGATCTTCACACGGGGGATCTTCCAGGTATCGACCCACCGCTCGAGTTGAGCCCGAGTCGCGTGCTCGTCATAGCTGGTGAACCCGCCGCTGCCGTAGATCGGCACCTGGTGATGTGCCGTGCCGAGCAGTCGACACACCGGCATGTCCAGCAGCCTGCCCTTGAGGTCCCACAGCGCGGTGTCGACCGCCGAAATCGCGCAGGAGACCAGCCCCGGCCGCCCGCTATTGCGGATCGCCTTGACCATGGACTGCCAGGCGCCGGTGACGTCGAGGGCGAGGTGTCCCTTGACGGCGCCGCAAAGCGGGCCGCTGATCAGCTCGCGGCATGCCGCGGTGGCGTAGGTGTAGCCGATTCCGGTGCGGCCGCCCGCTGTTACCTCGGCGACGATGAGCGTGGTGGACGACCAGGCGAACGTACCGTCGGCCTCCGGTGCGTCGGTCGGAATTGTGTAGGCCCGCGCGGTGACCTCGTCGATGCAAGGGTCTGCCGGCATCTGGATCTCCTAACTGATCAACGCGGCGCGCACGGCCCTGGGCAGCGTGTAGCGGGCGACGGCGACGGCAGCTGGTGACGAAGACGGACGAGGGCGTTGAGCAGTCGCCCGGTCTCCGAGGCGGACGCGACCGCCGGAGTCCGTCGGGCCTGCGCTACCCCCGCGGCGGTGAAAAGGCCGGCGATCGCGGCGCTCATCAGGGTCAACCGCCGCGATCGGCGGTCAACAACCGCCCAGACGAGCATCGTGGCGGCATGCACGAAATCGGTTCCGGCACCCAGCGCCACGCTCACGGCGTCGGGCCGGACGTCGGTCACCGCCGCCTGCGCGAGCAAGCGTGCACCGAGGATGCGGGTCAGCGCTCGCTCCCGGACGGTAGGCCGTTGCCCAGACACCATGCGCAACAGCGGGTTCGGAACGGCGATCAGCGCCAACCCGTAGACAACCCGCGCCAACGCGGTCATAGCGCCCGCCGGCGGGCCCCGCGCGCCGCGAGGAAAGTGCCCACTCCGAGGGTTGCCGCGCCCGCGCACCCGGCGAAGGGATGGTGGGAGAACCACAGTTGCGGGCTGCGGGCATGAGAGTCGTCGTCGAAGCCTCCGCGGGCGCCGTGATCGCTGCCGGGCTCCTGATCCACCGGCTGCCAAAGGTTCTGTGGCTGTTGGCCGTTCACTCGTTCATCGGTCTGCTGCGAGTCGTATCCGGTACGGCCCAGATAGCGGTCCAGCAACGGCGCGATGAACTTTTGCGCGACGAGCGTGACCGCGGTGCTCTCACCCACCCAATATTGTTTGCGCTCAGGGTGATCCGCGGCGTGGACCACGCCACGGGCGGCAACCTCAGGCTGGTAGATCGGCGGTACCGGCTGGGGATGCCGGGGAAGACGGGACAGCACCCAGGAGAACTGCGGCGTGTTGACCGCGGGCATCTGCACCACCGTGATCCGCACCTGCGAGCCTTCGTGTAGCAGCTCGCAGCGCACCGATTCAGTGAACCCGTTGATGGCGTGTTTGGCGCCGCAGTAGGCCGACTGCAGCGGGATGGAACGTTGGCTGAGCGCGGAGCCGACCTGCACGATGGTGCCGCGGCCGTGCGGCCGCATTTTGGCCAGCGCCGTCATGGTGCCGTGCACATAACCGAGGTAGGACACCTCGGTCACCCGTTTGAATTCCTCGGCGGTGATCTTGCTGAACGGCGCGAACACGGAGGTGAACGCGACGTTGACCCAGACGTCGATGGGGCCGAAGACGCTCTCGGTCTCGTCGGCCGCGGCGACGACGGCCGAATAATCGGCGACGTCGGTCGGGATGGCCAGCGCCTTTCCACCGCCGGCTTCGACGTCGCGGGCCGCGCCCTTCAGCCCGGCGGCGCCGCGGGCAAGCAGGGCAACGTTCGCGCCGCGCCGCCCGAACAGCTGGGCGGTGGCGCGGCCGATGCCGGCGCTGGCTCCGGTGATCACCACGGTCTGTGTCATCGCAGAATTGCCTTTCCTTCGGGCCGGTGCTCAGTCGTGGTGGACCGCGTCATCGGCGAGCGTCGCCGTGCACTCCAGCATCAGCGCGTGCGCGAATGCCTGGGGGAGGTTGCCGCGGAGCTGGCGCTGCCTGACGTCGTATTCCTCGCAGAACAATCCCGGCGGCCCGCAGGCGGTTCGATTGCGTTCGAACCAGCGCATCGCGCAATGAGCATGGCCCAGTTGATGTTCGGCGAGCGCCATCATGAATCCGCAAAGCAGAAAGGCACCTTCGGCGTCGCCGAGGTCACGCTCGTCGTGCCGAAAGCGGTAGACGAACCCGTCCTCGCTGAGCTGGTGCCGAACGGCGTCCAGCGTGGCTCGGGTCCGCGGATCGTCGACCGGCACGGCGCCGCGCACGGGCGCCAGCAGCAGCGAGGCGTCGACCCCGGGCCGCCGCGGGCTCCGTTGCCAGTAGCCGCCGTGCGGGTTCAGGCTGGTGGCTGCCGTGTCGGCCAGGATCGCGTCGGCCAGCGAGGCGCAGGGGGCTACCTCGGAACTGCCGCCGGCCACCTTGGCGATGGCGCGCAGCCCGGCCACACACGCCAGGCGGGACTGCGTCCAATGCTCGTCATCGATTTCCCAGATCCCCGCATCCGGTTCGCGCCAACGTTTTTCGATCGCGCTGATGGCCGTCTGCACGGCGCGCCAACCTTCGGCGTCGAGCCGATCGGCATTGGCTGCCCGGGCCAGCAGCTGTAGCGCGTCGCCGAAGACGTCGAGCTGGAATTGCTGGGTGACCCGGTTGCCGATCTTATCGGTACCGCCGGGGTAGCCGGGCAGGTCGAGGGCTTCTTCGTCGGGCACGCTACTACCGGTGATCGTGTAGGCGGGTTTGAGGTTCGGGCCGTCTTCGAGCAGCCGGGCGCCGACGAATTCGACTGCGCGGTCCAGCAATTCGGCTTCTCCTACGGTCGCCGCGGCGAGACCGGCGTAGACCTGGTCCCGGATCCAGGCGTAGCGGTAGTCGTAGTTCTGATTGGTGTGTGCGCGTTCGGGCAGGCTCATCGTGGCGGCGGCGACCATGGCGCCGCCGCTGCTGGTCAGTCCGCGCAGCACCGCGTAGGAGTGCCGACCGTCGCGCGGGGCGATGGTGCAATTCAGCTCGGGCACACTGCGATGCCAGGCGGCCTCGGTTGCGTCCCAGGCGATGTCGGGGTCAGGCGGCGGGTCGGGAAGTGTGCGTTCAGACAGCTCCAGCACCAGATCATGCTGCTGGCCCTCGTCGACGGTGACGTCGCAGATGAGCAGGTCCCCGCTGCCATGCGCCGATTTCACGGCGCGCGCATCCCGGCCGCCCAGCCAACGCCACCGCAACGGTCCCGACTTCCCGCTCCATATCCCGTCGTCGACGCTCGGCCGGCCGGGGCCGTGCTTGCCGAACGCGGCGCTCGGCTGTAGCAGCACCCGCACCCGCGCGGTCCCGCGGCAGCCCATCAGACGCCGCAGCAGCACCACCCGGTCTGGATCGCCGGGAAAGGCCAGCGCCTCACGACATTCCACGATGCCGTCACGGGTTATCCAGCGGTTGCGCCAGATCAGGGTACGCGGCTCGTAGTAGCCGCCCCACACATGCCGCGCGTCGGTCGGCGTGATCGCGTAAACGCCGCCGCCACCAATGAGGTTGGAGAAGGCGGCGTCGGAATCCCACCGCGGCGCGCACATCCATGCGATGTCGCCTTGTGGCCCGATCAGGGCTCCCCGCTCGCCGTCGGCGAGCAGCGCGTACTCCCGCAGCACCCGGGGTGAGAAAGTCGCCTCGACGTCGATCGTACGGTCAGCCACGGGCCCCTGCCTTCGACGGCCGCCTCGCCGCGCCGGTGCCGATTCGGCCGTTCGCCATCCGTTCGGCGAGCCGCGAAGCCAGCGCCATGATGGTCAGCGCTGGATTGGCCGAACCCTGCGTCGGGCAGACCGAGCCGTCGGTGACGAACAGGTTCGGCACGCCCCACATTCGGTGATCGGAGTCGACCACCGAGTTCTCCGGGCTGGTCCCCATGCGGGCGCCGCCGATCAGGTGGGCGAAACGCTGGATGGTGAGCACGTCCTGGGCACCGGCCGAGTGCAAGATATCGCTGATCACGTTGGTGGAGTAGGCCATGTTGGCCTTGTCGTTGTCGCAGAGCGTGTAGTCGAACCGGGCTACCGGGATGCCGAACGGGTCGGTCTCCTGAGCCAGGGTGACCCGGTTGTCCGGCCGCGGCAGCAGCTCGTTGAGCACGCCGATGGTCGCCCAATGGTTGTAGTCGCGCATGTACTCTCGCATTGCGCGCCCCCAATGACCTTCGGCGAGGATGTGTTCGGCCCAGCCGATGGGCAGCGGCGAGATGGTCTGGATGGAAAAGCCGCGGGCGAATCCACGGGAGTCGTCGGTCTCGTAGAACTGTTCGGAGGACACCTCCGGCGGAGGCGCCTTGTACATCCGCACCTCTTCGGACCACCGGCCCGCGGACTGGGTGGCGCCCTGCACCATCACATAGCGGCCGACCTGATCGTCGTTGTTGCCCAACCCGTTCGGGAAGAGTCGACTGGCCGAGTTCAACAACAGCCGGGGGGTTTCGATGGAATAGCCGGCGATCGCAACGGCTTTCGCACGTTGCAGGTGCGGTGTCCCACCTGCCTCGTCGTAGTAGACCACCCCTCGTGCGGTGCCGGTTTCGTCGAGTTCGACGCGGGCGGCCATGCAGTTGGCACGTATTTCCACATCGTGGGTCAGCGCGTCGGGCAGGTGCGTGACGTAGGGGCTGGCCTTGGCGTTGACCTTGCAGCCCTGCAGGCAATAGCCGCGGTAGATGCAGTGCGGACGATTGCCGAAAGTGCCGTTGACGATACCGACAGGTCCCACCCGCATCTCGATGCCGAGCTGCATCGCGCCTCGCCAGAGTTTGGCGGCCGCGCCCGAAACCGGATGTGGTGCAAAGGAGTAACGGTGCGGATAACCCCAGGGCCAGTTCTGGCCGGCCACCGGTAACTCGAGCTCGATGGTCTCGTAGTGGCGACGGATGTCGTCGTAGCAGATCGGCCAGTCCGCCCCGACGCCGTCGAGGGTGTAGGTCTCGAAGTCGCTGGGATGGAACCGCGGGGTGTAACCGGCGTAGTGCACCATGGAGCCGCCGACACCGCGCCCGGAGTTGTTCTTACCCAACTCGATCGGGTCTTCGCCGCCCAGGATGCGCTTCTGTGTCCAGTACAGGGTGTGAGAGCCCGCCTCGTCGGAGACCCAGTCTTCGTCAGGATGCCAAAACGGGCCGGCCTCAAGTATCACGATCCGCCAGCCGGCCCGCGCCAGCCGTTGCGCGAGCACAGAGCCCCCCGCACCGGCCCCGACGACGACAAGGTCCACCTCGTCGTCGTCGCGATAGCGGCGCATGGTCTTTTCGCCGGGCAGCGCCCGTGAATGCAGGTCGAGCAGGTACCGGGAATCGTTGTCTTTCGGTCCGACCGCTCCTTTGAGCAGGCCCCGTAGTCGATCGCCCATCACAACTCACCGTTCTGGACCACGCGGACCGGGTCCTCGTCGGTGGCGCCGCGGGTCTCGAACGGTTCGCGCACCGAGGCCGGCCCGGTGGCACCGCCGAGACGCATGAAACCACGCGGATACGCCGGGCCGCCGAATCCGATCTCGTTCCAGGCCCACGGGTGGGAGTAGAAGCCCGCCAACGTCGCCCGCATGCACACCGACCAGGCGCGCTTGACGTTCAGTCGCTCCCAGGTCCCGCCGTCCAGCTTGCCCTGCGAGAACTTGTCGACAATCTCTTCGCGGGTGCCGGATTCGGCGGCGGCGAACGATGTCTTGCCGTAGCGGTCGGACGCGGTCTCGTCGAGTGCGCGCAGCACCAGGTGCCACGTCTCACGGTCATCGGGCATGTCGGCATATTGGTAGCCGTCAAGCCGCCCGTCGGCGAGCTTCGAATCGACGGATTCGGCCACCGGCACCCGCGGTTCGGTGTCTTGCGCCAGCACCGTGTCACAGAACGCCCGCAGGCACGGCTCCTCCTGCGCGGTGAAGAACCGCAGCGGGCCTGGTGGTTCCAGCCGCGCGAGCACCACCTTCTTGGTGGCGTCATCCCACCAGTCGGCGGTTTCCAGCACATCGAAATCGGGGTAGCGCCCGATCATTTGCGGTGTGGTGCCGCGGCGCTGGCGGGGGAGCCAGGACGGATGCGGCGGCTTGCCGTCCGCGCGCAGGTTGGGCAGGTGGTCGGGACGTGAGGTGTCGGCCATCGGGCCTATCCCCGGAAGCTTTCGCGGCGCAGGACTGACGCCAGCAGCCCCATGCCCCCGACCATGCACATCAGCCCGGGCGCCGCGATGGGCGGCCCCATCGGCACGTTGTAGGAGGCGTTCTTCCACCCGCCCGGCTTGCGTGCAACGCCGCGTGCGTGCAGATACTCGCCCATCAGGCCGTTGGCGGTGTAGATGGCGGCAGTGATCGGCAGCCAACGCTTGGCCCAGCGCCGCGAGAACACGCCGCCGATTCCGGCGACGACCACAGGCGGGGTCACCACGATCGGGCTCCACATCCATTTGTTGCCGAAGCTGGCCTTGTAGTGCTCGAAATAGATTTCCGCCGTCGTGACGACGGCGGAAATCGCGGTCAGCCCGGACAGTGAGCGTTCGAACCGACCGTGCGCGACGTCGTAGAGCGCGTGCTCAGCCAGCGGTTTGGCCTCGCCGCTTCGTCGTCCGCTGTTGCCTACCAATAACATTCGATGTCCCTCCCTAGTTCAACCGGTGAATCGCGCCGGGACCGAGACGACCAGGAACGACGGCATTTCCCCATCCGGGAGGGTGCCCAAGATCGTGGTTGTCCCGCCGCCGGGAAACGCGACGATCGCCATGCCCATCGGGCCACCTCACTTCATGTGAGAACACGCCTCTGTCAGCCACGCGTGCCGGTCCACGCTGCGACGTGGCTGCTCAGAAAACTGCATATGCGTCAGCTGCGTGTTTCAACCGAGGCGGCCGGACAGCACTCAGGGGTGCGTCGTGGCCTGCGCTCCTGCGTTGTACCCATGGGGGTCTCGAACTAAACCAACTGCAATCCTTCTGTGGCGCTGTGATTCTCGAACCGGATCGCGCCCACCGCATTGCCCCGGGTGGTGTGTCGGTAGAGTCCGCCGCGATACCGGCATATGTTCTAGCTGATCCGCGAGCGCTACGGTCGGTACGACATATAACGGAGGTAGCTATGGCCGGGCAGGTCCCACTGGTCGAATATCTGGTGCTCGACGACGGTGATGCGCACCTGGTCGCGCAGGAATGCACAAACTGCGGCGCCCGTTTTTTCGATCGGCGCAATGCCTGCGCCCGTTGTTTCGCATCCGACTTTGCAACCGTTGCGGTCATGACCGAGGGGACGGTGCGGGCGTTCACGATCGTGACTTTTGCCGCGCCTGGCATTCCCACCCCGTTCGTCGCTTCCGTGGTCGACTGCGACGGCACTCAGGTACGCGCCAATTTGGTCAACGTCGAGCCCGATCCTGAGCACATCCGCGACGGGATGAAGGTGCGGCTGGCGACATTCTCGGTCGGCACCGACTCGGTAGGCACCGAGGCGATCGGCTTCGGCTTCGAACCTGCAAACTGACGATCCACTTCCCACTTCACGAAGGAGCAACCCACCATGAGCGCCAGCGACGAGATCTGGATTCTCGGGATCCGGATGACCAAATTCGGCAAGCACCCCGACAAGGACACCGTCGACCTCGCGGCCGAGGCGGCGACCGGCGCGCTCGCCGACGCCGGGGTGACGATGGCCGACATCGGCGTCATTGCCGCCGGGAACCTGATGGCCGCGAACGCGGGGATCGGGCAGCAGCTGCAAAAGCAGATCGGGCAGACCGGCATCCCGGTGTACAACGTGGCCAATGCCTGCGCAACCGGGGCCACCGCACTTCGGACCGCCATCATGGCCGTGAAGGCCGGCGAGGTGAAGTACGGATTGGCGGTCGGTGTGGAGAAGCTGTCCGGCGCGGGGCTGCTCGGCGGTGCCGGAACGAAGAAAAAGGACAACGACGTCTGGACTCCGGCCGGCCGCTACGGCGCGGTCGCTCCGGTCGACGGGCGCATCGGCACCGAGGCCATGCCCGGTGTGTTCGCCCAGATCGGTACCGAGTACGGCCATAAATACGGCGGTACGAGTTTCGAGCTGTTCGCCAAGATCAGCGAGAAGAACCACGCCCACTCGACGTTGAATCCGCTCGCGGCCTACCAGAAGAAGTTCACTCTCGAGCAGATCATGAACGACGTCATGATCGCTTACCCGAACACCCGGGCGATGTGCTCGGCCAACTGTGACGGCGCCGCCGCAGCGGTGGTGTGCAACGGCGAGACGTTGAAGTCGCTGGCCTTGCAGCAACGCAAGCGCGCGGTGAAAGTCGCGGCCTCCGTCTTGACCACCGACCCGTTCGAGGATGGCTGCCAGGTTTTGCCGAACGTCAACACGCTGACCCGCAATGCCGCCGCGACGGCGTATGAGCAGGCCGGTATCGGCCCGAGCGACCTCGATCTGGTCGAATTGCACGACTGCTTCGCCACCGCCGAGCTGGTACATTACGACAACCTGATGCTGTGCGAAAAGGGCGGGGCCGCAGACTTTTTCAACACGGGCGCGACGTGGCGCGACGGCTCGACCCCGGTGAACGTCTCGGGCGGCCTGCAGTCCAAGGGACACCCCATCGCGGCCACCGGTATCGCCAACATCTGGGAGATCTGCCATCACCTTCGCGGCGAAGCCGGCGACCGCCAGATCGAGAACGCCAAGGTCGGACTGGCGCACGTGATCGGTCTGGGCTCGGCATGCGGTGTGCACATCCTGGAGAAGTCCGCCGCTTAAGCGGTCGACGACTTTCGACTGCAATGTTTGCATTATGTGCAACTATTGCTAGATGGCGTGTCAAATGGGCCTGCGCGAGCGGCGTCGGCGCGAGACCAGCGCGGACATCCGCGGTGCGACCTTGCGACTGGCGCGTGAACGCGGCTGGGACAAGGTGACTGTCGAAGGAATCTGCAACGAAGCCGGAATTTCGACCCGCACATTCTTCAACTACTTCCCGAACAAAGAGTCCGCGATCGCCTACGGCCCCTCGGACATCCCCGCTGAGTTGGTCGAAGAATTCGTCGCCGCCGGACCAGCCCCCTATTCCGTGGTTCTGGCAGAACTGATAACCCTTGCGGCACACCACATCCGCGATGTGCCGCCGGAGCGCGAACAGGCTGAAGCGATGCTGGAACTTGCCAAAACCGTTCCCGCGGTGCTGTCGGCGTTTCTCGCTGACCTGGAGCGTTTCCAGAACCACCTGACCGAGATGGTCTCCCGTCGTCAGGCGATGGGTCCTGAGGACGAGATATCGGCACTGATCGCGGCACTGGCGATCACGGCTATCCGCTCGGGCCTCGAAAGCTGGTCAAGCAGTGAACCGAAGGGTGCCGACGACACGCCGATGCCGTATGTGGAGCGCGCCGCGGCGCTGGTCAACAGCATTTTTACCAGCTAGTTTAGATCGACTAATCTTTTAACTTGCACAATCTGCAAAAAGTACACATCATGTACTGGGTGCAGCTAGCGAAGGTATTCCGCAACGCATGGTTACCGCTGTTGATCGTCATGGTCGTGGTGGTCGGAGGTTTCGCGGTGACACGGGTCAAGTCGTTCTTCGGCGCCCACGACACCGGCGTCATCACGACTCCGCGACTCGACGATTCCAAGCCGTTCAAACCGAAGATCGTCACATACGAGGTCTTTGGATCGGCCCATCGCGCCAACGTCAATTACCTGGATCTGAGTGCGCAGCCGCAGCGGCTTGACGGTGCGCCACTGCCTTGGGTGCTGACACTGAGTACGACCGCGCCGTCGGTGTTCCCGACGCTGTCGGCGCAGAGCGACGGTGACATCCTCGGCTGCCGCATCACCGTCGACAACGAAGTCAAGGACGAGAAAACCTCCGACGGCGTGCACGCCCTGACCTTCTGCATGGTGAAATCAGCATGAGCACTGGCTTTCCCGACGCCCACACTCACGAGATCCCCATTGCGCCCAGGCACTCTGCCCGGGCGAGGATCCCGCGATTCATCCGCACGTTCGCCGTGCCGGTCATCATCGGCTGGATCGCATTGATCGCTTTGCTCAACGTCGTCGTGCCGCAGTTGGAGGCGGTCGGCAAGATGCGCTCGGTGTCGATGAGCCCGGACGACGCATCGTCGGTAGTCGCCACCAAGCGCGTGGGCGAGGTGTTCCACGAGTACAAATCCAACAGCTCGGTGATGATCGTTCTGGAGGGTCAGAAGCCGCTCGGCGCCGATGCGCACGCGTACTACGACCAGATGGTCAAGAAGCTCGATGCTGATACGAAACACGTTGAGCACGTCCAGGATATGTGGAGTGATCCGCTGACCGGAGCGGGCGCGCAGAGCAACGACGGCAAGGCGACTTACGTCCAGGTCTACCTGGTTGGCAACCAGGGTGAGGCGTTGGCCAACGAGTCTGTCGAGGCGGTGCAGCAGATCGTCAAAAGCGTGCCGGCGCCCGTCGGAGTCAAGGCATACGTGACCGGACCTGCCGCGCTGACCGCCGACCAGAACATCGCCGGCGACCGCAGCCTGCAGGTGATCGAAACCGTCACCTTCCTGGTGATCATCACGATGCTGCTGCTGGTCTACCGCTCGGTGGTGACTGTGCTGCTCACCTTGGCGATGGTCGTGTTCGAGCTCGCCGCCGCCCGCGGGATGGTGGCCTTCCTGGGCTACCACAAGATCATCCTGCTCTCCACGTTCGCCACCAACCTGCTCGTCACGTTGGCGATCGCGGCCGCCACCGACTACGCGATCTTTCTCATCGGTCGGTATCAAGAAGCCCGGTCCGCAGGGGAATCACGAGAAGACGCCTACTACACCATGTTTGGCGGCACCGCCCATGTGGTGCTCGGATCGGGTCTGACCATCGCCGGCGCGACCTTCTGCCTGCACTTCACGAACCTGCCCTACTTCCAAACGCTTGGCATTCCGTTGGCCATCGGCATGGTGGTGGTCGTCGCGGCGGCGTTAACGCTTGGGCCCGCGGTGATCTCGGTGGCATCGCGCTTCCGAAGCGTGCTCGAGCCGCAGCGAACGCAGCGTATCCGCGGGTGGCGCAAGATCGGCGCTCTCGTCGTCCGCTGGCCGGGGCCGGTCCTGATCGCGAGCATCGCGCTGGCATTGGTGGGCCTGCTCACCTTGCCGGGCTATCGGACCAACTACAACGACCGCAACTACCTGCCCGCCGACCTGCCGGCGAACGCCGGGTACGCGGCCGCCGACCGGCATTTTTCCCAGGCGCGTATGAATCCTGAGCTGTTAATGATCGAAAGTGACCACGACTTAAGGAATTCCGCAGACTTCCTGGTCATCGACAAAATCGCCAAGGAGATCTTCCGGGTGTCCGGCATCGGTCGGGTGCAGGCCATCACCCGGCCTGAGGGCACCCCGATCGAGCACACGTCGATCCCGTTCCAGATCAGCATGCAGGGCGTCACCCAGCAGCTGAACCAGAAGTACCAGGAAGACCAGATGGCCGACATGCTCCACCAGGCCACCATGATGGATTCGACGATCAACAGCATGGTCAAGATGCAGAATTTGACCAAGCAGATGTCCGATGACATGCACGCGATGGTTCAGAAGATGCACTCGATGACCATCGATGTCGCCGAATTGCGAGACCACATGGCCGATTTCGAGGACTTCTTCCGGCCCATTCGCAGCTACTTCTACTGGGAGAAGCACTGCTTCGACATCCCGGTGTGCTGGTCGCTGCGATCGGTTTTCGACGGGCTCGATGGTATCGACACGATGACCGACGACATCGAAAGCTTGCTGCCGATCATGGACAATCTCGACAAACTCATGCCTCAACTTACGGCGTTGATGCCCGAGATGATCACCAACATGAAGGACATGAAGACCACCATGCTGACGATGTACTCGACCCAGAAAGGGTTGCAGGATCAGCAGAAGGAGTCGCAGAAGAACTCAGCAGCGATGGGTAAGGCGTTCGATGAGTCGAGGAACGACGACTCGTTCTATCTGCCGCCGGAGACCTTCAAGAACGCCGAATTCAAGAAGGGGATGAAGAATTTCATCTCGCCTGACGGGCATGCCGTGCGCTTCATCATCAGCCACCAGGGTGATCCGATGACGCAAGAAGGTATTTCGCATATCGACGCGATCAAGCACGCAGCGAAGGAAGCGCTGAAGGGCACCCCGTTGGAGGGCTCGAAGATCTACCTCGGTGGTACGGCAGCGACGTTCAAGGATATGGGAGACGGCAGCAACTACGACTTGCTGATTGCCGGAATCGCCTCGCTGTGCCTGATTTTCATCATCATGCTGATCATCACGCGAAGTGTCGTCGCATCAGCGGTGATCGTCGGCACCGTCTTGCTCTCGCTGGGAGCATCGTTCGGGTTGTCCGTTCTCATCTGGCAGCACCTGATCGGCATCGAGCTGCACTGGATGGTGCTCGCGATGTCGGTGATCATCCTGCTTGCGGTGGGCGCCGACTACAACCTGTTGCTAGTGTCGCGGTTCAAGGAGGAAATCCACGCCGGGCTGAACACCGGGATCATCCGGTCGATGGGCGGTACCGGATCGGTGGTCACCTCAGCGGGGTTGGTGTTCGCCTTCACGATGATGACGATGGCGGTCAGTCAGCTCACGGTCATCGGCCAGGTCGGCACCACCATCGGGCTCGGGCTGCTCTTCGACACCCTGATCGTGCGGTCTTTGATGACGCCTTCTATCGCAGCGCTTTTGGGCAAATGGTTCTGGTGGCCGCAGATCGTTCGACAACGCCCGAAGCCCTCACCGTGGCCTGCGCCGGCCGACAAAAAAGATGAGTCCCTCGTCAACGCTTGATGGCATCCGTCAGTGGATGCGCGCGCTGCCGCCGAGGCCGATCTCGAGAACGCTGCCGGTGATCACGCCGGGATCGGTGACCAGGTACAGCACTGCGCGGCTGACGTCCTCGGGTTGCAGCCACGGTTGAGGTATCGGGTTGGCCTTCATCATCCGGCGCACCAGATCGTCCGGGATGTCGTCACCGCCAGTGGGTTGCACCATCGGTGTTTGCGTTGTGGTCGGGCAGACGACGTTGACCGTCACGCCCTCCTTGGCGACCTCCAGGGCAACGGACTTCGCCAGACCGATTACGCCCCACTTGGTGGCGTTGTAGGCGGCCAGGTCGGGGATGCCCATCCGGCCGCCCATCGACGAGGTCACCACGACCCGCCCGAATTTCTGCTGCCGCATCATCGGGATGGCCGCCCGCAGGGTGTGAAACGCCCCGGTCAGATTGGTGTCGACGAGCTGCTGCCACACGTTGTCGCTGACCTCGTCCAGGGGGCCGGTGCTGACGATTCCGGCGTTGGCCACCACGATGTCGAGGCTGCCCAGGTCGGCGACCGTCTGCTTGACCGCGGCGTTGACCGCGGCCGAATCGCGCACGTCCACGGTCAGCGGCACGCAGCGCCGACCCAGCTCGTCGACCAGCTTTGCCGTCTCGCGTAAGTCGTCCTCGGTGCCAAGCGGATAGGTCAGGTCCGCCATGGCGCCGGGAGCATCGGCCACCACGATGTCGGCACCCTCGGCGGCCAGCGCCAACGCATGTGCGCGGCCCTGCCCGCGAGCTCCGCCGGTGATCAAGGCAACGCGTCCATCCAAAGCACCCATAGCTGGTTAAGCTACCAGTCGGGTAATCGGTTGCGGCGGGCTTTATTTCGACCGTGGCCTTGGGCTAACGAGTGACGCCGGCCAGTTCGCGTGCCACCGCATCGAATGCGCGCAGCGTTTCCAGCATGTGCGATTCTGCAGAAGGCGGCTGCGAGGACAACTTGGCGGCGACCGTTTCCGCTGCGCGGTTGATGTAGATCATCTGACCGCACATGCCCAGGCACATCATGACGTTGTTGCCCGGGTAGGGGAACCACATCTGGTTGCGATACGCCCCGCCGGGCAGTTCGGTGTTGTCCGGGCTGGCGGCGAACGCTTGACGCGAGGCGGAACCGCCGTCCAGGGTGTCGGCCACCCAGGTCGCCGGCACCGCCTGTTGCCCGGTCAACGAGACACCGTCCCGCAGAAACAGCGACCCGAACCGGACCATGTCGGTAAGACACGCGGTGATACCGCCGTCGAAGAACCCGGTGCCGGCGGCGTCAACGCCGATGGTGGCGTCGCATCGGGCGCCGATGCGGCTCCAGAGCAGCTCCGACATCAGTTCGGGCATCCGCTGACCGCCGGCGACCTCGCAGATCCAGCCGAGTACATCGGTTTCGCACGAGCGATACGCGAACGGACCGCCGTGCGCCGACTTTTGCTGCAGGGTGAGCAGATAGTCGTACAGCGTGGCGGGCACGTCCGGACTGCTTCTGGGCTGCCACCCGACTGCCTGCTCGAGGACGTGTATCTCCGCGGCCGGGTCGAGGTAGTCATCCGAGAATGCGATACCCGATCTCATGTCCAGCAGGTTGCGGACCGTCGCACCGGCGTAGCCGCAGTTCGCCAGGGCGGGAACGTACGCCGTGACGGGCGCGTCGAGCTCGATCGCGCCGTCCCCGTGCAGCGCACCGACCACCGCCGCCACCAGCGACTTGCTGACCGAGAACACCAGGTGCCGGGTCTCGGGCCGCATGCCGCCGAGATATTCCTCGGCGACCATCGAACCGCGGTGCGCGACCGCCCAGCCGTCGGTAGCGGTGGTTGCCATCACCGCGCCAACGGTGGTTGCCGGCCGGTCGGTGGCGATCACCGGAATCTCGGCTACCGCAGCGCTGGCTGCAGGCAACGCCGCGACCCGATCGGTCCCGCGCGAGATCACCGCGGTTGGCACGAACTCTTCGACGTGCTGGAACGACCAATGCGAATACGGCGCCGATAGCCAGTTTCCCAGTGAGATACCGGCAGGGACGCGACTGCTCACGCCCGTGCGACGAGCCGCGAGACGATCGGCGAGGCCGGCGCCAGGGGTGTCGAGACGAATTTCGCCTTCATGCCCTTGACCCAGCGCTGGCAGCGTTCGGTGAGCCGGTAGTCGTCGGTCTGCAGGTGTCCGCGGGTGACGAGTACGCCGAGTTGGGCGCCCTCGGAGCGTAGGTCGCCGGGCGCGGCGACGCGCATGTAGAAGGCCTCGGACCCGTCGAGCAACGTCGCCCAGTCGTTGGCGGACCGCGCAAAGGACACCCGACCGTCGTCATCGATCCGCCACACGCCGGTCCGTGGCGTCGCGGTGAAAAGTTCGATATCCGTTGAGGTTTCGTTGATGATCACTTGGCTCCAGACCTCGTCCTCGCCATAGCCCCGCTCCCAGCGCGAGTTGATCTCACCGACGTCGATCTCGTAGTCCACGTCCATGTACTCGAGCAGGTGAAAGAGGAACAGCGGCATGTCCGCGTAGGCCTCGGTGGTCAGGTTCGTCATCGGGCTCGCGCCGGACAAGCGCGGGTTCACTTCGCCTAGGTAGAGCTCGTCGGAGTCCAGGTCATGCAGCAGGTCCACTTCGAAGTAGCCTCGGTAACCCTCGCGGCTCAGGATATCGCCCAGCTTGCCCACCATTTCCCGGGCGGCGTGGGTCTGGTGCGGCGGAAGGACCTCGCGCCAGATGTCATTGCCGCACCAGCTGCCCCGGTACGGAGTCAGTTCCGAATAGCCGACGAGACTCGTCATCGCGGGGCCGATCACGGTGCCATGGCGGGTCACGGCACCCTCGATGCACACCTCGACATTGCGGATGCGCTTCATGACTTTGAATTCCTGCTGCCCGGCAAGGTCACTGGCATGTTCGTCCCAGTCGCGCTGACCATGCACGAAGAACGTCCCGCTGCCGGCATTGCCATATGGGATCGAGATGACCAGGTCATCTCCCAATCCGGCGCTTTGCGCGAGCGCCATTAGCTCGTCGTAGGAGCCGGCCCGTCCCATCACGTGCGGCACGCTCGGTACGCCTGCCTCGTCGGCCAGGCGCGTCATGACGGTCTTGGAGCCCAGCCGATTGCGCAGCTCCACCGCGGGGTGCATGACCTCCAGACCCGCTTTCCGCGCGAGGGCTTGAGTTTCCTCGTCCAGCATCACAAAGCAGGCCTTGGCGCCGGGCCCTCGGCCCGCGATGAAGTCGAGCGTCTCAGGATCGGTCAGCAAGTGGTTACAGACGTCCCCCATGGAGTCGAAATCAAGCCGGTCGCGCCGCCGCGGCACGAACACGCGGGAATGCGTGCCCTCGAACGAGTCAAAGTACGTCAGGTAGAAGAAGTTTCGTATCCAGCGGTCGATGCCTAGCAAGTTGAATGGGGTCGGCGAGATGAAGTACAGCGGAACGGCGTTGGTGTGAAAGAAAGCGCGCACGTCCGATAGGCCGTGCAACGCGCGGCGCGGCTCGGGCGCCATCATGCCGGTTGCAATGATGTCGACGGCTGCGGCCGCTGTGGGGGTGGTGGCGCGGGCGCGACGACGGTGGGCTCGAATACCTGCATCTAACTAGTGTGCACCTGCCGATGGTCGTGTCGACCCTTGTTGAACGCGGAATCAGCCGACGTCGCCGGTCAATCCCACATGATTTCCGAGCTTCGTTGGATGCGGTTGCACCCCACATCGCGGGCACGACTTGCGGTCCCACAGCGGGCAGATGACGCCACATTCAGGGCAGGCGAAGTGGTGCCCTGGGGTGGGCAGGCATATCGCCGTCCATGACGTTGATCCCGGTGTCGGCAGAAACCAGACCGTGCTCAGCGCAGACGACCGCCGCCATGACATCGCCGCGAAATCCGAAGCTGAAGTCGTCGACAACACCGTCAGCGCGATAACCACACGCCGAGCAGGTATATCCGGCAGCCGATCCCATGGTGCCTCCCGTACGGGTTAGGTTGCCTACCATCATGGCGCAGGGTCGTCTGTGCGAACGTGATCATCCGCCAGCTTGAGTCACAATTGCGCTCCGGAGTATGGGGGACAAGCAATGCAAGACGATCGTCAACGCCGCCACGACGAGTTGGCCGACCGGATCAAAGCTTGCACGCGGTGCAACGGACTAAACGAAGTTGGCAAGACCCAGGCTGCGCCGGGTTACGGTTCGGTCAGATCGCGAGTGGTCATTGTCGGACAGAGCTTGTGTGGTCCATGCATGGCCAAGCAAGAGCCGTTCTACGGCGGAAGCGGAAAACACCTCGACCGCGCATTCGCCCGCGCGCAGATCGACAAGATCGATCTCTACATCACCAACGTCGTGCACTGTCACCCTCCAAACAATCGCGCATCGCTTCCCCAAGAGGTCGCCAATTGTGCGCCGTACCTCAGTGCGGAACTCGACATCGTCCGACCCCGGTTGGCGATTGGGCTTGGGGATGACGCGAAAGCTGCACTGCGGGAGAACTATCCGACGTCACCCCAGCTCGACTGGCCGCTATTGACCATCGACGGTCTCGAGCCCGGGGTTCCGGGTAGGCCCGTGCTGCTATTCCCACGCCACCCTGGTTCGTTCCGGTGGATTCGTAAGGAGCTTCGCGACGACATGACGGAACAGTGGGTGGATTGTTTGGCGCGCGCGTTGCGGTGGGCGT
>NZ_DASXEP010000060.1:0-12880 GCF_036490025.1 Mycobacterium sp. | reverse complement strand
CCGCCGGCGATCGCCTCGGGGTCGTCTTCGGTGAGCAGCGCATCGGTGCCCTGGAGTCCGAGCCCGAACTCGGTGAGCGCGAGGTTGCTCTCGCTGTAGAGGACCTTGGCCAGCGGAGCGTCGCCGGGATCGGCCTCGCCGCTCAACGCACGCGACAGGTTGTATTGGCCCAGGCGAACATTGACCCACGCCGCCGCGTACAGCCGGCCGATGTCCTGGCGGACCGCATCGTTGTCCAGCGCCGGGCGGGATCCGCGCCGCAGTGAGCGCGCCACCGTTACCGCATCGCGCACCGCGCGCAGCATGACGATGCCCGCGGTGCCCACACTGGAGCGCTCCTCGACGAGGCTGGTGGTGGCGACCTTCCAGCCTTCGTCGACTTCGCCGAGCACGTTGCCTTTTGGTATCCGGACGCCATCGAAGAAGACTTCGTTGAAGTCACTGGTGCCGGTGATCTCACGGAGCGGCCGCACGTCGACGCCCGGACTGGCCATGTCCAGGATGAACGCGGTGATGCCGGCATGCTTGGGTACATCGGGGTTGGTTCGGGCCAACAGGTAGCCGAGTTGGGCGTGTTGGCCGTTGGTGGTCCAGACCTTCTGGCCATCGACGACGAAGTCATCGCCGTCGCGACGCGCCCGGGTGGTCAGGCTGGCCAGGTCACTGCCCGCGCTGGGCTCGCTGAACAGCTGGCACCAGATGTCCTCGCCCGACCGGATCCGGGGCAGGTGGCGCTGCTGCTGGTCGCGAGACCCGCAGTGGATGAGCGCCGCAGCGGCCAGCAGGCCGGCGCCGATCGGCGTGGGCACCCGGGCGCGCGCCATCTCCTCACCGACGACGGTCGCGCGCAGCGCGTCTTTGGTGCCGAGACCGCCCCATTCGGCGGGCCAGTCAGCACCCACGTAGCCGGCTTCGAACAGTCGGGCGGTCCATGACCGGAGGGCGGGAATGTCCTCCGCTTCGGGTGCGCGGGTCCCGGCTCTGCCCTTCGTGCGCACTGCCGGGCGGTGCTTCTCCAGGAAACCTCTCACCTCGGCGCGGAACTGATCGATCTCGGGATCCTGTTCCAGCTTCATCCGTCCATCCTCTGGATCAGTGCCCCCGCGCTCATCACAGCTCGGACGCAACCGACGAACAACCAACGCGAACCGTAGCAGATTATGAATATGTGGTCTGCTGAGCTAGTAGAGGATGACTCTACTTGTCTGTACTGTGGTGACCCCGTAGGAAGACAATCGGTTTTCACACAGACAGGGGTGCGCGTGAAGGTCAAGGACAGCGCCGCGGTGGTCGTCGGAGGCGCCTCCGGCATGGGACGAGCGACCGCCGAGCAGCTGGCAGAGCGGGGCGCACGAGTCGCCGTGCTGGACCTGCCGTCGTCGGACGGAGCCGTCGTGGCGAAGGAACTGGGCGCCGGGGCCTCATTTCACCCATGTGACGTCATCGACAGCGACAGCGTGGAGACCGTGCTGCAAGCCGCGATCGACGACCTGGGCGCCCTGCACATCGCGGTCAACACGGCCGGGGGCGGGGTATCGGCGCGCACGCTGTCCAAGAGCGGACCGCACTCCCTGGACGCCTTCCGGTCGGTGATCGAGCTCAACCTGATCGCCACCTTCAACCTGAACCGCTTGCAGGCTTGGCACATGAGTCGCAATGACCCCGACGACGAGGAACGCGGCGTCATCGTCAACACCTCTTCGAT
Source organism: Mycobacterium sp. (assembly GCF_036490025.1). GTDB lineage: Bacteria > Actinomycetota > Actinomycetes > Mycobacteriales > Mycobacteriaceae > Mycobacterium. The sequence goes on along the minus strand of NZ_DASXEP010000060.1, from coordinate 11,175 downwards.
TGCGGCGTTCGAAGGGCAGATCGGCCAGGTCGCCTATAGCGCCGCGAAGGCTGCGATCGCCGGCATGACTTTGACCATGGCGCGCGATCTCGGCAGCCTGGGCATCCGGGTTACCGCCGTCGCGCCGAGCCTGTTCGCGACCGGGATCACGTCACGAATTCCGGAGAAAATGGCGGGTGAGCTGACTCGCGACGCGGCCTTCCCGCGCCGGATGGGCCGGCCCGATGAGTACGCCGCCCTGGCGCTGTCGATCGTGGAGAACCAGATGCTCAACGGGTCGACCATCCGACTCGACGCCGGCCAACGGTTCGCGCCGAAGTAGTCGTTGACGATCGTGGATCTTGGATTCGCCGATGCCACCGCGGTCATTGCCGGGGGCACCCGTGGCATCGGACTGGCGACCGCAGTGTGCCTGGCCGAACAAGGCGCCCGGGTCGGCGTCATCGGCAGGAACGAAGCCCGGCTGGCGGAGGCCGCCACGACATTGGCTAACGCCGGCAGTCCCGAGGTGCTGACGTTGACCGCGGATCTGAGCTCGGCGTCGGACGTCGAGGCCGTCTTCGCGACAGTTGGCGTGCGCTGGGGCGGACTCAACGTGCTCGTCAATGCCGCCGGTCCGCTGGGCGCCGGTCGGTTTGAGGACCTAAGCGACGCGCAATGGGCGACGGCATTCGACGAAGGGGTGTTGTCCGCGGTTCGGTGTGTGCGTACGGCACTGCCGCTGCTGCGAGCCGCCGAATGGGCCCGAGTGGTGAACGTGACGGCAATGTCGGTGCAACACCAGTCGGCGGGATTGGTGGGCTACACCGCGGCCAAGAGCGCACTACTTAGCGTGACGAAGAACCTGGCCCGCAGTCTCGCTGGCGATGCCATCTTGGTCAACGCCGTCGCCCCGGGTCCGATCCTCACCGATTGGGCGCGACCGGCGCTCGCCTCCGCCGGCATTGCGACGAACGACCCGGTGGGCGCCTTCGGACTGCTGGCGCGTGGTCACGGCATGTCGGTGGACCTGGGTCGGCTGGGGCTGCCTCACGAAGTTGCCGCTGTCGTCGCTTTTTGCGCCTCACCAGAGAACACTTATATGACCGGCGCCCACATCAACGTCGACGGTGGCAGCGACTTCCTTTGAGCACGTTGCCTTCTCGGTCGGCGGCCCGGCTGCGACCGCGCGTCAGCGTCGCGGCCGGCTACGCGGAAATCCCAGGCGGTTCTCCACGATGAGACTGCGCAGCACCTCGCTGGACCCGCCGTAGATCGTCGACGCGACGGCGCTGCGGTAGTGCGCGTCCAGGTTGCCGTCCACCGCGCAGTGCGGGTCCGTCCAGTCGATCATGCCCGCGGGCCCTGCGATGTCGATCGCCGCGGCCGATGCGCGCACGTAGCTTTCCGGCCCGAACAACGCCGACACCGGACCCGGCCTTCCCCCTTCCGCGTCGAGGAAGGCCACCCGCAAGTCCAGCAGATCGGCCACCTCGGCCTCCATCGCCATCCGGGCCAGGCGCTCGCGAACCAGTACGTCGTCGATCAGCGCAGTCCCCTCGGGCCCGGAGTGTGTGCGGGCGAACTCCAGTGTGTCGTCGGCGACCCACCCGGTGCGCGAACCGGGCGCGACGTTCTGTTCAGCCTCCAGCGCTGCCCGCATGACCGCGAAGCCCTCATGAGCTTCACCGACCCGGTTCGCGTCGGCCACCCGCACATCGTTGTAGAACACGATGTTGGTGCGCTCGTGCCCCATGGTGTGCACGGCCTGGATCTCGATACCGGGCGAGTCCAGGGGTACCAACAGCATTGTCAGACCCCGCGGACCCACCGACCCGGGCTGGGAGCGAGTGAGCAAGAAGCAGTAGTCGGCAAGATGGGCGAATGTCGTGAAGATCTTCTGCCCGTTGACAATCCACTCATCCCCCTCGAGGTGAGAACGGGTCGCGCAGGCGAACACGTCGGAGCCACCGGCCGGCTCGGTGTAACCCAGACAGATCAGAACCTCACCGGCCGCCACGCCGGGCAGGACTCTGGCTTTGAGTTCCGCCGAGCCGGTGGCGCGGATGGCATTCGCCGGCAGCATGGTGGTACCGGGGCCTGCGGTCGGAACTCCTCCCTTGCGCAACGCATTCCACAGCGAGGCCGCCTCGAACGGATCCAGTCCGGCCCCACCCTCGGCGACCGGCCAGCCCGACGCGATCCAGCCGCGCTCGCCCAGCTTCCGGGTCAGCGCGCGATCAACGCCGTCACCAGTCCGACGCTCGTGCTCGATCACGTCACGGGTGACATGTTCGGCGGTGAATTCCTCTGCGGCGCGGCGGATCCGGGCCCAGTTCTCCGGTTCGCTGAAGTCCATCGGGTCACCGACCTCCGGTCGTCACGGGGCCGAAGCGTCGGTCGGCGACAGTGAGCAGCTCGCGTCGCGGGTCGGCGAACGCCGCCGCCCACGCTTTGGCTCTGCGGTAATACAGCTGAATGTCGTACTCCTCCATGAACCCGTATCCGCCATGGACATGCAGGCTGTGCGTCGTCGCGTGATAAGCCGTCTCGGCGGCGAACACAAACGCCATCGCCGCCAGCGCGCCGGCGTCTTCCTGCGCGGAATCCATTGCCCAACAGGCCTTGTGGACCAGCAACTGGGCACCATCCAGTGCCGTGACGGCGTCGGCGAACGGATGCGCAACCGCTTGGTACATGCCGATCGGCTGGCCGAAGGCCTCGCGCACGACCGCGTACCGGGAACCGATCCCGACGGCTTCGGAGGCCAACCCGACCAATGCGGCCGCCCGCAGTACACGTACCTCGTCGAGCGCGGTGTCGAAGAGCGAGCGCGCCTCACCGCCTTCGGCGAGGACGGTGGTGACACCGGGCGCGTGCCACCGGGCCAGCGATAAACCGCCGAGGTTGCGGTGCGCCGTCTTGGACAGGCCGTCCGGGCGGTTCACATAGACCAGGGAGTCTCCGTCGAGGGCCAGCACGGTGTCCGCGATAGCGCCGTCGACCAGCAATTGGGCTGTTATCGGGCCGGGCCGCGCCGCCAGCGACGCGATGACCGATCCGCTCAGGACCGGGACCAGCAGCTCCTTTTCACGCAGGCGGCCCAACATTCGGGCCGCGGCCGCGGTTTCGGCGACCGGGATCGGCGCGAGGCGTCGGCCGGCTTCCTCGGCCACCAGGGCCAGTTCCAGGAGTCCGCCCTCCCCGCCCCCGCAGTCCGAGCGGACTCCGATGCCCAGTGCACCGATCTCGGCGTAGTGCCGCCAGAGCAGTCCGTCGAAGCCGGTGACCTCCGCCCTCCGCACGCGCTCTGGCGTGGCCTCTTTTCCGAACAAGGCTGCGAACGCGTCGCGGACCGCGCGTTGCTCCAGGGTCAGCGATAGATCCACCTATTCCTCCTCGCAATCGCAACACGCAACCCCGCCACAGCAGGAACGTTACCCGTAGTCGGACTGATGCACGACGAAAAAGTAAACGCATATCCTCTTTTGACGCACTCGATGCTAGAGTTAATCGCATATTTGATTGTCCTGTTGGTCGAATAGCGGTCATCCTGCATCGCAGGCGTAGCCGCGCACAAGGAGGAGTTCAATGACGTCGCGCTTGGGATTTCCGGTCTTCGATGGTGATAACCACATGTACGAGACACGCGATGCCCTGACCAAGTTCCTGCCGCCCGAGTACCACGGCGCAGTCCGGTACGTGGAAGTCGACGGACGCACCAAGATCGCCACCCTGGGACAGATCAGCGACTACATCCCCAACCCGACCTTCGACAAGGTCGCTGCCCCGGGAGCGCAGGAGGACTACTTCCATAACGGCAACCCCGAAGGCAAACCGCACCGCGAGATTCTGGGGAAAGCGATCGAGGCAACCCCCGCGATGCGCGAACCGGCACCACGGCTGGAGCTCCTCGACGAGCAAGGCATCGACAAGTCGATGATGTACCCCACGCTGGCAAGCCTGGTGGAAGAGCGTTTCCGCGAGCACCCCGAGGCGACTCACACGATCATTCATGCTCTGAACCAGTGGCTGCACGAAACCTGGCAGTTCGACTACAAGGGCCGTATCTTCACCACCCCGATCATCACCCTGCCCATCGTGGAGAAGGCCATCGACGAACTGAACTGGGTGGTCGAGCGCGGTGCGCGGGCCATTCTCATCCGGCCTGCGCCGGTGCCCGGGCTGCGCGGCCCGCGGTCGTTCGCGCTGCCCGAATTCGACCCGTTCTGGAAGCGGGTCGTGGAGACCGGCGTGCTGGTCATCATGCACGCCTCTGACAGCGGGTATTCCCGCTACGCCAACGACTGGGAGGGTGTCGGCGAATTCCGGCCATTCCAGCCGTCGCCCTTCCGCTCCTACTACAGCCTGGCCCGCAACCCGGCCGAGGACGCCGTCGCGGCATTGGCCTGCCACGGACTCCTGACGAGGTTTCCCGAGCTGCGGATCGGCATGGTGGAGAACGGAACGACCTGGCTGCCCCGGCTACTGGAGAACCTCAAGGACACCCGCAAGAAGATGCCGCAGCTCTACAGCGAAGATCCGGTGGAGGCCATCCAACGCTGCGTCTACTTCAATCCCTTCTGGGAAGAGAACGTTGCCGAACTGGCGAAGCTGGTGCCGATCGACCACTTGTTCTTCGGCTCGGACTATCCGCATCCAGAAGGCCTGGCGGAGCCGCTCACGTACGCCGAGCGGCACCCGGAGCTGAGCGACGACGAGGTCGCCATGGTGATGGGCGGCACGCTGGCGGGCATGATGCGGATCGACGCCTGAGATGTCGACTGATCACGGTGCCGGATCGGCCACCAAACCGCGCGCGGGTGGCTCCCCTATGGAGTTCAACCCGTACTCCGACAGCTTCTTTGACGACCCCTATGAGACCTACCGCTGGATGCGCAACGAAGCGCCGGTGTACTACAGCGAGCGGTGGGATTTCTACGCGCTGACGCGTCACGAGGACGTCGTGGCCGCCCACCGCGACTGGGAGACGTTCAGTAGCTCCTATGGGGTCACCCTGGATGCGTTGTCGATGCGCCACAAATTCGACGAACTCAACATGTTGATCCTCATGGATCCCCCCGAGCACGAACGGCTGCGCAAACTGGTCCGCCAGGTCTTCACAAAGGCGGCGATCGCCAACCTGGAGCCGCTGGTGACCGACGTCATCACCTCTTATGTCGACGCCTTGAAGGGCAAAGACGATTTCGACATCGTGGCCGACTTCGCGGCGCTGTTCCCGGTCGAAATCATCTCCTCGATGCTCGGCGTCCCCCCTGGAGAGCGCCAGCAGATTCGGCATTGGACCGACGGGTTCCTGCACCGCGAGGAGAACAACCCCTTCGCCACCGAAAGTGGCGTCGCCGACTCGATGGCGATGAACGATTACTTCCTGGAGCTGTCCAAGCACAAGCGTCGCGAGCCCGACGACCTGATCATCAGCAGGCTGGTGGACGCGAGCTACGAGGACGAGGCCGGGGTGACGCACCGGCTCACCGACGAGGACATCGCCACGTTCGCGGTGCTGATCGCGGCGGCGGGCAGCGAAACGGTCACCAAGCTGGTGGGCAACGGCGTCATGGCCTTCCACCACAATCCCGAGCAATGGGAGCTGGTGCTCGCCGACCCCGGCGTGATCCCCGGGGCGATCGAGGAGATGCTGCGGCTCAACCCGCCCTCGCAGTATCAGGGCCGGTTTGCCACCCGAGAGGTCGTGCTCGACGGGGGCGCCATCCCGGCAGGATCGCCCACGCTGCTGGTCACCGGGGCCGCCACGCGTGACCCGCGGGCCTACGATCGGCCCGACGTGTTCGACATCAAACGCGGCGGATCTACCACCCTGGCCTTCGGATACGGCGCCCACAGCTGCCTGGGCTCCTGGCTGGCGCGACTGGAGACACGAGTCGCCATGCACGCGATACGCGAGAACTGGCCGCGGTTCGCGGTGAATACCGACGGTTTGCAACGGGTGACGATGTCCAATGTGGCCGGCTATTCGCACATCCCGGTGCACGTCGGCTGATGGCCGCGGCGCAGACCGCGTCGGACGATCCGGCATCCCCCGGCCTACCGGGGAGTGTCCCCGAGCTGCTGTCGTGGCGGCGCGCGCAGCCTGACGGCGAATTCCTCGTCACCGACGAGGAGCGACTCAGTTTCGCTGAGGCCGACGCGCAGTCCAGGGCACTGGCCGATGCGCTGTTGGCCTCGGGCGTGGGCAAGGGCACCCGCGTCGGCATCCTCTTCCCCAACTGCGCCCAGTGGCTCGTCGCGTGGCTGGCCGCAGCGCGTATCGGCGCGCTCACTGTCCCGCTGTCGACCTTCGCGCCGGGCGCCGAACTCGCCAGGCTGCTGCGCCACACCGACACCCAGGTGCTCTTGATGGGCCGCTCGATCGCCGGCCGCGACCTGGTCACCCGGCTCGCCGATGCGCTCCCCGGCCTGGCCGACGGCGGCCCGGCCATCGCCCTCGAGGCGGTCCCCTACCTGCGGCGGGTGCACGTGTGGCCCGACTGTGACCGGGAGTGGACCACCCCGTGGCCCGGAAGCAGCAACGGTCCCGTCGCGCCCCTGACCGGCCCGGCCGAGCAGGAGGTCGGCGCCGCCGACGAGCTCGTGCTGGTCACGACATCGGGAACTACGGCGCTACCGAAATCCGTCGCCCACACCCATGGCAGCCTGGTGCGCCACGCGGCCATCCTGGCCCACCACCGCGGCGTCACCGCCGCCGACCGCATCTATTCGCCGATGCCGTTCTTCTGGGTGGGGGGACTGACCATGGTGGTGCTGCAGGCCCTGGCCACCGGAGCCGCGATCCTGGCCCAAGACGTGTTCGATGCCGGCGCCACGCTGGCGCTGCTGGAGCGGGAACGGGCCACCTTCATCTCGTGCTGGGCGCAGGCCAGTCAGGCCATGGCCGACCACCCCGACTTCGCCAAGCGCGACCTGTCCAGCGTCCGGGGCGGCACCATGCTGCAGGCGCTGCCACCCGAACGTCGACCCAGCGAACCCGAACTGACCCCCAACCTGCTCGGCATGACCGAGACCGGCGGCCCACACACCATGGTCGAGGTGCCGGATACCCCGCTGCCGCCGGAACGCCGGGGCTCCTTCGGGATCCCACTTCCCGGGCTCGTGCAGCACCGGATCGTGGACACCGCGGGCATCGAGGCGCCGCGCGGGCAAGAGGGCCAAATCCAGGTGCGCGGCCCGATCCTGATGAGCGGGATCTACAAGCAGGAACGCCACGAGGTGTTCACCGCCGACGGCTGGTATGACACCGGGGACCGCGGCTGGTTCGACGAAACCGGGCATCTGCACTTCACCGGCCGGGCCAGCGCCCTGATCAAAACCGCGGGATCCAACGTCTCGCCGGCCGAGGTCGAATCAGTCCTGGACGCCATGCCCGGCGTGCTGCACAGCTTCGTGGTGGGTCTGCCCCATCCGGTACGAGGCGAGGTCGTCGCGGCCGCCGTCGTGCCCGCGCACGGCGCCCAACTGTCCACCGAGGCCGTCGCGGTCCACGCCCGCGCCAACCTCTCCGGGTTCAAGGCGCCGACCGTCATCGCAGTCCTCCCCGAGAGCGAGCTGCCGATGCTGCCCACTGGCAAGCTCGATCGTCAGGGTCTGGTCCAGTTGTTGGCGACGGACCGGGTTCGGCGCGACGAGTAAGGAAAGCCAAGGACTTCGCAGCCTTCCGTCTCACTGATGACGAGCGAATGGAACTCCTTGCCGCGCAGAGCGAATGCGCCGTCGGGTGGCTCAACAGCGACGGTTGGCCGGTGTCGGCATTCCTGACCTACCTGTTTGAGCGCGATGCGTTCTGGGTGACGTCGTTTCGCGACCGTCCCCGGGTCGGCTGTCTGGTCGCGGACCCGCGAAGCACGGTCGCAGTTTCCAGCGCGGGCAAACCACTGGTCCACGGCCGGATGATCAGCGCCCGGACGTTGGCAGTCGTACACGATGACGCGGCCACCGCCGAATGGTTCTACCCGCAGTTCGGCACAATGGCCGGCCTGGACGCGGCGGCGTTGGCCCGGCAGGACCGCGTCGTCATCGAGCTTCGTCCGCAAGCGTGGAACAGCTTTGACGCCATGCGAATGCTCCGCCGATAGTTGTGGCTGTGACGCGAGCGATACTGGGTCCTATTCCTCGCGGCGGGAGCAGCGCCGCGGACTCACTGGCTATCGCCCGGGCAGCGGCGACCATCGTCGCCGTCGCGCCCACGCTGGTCGCCAAATCCCAGGTGTCATTATCTGTGCGCGCCATGCGCTGTGCTTCCCAATCTCAGCCAACCAAGATAACTAGCCAGCATAACGATTCCAGTGAACGCGCTCGGCCTGGGGGCGCCTGGGTCCGGGCCTGAAGTCGGTGCCGATCGTGTGGGCAACCGGGATCAGCGCCGCCTGCGTCACCTGCTCATACGGGATCCCGAGCACTGCGGCAGCGTCGCGTTCGTGGGCCAAGTGCAATGACGTCCATGCCGTTCCCAAGCCCCGGGCGCGGGCGGCCAGCATGAAACTCCAGGTCGCGGGCAGTATCGATCCCCACGCGATGGCTTGCCAAAGGTGAGGAGCGTCTTCATACCGGCCTTCGATGCACGGGATGACCAGGACCGGCACCTCCTGGAGGTGTTCAGCCAGGTAGGCGGCGGAGTTCATCACGGCCTCCTGTCCGGCAGGGGGCTCCGGCGGCTCGGTCTCGCTTTGGGATTCCCGGTACAGCTCGGCAAGAGCCTTCCTTTGGTCGGCGTCGGTGACGACGACAAAGTGCCAGCCCTGCTGGTTGCCACCCGTGGGTGCCTGCAAGGCCAGGTCGAAGCACTCCTCCAACAGCTCCCGCTCGACCGGGCGCGACAAATCCAGGCGTTTGCGCACTGTGCGCGTGGTCGACAACAACTGATCCGGCGTTAGGTCAAGCGTCATGCGTGCACGCTCCTCGTTTGGCGCGTCGAGCTGCCCTAAGCCACCACGCTAACACAGATGGCGACGTTATGTTGCCATTTGATCATTTCTGCGCTAGCTTCGGGTTGGACAACCGGCCAGCGATCTATGGAGGGTTCGAGATGTCACACCTGCTGCACATCGATTCCTCGGTCCGAGGTGACGACTCGGTGAGTCGGCGACTGACCGCTCGCGCCGCCAATCGGTGGCGGAGCGCCCATCCCGACGGAACGGCGACCTACCGCGATCTGGGCACCAATCCCATACCGCACCTGGACGGCGCGACCGGACTGGCGCGAATGGTGGCCGCGGAGCAGCGCACTGCGGCACAAGACACGTCGTTCGCGCTCAGCGTTGAATTGATCGACGAGATCAAGCAGGCCGACACGGTCCTGCTCGGCCTGCCGCTGTACAACTTCGGCCCGCCCAGCACGGTCAAGGCCTGGGTCGACCACATCATCGCCCTGGGGTTGTCCATCGACGCCGAGACCCATGCCGGCCTGCTCGGAGACACCGACTTCATCGCGCTTGCCAGCCGCGGCGGGGGTTATGGTCCGGGCACACCGCGCGAAGGCTGGGATCATGCCCAGACCTGGTTGTCACACGCCTTGTCGGTGACCGGGTTGCAGCCGCGATTCATCACCGCCGAACTCACGACGGCCGATGCCAACCCCGAGATGGCCCATCTCAAACCGCTTGCCGCCGAAAGCCTCAACAAGGCGCTCGCCGCCATCGACCAGCTCTGGGCGGCCAGCGAAGACGCCGCCTAATGTGACCGAGGCGGCTCCCAACGCTGTGCGATGACAGTCACTGGTATCACGTTGCTGAGCGCGCAGGTGGCGCCGAGGGACTGCCGGCCAGCGGTGCGAGCACGACTCGCAGGATCCGGCAGCATTCCTCCACGGTGGGCGCGCGCTCTCGGGTCTCCTGCCAGAGCACGATGCCGAAGAAGGCCAGGTGCGCGATCACTTCGGTGTCGTCGGTTGGTCCGACCTCGCCTCGGGCGCGTGCGCGATCAAATGCTCGATGAAATGCGCCCAGCGCCCGGTCATTAGTGGTATCGACGAGGTCCTTGAGTTCGTCCGAAATTGACCCGACCGCGCGGTGGACCGCCTGCCCCTCGGGCAAGGCCGCGGTCTCCCCCATCATCAGCATCAGGGCCAGCAGATCGCCGCCGAGTGAACCGGTATCGGGATCGCGGTCGAAACGCTCAAGCAGCGGCTCGATGACGGCCAACAGTAGTGCGCTCTTGGACGGCCAGCGCCGATAGATCGTCGTGCGATTGACGTTCGCGGCTTTGGCGACTCCCTCGATGGTCAGCCCCGGAAACCCCACTCGTGCCAGTTCGGCCAGGGTGGCGTCGCGCACCTTCTCGACCACCTGGTGGCTTCGGGGACCGCACTGCAGGCCCTTCGTTCGCCGCGTCGAGCTGTCCATAGTCACCACGCTAGCAAAAATGGCGTCAGCACGTTGCCATTTGGACATCTGTGCGCTAGCTTCATGCGACAGGCGGCCGGGTCGTTGACGGAGCAGGCGGCGGATTGGCCTGACGTCATGGGCGTCGACCGGCGCCCACTACGGTGCGCGCCGGGTGCGGCTAGCACTGAACCGAACGCCACCGAAATGTCGCCGTTTCGTTTCTAGAAGTGAGATCGACTTCGGGTCAGTCGATTGCCCTGCATTTCCGCAGCTCACGGAGCCGCGTTTCTTGTCTCGCTTTGCAGTGATGCGGAGCAAGGCCACTACCCGAAGTCGTGGGGCTCACTTGGTGCGACCCGCGGCCTTCATCCGTTCCAGGTCCGCCATGACAACGGTCTGGCCGTTCGTCGCGGCCAGCGCGCGCGTGTGGCCGAGATGATGCATGTCGAAACATGACGCGATCGCCGTCGAGAAGCCCATGGTGTCCATGGTGTGGTTGACCGCCCGCTTGGCCAGTCGCAGCGCCCAGGGGTCGGTCTGAGCAACCCGATGAGCGAGCATCATGGTGGCCGACTGTAAGTCCTGCAGCGGTACGACGTGGTTGACCATCCCCGATCGCAGCGCCTCCTCGGCGGTCACCGAGCCGGCGGTGAACAGCATCTCCTTGGCTTTACGGGGCCCGAGTTCCCACGTGTGAGCGTGGTATTCGATGCCCATGATGCCCATCAGACCCACCGGATCGGAGAACTGAGCGTTGTCCGCGGCGACGATGAGATCGCACGGCCAGCACAGCATCAACCCGGCCGCAATGCACTTGCCCTGCACCGCGGCGATGGAC
>NZ_DASXEP010000059.1:0-2889 GCF_036490025.1 Mycobacterium sp. | reverse complement strand
GGCGTCATCGCCCGCGGAATGGGGCTGCGTTGAGCGCCCTGGCCGGCGGGGTATTTGCCGCGACCGACGCCCGGGACGACGACGCCCAATTGCGCGAACTCGTCGAGGACCTTGGGCGGCGCTCCTACGACGCCGGGCTCGGCCATCGCGGCATCCCTGACCAATTCGATGCCGAGCTGTGGCGCAACCTCGAGGACACCGGGCTGGCGCGGCTGACCAGCACACCAGACATGGGCGCCGGCCCGCACGAGTTGGCCATCGCCCTTTACGGCCTGGCCCGCCACGCCGGCGCGGTGCCATTGGCCGAAACCGACGCGCTCGCCGGCTGGCTCGGCCGGGAGACCGGCATCGAGCTACCCGACGGCCCGCTGACCGTTGCGATCGCCGACGGCGCAGCGGACAGCGGGCGGATCAGCGGCACAGCGCACGCAGTGCCATGGGCACGAGCGTGCACCGCCGCCCTACTGGCCGTCTCCTCCCCGACCGGACTGCAGGTCGGCGTACTCGACCTGACCCCCGACGAGCTGCGGGAGGGCCACAATCTGGCCGGCGAACCGCGCGATTCGATCGTGTTCGACCTGCCGGCCGACAAGTTGTGCGCCGTCGACCCGGCGCTGGGTGCCGAGCTGGTTCGGCGCGGCGCATGGGCACGCTGTGTGCAGACCATCGGGGTGCTGGATGCCGCCGCGGCGCTGTCGGTGCAGCACACCCGCCAGCGCGTTCAGTTCGGCCGTCCGCTCAGCGCCTTCCAGTCTGTGCAGCAGTCACTGGCCGGAATGGCCGGCGAGATCGAAAGAGCCCGTGCCGCTGTGGAATTGGCAGTCGCCGCGGCCGAAGGGCATGGCTTCGACTCCCCCCACACCGACTACGCCGTCACCGTCGCCAAGGTCGCGGTCGGTCGGGCCGTCGGCCCGGTCACCACCGTCGCACATCAGCTACACGGCGCGATCGGCGTCACCAGTGAGCACCCGCTGTGGCTGTTCACCCTGCGCGCCCAGAGCTGGAGCCCCGAGTACGGCACGACCAATGACTTCGCGCGCCGCCTCGGCCGGCTGGCGCTGGCAGCCGAGCACCCGTGGGATCTGGTAACGGGCGATCTGACCCAATTCGAAAACAATAGGAAATAAGGAGAACTGGTGACGGTACAGCAATTCGACGGTGCGTCCGCGATTGTCAGCGGCGGGGCCGGCGGCCTGGGCGAGGCGACGGTCCGTCGGCTGCACGCCGACGGACTCGGCGTGCTGATCGCCGATCTCGCCGCCGACAAGGGCAAGGCGCTGGCCGACGAGCTGGGCAGCCGGGCGCTGTTCGTCAGTACCGACGTGACGAGCGACGACAGCGTGCAGGGCGCCATCGAGCAGGCCAATCAGCTCGGACAGCTTCGCTACGCGGTCGTCGCACACGGCGGTTTCGGTGTGGCGCAACGGATCGTGCAGCGCGACGGCAGCCCCGCCGACATGGCTGGCTTCACCAAGACCATCAACCTGTACCTCAACGGCACCTACAACCTGACCCGACTGGTCGCGGCGTCGGTAGCCGCCGCCGAACCCCGCGAGGACGGCGAACGGGGTGCCATCGTGATGACGGCCTCGGTTGCGGGCTATGAGGGTCAGATCGGCCAGACCGCTTATGCCGCAGCGAAAGCCGGGGTTATCGGGCTGACCATCGCGGCCGCTCGCGACCTGAGTTCGGTGGGGATCCGGGTCAACACCATCGCGCCGGGGACAATGAAGACGCCGATCATGGAGTCGGTCGGCGAGGAGGCCATCGCCAAATTCGCCGCCAACATCCCGTTCCCTAAGCGCCTGGGCACCCCCGCCGAATACGCCGACGCGGCAACGTTTCTGCTGTCCAACGGCTACGTCAACGGTGAGGTGATGCGCCTCGACGGCGCCCAGCGGTTCACTCCGAAGTAGGCGCGACGGGGGCTACAGCCGGCCGTCCAGCTGAAGCTCAGGGTGCACCCACTTCGGCGAGTTCTTCTCCTTGAACGCGCGGAAGCCCTCGCGCGCCTCGGGACCAAACATGCTGGCCTGCATCCCGATTCGGTCGAACAGGCCCAGGTAGTTGTCCAGGCTGGCCTTGACCACGCCCCGTGCCGCCGGGGCGGTTCGACAGCATTGACCGAGAAGTTCTTTGGCCGCGTCCAGCAGATCGTCATGCGGAACCACCCTGGCCACCATGCCCCAGTCGAGGGCCTCCTGCGCGGTCAGCGTCCGGCCGGTGAACATCAGGTCTTTGGTGCGGACCGGGCCGATCAGCCGCGCCAGCACCTGGCTGTAGTAGGTGTCGGCAATGCCACGGAACAACTCGGGGACGCGGAAGGTGGCGCGGTCACTGACGACGGCGAGGTCGCTGCACATGGCGATCTGCAGGCCGCCGCCCTGAGCCAGGCCGTTGACCGCCGCCACGACCGGTTTCGGCGACTGTCGCAAAACGTCGAACGGCGTTGCGTCCATGCCCATGGTGGCCGCGAAGTCCATCCAATTGTCCTCGGCGGACTGGCCCAGATCGCCGCCCGGCGCGAATACGTCGCCGGTTCCGGTGATGAGCAGGCCCGCCAGATCAGGATCGGCGTTGACCCGGCTGATCGCGTATCGGATGCCGAAGTACATCGCGGGCGTCATCGCGTTGCGCGCCTGCGGACGATCGAGGGTGCAGATCGCAAACACGCCTTCGCGTGTAAAGCGCAGGAATGGGGTGCCCAACCAGTCGCCATCGGGAGGACGGGGGCCGCCGTTGAGACCATCGGACATGTTGGGAATCCCTTCCAGAGCATCGATTGCTTCGCCTCACTCAAAGTAGCGAAATAGTTGTATGATTCCAACTTCGCGGCGTAGCATCCTCGGCGTGGCGCACGTCACTGCAGCGTGCCCGCACCACGCCGCA
>NZ_DASXEP010000039.1:0-2717 GCF_036490025.1 Mycobacterium sp. | reverse complement strand
TTCGCTCACGCAGCGAACATGCGTACTGTGGTGTTGGTTATACTGTTGTGTCCTAGTTCGAATTCTTCTCAGCCCACTTTCAACTTTGCGATTTCCTGAAAGCCGGGGCCGTCGTGCGTCATCTGGTCCTGAGTGGCGGTCCAGGTGACCATGATCAGTGTCGCCGCGACGCCCTTGGCCTCGAGGGCGGAGGTGACGGCGGCGATGCGCTTGGCGATGACATCCGAACGCGTGTTCGGATCCCAGGTCTCGGTTTCCCGCGCGACCAGGGTGACGTTGGCGACACCGCCGGTGGAGACCGTGGTCGCGATCTTGTCGATGGCCGCTTCGGCGTCGCCGCCGAGGCTGTTGGAGCCGATCTCGAACGGGACCTGGATCGAGGCGCTGGCGGCGCCCTGGCCCGGGTCGGCGTCCTGCAACTGGATCGGTCCGCTCGGGGGCGGCGGGGCGGCGGCGCCCGACAGCGGCGGCCCCTGGGGCCGCGCGGGGACTGGCACCGCGACGTCGTTCGATGCGGGCGCCGGAGGCGGCGGAAGCGGCGGAGCCGGTGCGGGGTTTTGATTCACGAGCGGAAGCGCCGCCGGAGTCGGAGCCGGCAGCGGCGGCACCCCCTCGTGCCTGGCTTCCTCGGCCGGGGCCTTGACGCCCTCGGGCGTCAGGCAGCTCTGGTAGTCGACGTTGGCGACCGAGCCGACGAGCTTGAGCACGCCTTCCTCGAGCGCCATGCGGATGCCGAACTGCATCGGCTCCTGGTTCTTGGCGCCGACGTCCACGTCCCAGAGGTTCTGGGCCTTGCCGAAGAACGAGAAGATGTTGCCGTCGACCTCGTAGCCGGTGAGCTGCTTTTCGAGGCTGACCGTCTTCAGCACCACCAGGCTGCGGCTGTCGACGATGCGCAGGTCGACGGCGACGTTCAGGGTGAACACGCGAGCCGAGGGGCCGATCAGGTTGACGGTGCCGTCAAAGCCACCCGACTGGATGTTGTAGTTCACCTCGGTGATGCCGCCGACGATGTAGTAGTCGGACTTCTCGATGCTGCCGCCGAAGTACGGGAGCCACGGCACCTGTTCGGGGCCCTTGGCGGTCTGCAGCACGTGGGACTGGCCGTCGCCGAGCTGGCGGCGATCCGCGTAGGTGAGTTCGGCTTCGCCGATGCGGGTGTCGAAGCGCTCGTGGATGCGGACCACCGGGCCCAGCTTGCCGAGGGCCGAATAGACCATCAGCGAGCCGCCCTGGGTCACCGTGGCGCCTTCGTACTGCGAGTACTTCGCTGTGTAGTCCTTCACGTCGCCGACGCCGATCCCGAAGACCGGCGAGTGGGCGTCGTGCATCTTCCAGGCGAGGCAGGACAGCGGACCCTGGGTCGGGGTCGTGTTTTCGCGCACCGGCGAGCCGATCATCATCGGCGCCTCGCCCGGATAGCTGACGGTGTGGAAGGTTTCGCAGCCGCCAAGGACGGGAAGGCAGGCGATCGCCGCCATCCCGAAGAGCTTCGATTTCAGACTGGAACGGCGCATCGGACTTCGCGGCTGGGACATCGTCGACTGATCGGACATTACTTCCCACCGCTGCTGGAGCACGCCGTGCTGCCGCTGACGCTCGAGGTCTGGGCGCCCGAGTTGCTCTGGGTCGAGTTGAGCGCCTGGTTGGTGGTGCCGCCGCCCGTCGAAACCGGTCCGAGGCTGGTGCTGTTGGACGAGCCGCTGACCAGCGAGCTCAGCGTGCTGCCGCTGTTGCCCTGCGTGGTGCTGGTGCCGTTCAGGGGATTGGTCATCGAGTTCAAGGCGTAGGCGACGCCCGGATTGCCGCCGACCGAAGTCGTGTTCTGGTTGCCCGTGGTCGAGGCGCCTAGAGATGGCGAGCTGGAGACGGTGGGCGAAGACGTCAGGGCGGTGGGCGTGTTGTTGCCGTTACTGCCGGCCGCGGCGGAACTGAGCGTGCAGTTCCATTCGGTGCCGATGTTGGTGGTGGTGTTGACGGTCGTCTGAGCGGGACCGAACGAGTTAAAGTATCCGCCCTGCTTTTCCTGGAGCAACGTCTCCATCTGGGCGTTGGTGCTCTGCTGGGCAGCGCTCTGGAACTGCCAGGAAGAACTTTCGCCATAGCCGTTGGCGAATACGGATCCGGGTAGGAGCGCCGAGCCTGCGCAGAGCGCGACCAAGGCCAATCGAAGTCGAGTCGCCATCGAGTTTTCCCATTACTTGCAACCGCAGCCCTCGCGTCGAATACAGCTCTCCGCTGCGCGCCATGGACGCGCAGCAGGCAGCATCGACGCGCCAGACGTGGCGCATGCCAACGCACTTTAACTTTCCGCGGGCGCAGACAACGCCGCGCCACGCGGTGACCATCTCTGTTTTGCTTGGTGCTTCGACCTTCGGCGATTTCAGCCGCCGAAGGTCGGTTGCGCCCCCTAGTAGTACCACCCGATACAAAATGGATTGCACAGCCACTCCGCCGCGTCAACCGACACGCACGACGCCGTTAGGCATGAAAATTTACGCTGACGGGGTGTTCCGGGGCTTTTGCACCCTTTGAGGTCACCCTTTGCCCGGTATGCCCGCGGCCCGTCCAACGATGCCCGCGCAGGAAGGATTCAAGCGGCAAAAACCGCAGCTGAAGGTTGCCGCAGCGGCGCAGTCCGAGGTTCACGCGCTGCCATGCCGTTGGCTGGGATAGGACGTGCCCTGACGTAACCGGCGGACCGCACATTTCGTCGC
>NZ_DASXEP010000161.1:0-1630 GCF_036490025.1 Mycobacterium sp. | reverse complement strand
GACCGTTGGTCGGTGCCGCTGGTGCACACCGCGCACACCCTGGCCGCGGTGAAGAACGCCGCGCTGGCCGACGGTGACACTCCCGAGCCGCCGCTGCGCACCGTCGGTGAGCAGCAGGTGGTCGACGAAGCCGACCGGTTGATCGCCAACACCGATGACGAAGCCGCACAACTGGTTTCGCTGCACCATGCCGACCCCGCCCGGATCGATACCGCCCACCCGGGCGTCGACTTGGACGTGTTTCGTCCCGGCGATCGCCGTGCCGCCCGGGCCAAGCTGGATCTGCCGTCCGATCAGCATGTGGTGGCCTTCGTCGGACGCATCCAGCCGCTGAAAGGTCCCGACGTGTTGCTGCGCGCGGCGGCCAAACTGCCGGGGGTGCACGTGGTGGTCGCCGGCGGACCATCGGGCAGCGGGCTGGCTGTTCCCGACGGGCTTGTTCGGCTCGCCGCCGAACTGGGTATCTCCGACCGGGTGACGTTCCTGCCGCCGCAGTCGCGGGAAAATCTGGCCACCATGTTCCAGGCCGTCGACGTGGTCGCGGTGCCGAGCTATTCGGAGTCGTTCGGTCTGGTCGCGCTGGAGGCGCAGGCGTGCGGGACGCCGGTGGCCGCCGCGGCTGTCGGCGGGTTGCCGGTTGCGGTGCGCGACGGGTTAACCGGCACGCTGGTGGCGGGTCACGACACCGAGCGCTGGGCGCAGGCCCTCGACGGGCTGTTGCGGCTCGACGCCGCGCCGATGAGTCGCGCGGCGGTCGAGCATGCGGCGACGTTCTCCTGGGACAACACCGTCGACGCGCTGCTGGCCAGCTACCGACGCGCGATCGGCGATTTCAGTGCCCGCCGTTCGGTACGCGGCCTGGCGGCGGCTCGGCGGGCCACGCCCGGCCGATTGCCGTCGCGGCGCAAGGCGTGGGCGTGACTTCAGCCGCCGGTGACGGCGCGCCGGTGACCCACGTCCAGCAGCTGATCGAAGACACCCTGGACACCAACGAGCTGACCTACTCGCGGCACGAGGGCGCCCACGGCGGGCTGCCCGGACTGATCGTGGAGCTGCCCGGCGAGCGCCGGCTCAAGACCAACACGATTCTGAGCATCGGCGAGCATTCGGTACGCGTCGAGGCGTTCGTCTGCCGCAAGCCCGACGAGAACCACGAGGGCGTCTACCGATTCCTGCTCAAGCGCAACCGCCGCCTGTACGGCGTCGCCTACACCCTGGACAACGTCGGCGACATCTATCTGGTCGGCCGGATGGCATTGGCGTCGGTGGACGCCGCCGAAATCGATCGGGTGCTCGGGCAGGTGCTCGAAGCGGTTGACTCCGACTTCAATACGTTGCTGGAGTTGGGTTTTCGGTCGTCGATCCAGAAGGAATGGGATTGGCGGGTGTCGCGCGGTGAGTCGCTGAAGAACCTCGAGGCGTTCGCCCATCTGATCGAAGACGACGATGCAGAGCGCGAAGCGCGATGAGGAGGAGTCGAGTAACTAACTCGACGACGAAGACGACGACGCCTGACACCGTTGCTGGTCGACCGCCGAAGGGTGAGAGACTTTCCGGCATGGTAGAGGCTGCTGCGACGCTGGTGCTGCTCCGGCACGGCGAAAGCGAATGGAACGCCAGTAACCAGTTC
>NZ_DASXEP010000153.1:0-2175 GCF_036490025.1 Mycobacterium sp. | reverse complement strand
GCACTCCCGGCCGAAGCGGACATCGGACAAGGGCGATCGGCCCGATTCGCGTCGACAAGTCGCCAATACTCCATCGGGGTCTGTGCGCGTTGACGTCGGTGGCGGGGCCAAATAAACCTTGTGGCACGGCGCGCCGCGCCTCTCGCCGGAGCACAGCTCCACGCGAAGCATTGCCCGACATTCGGAAGGAATATGCCATGCGTAAATTCGTGGCGACCGCGGCGATCGCCGCATCGGCTGCGGCCACCATCGCCCTGACCCCGCTCGCGGCACACGCGAGCTTCATCAGCGACGGCGGCGCCGAGATCCGCACCGGTTGCGGTCATGGCGTCACCGGTTACTACACTGACCCGAGCGGCTCCACCCACGGCTTCGAGACGGTCCCCGGAACGTCGTACCCCATCACCTCCGCGCCTGGCATCTGGACGTTCACCGTCAACCAGCCGGACGCTCTGGAGTCGTACGGCCCGTCCCTGGACAACGAGAAGAGCTTCGAGTTCGAGACCCAGCGGGTCGAGAAGGCTGTCGTCAACACCGAGGGCGGCGCGGAGCACATCTTCTTCAACGACAAGGCCAACGGTTTTGCCTTCAACCTGCCCGTCGGTATTCCCGTCTTCAGCGTCTACTACCAGTGCGGCACCGGCCGTTCCTGATCCGCAGTACCTGTTGAATTATTGATTCCCAGCCAAACAGGCCCTGGTCGCTGCTCGTCCTGACGGGCAGCGACCAGGGCATTTCAGTGCTCGGGCCCACGCAACGCCGACACGCACAGGGTTGACACCGCTCATCGCATTCCTCACGAAAATTCGAGGAGAAACAGCGATCGATGCCGTGCAACCGCACTTTCATCAAGCTTATCCGGTGCACCGACGCAACCGAAAGTGCATTCCTACCGACCAACCTTGACGGCGCCGAAGTGTCCACTTCAATAAGGGCGACACGTTTGATGTACGTGCAGCCACAGGTTGGCCGGCCCGGCCGGGGCGGTCCGATAAGCAGGAGGACCTTGATGAAACGCCCGCTCGCCGGTGCGCTGTTCGCAGCTGGCGCCCTTTCTCTGTCCGCACTCGGAGCGGCCGGTGCCGCACAGGCCGAGACGGTGCAGCCCGGTAACGTCACAGTCGCGCCGGGTCCCAATTCCAACCAGTTCACGATCACCTGCCCACACCCCGACGACAACACCTTGAACGCCGCGGCGACCGTCACCACCGGCAGCCAGATCACCTCTGGTGCCAACACCAGCTACACCCAGATGACCGACATCTCCAGCATCGACGCCTTTGCGACCGACACCAAGGCCGTGCTGCCCTATTCAACTTTCACGCCCAATTTGACCGTGGCCGGGAACGCTGTGGAGAGCGTCGAGATCCAGCTCTACAGCGACGTGACCGACGCAATCACCAAGGCCAAGATGATCTACGACGGAATCCTGTTCCACAACTCCACCCACGAGTTCCACTTCAACGTCAACAAGAATCACGTCTCGTACGGCACGATGATTGTTCATTGGTCCAAGGCTGGCGTGGCTCAGGACGACGAGGTGCTCGCCTGCTCCTTCCCGAACACTTCGACCCACAACGGGACACCGACGCCGCCGGCCGGCAATGAGGCTCAGCCCGGCACCGGCCCGCAGTTCGGCTGACAGGCCGACGGGTTCATCGGGGCCGCGATTCCTGGTCGGGATCGCGGCCCCCGGCCCGTACCGGGCAGTCGAGCGCTCGACCGCCCGGTACGGATCAATTTCCCTCAGCCCAACGGCACGACGGCCGATAGATCGGCCCGACTGCCGGTCGCATGCACGTGCCCGGCCGCGACCGCAGCCGCCCAGTTCAGCCGCCCCGTGACCAACCCCAGCCAAGTCACCGGATCGGTCTCGACGACGTTCGGCGGGGTGCCCCGGGTGTGGCTGCCGCCGGCCAGACACTGAACGGCCCCGTAGGGCGGCACCCGGACCTCGACCGCCTGCCCAGGGTGACGGGCCGTCAGTTCCTCCAGAGTGAAGCGAACCGCGGTCGCCAGAGTGGCCGCGTCGATCGACTCGGGATCGGCAACCCAGGCGGCCAGGGCGAGCCGCCCGGCGGCCGGGTCCGTGCGGCGCCGCGGGGCCATCGGTGCCCGGCGGATCAGCCGAGGGCGGCGGGCAGCGTCGCGGTGTGGGCCGCGCGCAACTCCGTC
>NZ_DASXEP010000151.1:0-8829 GCF_036490025.1 Mycobacterium sp. | reverse complement strand
GTACTTCGGATCCACATCCAAGACGAACTCGGCCGCCGGCCTGCCGTCGCGCTGGATCTCCGAAATGCTGGCCACCCGGCCAACTTCCACCCCGTTGTAGGTGACCTTGGAACCCGGATCCATCACCAAACCCGACCGGGCAGCCACCATTGTCAACGGCGTCTTCGACGTGAGCTCTCCGCGAAACTGCAACCAGAACAACGCCAACAACATCGCCATGGCCAACAAGAACACCGCAGCCCTCGTCTTGTATCGCGGGATACGTGGCGGGTTGACCTTCCCTGGCATGAGGGCTACACCGTGAGGTTGAAGTTGGGGTTTTTGCCGTAGACCGCCATCGCGGTCAGCACGACCACGACCACGATCGTGATCAACGACAACCGCATCGACCGGCCGACCGCTTCACCGACGCCAACCGGGCCGCCGCTGGCGGTGTAGCCGTAGTAGCAGTGGGTGGTCATCACGACCACCGCGACGAGGATCACCTCCGCGAACGACCAGCCCACGTCATTGAGGCGCAGGAATGTATGGAAATAGTGGTTGTAGGTGCCGACCGACTGCCCGTACAACAACACCGTGGTGACCTGTGCGGACAGGAAGGCCAGGGTGATCGCCAACCCGTACAACGGGATGATGACGATGAAACCCGCCACCACCCGGGTGGATGCCAGGAAGGCGATCGACCTGATCCCCATCACCTCCAGCGCGTCGATCTCCTCGCTGATGCGCATGGCGCCCAGTTCGGCGGTGGCGCCGGCGCCGACGGTGGCTGCTAGCGCCTGACCGCAGGCCACCGGCGCCACAAACCGCACATTGACCATCGCGGCCAAAAATCCAGTGAACGCCTCGACACCGATGTTGCCCAGCGACGCGAAGCCCTGGATGGCGACCAGTGAGCCCGCGGACAGCGTGATGAATCCAACGATCGCGGAGGTTCCGCCGGCCACGGCCATCGCGCCGGTACCCATCCCCATCTGGGCAATAATCCGCAGCATCTCTTTGGGGTAGCTGCGCAGCGCGAAGGGGATCAACCCGAATGCGGTCAGCGCGAACGAGACCATCTGCCCGATCTCGACCAGGACCCGGGCGGGGGCGTTGCGGTACCGGCGCACAGTGGGACCCGGCCGCAAGATGCGGGCAAGCGGGGCGGCAATCGTCGACATGTCAGTGCCCCGTTCCGAACCGGACACCGATAGTCGTCATCACCGCGTTGACCGCGAACAGCGCGATGAAGCACAGCACCACGGTCTCGTTGACGGCAGTGCCCAGACCTTTGGACCCGCCTTGGGCAATCAGCCCTCGGTAACAGCCGACCAGGCCGGCGATCAGCCCGAAAATTGCGGCCTTGACGAGCGCGATCACCACCTCGGGCAGCCCGGTGAGCACGGTGAGCGTGGACAGGTAGGCACCGCTGGAGACGTTCTGCAGGTACACGCTGAACAGGTAGCCGCCGCTCAGGCCGACGGCGATGACAAGGCCGTTGAGCAGCACGGCGACGACCGTGGAAGCGACGACACGGGGCACCACCAATCGGTGGATCGGGTCGATACCAAGCACCTCCATCGCATCGACCTCCTCGCGGATGGTGCGCGCGCCGAGGTCGGCACAGATCGCGGTGGCCCCGGCGCCGGCGACCACCAGCACCGTCACGATCGGGCCGAGTTGGGTGACCGCGGCGATCCCCGCACCGGCACCGGAGACATCGGCTGCGCCGAACTCGGCCAGCAGGACGTTGAGCGTGAAGATGAGCAGCACGGTTTCCGGGATCGCCACCGCGATAGTGGGCAGCAGCGACACCCTCATCAGGAACCAGCCATTCCAGATGAACTCGCGCCATTCGAACGGCTTCAGCAGGGCTTTGCCGGTAAGCGCGCACATCCGGAAGAAGCCACCGACCACTTCTGCCCCGGGCCGGAGTTGGTTGCCGATTTTGCTGGCAATCACGTTCGAGGTAGTCATTGGTACGGATCCGGGTCAGGGTCGCAGCACCGCGAAACATGTTTCACCAGAGAGTATTTCGAGCCTTTGATGAACAGAGTCGATCTCGGACCTCGGTGTGACCCGCGGCGTATCGCATCACCTCGGCCCCGACGCCACTCGACCACGTGATCCTCCCGGCCGGCATTCTTGCCCGTCCGCTGGGTCAGTGTCGCGTCTGATTGCGTCACGCAGCCACTATTGCACCTGACCGTCCGTACAGTCAATAACGCGACAAGACCGATCGGCAGCGACCGTTATAAGCCTACTCAGCCCTTCCAGCCGGAACCGGTTACGACCAACTCGCGCAAAGCATTTCTGTCGCTGCGAGGTCAGTCCGTGGCGCCCGTGACCGCGGCAAGGCATTCACGCACCACCGTGACGACGTCAGCGGAAGGGTTCGCCCACTTGCTGAGTTCCAACCGGTCGAGCAGCAAGCCGCCGAGGAACACGTCGACGAAAGCGGCTCCGACGTGTTCGGGTGTCCGGGGACCGTCGGGATCGAACCACACCCACAGCGACTGCAGCGATCCCCACAGCTGCAGTGCCGCCAGTTCGATGTCCACGGCCCGGAACACGCCGCCCTCAACCCCGTTGCGGATCTCGCCAATCGTCAATGCCTGCAATTGATCACGTAACTTCTGTACTTGAAGCATCGCCGGGTCATCGGTCAACTGAACGACCTCGCGCTGGCTTGCCACCGTCGCGTCGCGGTCGATCACGTGTAGCAGTGTGGAGGTGTAAATGATCGCGACGATGCGTTCGTGCGGCGCGGCCAGGCGATCCCACACCATCCGCAGCACGTCGAGCTGACGGGTCAGGTGGGTTTCCTCGAGCTCTCGCAACATCTGCGATTTGGTCCCGAAGTGATGAACGATGGTGCCCTTGGACATGCCCAATTCGTCGGCGATATCGCCGATATTTGTTCTCTCATAGCCACGTTCGGCGACATAGCGGACAAACGCGTCGAGAATCTCGTTACGTCTGCCGGGCGATCTGGGCATCTCAAACCCTTCGGAGCCAAACTAACCGTACGACCGGTCTATCATATCCTCCGCGGCGTGTAGCACAGCAGAAGCCTCACCAAGACCCGGAACGCTCGAGGTCGGCGCTCGCCGGGCCCTCCGTTGGATCAGAAGGGCCTACAGTGCCCTGCGGCCACTGAACCCATCTGGTGCGGTCAGGACATACATGTTTGCCCCAGGTACTGATCTGATTTCACCGGTGGTGTACATGGTCATGAGTTCTCTGCCATCGCTGTCGGCAACGCACACGTAGGTGTCGGACTCAGCATCGTAATCAAAGCTCTCCCAAGCTAATACGAATGCCAAGCAGTTGCCGTCGCGGTCCGTGATGACGAGCTTGTGGGCGCCTGACTCCTTTAAGAGCTTGGCATCCTGCGTGCGCCGCTGATGGGCGCCGTTGTGGACGGGTACGCTTTTTAACATCGATTCACTCCTTTGGTGTTGATCCGTCCGATCCGCTACCTCCGTTCAGTGCCGCGTTGTGCCACTGCGCCACCAGACGCGGATCGATTCGGAGGGCGTGTTCGAAAGGCCGCCTCAGCGTTGGGGAAGTTGTATCCGCGGCGCGCCGTGCCACCCCGACTCATCCCAGCTATCGCGGCATCCATCGTGGTGGTCTCACCTGCTCAGTGGCTAATCACTGAAGTCTGCCAGTTGCAGGCCTCCCATCGGTTAAAAGTCTCAAATTCGGTGACGGACCCGCAGATCTGCCGAGCGCCGCACTTCTGGCCGCGTACGGTGAGCCGGTGGCCGAAATCGACCGCAGCCGTACCATCGCGGCTGACCCGAAGGAAGTCTGGGATGTCCTCGCGGACTTCGGTTCGATCAGTTCATGGGCGGACAACATCGAGCATTCGTGCATCCTCACTCAGCGCAGCGAGCCGGTCGGCACCACGCGGCGAGTGCAGATCGGCCGCGACGCCCTGGTAGAGCAGATCACCGAGTTCGAAGCCGTGCGTGCGCTGGCCTATGACGTCGACGGCCTGCCCAAGCGGGTGCGGCGGTTCAACAACCGCTGGAGTCTGCGCCCGGCCGACAACGGCGCCACAGTCATCACGCTGACCAGCACGGTCGAAATCGGTTCTGGCCCTTTGCAAAAGCTTGCCGAACGTGCGCTATGCCGTGTCCAAGTCCGACAGTCCGACATCATGCTCGCCGGTCTTGCCAACCGATTGGAGAAGTCTCGTGAGTAGTCGCCCCGACGTCATCATTGTGATGACCGACGAGGAACGTGCCATCCCGCCCTACGAGTCGTCTGAGGTGCTCGCCTGGCGCGACCGAACACTCCACGGCCGCAAGTGGTTCGACGAGAGCGGCGTCAGTTTCACTCGGCACTACACCGGCTCGCTGGCTTGCGCGCCCAGTCGGCCGACGATCTTCACCGGGCACTACCCCGACTTGCACGGCGTCACCCAGACCGACGGCCTGGGCAAGCTGCCCGACGACTCACGCATGCGCTGGTTGCGGCCCGGCGAGGTGCCGACCATGGGTAATTGGTTCCGCGCCGCCGGTTACGACACCCACTACGACGGCAAATGGCACATCTCGCACGCCGATCTGCACGACGCCGACGGGCGTGTGCTGGCGACCAGCGACGCGGACGGCGTCGTCGACCATGACGCCGTCCAGCGCTATCTCGACGCTGATCCTCTTGCCCCGTTTGGCTTCTCGGGGTGGGTAGGTCCGGAGCCACACGGCGCCTTGCCGGCCAACGCGGGCATCCGCCGCGATCCGTTGGTCGCCGATCGGGTCGTCAGCTGGCTGATCGACCGGTATGCGCGCCGTCGCACCGGCGACCCCGCCGCGCAGCGTCCGTTCCTGTTGGTGGCCAGCTTCGTCAACCCGCACGACATCGTGTTGTTCCCGGGCTGGGTGCGCCGCAGCCCAGTGAAGCCGTCGCTGCTGGATCCGCCGCACGTGCCCGCGGCGCCCACCGCCGAGGAAGACCTGGCGAGCAAGCCGGCGGCGCAAATCGCATTCCGTGCGGCCTACGCCTCCGGCTACGGCCCGGCCCGGTTGATCGACCGGGCCTACCGTGGCAATGCGCAGCGCTACCGCGACCTGTACTACCAACTGCACGCCGAGGTCGACGGGCCGATCGACCGGGTGCGACGGGCGGTTACCGAGGGCGGCTCGGACAACGCAGTGCTGGTGCGCACCTCTGATCACGGGGATCTGCTCGGCGCCCACGGTGGTCTGCACCAGAAGTGGTTCAACCTCTACGACGAGGCCACCCGCGTGCCGTTCGTCATCGCGCGGATCGGTGACAGCGCTACAACGTCGCGCGCGGTATCGGCGCCGACATCGCATGTCGACGTGCTGCCGACACTGCTGGCCGCGGCGGGTGTCGACGTCGATGCGGCCGCCGACAGCCTGGCCGCGTCGTTCTCCGAGGTGCACCCGCTGCCGGGCCAGAACCTGATGCCGGTCGTGCACGGCGCGCCGGCCGACGACGATCGTGCGGTCTACATCATGACCCGCGACAACATCCTCGAGGGCGACAGCGGCGCCTCGGGTGCTGCCCGACGGTTGCGACGGACGTCGAATCCGCCCGGGCCGCTGCGTATCCGGGTGCCCGCGCACGTCGGGTCGAACTTCGAGGGCCTGGTAGTCCGCGTCGACGATCAGCTGTGGAAGCTGGTGCGCACCTTTGACGACCCGGCCACCTGGACTGAACCAGGGGTGCGTCACCTGGCAGCGAACGGGCTTGGCGGAGAGGCGTATCGGATGAGCCCGCTCGACGACCAGTGGGAACTCTACGACCTCACCGCCGATCCGATCGAGGCCCACAACCGGTGGACCGACCCGGACCTGCACGAGCTGCGCCAGCAGCTGCGGGCGCAGCTGAAGCACGCGCGGGCCGAGGCTATCCCAGAGCGAAACAAGCCCTGGCCCTACGCTTCTCGCCGACAGCGTTAGCTCTTGGCCGCCGCCGCGGCCATCTGCTTGAGCATGCTGTCATGGATGATGTCGATGCGGGAGCGGGCCTCCGCGCACACGTACGGGTCGCGAATCACGGTGAGCTGGTTGTCCTGCTTGGATTCGCCGCCGGTGGACCAGTTGGTCGAGCCGGTGATGACGTCGACGCCGTCGATGATGACCATCTTCAGATGCATGATCGCCGACTTCTCGCTGTGGCCGATCGCGATGCTGTTGCCGATCTTGTGGTTGAGCCACGGCGCCAGTAGTGCATGCTCCGCCTTGCCTGCGGCCTGAGTTGAATCGAGACTCATTTGCACATACATCTTTTCGTCGTTCAACGCCGACTGGAGAACCGTATTCAATTCCGTGTCGTCATAGCCGTACATCGCCACAACGATGCTCTTGGTGGCCGACGTCAACAGGGCTTTGAGCGCCTCGTGCACTTGGTCGACCGGACTGTAGAACGTTCGGGTGGCGTCGGGATAGCCGGGTGTAAACGGCGTGGCTTTGTACTGGTCCAGTGCGGTCAGCGAATCCAGTGCCATGGCAATTGCTCCTTTACAACGCTGGAGAGGTCCAGTCCTTCGGGTCGGCGCTTTGCTGTTGCTGCTGCGCGGTCAGGTTCAGCAGGTAGCCCGGGTTGTCGCGGCGGCGCACCAGGACGCTGGGATGCACCAGCGCGTCGGGGCCCATCGGCCGGCGCCGGCAGCCGACCAGGTACCACAGCTTTCCGTTGTTGTGGATCGGTGCGTCGGCGAAGTCCTCGGCCACCGTGCAGTCCTGCCGGTAGGCCGCCGCATCGATCGCCAACTCGCCGACGACGCCGTCGGTGACCCACTTCAGCGCGATCGTAGCGAGCCGATGGTCGGGGAACGTGCCGCCGACATCGGCATGTACGCCGGCGAACCACCGCTCTTGCAATCCGAGCGGATGTCGTTCGACGAGGTATTCCCGGTAGGGACGGCGTCGTTCGTCGATCGACACGGCGTGGCGGATGCGCGCGACGTTGGGCAACGTGCGCGTGTAGGGCCATCGCAGGTTGCCGAACCGCAGGAAGCCGGCCGCCTTCACGGTGTCCCACAGGCCCAGGTAGGCCACCGGTATCGCGTAGTGCCACACCTGATTTGGACTGTTTAGCTTCACGGTCTCAAAGAGCGGCTCATTCTCGGTACGCCAGCAGAACGCGCGGGCGAACTCGGCCCACCGGTCGTACTCGTCTTGGGTGAAATGCCGGTTGATCGCGTACTTTTCGACCGCGTACGGCAGCAGGTTCTCCGAGCCGGGTCGCAGCAACCCGGGCCGCAGCAGCATGCCGACCAGTGCGCGCGCGGTGTAGGCGCCGCGGCTGAACCCGAAAATGTAGACCGCATCGCCGGGGCGCCAATGCTGCATCAGATACCGGTATGCCTGTGCCACATTGTCTTTGAGACCCACGCCGAATGCCTGCTCATACAACAGGGTCAGCTTGCCCATCAGCGAAGAACGCGCGGGCGCCAGCGTGCCCACCCCAGGGTCGTAGTAGGCGAGCTGGCTGGCTTGATCGTTCTTGTCCAGCATCTCGAACAACTTCGCGACGTTGGTCAGATTCCCGGCGCCGATTTGATTCGCGGTGCCGTCAAAGCAGAGGACGATCCGCTTGCCCACGTGCGGCACTTTACGTGGCGGTGCCCGCTAATGGGACTAGGCTCGCGTTACATGACACTTCCACCGCCATCGGCAGGCTCGGTCGCCGTCGTCACCGGCGCATCCTCAGGTATCGGCGAACAATTCGCCCGTCAACTCGTGGCCCGCGGCTACCGCGTCGTCGTCACCGCCCGCCGGGAAGACCGGCTGCAACGGTTGTGTACGGAGTTAGGCGGCGACGAGCACGCCGTCGCGGTCGGCACCGATCTCGCAATTCCGGAGGACCGAGACCGGCTGGTCGGACGGATCGAGGAGCTGGGCGTTCAGGTCGACATCCTGGTCAACAATGCGGGCCTGGGCATCTACACCAAGTTCGGCGCCGAAGGTCGCGACAAGGAACTGCAGATGCTGCGCGTCGACGTCGAGGCGGTGGCCGACCTGACGCTGCGCTACCTGCCGGGCATGGTCGAGCGCGGTCGCGGCGCGATCATCAACCTGTCGTCGGTGTCGGGATTTCAGCCGGCCCCGTACAACGCCAACTACGCCGCGTCCAAGGCGTATGTGCTGTGGCTGTCGGAGGCGGTCAACGCCGAAGTCGCCGACAGCGGCGTGACGGTCACCGCCGTCTGCCCGGGCCCGGTGCCGACGGAGTTCCAGGCCACCAATGACGCCCAAGAGCTGGTGGACAAACTGCCGGGATTCACCCATGTTTCGGCTGAGCGGGTGGTCGCCGACGCGCTGAAGGCCGCCGAGCACGGTCGCGGGTCGGTGGTCCCGGGCGGACCGCAAGTCCGGTTGGCGCTGGGCTCCACCCGGTTTGTGCCGACCCCGTTGGTGTTGCCGGTCCTCAAGCGAGTGTTGAAGCGGTAGTAGGGATCTGTCACACCAGCCACCTGCGCACCAGGAAGTCGGCGTACACATCTTTTGGAAACGAAGGCGTATGTGATATCACCGGGCCTGATATCACATACGCACTCAAATCGCAGAAGCAACTAGTCCTCCAGCCAGTGACCAAAGGGTCTACTGAGATTGGTCAACTACCCGGCCATGAATGGCCAGGCTTGCAGCTGTTGTTCGTGACTGGCTGTCACGCTTCACGCCGCGCTGGGGACCGTTGACTGGGCCCAGGTGTTTGGTGCACGTAGCGCGATGTTGTCGGCTCCGAGGATGTCTGCGTGTTCTGCGGTGAATCCGCAGTCCTGGCAGACGAACTGGGCCTGGCTGGTCCGGTTGCGTCTGTCGATGTGGCCGCAGTGAGTGCAACGCTGGCTGGTGTAGGCCG
>NZ_DASXEP010000058.1:0-14679 GCF_036490025.1 Mycobacterium sp. | reverse complement strand
TCGTGGCCGCGGAGCCCGGGGTCCGGCTGACGGCTTCGGCGATCTTGTCGGCGGTGCGGTCATGCAACACCAGTCCAAGGGGCCCGTATGCGCGGCGCGGCATCAGCATCGTCACATGGGTGTCCGGATGTTTGTTTCGCTCAGTGATCGGCAGCAACAAAGCAAAAGCGGCCATGCCGGCAGCGGGCACCAACTCAAGCAAGACTTGTTCGGGGCCATAACATGTCGAGGAGATCGGGTCAGGCGCCACCGCGCCCAGGGCCACCGGCGTCGACAATCTCTCGGACTGCAGCTTCGCAGAGACCAGCGGCTGCCCCAGAAAAGTTCGCTTGACCACCTGAGCGAAGGGCACCGGTATTGCCCGCCCGCTGTCCGTTGCTGTCACAGCGAATGCGTTACCCAGATTGAGCGAATCCAACCTGGCAATAAGCTTCGGCGCCACTGACGTTCAGAAGTCGCCGAGCCGGGACCCGTCAAGGTCAAGATCGCGTTCGATTGTGCGCAACAGGATCGCGTTGACGCGGCCGTCGCGTCGTTGATCCAGCACCTCGGAACGCTCGACACGCAGCAGCGTCAGCCGTAATGCGATGTATTTTTTCGTCTCGTCGGCGACAGCCGATTTCTACTCATTCGGACCAGGTGCCTGGAGGCGCCGAGTCCTGGCCTCGCAGAAGGCAGGTACCGATTTGGTGGCGTCATTCCTGTCGTCTACCGTCGCGGTGGTTGTCCAGCCACGCCAACGCGATGCGGGCTGCGCGCAGCCAGGTCCTCTTCTCTGCACTTGCCTCAGGATTACTGCACCGAACAAGGTTGCGCAGTCAGATCTCGTTGTAGGTCGCCAACATACGGGGCTATCGTGCCTGGGTGGCAAGCAACGAGGTGATGGCCTTCGAAAGCGACCCGGAGCGCGGTTCGCGCTTCCCGCGCGGGGTCTATGACGTGGGCCGTGAGCCCGACCCCCTTTACAGCCTGGCCAACGAACGTACCTACCTGTCGTGGCTGCGCTTCGCGGTGACCCTGCTCGCAGGCGCCGTCGCCATCGACCGGCTCCTCCTCGAACACCCCTGGGTCGGGAGCGAGATCCCCGCCTTGGGGCTCGTGGCGATCGCCTTCGGCACCTGCGGCCTCGGTGTGCAGCGCTGGTTGGTGACCGAGCGCGCACTGCGGCGGCGCCAGCCGTTGCCCGGCTTCGGCGCCCCGATGCTCGTCTTCGCGGCCATCCTCCTCGCGGGAGTCGGTGTCATAGTCCTCGTCCTCGTGCCACGGGGCTGAGCCTCGATGAACACCAAGCCGCAGAGACTGTGGGGGGAGCAATACCCGTTCGAGCGGAACCACCTCCAGCGCACAATGACGCTGATCGGGCTGGGCGGCGTCTTCGCCGTCACCCTAATCCTTTTCGTGCACGCCGGCGTCAGCACTATCCTCGGGATCTCGCTCATCTGCGCCGGCATCCTATCCGCGCTCGCGGCGGTGTCCCGACACCAATACGTCCGCGAGACTCGCCACGGGTTCGTCATCCTCGAGACCCGCGGAGGCTCGTTCGTGCTCGGCTCATCGCTCGCGTTCGCGGTCGTCGGCGTGCTCGTTGCGCTGCTGGTCCTTCTCGAGTGAGAGCCAATGACACCATCTGGAAGATGCGCCGATCATTCATCGTCCGGACATGACGACGCGGCCGCAGCGTCGCCGCGATGGTTTTTGCATGTGATTTCACCGCCGGTGGGATCGAACTCGCGATTACCGCAACGCCTCTGCTTCGGTCGTTTGACTTCGTCGATGCCGCCGTTTCGGGGAGTAAATTGGCGACGAGTTAGTTGCGAATGAGGCTGAAATCTATTTGTTCTCGTCACGGCTTCCTCGATCCTCACCGCAACGCTCAGGAGCCGCTGAGCCTTGCCTCTTCGAGGTCGAAGTCCCGTTCGATGGCGCGCAACACTGTCGCGTTGATTCGGCCGTCGCGCCTCAGCTTCAGCAGTACTGACCGCTCGACGCCGATCAGTTTCAGCCGCAACGTCCGGTACCGCTCCGTCTCCTGGGCGTCGTCGGAGTCGTCGTCACCGGGCGGGCCGAGCTGCAGGCGTCGCACCTTCGCCTCATACAGCGTCCGGGCAGACTTGCTGGCCTCATCGGCGGCGTCAGCGTGCTGGTGACCGTCCAGCCACGTCAAGGCGCCGCGGGCCGCCTTCAGCCGGGCCTTGTTCTCCTCGCTTCCGAAATCCTCAGCTCTCAGGCCGAGTCGACGCAGCAGCCAGGGCAGGCTGGTGCCCTGAATGAGCAGGCTCGCCACAATCACCGATGCGGCGACCACGATCACCAGATCGCGATTGGGAAACGGCCTGCCGTCGGCGAGTCGCAACGGGATGGCCAGCGCGGCTGCCAGCGACAAGCCGCCGCGCATGCCGGCCCACGCAACTATCACGCGTTCTCGCCACGCCTGCGCCTCGGTTACGTGCCCGAACAATCTGGCGGTGGCTGGTCCGGACAGCATCCACACCAACCTCGATGCGACCACCACGACAACCACGGCTACTATCACCGCCACGACCCGCGCCGCGGGTATGCCCGGAATCCAGTGCAACGACCGCACGAGCTGCATGCCGACCAGGGTGAAAAGCAGGGCATTCAGCAAGAACACCAAAACGTCGAGAAAGGCGAAGGCCTGCAATCGCGCGCCCGGCGCGTAGATGGCACTGAGGTGTGAGCCGATGTACACGCCTGCGGTCACCGTAGCCAAGACCCCGGAGAGGTGAGCGCCTTCGGCGAGCACATAGGTGAGGTACGGCGTCACCAACGACACGGTGATCTCCAGCAACGAGTGATCGATCCGCCGCCGTACCTGCACGCCCAGCCAGCCGACAGCGAGTCCCAGCGCGGCACCACCCGCCGGAGCGGCAAGCAGTGTCACGACCAGCGGCCCGGGCCTAATTGCCCCGACCATCGCGGTGCCCACCGCGCCGGTATAGAGCACTAACGCGGTGCCGTCGTTCGTCAGGCCTTCGCCTTCGACGATTGTCGCCAGCCGCTCCGGCACGTCCAGCCGCGCGAATACGGAGGTCGCCGCAACCGCGTCCGTCGGCGCCACCACCGCACCGGCCACCAGGGCTACCGCGAGCGGCACACCTGCGATTCCCAGCAGCACGCCGGCGACTACCGCCATAGTGACCACCACGAGTCCCACCGACAACAGACCGATCGGCCGGGCACTGGCCCGAAGGTCATCTGGCGCAATGAAATACGCTGCGTAGTACAGCAGCGGCGGCAGAAACACATAGAACACGACTTCGGGTGCCAGCGTCGGCACGTTGACCCACGGCAGCCAGGCGAGAATCGCGCCGACCGCTACCAGCAAAACGGGATATGGCACGCCGACACGGTCGGCTAGCCACACCGCGGCGATGGCTGCCAGCGGTCCGCACAGCAGCAGGGCACCGTAACCTGCCGGATTCACAACCGCACCTCCCAATGTCGCGGCCGGGATTGCTGAGCCGCCCAGCCGATATGTTGATAGGCGAACCCAGCGTAATGGCCCGGTGAGCCGTGTCACTGAGATCATGATCGGAGAACGGGTGTGACCATTGACGACCGCTGGCTTACTCCCGGTGTCGGTGCAGTCGGAGCGGCGAGCTTCTTCTCCGATTCTGGCCATGAGATGACGACGTCGGTGCTGCCGGCATTCCTCACCGGCACGCTGGGAGCCTCTGCGGCGGCACTGGGCGTGATCGACGGAATCAGCGACGCCCTGATCGGTGTGATGAAGTTGATCGGCGGCCCGTTGGCCAACGACCCGCACCGACGGGCAGGGATCGCGTCTGGTGGTTATCTCGGCACTGCCGTGGCGACCGGCGCGATCGGCGCGGCGGTGACCGTATGGCAGGTCGGTGCGCTGCGGGCGATCGCCTGGCTATCCCGAGGTTTACGATCTCCGGCCCGCGACTCGATACTGGCTTCGCTCAGCCCGGCGTCGGCACAGGGAAGGGCTTTCGGGCTCGAAAGGGCGGGCGACAACCTTGGCGCGGTCGCGGGTCCATTGCTGGCGGCCGGCTTGGTGAGCTGGGTTGGTGTTCGGCCGACGTTGTATCTGGCCGCGCTTCCCGGATTGTTCGCGGCACTGGCAATCATCGTGGCCGCACGCGAGTCCCGGCTCAAGGCGCGTACCGGTGGCGGGTCCTCATCACGTCGGCTTGAGCTGCGCGCGTTGAGGGATGCCGGGATGCTTCGTGCGCTGGTGCCGATACTGCTCTTCGAGTTCGGCAACCTCGCAACGACGCTGCTGATATTGCGCGCCACCCAGCTGCTGACCTCGCAGCATCGATCGGTTGCGACGGCGAGCTCCGTGGCGATTCTGCTCTACGCCGGGCACAATGCGGTCGCGACGTTGGCTTCGCTGGGCGCCGGGCGGTGGTATGACCGGGTCGGCCCCCGGCGGGTGTTCGCAGCGGGCGCCGCTGTCTACGTCATCGCCTATGGCGCGTTCGCCGCGGGTTTGCACAGCGCGATTGCCGTGGCGCTGGCTTTTGCGGTGGCGGGGGCGGGAACCGGACTTGCTGAGCCCACTGAATCAGCAGTGGTGGCGCAGCTGCTTCCGGACAGGCTGCGCGGCAGCGGGTTTGGAGTGTTAGGGGCCGTGCAGGCGACAGGCGACATGGTAGCGACAGTCATCGCCGGGTTGCTCTACACGCTCGCCTCGCCAACGGTGGCTTTCGGCTACGCGGCTGCGTGGATGGTCGCGGCGACCATCGCTTCGGGCGTGCTGCGTAGGCCGGCCCATTCGATCGGGTCTGACGGCTAATCGCTGCATCACCAAAGGAAGCGTTTTTTCTGCTGCGTCACCTCCTCGGCGGTCATCAGTCCGGACTCGGCCAGCTTGGCGAGCAGCGATTGCGCCCGGGTGGCAAGCTCGCGCAACTCGATGGCGATCTCGGTTACCGCCTCGTTCGGCGGCCGCTGCGGCGGCTTCGGGTTCTCCCGTGGTGTCATCCTGATCCCCTGATCGGTGCGCGCCGGGGCAGCGGTGCCGGCGACGGCTCGCCCGGTCGCACCGGCAAGCGCCATTTCGGCGAACAGGTTTCCGGAAGTAGCCGAGGCGATTTCAGGAGCGGCCGCGGCGCTGGCAATCGGCATCGTGTAGGCGAGCGGGCGGATTTCGGGCGCTGCGACCGTCCACGCCGACGGCACCGTCAGCCGGCCGACCGTCGTCGACTGGCCAAGTCCGGCGGACACTGATGACGGCGCCGCGTCCGACGGTGAGCCGACGCTGCCCTGGCCGCCGAAGAACCAGTCCGGCAGCCTGGCCGCGCCGGGGCCATAGCCGGTATACGGTCCCTTGCCCTGCGCGAAATCACGGTCGGCATTGATCAGAAAACCGCGATAGTTCGTTCCCACCGACGTGAATGACGCCGACGCGCTCGTCGCCGACGCGGTGGCGCTTGTCGTCGCGATCGGTATGTCCACGGCCGTCAAGGGAATGATGATCGCTGTCAGCAACGTCAGCAGCGACGCGGGATCCACCGCCGCCGGTGCCGCGGCAAGCCCTTGCAGCGCCTGGGGGACCACCGACATCAGCTGCGGGCCGTTCGACACGATCGACTGCCCTGCCGCGGCGCCTTGGCCAACCGGGTTAGTGGTCGGCGGGGGAGAGCTGAACGGCGTCAACGTCGTTGCCGCCGCCGATGAGCCCGCGTAGCCGTACATCGCGGCGGTGTCCTGGGCCCACATTTCGGCGTAGTCAGTTTCGGTGGCCGCGATCGCCGCGGTGTTCTGGCCGAGCACGTTGGTCGCGATCAAGGCCATCAGCAGGCTGCGATTGGCCGCGATCACCGTCGGGGGCACCGTCATCGCGAACGCGGCCTCATAGGCCGCCGCGGCGGCTTTGGCCTGCGTAGCGGTGTGCTCGGCCTGCCCGGCGGCCGTGGTCATCCAGTCCAGATAGGGTGCGGTCGCTGCGGCCATCGACGCCGACGACGCGCCCAGCCACGGCCCGCCGGTCAGCTCGGAGATCGTCGATTGATACGACGCCGCCGTGGATTGGAGTTCGGCGGCAAGCCCGTCCCAGGCCGCCGCGGCGGCCAGCATCGGCCCCGCTCCGGGCCCTGCATACATTCTGCCGGAGTTTACCTCCGGTGGCAGCATCGCGAATTCCATTGCCGGACCCCGTCTTAACTCGCTGCTATGGCGTTGGCGGCTTCGGCGGCGTTGAGCGCCTCCGGTTGCGTCGCGACAAGTGACATCAGTATTCCTTTCGATAGATCGACATGGGCTGATGATCCGCGCCGAACGGCATGCAGCGGCGTGAATGCCGTTCGGCACTAAGGGAATTCATCGAATACGCCGCGCGATCAGGGGCTTTTGACTCACTGTCACACCCGCCTTCTAACCCAGAACACCACGGGTAGAAGCCATCAGCCGGTACGGCGGTTAAAGGCGAGCTTCATCGCCTGAACGCGATGCTAACGGCGGCTTAACCACAGGTCAACGAGGCGCGCGAGCCGATTGTGGATTACCGCGCAACTGGGGATAACCGACGGCAGTGCCGCGGCGATCGGCGCACGGTGGATATCCGCGTCGGTGCGCTGTCGCAGGGTGGCGGCATGACGATGTTGACACGAGCCGAAATCGGAGCGCTCGGTGAGCGATTGGCCGCCGATCACCTGACCGGATTGGGGCTGCGGATCCTGACCCGCAACTGGCGCTGCCGCTACGGCGAGCTGGACGTGATCGCCGTCGACCCGATCACCGACACGGTGGTGTTCGTCGAGGTGAAAACCCGCACCGGTGACGGCTTCGGTGGACTCGCGCAAGCGGTGACCGCGCAGAAGGCGCGCCGGCTGCGCCGACTGGCTGCGATCTGGCTGGCCGGTCAGGACCGGCGCTGGACGGCGGTCCGCATCGACGTGATCGGAGTGCGGATCGGCCGACGCCGCACCCCGGAGATCACCCACCTGCAAGGCATCGGCTGATGGCGCTCGGGCGGGCGTTCTCGGTAGCGGTGCTGGGGTTGGACGGCGAGATCGTGGAGATCGAAGCCGACATCACCTCAGGTCTGCCGGGCGTGCATCTGGTGGGCTTGCCTGACGCCGCGCTGCAGGAGTCACGCGACCGGGTCCGCGCCGCCATCACCAACTGCAACAACCAGTGGCCGATGTCGCGTCTGACGCTGGCGCTGTCACCGGCGACACTGCCGAAAGTGGGCTCGGTGTACGACCTGGCGCTGGCGGCCGCGGTGCTGTCGGCACAGCGCAAGACCCCGTGGCGACAGCTGGAAACCGCGGTGGTGCTGGGCGAATTGGCGTTGGATGGACGGGTCCGACCGGTGCGCGGGGTGCTGCCTGCGGTGCTGGCCGCCAAGGTTGCCGGCTGGGGGGTCGCGGTGGTTCCGGTAGAGAACCTCAC
This sequence comes from Mycobacterium sp., assembly GCF_036490025.1. Lineage (GTDB taxonomy): Bacteria > Actinomycetota > Actinomycetes > Mycobacteriales > Mycobacteriaceae > Mycobacterium. The sequence continues at coordinate 7,293 of NZ_DASXEP010000058.1, read as the reverse complement.
CGAAGCCAGCCTCGTCGACGGCATCGAGGTCTGGGGTGTGCGCACCCTGGCGCAGTTGCACGGCTGGCTCAGCGGTTCGGTTCGGCTCGACGAGCGGATCAGCGGGGTGGTTCCGGCGGCTGAGCCGCCCGCGGATCTGGCCGACGTGATGGGACAGGCCCAGGCTCGCTTCGCCGTCGAGGTGGCCGCCGCCGGAGCGCATCACCTCATGCTCACCGGGCCACCAGGCATCGGTAAAACCATGCTGGCGCAACGACTTCCGGGGCTGTTGCCGTCGCTGTCGAACAGCGAGTCGCTGGAGGTCACCGCGATTCATTCGGTGGCAGGCCTGCTGTCGGAGGCCACTCCGCTGATCACCCGGCCGCCGTTCGTGGCGCCGCATCACAGCTCCAGCGTCGCGGCACTGGTCGGCGGCGGTTCGGGCATGGCCCGGCCCGGCGCGGTCAGCCGGGCGCACCGCGGGGTGCTGTTTCTCGACGAGTGCGCCGAAATCGGGGTAAGCGCATTGGAGGCGTTGCGAACACCGTTGGAAGAAGGCGAGATTCGCCTTGCTCGACGAGACGGAGTGGCGCGCTACCCGGCCCGCTTTCAACTGGTTCTGGCCGCGAATCCGTGCCCTTGCGCGCCCGCCGACCCGCGTGACTGCATCTGCGCGGCGGCGGCCAAACGTCGCTATCTCGGCAGACTTTCCGGGCCGCTGCTCGACCGCGTCGACCTGCAGGTGGAGATGCACCCGGTGCGGATGAGCGCGTTCGCGACGACCGACGCCGAGTCGACGGCACAGGTCCGTCACCGGGTGACGTTGGCACGTGACGCGGCGGCGCAGCGTTGGCATGCGCACGGTTGCCGCACCAATGCCGAGGTCAGTGGAACATTGCTGCGGCGTCGATTCCGGCCCAGCAATGCGGCGATGCAGCCGCTGCGGACCGCGCTGGATCGCGGGCTGCTGAGCATTCGGGGCGTGGACCGAACTCTGCGCGTGGCATGGACATTGGCGGATCTGGCCGGCCGCACCGCACCCGGACGCGATGAGGTGGCCGTCGCGCTGAGCTTCCGTCAACCGGGAGCGGCGCGATGACCGATGTGACGCCGCGCGCCTGGGCCTATCTGTCGCGAGTCGTCGAACCACCGTGCGCCGAGCTGGCCGCCTTGGTGGGCCGCGTCGGGCCGGTGGAGGCAGCTGAGCGGGTGCGGCGCGGCGAAGTGGACGCGACACTGGCAGGTCGGACGCAGGCGAGGCATGAGATCGACCGGGCTGCAGAGGATCTCGAATTGCTTGCCCGACGCGGCGGTCGACTCATTTCGCCCGACGACGACGAGTGGCCGACGCTGGCTTTCGCGGCTTTCAGCGCTATTGAGGCCAAGCCGCAGGGCAGACCGCCGCTGGTGTTGTGGGCGCTGGGCCCGGCGCGACTCGACGAGACGGCGCAACGGGCCGCCGCCCTCGTCGGAACCCGGGCCGCGACCAGCTACGGCGAACAGGTCGCTGCGGACCTGGCGGCGGGTCTGGCCGAGCACGATGTCGCGGTGATCTCCGGCGGGGCCTACGGCATTGACGGCGCGGCTCACCGGGCGGCACTCGCGGCCGACGGCGTCACCATCGCAGTCCTGGCGGGAGGAATCGATATTCCATATCCCGCAGGGCATTCCGCGCTGCTGCATCGTGTCGGCATCGACGGGATGTTAGTCACTGAGTATCCGCCGGGAGTGCGACCGGCCCGGCACCGGTTCTTGACCCGTAACCGTTTGGTGGCCGCGTTTGCCGGTGCCGCGGTGGTGGTCGAGGCCGGTCTGCGCAGCGGGGCAGCCAACACCGCCGGATGGGGACGGGCGTTGGGCAGGGTCGTTGGCGCGGTGCCGGGGCCGGTGACCTCCTCGGCATCGACCGGATGTCATGCGCTGTTGCGCGCGGGCGCCGAGGTGATCACCCGCGCCGAAGACATCGTCGAGTTGGTCGGTCGCATCGGTGAGTTGGCGCCTGAACAGCCTCACCCGGCAACGCCGCTCGACGGGTTGGATGACGAGGAGCGGCGGGTGTACGAGGCGCTGCCGGGTCGCGGGGTCGCCACTGTCGACGAGATCGCCGTCGCCGCCGCGCTGGAGCCGGCACGGGTTCTGGCGCCATTGGCGATGCTGGAAATCGCCGGATTGGCCGAACGTCACGACGGCTGCTGGCGAATCGTCCGCAAACGTAGCCAACCGGCGTGACCGCGACGACTCGTATAGTCGAGGGTCAACGCTCAAAGGAGGAATCGAGTGCCCGGTCGACCAGTGCACACGCTCGAGGTAGTGCGTACCGAACACATTACGTCGCACATGATCCGAGTTGTACTCGGCGGCAACGGTTTCGACACCTTCACGCCCAGCGAGTTCACCGACTCCTACGTCAAGCTGGTCTTCCTCGCCGACGACGTTGATAAGGCCGCGCTGCCGCGTCCGCTGACGCTGGACAGCTTCGCCGATCTGCCTGCCGCCAAACAGCCGGTGGTGCGGACGATGACCGTGCGGCGGGCCGACCCGGCCGCCCGCGAGCTCACCATCGACATCGTGGTACACGGCGAGCACGGGACAGCCGGACAGTGGGCCGCGACGGCCGAGCCCGGGCAACCGATGTATCTGATGGGCCCGAGCGGGGCCTACGCGCCCGACCCGGCAGCCGACTGGCACTTGCTCGCGGGCGACGAGACTGCGCTGCCGGCAATCAGCGTTGCGCTAGAAGCGTTGCCCGGCAATGCAATCGGTCAAGTGTTCATCGAGGTCGCCGGGCCCGAGGACGAAGTCGCCCTGATCGCCCCGAAGGACGTCCAGGTCAATTGGCTTTACCGCGGCGGTCGAGCCGATCTGGTCGGGGAGGACCGAGCGGGCGACCACGCGCCGCTGGTCGAAGGCGTCAAAACCGCGTTCTGGCTTCCCGGACAGGTGCAGGCCTTCGTGCACGGTGAAGCACAGGCGGTGATGCACAACCTTCGACCGTACATCCGCAGAGATCGCGGCGTCGATGCGAAGTGGGCGTCCATATCTGGCTATTGGCGGCGCGGTCGCACCGAAGAGACGTTCCGTCAGTGGAAGAAGGAGCTCGCCGCAGCCGAGGCCACGGCTCACTAGGGCCTCGTCAGCCCGATCGCCGGCTGGCATGCTCAGCGCATGGCATTCGGCGACTATCAGAACGAGATCTACCTGCAAGGCCTGGCGGGAGTCGTCCCATCGCTCCCGATGGTCTTCGCGGAGTTGGAAGCCAAAGCCGAAACGGCGCTGCCGCCGTCGTTGTGGTCCTACGTTGCGGGTGGGGCGGGCGACGAGCGCACCCAGCGGGCGAACTGTGAGGTTTTCCAGCGATGGGGTCTGATGCCGCGGATGTTCGTCGGCGCCGCACAACGCGATCTATCGATCGACGTGTTCGGGCTGACGTTGCCGAGTCCGCTGTTCATGGCGCCGATTGGGGTGATTGCGTTGTGCGCCCAGGACGGCCACGGCGACCTGGCCACCGCGCGCGCTGCCGCCCGCACCGGGGTCCCGATGGTGATGTCGACATTGACGGAGGATCCGCTCGAAGATGTCGCCGCCGAATTCGGTGCGACGCCCGGTTTCTTCCAGCTCTACACCCCGACCGACCGTGAACTGGCCGCCAGTCTGGTGCACCGCGCCGAGGCCGCCGGCTTCAAGGGCATCGTCGTCACCCTGGACACCTGGGTCACCGGCTGGCGTCCGCGCGACCTGAGCACGTCCAACTTTCCGCAGCTGCGCGGAAAGTGTCTGAGCAACTACACCAGCGACCCGGTTTTCCGCGCAAGCCTGGCGCAAAGCCCCGAAGAGAACCCGCAAGGCGCGGTGCTGCGCTGGATTCAGCTCTTCGGCAACCCGTTGACGTGGGACGACCTGCCGTGGCTGCGTTCGCTGACCAAGCTGCCGCTGATCGTCAAGGGCGTCTGCCACCCCGACGATGCGCGGCGCGCCAAAGATGGTGGCGTCGACGGCATCTACTGCTCAAACCACGGCGGCCGGCAAGCCAACGGCGGGCTGGCCGCGCTGGACTGCCTGCCCGGCGTGGTGGAGGCCGCCGACGGTTTACCCGTGCTGTTCGACTCCGGTGTTCGCAGCGGCGCCGACGTCGTCAAAGCCTTGGCGCTGGGGGCGACCGCGGTGGGCGTCGGGCGACCCTACGCCTACGGTCTGGCGCTGGGCGGCGTCGACGGCATCGTGCACGTACTGCGGTCGCTGCTGGCCGAAGCCGACCTGACCATGGCCGTCGATGGCTACCCGACGCGCAAAGATCTCACTCCGGACACCCTGCGGCGCGTCACCTGAGTCATCACGCAGGTCTCTGCGACCGTGAGGTAGTGGAGGCGATCCTCGACGAGTTCGACAATTATCTGGAGCTGCAGTGCCTTCGCTCGGCGCATACCCGTCGCGCGTACCTGGGTGATCTGCGGTCGTTGTTCGCGTTTCTGGGCGAGTACGCCCCGGGTGGCGGCCTGCAGGGGCTGAGCCTTCCGATCCTGAGGTCGTGGCTGGCCGCCGGGGCGGGTGCCGGCGCCGCGCGCACAACGCTGTCGCGCCGCACCTCGTCGGTCAAGACGTTCACCGCATGGGCGACGCGACGAGGTCTGTTGGCCGGTGACCCCGCGACCCGGTTGCAGGTGCCCAAGGCGCGTCGGGCGCTGCCGGCGGTGCTGCGGCAAGACCAGGCTCTCGCCACCATGTCGGCGGCCAAATCTGGTTCGCAGCAAGGTGATCCGATGGCCCTGCGGGACCGTTTGATCGTCGAGTTGTTGTATGCCACCGGTATTCGGGTCAGCGAGCTGTGCGGCTTGGACATCGACGACATCGACACCGGGCATCGGTTGCTGAGGGTGCTGGGTAAGGGCAACAAGCAGCGCAGCGTGCCGTTCGGAGAGCCGGCGGCCGACGCATTGCACGGGTGGCTGACCGGCGGGCGCCCGGCTCTGGTCACCGCCGAATCCGGGCCGGCGCTGCTGCTGGGCGCGCGGGGCCGCCGCCTCGACGTGCGGCAGGCCCGCACCGTGGTGCACCAGACCGTCGCCGCGGTCGAGGGTGCACCCGACATGGGCCCGCACGGCCTGCGGCACACCGCGGCCACCCACCTGCTGGAGGGCGGCGCCGACCTGCGCGTCGTGCAAGAACTGCTGGGTCACGCCAGCCTGGCCACCACCCAGCTGTACACCCATGTGACGGTCGCCCGGCTGCGCGCGGTGCACGACCAGGCGCACCCGCGGGCCTAGTCGTCAACCGCGCAGCGGCTTGAGCCGAATCGGTGTGGATGTCAGCAACCCCAGCGGATCGACGTAGTCGGCACGGGCGGCCGGTCCCCACATCGCCCCCCAGTGCAGGCACGCCGAGACCGGGCAGCCCGGATGCCCGGCCGACAATTCACCGATCGCCGTCCCCGCGGTCACCGTTTGCCCGACCCGCACAGTGGCCCGAACAGGCTCGTAACTGGTGTGCAAACCGCCCGGATGGGCCAGCGACACCAGCGGCCGGCCGGCCAGCGTCCCGGCGTAGACCACCGTCGCGGTGCCCGCGGCGTAGACCGGCTGGCCCGGCGCGCCCGCCAGGTCGACCCCGCGGTGGCCGCGGTTCCAGTTCGGCGAGGGGGCGTCGAAGGCTCGTACCACCGTCGGCGGCGGCCGTAACGGCCACTGGAGTCGGGCCACGTCGCTTCGAGCCGGGATCGCGCAGAGCAGCGTCGCGGCGAGGATCGTCGTGGCCCATCGCACCTCGTCAGTCCACCGCGGTGCCGGCAAACCGGCCAGCCAGCGCTGTGGACAAAGCACCTGGCCGAACCGTGTAAACTGCTCTGCGCAGCCCGTAATACGAGCTGACTTCGCGCGTCTGCATCGCCGCTCCCGTTCCACTAGGAGTTCGCACCGCATGCCGGGCGGTCCCGTCCCACGACGGGTCCGGCATCGCAGCAGCCGCCAGGGCCCGGCTTCACCCGTCGCCGGGCATAAACCGACAAAAGGACATAGCCACAATGGCTGTTGTAACCATGAAGCAGCTGCTGGACAGCGGCACCCACTTCGGGCATCAAACCCGTCGCTGGAATCCCAAGATGAAGCGGTTCATCTTCACCGACCGCAACGGCATCTACATCATCGACCTGCAGCAGACGCTGACCTACATCGACAAGGCGTACGAGTTCGTCAAGGAGACCGTCGCCCACGGTGGGACCGTGCTGTTCGTCGGCACCAAGAAGCAGGCGCAGGAGTCCATCGCCGCCGAGGCCACCCGCGTCGGCATGCCGTATGTGAACCAGCGCTGGCTCGGCGGCATGCTCACCAACTTCTCCACCGTCCACAAGCGCCTGCAGCGCCTGAAGGAGCTGGAGTCGATGGAGCAGACCGGCGGTTTCGAGGGTCGCACCAAGAAGGAAATCCTCATGCTTACGCGTGAGAAGAACAAGCTGGAGCGCACCCTCGGTGGTATCCGGGACATGGCCAAGGTGCCCTCGGCAATCTGGGTCGTCGACACTAACAAGGAGCACATCGCCGTCGGCGAGGCTCGCAAGCTGAACATCCCGGTCATCGCGATCCTGGACACCAACTGCGACCCCGATCTGGTCGACTACCCGATTCCGGGTAACGACGACGCGATCCGTTCGGCCGCGCTGCTCACGAAGGTCGTCGCCTCTGCCGTCGCCGAGGGTGTGCAGGCTCGCGCCGCGCGTGCCACCGGTGATGTGAAGCCCGAGGCCGGCGCCGCCAACGAGCCGCTCGCCGAGTGGGAGCAGGAGCTGCTGTCACAGGCGACCCCGGCCGCCGACGAGGCCGCTGCGGTTCCCGCCGAGGCCGTCGAGGCCGTCGAGGTTCCGGCCGCGGAGCCTGCCGCCGCCGAGAGCTGATAGCACCGTTCGGAGATTTCACCGTGCCGGCCCTTCCTGTTCGGAAGCGGTCGGCATGGTGGCGCTAAAGACCTGATACCCACTCCCACGAAGGAGGCTCGCCAGGATGGCGAACTACACCGCCGCGGATGTCAAGCGGCTCCGTGAGCTCACCGGCTCCGGCATGATGGACTGCAAGAAGGCGCTGGAAGAAAACTCCGGTGATTTTGATAAGGCCGTCGAGTTCCTGCGCATCAAGGGCGCCAAGGACGTCGGCAAGCGCGCCGAGCGCGCCACTGCCGCCGGCCTGGTCGTCAGCTCGGCGAGCGCCGAGGGTGGCGTACTGGTCGAGCTGAACTGCGAGACCGATTTCGTCGCCAAGAGCGATGACTTCCAGGCTCTGGCCGCCAAGGTGCTCGAGGCCGCGACCGAGGGCAAGGTCGGCGACGTCGACG
>NZ_DASXEP010000120.1:0-2597 GCF_036490025.1 Mycobacterium sp. | reverse complement strand
AGCTGTTCACCCGGCTGGGCGGTTTCTACGCCGAGGCCGGTACCAACCTGGCCGAGCTCAGTTCCTACGTTCAGGGTGGCCGTGACGCCATCCTCGACGAGACGATCGAACGCGCCGTCGCGCGCGGTGAAATCGCGCCCGGCCAGGTCAGTGGACGTGTGGCGCGTCTACCGGTGGACCTGTTTCGCCACGAGCTGTTGATGACGTTGCAACCGGTTTCCGACCACGTCATCGAGGAGATCGTCGACGACGTTTTCTTGCCGCTGGTCAGGCTGGGTGCCGCAGGGACGTCATGATCGGAAAGCCCACGTAGACTCGGCAGGCGAAATTGGGAGCGATAGAAGAGGTAGTACGCCGATGAGCGGCCATTCCAAATGGGCCACCACCAAGCACCAAAAGGCCGTCAAAGACGCGCGCCGTGGCAAGGAGTTTGCCCGACTGATCAAGAACATCGAGGTTGCCGCCCGTACCGGCGGCGGTGACCCGGGGGGCAACCCGACGCTCTACGACGCGATCCAGAAGGCGAAGAAGACCTCGGTGCCCAACGAGAACATCGAGCGGGCCCGCAAGCGTGGCGCCGGCGAGGAAGCCGGTGGCGCCGACTGGCAACCCGTCACCTACGAGGGCTACGGGCCGAACGGGGTGGCGGTGTTGGTCGAGTGCCTGACCGACAATCGCAACCGCGCGGCCAGCGAGGTCCGGGTAGCGATGACCCGCAACGGTGGCACCATGGCCGACCCGGGGTCGGTGTCATATCTGTTCTCCCGCAAGGGCGTAGTGACGCTGGAGAAGAATGGCCTGACCGAGGACGACGTGCTGACCGCCGTTCTGGAGGCCGGGGCTGAGGATGTCAACGACCTCGACGACAGCTTCGAGGTCATCTCAGAGCCAACCGATTTGGTGGCAGTGCGCACCGCGCTGCAGGACGCCGGCATCGACTACGAATCGGCGGAAGCCAGTTTCCAGCCGTCGGTCAGCGTGCCCGTCGACATCGACGGCGCCCGCAAGGTGTTCAAGCTCGTCGACGCGCTGGAAGAAAGCGACGACGTGCAGAACGTCTACACCAATGTCGACCTGTCCGACGAGGTGCTGGCCGCGCTCGACGACGAGTAGCTTGACACGTCGATGCGGCTGACCGCGCATCATGATGCACTCGCGGTAGCATGGCGGCATGCGTACAACTGTGGTGATCGATAGCGATGTAGCGACCGAAATCGAACGCCTCCGCCGTGCAGGAATGGGGCTCAGCGAGGCCCTCAACCTACTGGCGCGACGGGGTATGGCGGAAAACAGCACCAGCGCCAACACAGTCAGGTATCAGCACCGAACCTCCAAGATCGGCCTCAAAGTTGACCTGACGAACGTCGCCGAAGTGCTCGATCTCATCGACGATGATCGTTGACGCGAACCTCCTGCTGTACGCGGTGGACGAGAACAGCAGCCATAACGAGGCTGCCGCAGCCTGGCTTCAGCAGGCGCTCGACGGCGATAGCCGAGTCGGCATCCCCTGGCAGACCATTGGCGCGTTCCTACGGATCGCCACGCATCCGCGTGTGACCGAGAACCCGCTGCCCGCCGCCGACGCCTGGGGATACATCGAAGAATGGCTCGCTGTCCCGGTGGTCTGGATTCCGACCGCAACCCAACTCACCGCACGCGTTTATGGAAGGCTGTGCGAACAGGTCGAGATCACCGGGAATCTTGTCCCGGATGCACAGCTGGCTGCCCTCGCAATCGAGCACGGAGTCGAAATAGCCTCTGCAGATACGGATTTCATGCGGTTTCCTGGACTTCGGTGGACGAACCCGTTGGTCGCGTGATCTGAAGAGAACTGACATTGCTAGTCGTAGCCGTGGCGCATGTCTTCGACGACGCGCGGGTGTTCCAGCGTCGACGGCTCCAGCGTGCGCGGTTGCACGTCCGGTGCGAAAACCGTTGCGGCGTCGAGCACCGACTGGTTGAGAAACCGCAGCGGCGGCGCATTCGGCGGTACGGCGGGTCGTGGCGCCGTACCGCCCCGGCGCGCCAGCGCGAAGCCCCAGTCGCCGAAGGTGGGGACGTAGACGTGATACGGAGTGACGGCGTAACCGGCGGTCGTGATCGTAGAAACCGTGCGCCAGAACGCCATCAGGGTTGAATACGGGCTGCCCGCCTGCACCACCATCAGGCCGCCGGGAGCCAGCGCGCGCGAAACCAGCCCGTAGAACTCGGTCGAGTACAGCCGGCCCAGCACCGGCGTATCGGGGTCGGGCAGGTCGACAATGACCGCGTCGAAGGTTTTATGGTCAGGGCCGCGCAGCCAGGTCATCGCGTCGCCGGTCACGATCTGCACACGGGGATTGTCCAGTGCACCGCCGTTGGCGGAACGCATTGTGCCGCGGGCTAATTCGATGACGGCTGGGTCGAGCTCGACTTGCACGATTTTCTCGACGCCCGGCGTTCGCAACAGTTCACGCGCCGCCAGTCCGTCGCCGCCGCCCAGCACGAGCACCGATCGCGCCCCCGCGCCGAGCGCGGGGTAGACAAGGCTTTCGGTGTAGCGGTACTCGTCGCGGGTGGAGAACTGCAGACCGCCGTCGAGGTAGAGGCGCATGTCG
>NZ_DASXEP010000078.1:0-25204 GCF_036490025.1 Mycobacterium sp. | reverse complement strand
TTCATCGGGAATTACGGTTACCGCCAAGGGCGGACTGGGTCGAGCATCGGCAAGTCGGTACTAGGGTTCCAGGTGATCAGTGAAAAGACCGGCCAGCCAATCGGATTCAGTAGATCACTGCTGCGGCAGATCGCCCACATCCTGGACGCCGCGGTTTTCTTTATTGGATACCTGTTGCCGTTGTTCGACGCCAAGCGTCAGACGTTTGCGGACAAGATAATGACCACGATTTGTGTGCCCATTTCATGCCAGCCCGATTTCAGTCCAGCGCAGCCCAGGACTCGATGATCACCCGCGCGATCGACACCGATCCGGGCAGCAGCAGCCTGGACTCCGAGTCGCTGCTCCAGTCGCCGAGGGACAGCGCGGCACGAATCTCGTCGCGGGTGAACCAGTCGGCCTCCGCGATCTCGCCGTCGTTGAACGCGAACGGCTCAGCCGGATCGGCGATCGCGTGGAAGCCGATCATCAGCGATCGCGGGAACGGCCACGGCTGGCTGCCCAGGTAGCGAATATCGCTGACGGTCAGCCCGATTTCCTCGCGGATCTCGCGGGTGACACAGGTTTCGAAGGACTCCCCCGCTTCGACGAAACCGGCCAGCAGCGAGAACATCCGATCCGGCCACACCGTTTGACGGGCCAGCACCGCGCGGTCGCCGCCGTCGTGCACCAGGCAGATGATCGCGGGATCGATACGTGGAAACTCCTCGTGACCGGTGACCGGATTGACCCGCGCCCAGCCCGCCCTGACCGACTTGGTCGGCGAGCCGTCCACTGAGCTGAACCGCGCGCTGGCATGCCAATTCAGCAGCGCCGCGGCCGCCGACACCAGCTGGGCGCCGACATCATCGAAAAGCCGGCCGGCCCGGCGCAGATCGGCCACCTCGGCTTCGAGGTCGGGATCCTCGGGGGCTTGCAGCGGCCCGCGCACCGCCCACACGTGCCGGCCATCCTCGATGCGGCCGAGGAAAACCGCGTCCGGCGGCGGCTTGTCGCCCAGGGTCTTCGCCTCACCCAGCAACACTCGGCCGCCGGCAACCATCACCTGATTACGCGAGTCCAACCGCAGCAGCGCCGCATCCGCCCAGCCAACGGTCGCCGCCTCGATGTCGGTGCGCACCTGGTCGGCTCGGTCAGCGCCGATGCGCGACAGCAGCGGCACGCTTCGTAATTGGAAATCCACGCTGCTACACCTCCTGGTGGCGACCCGCGGCGCCCGGCTTCGCCGCGCTTGCGATCGCCACGGTCACTTCCCCGTATTGCGGACGTAGAGCAGCCGGTCGCCGGCCTCGATGGCATCGGCCTCGGGTGCATCGACGCGAAGCAGGCGGCCGTCGCGGACCACGCCCAGCACGATGTCCGCCAGATGCCGCGGCGAGCCGCCGAGCTCGGTCTGCTCGACCTCGCGTTCGGCGATGGCGAATCCATGCGACGGTGTCAGCAGGTCGTCGATCATCTCGACGACGCTGGGCGTTGTGGTGGCCACGCCGAGCAGTCGGCCGGCGGTCTCGGAGGAGATGACCACCGAATCCGCTCCGGATTGCTTGAGCAGATGCTGGTTTTCAGCCTCGCGGATCGCGACGACGATCTTGGCTTTGGGTGCGATCTCCCGAGCCGTCAGCGTCACGAGCACAGCCGTGTCGTCGCGGTTGGTGGCCACCACGATCGACGACGCATGCTCGACCCCGGCCAGCCGGAGTACCTCGAATTTGGTGGCGTCGCCGTGGACGGTGACCAGGCCGGCGGCCGTGGCGTGTTCCAATGTCGACTGGTCGGTATCGACCACGACGATGGTGCCAGGAGGCACCCCGTCACCGATCATCGCGGCTGTCGCTGTTTTACCTTTGGTCCCATACCCGATGACGACGGCGTGGTTGCGCACTTTGCTCCTCCAACGCTGGATCTTCCAGGCTTGCCGCGACCGCTCGGTGAGGACCTGGAGCGTCGTGCCGACCAAAACGATCAAGAACATGATCCGCAGCGGCGTGATGACCGCGATGTTGACCAAGCGCGCGGATTCGGTATACGGCGTGACATCACCGTATCCGGTGGTCGTCAACGACACGGTCGCGTAGTACACACAATCAAGAAACGACAGCCGCGTGTGTCTTACGTCGGCATAGCCGTCGCGGTCTATATAGACGACGATCACCGCGATCAACAAATCGAGCAGCGCGATCGCGACTCGTCGCCAAATAGCCCACATCGGGCTGACTTGTCCCTCCGGGACGCGCACCACACCGACCAGCGCGTAGCCGGGCCGGTTGATCAGCGTCTCGTCGAGATCGCGTCGCTGACGGCTAATTTTGGCCACAGTTCATCGCTCGACCCGGCGCACGACACAATGTAACCATGACCGCCATCACAGCCAGACCTCAGCGGGATGCCAGCCAGACACCCGCGCACCGAATCGCGGCGCTTTTGCTCGGTGTCGGCACCCTCCACTTCGTGGCGCCGAAATCGTTCGACGGCATCATCCCCGCTGAGCTGCCGGGCAGCCCGCGGTTCTACACCTACGCGTCGGGCGTCGCCGAGGCCGTTCATCGGCGCACTGCTGTTGCCACACCGCACCCGGCGGTTGGCCGCGTTGGCAGCTGCGGCGCTGTTCGTCGCGGTCTTACCGGGCAACATCAACATGGTCCGGCTGTGGTGGGACAAGCCTTGGCCGATGCGGATCGTCGCGTTGGCGCGGCTGCCGCTGCAGATTCCGATGGTCACCACCGCCCTCAAGGTCAGCCGCCTAACCCGCTAGCAGCTGGGCCAACTCGTCGCGCCCCGGTAGCACATCCGGGACAACGGTGAGCCCCGGTCGGACGTAGTGGAAAGCGGTGCGCACCAACGACTCCCGACAGCCGCTGAGCGCGGCCCAGGCGAGCCGGTAGACGCCGAGCTGAATGGCGGCGTGCCGCGCCGCCTCTGAGCCAGGTGGAGGCTCGCCGGTTTTCCAGTCCACCACGGTGGCCCCGCCGTCGGGCTCGGCGAAGACCGCGTCGATGCGACCACGGATCACAGTGCCGCCGATGGCCATCTCGAAGGGCACCTCGACGGCTACCGGCGTGCGAGCAGCCCACGGTGAGGCGAGGAAAGCTTCCTGCAACGTAGCCAGCTCGTCGGCGTCGCGCTGCGCGATCTCGGTGTCGGCGGCACCGGGCAGATCAGCGAGGTCAAACAGCCGTTCGGCGCCGTAGAAGCGTTCGACCCAGTCGTGAAACGCATTGCCCAACAAAGCATGTGGCTCGGGTCGCGTCGGCAGCCGGCGCATCAGCCGCTGCAGAGCATACTCGGGGTCGCGGGCCAAGTCCACCAGGCTGCTGACCGACAGTCCGCTGGGTAGCGGGTGCGCCCGCGGTTGCGCGGCGCGGGCCCGTTCGTCGAGCAGCGCGTCGACGTCGGCCGCCCACTCTTCTACGTCGGTGTCAGTCACCTGTGGCGCGTCGGCCGACATCGCGGCGGCGACCAGTGCGGCTCCGCGTTGCACGTCGGCACGGCGATCAGCCAGCGGGTCGACGGGCCAGGTCGCCTCGTGAACGATGTCGCGCAGCGGGTTTCGGTCACCATCCGCCGGCGCAACCGCCCAGTGCTCGACCACGCCGCAGGGTTCGCCGGCAGCGGTTGACTGGTCGATGGTGTCCTTGAGTTCGCACAGAAAGTCCGACGGGCCGCGGGGCTTGATGCCGGTCGCTGCCCAATGGTGACCCGACAGCAACAGGGTGTCTTCGGCACGGGTGATGGCCACGTACAGCAGCCTGCGCTCCTCATCGAGACGGCGTTGTTCCAGCTGCCGACGGTGTTTGAATATGCTGTCCGACAGCTGCTTTCGATTGGTCACATCTGATGTGTCCAGAACCGGCACGCCGTGCACCCCTACGGTGGAGCGATCGCCGCGCAACAATGGCGGCAGGTCGGCGGCGTCGGTGAGCCAGGTGCGGGCCTGTGCGGTGGACGGGAACAACCCACCCGACAGGTGCGGCACCGCGACCACCTCCCACTCCAACCCCTTGGCGGCATGGACGGTGAGCACTTGTACCCGATTCTGGGCGACGACGGATTGTGCCGGCGCCAGGCCGTTCTCGACGACGGCGGCCGCATCCAGGTAGGCCAGCAGACCCATGACCGAGGCCAGCGAGTCGGTGGTGGCGGTCCGGTCGGCGTAGCCGCTGACCACGTCGGCGAAGGCGTCGAGCTGCTCGGTGCCGGTCCATCCGGCGCCGGGCAGTGTCGCCCGCACCTCGCAGTCCAGACCCAGCAGCCGGCGCACCTCGGCAACCAGATCGGGCAGCGGATGGCCGAGATGGCTGCGCAGCACACTGAGCTCCTCGGCCAACGCGATGATGCGCCGATACCCCTCGGCTGAATAGCCGTCGGCCGGACCGGGGTCGGCGAGGGCGTCGGCCAGGCCCGCGGGATCGCCCTGCGGACCGGCCGCTTCGGCGACCCGCTCGATCGCCACGGCGCGGCGCCACAGCGCCGCGACGTCGCGGGCCCCGAGCCGCCACCGGGGGCCGGTGAGCACCCGCATGGCGGCGGCACCGGCGGTCGGGTCGGCCACCAGACGCAGCATCGCGACCACATCGGCGACCTCGGGCACCGCGAGCAGTCCGGCCAGTCCGACCACTTCCACCGGAACGCCGCGGGCACGCAGCGCGGTGGCGATCGGTGCGGCATCGGCGTTGCGGCGCACCAGGACGGCGGCGGTCGGTGGCGCGACGCCGGCGGCGGCCGCGTGCTGGTAGCGCTGCTGCAGGTGGTCTGCGACCCAGTCCCGTTCGACCTGCACATTGGGCAACAGCGCGCAGCGCACCGTGCCGGGTTCGGCGTCGGGGCGGGAGCGGAGCGCTCGCACCGCCACCGATCGTTGTCGCGCATCGGCCGAGACGGCGTTGGCGACATACAAGGCGGTCGGTGGATTGCGCCAGCTGGTACGCAGTTCCAGTACCGGCGCCGGGCTGCCGTCGGGCAGCGGGAAGTCGGTGGTAAACCGCGGCAGGTTGGTCGCCGACGCGCCGCGCCAGCCATAGATGGACTGGATCGGGTCTCCGACAGCGGTCAATGCCAGTTCGTCGTCGACTCCCCCGCCGAACAGCGACGACAACAGGATGCGCTGGGCGTATCCGGTGTCTTGGTATTCATCGAGCAGCACCACCCGATAGCGGCTGCGCAACTGCTCCCCGACGTGCGGAATCGCGGAAGCCAGCCGAGCGGCCGAGGCCATCTGGCCGCCGAAGTCCATCACCTTCTCCGCCCGCATCCGTTGGTGCAGGGCGTCGATCAGCGGCATCACCTCGGCGCGTTCCGCCTGGGTGGCCAGCATTCGCAGCAGCCACTGGCTCGGGCCTCGGTCGCGTTGGTACGGGCCCGCAGGCAAGGTGTGCACCATCCGTTCGAGCTCCAGATGGGTGTCGCGCAGCTGGCCGGTGTCGACCAGATGCTCGGCGAGCTGACCCGACAGACGCAGCACCATTGCCGTGACCGCGGCCGGGTTCTTCTCGGTGCGCAGCTCACCCTGATGCTTGTTCACCACGTCGAACACCAGCTGCCAGAGCTCGGTTTCGCTGAGCAGCCGGGTGGCGGGCTCGATGGGCTGCGCGTGCTTCCCCACACCCGGTGACAGCAAACCGTATTCGCGCAGCAGTTGGCCGGCGAACGCATGATAGGTGCCGACCACCGGCGCTCCGGCGGGCTCGCCGACGAGTTGGCTGCCGATGGCCAGTCCGCTGCCGCTGAGCCGGGCCAGCCGGGACCTGACCCGCCGCAGCAACTGCCCGGCTGCCTTGCGGGTGAAGGTCAGACCCAGCACCTGGCCGGGCTCGGCGTAGCCGTTGGCCACCAGCCACACCACCCGTGCCGCCATCGTCTCGGTTTTTCCGGCCCCTGCCCCCGCGATGACCACCAGCGGGCCCGGTGCGGCGGCGATGACCGCCGCCTGTTCGTCCGTGGGCTCGAAAAGACCCAGTGCACTTGCCAATTCATTCGGGCTGTAGCGCGCGGACGCGATTGCTGTGACGGTCATACCGACCCCTTCCCGTCGACCCCGGTGTGGGCGGGGCAGCTCGGCCGCAGCGGGCAGTGCGCGCAGCCGTCGTTGATCCGGGCAACGAACTGCGGCCCGGCCGTTGCCTTCGCCGCGTCGCGGATCCGTTCGCGCCACTGTTCGCGTGCTTCGGATGTCAACGGATCCTGTTCGCGCTCAGTGGCGCCCGTCGAACCGGTCTTCGCCAGGTACACCAGCCGCCC
Source organism: Mycobacterium sp. (assembly GCF_036490025.1). Lineage (GTDB taxonomy): Bacteria > Actinomycetota > Actinomycetes > Mycobacteriales > Mycobacteriaceae > Mycobacterium. The sequence goes on along the minus strand of NZ_DASXEP010000078.1, from coordinate 18,970 downwards.
GCCGCCGGGTTCGTCGCCGTCGGCGACCAAGCCCTCGGCCACCGCGAGCTGGTAGGTCGCCAGCTGGGCGTGCCGCTGCGCATCGTCCTTACTCACCGCTGTCTTGCCGGTCTTGACGTCGACGATCACCAGCCGGCCGGCGGCGTCGCGCTCGATCCGGTCGACCCGGCCGCGCAGCCGGACGCCGCCGTCGAGCACACCGTCGACCTCGACTTCGACGCCGACCTCGGTCAGCTCGCAGCGGGTCTGCGCCCGCCACGCCAGGAACGTCTCGATCATCGCCCGATGCCGGGCCAGCTCATTGGCTGAATACCAACCTGATTCGAACGGCAGTTGCTGCCATGCCCGCTCCAGAGCGGCCAGTAGCTCCGACTCGCCGGCCGGCTCTGCGATCAGTGCGTGCAGCACCGAACCGATGGTCGAACCGAGATCGCGGGGATCGGTACCGCCGTGGCGCTCGGCCAGCCATCGCAGCGGGCAATCGGTCAACGTTTGCAGGCTCGACGGGGTCAGCGTGACGACGTGATCGTCACCGCTCCACATCGGTTCGGTGGTACTGACCGGTGACATGCCGTACCAGCCGGACGGATCGGCGCCCGGCACACCCGCTACCGCCAGGCGCGCCAATTGCGTTGCCGCACAATCACGCATCGAGTCGCTGACCGTGCCCGATGGCGCGCACACCACGCTGCGCAGCCGGCCGACGACGGCGGTAGCCGACAGCACCCGCGGCGCCGTGACGGGTTGCAGCGGGTCGCCGCAATCGGGCAGCGCGGCATCGGCGGCTCCGGTGGAGCACTGCGCGATCTCGGCGAAGAACGGCGACGGCACGCTGGCCTCGTTGTCGCCGTTCGCCTCCCCGTCGATGGCCGTCACCAGCAACCGTGTGCGGGCCCGGCCCATCGCGGCCACCAGCAGTCGCCGCTCCTCGGCGAGCAGCGGCGCCCGCATCGAGGTGTTCTCGGCGACCCCGTCGAGCACATCCAGCAGTCGCTGGGTGCCGAGCACTCCCCCGCGCGGAATCGTGTTGGGCCACAACCCGTCCTGCAGGCCGGCGATCACCACCTGATCCCACTCATGGCCGAGCGCCGCATGCGCGCTGAGCACCGCGACCTGCTCGGCCGGGGCCGCCGGCTCGCCGCCCGCCACACGCAACTGCTGGGTCACCAGATGATCGATCAGCCCGCGCAGCGAGCCACCGACGGTGCGCGACAAGTACTGGTCGGTGGCGTCGAACAACGCCGTCACCGCGTCGAGGTCCCGGCCCGCCTGCACTCCGGACGACCCACCGCGCTCACACGCGGCGAGCCAACGGCGCTGCAAACCCGAACGGTGCCACGCCGCCCACAGCGTGTAGCGCGGATCGTCCCCGCGGCGTTGCGAGGCCGCCGCGGCGTCCAGCACCGCGCGTATCCGCTTCAGCGGCCGGACCTGCGCCGCGGGCAGCCGGGCCGGCAGGCTACCGGTCAGCGCCTCGACTAACAGGTCGTCGAATTCCCTTGGCGATCGGTCGATGTCGGCGCGACGCAGGGTCCGGCGCAGCTGACGCAGCGAAACCGGATCGACACGACCGATCGGGCCGGTGAGCAGCGCCAGCGCCTGCTCGCCGTCGAGTCCGTCGGCGGTAGCGGCCAGCACCGTCAGCAACGCCTGCGCCGCGGGCTGTGCGGCCAGCGAGCCGGTGACTGCCGCGGGGGCCACCGGAACGCCGGCCCGCGCCAGCGCGTGCGGCAATCCGGCCGCGGCACGAGGCACCGACCTGACAATCACTGCCATCTGCGACCACGGCACGCCGTCGACGAGGTGCGCGCGCCGCAAGAAATCGGCGATCATCGCCGCCTCCGCGTTGGCAGAGGCGGCAAGTTTCACCATCACCGATCCCGAATCGTCTCCGGTGCCCTCGATTTCGCTCCCGCCGGAAAGCCGGCCGGCGATACCCGAGACCGCGCGCGCCACGGCCGGAGCACAGCGATAGGACGTCCTCAGCGTGACCGACGGCGTGCCCTCACCCAGCAGCGCCGTCGGCTCAGCGCCCCGGAAACCGAACACCGCTTGGTCCGCGTCACCGGCGAGCAGCGTGAGCTCGGCACCGGCGGCCAGCACCCGAACCAGCAGCGCGGCCTGCGGATCGAGTTGCTGGGCATCGTCGACCAGCAGGACGCCGATGCGGGCGCGCTGCGCGGCCAGCAGTTCGGGGTCGACGGCGAATGCCTCGAGAGCGGCCCCGACCAATTCGGCGGCCCCCACGGCCGGGGTAGTCGCCTGCGGGGCAGCCGTTCCCACGGCCGCGCGCAGCAGCATCACCTGCTCGTAATCGCGTGCGAACCGGCCGGCGGCCACCCATTCGGGACGACCCGACAGCCGGCCCACCCGTTCGAGCTGCTGAGGGTCAATGCCGCGCTCGGCGCAACGGGTCAGCAGCTCACGCAATTCGGCGGCGAAACCGGCAGTACCCAGGGCCCCGCGCAGCTCGGTCGGCCACGGCGTCGTCGCATCGGGACCGTCGGCAACCTCGCCGGCAAGCAACTCGGCGATGATCGCATCCTGTTCGGCGCTGGTGACCAGCCTGGGTGGGGGGCCGCCGGCACGCTGAGCCGCCAGCCGCAGCACCGCGAACGCATAGCTGTGCACGCTGCGCACCAACGGCTCCCGGATCACCGCCGAGCGGGCACCGACGTTCTGGGAGCCGAGCAGCTTCGCCGTCAACGCGCTGCGTGCTTGCGGCGAGATGCGCCCGGATCCGGTCAACAGCAACACCGATTCCGGATCGGCGGCCGCCCGGATTCGATCAGCCGCGACGTCAATCAGCAACGAGGTCTTACCCGTTCCCGGCCCACCGAGCACGCGCACCATCCCGCGCAGACCGGGATCGAGCACAGTGCGGGCCTCCGGGCCCCAGCGGTAAGACATAGCGCGAATGACACCACGGGGGTCCGACAAGTCGGCCCGGCCGACGACGGGTGACCGCCCGGCTGGCACCATCAACGGGTGACCCGCCTGCACGTGCACCGCTTCGGCCCGCCCGGTCCCGTGCGACTGCTGGCGCTGCACGGGCTCACCGGGCACGGCAAGCGCTGGGAATTGCTGGCGAGCCGGCACCTACCCGAAATCACCGTTGCCGCACCCGATCTGATCGGGCACGGCAGGTCGTCGTGGTCGGCACCGTGGACGATCGAGGCCAACGTCGCCGCTTTGGCCCAGTTGCTCGAGCATCAGCCCGATCAGCCGGTCGTGGTGGTAGCGCATTCGTTCGGAGCCGCGGTCGCGCTGCATCTGGCCGCCACCCATCCCGGCCGGGTGGCGGGACTGGTGCTGCTCGACCCGGCCATCGGACTCGACGGCGGATGGATGCGTGAGATTGCCGACGCAATGCTGGCCTCCCCGGATTACGCCGACGCCGCCGAGGCCCGTACGGCGAAAACCAACGGCTCCTGGGCGGGCGTGGACCCGGCCGTCGTCGATGCCGAACTCGACGAGCACCTCGTCGAGTTGCCGGGCGGACGGTGCACCTGGCGGCTCAGCCTGCCCGCGATGATGGCCTACTGGAGCGAGTTGGCCCGCGATATCATAGTGCCGCCCAAAGGAATTGGAACGACGCTGGTGCAGGCGGCGTGGACGTCGCCGTCATACGTCACCGACCGGCTCATCACCGATTTGCGCGAGCGGTTGGGGCCCGATTTTCAGTCACTGACTTTGGCATGCGATCACATGGTGGCCGAGACCAAGCCGGCCGAAGTCGCCGCGTTGATCCGCGAGCGGATGCGCTGACGGTGGCGACGGTTACCGACGATCAGATCGAGCGGGTGCGCGCCTTGGTTGCCTCGATACCCGCCGGCAGGGTGTCGACCTATGGCGATATCGCTTGTGTCGCAGGGCTTTCCAGTCCACGCATTGTCGGCTGGATCATGCGCACCGACTCCTCGGACCTGCCCTGGCATCGGGTGATCACGGCATCGGGGCGCCCGGCCCGGCACCTGACCACCCGGCAGTTGGAATTGCTTCGGGCAGAAGGGATTCTCGCCCTCGACGGCAAGATCGCGCTCGCCGAGGTCCGCCACCAGTTTCGCGATTAGAGCACCAGCCGCACCAGTGCGGCGGTGCGTGCCAGACCCGGGAATGCGGCCGCCGTCGAACGCGGATGCAACGCGTGCACGGCGAGCCGGAATATCAACGCGCGCAACAGCATCTGCGGCCACTCCGGGAGCGCGTTCCAGCGATCGATCAGGCCTTCGTCGGCCTCGCCCCACGACAACGCGTCGACGACGACCACTCCCGCCGCCCACGATGCAGGCCGCCAGTACGGCGTGATGTCCGTTATGCCCGGGGCGGCCGCGCCCGCGAACAGCACTGTGCCGTAGAGGTCGCCGTCGACCAGCTGGTTGGGACTCTTGGTCGGCCGCCGCAGCCCGGCGAGCTGACTGATCAACTCGACTGACCGCTGTCCGTCGGCGGTGGGAGAGGCCGAGCGCGACGCGGCCGGCACCGACTGCAGCGGCCGTTCTTCCCATGCGGCACGGTCAGCGGCGATGAAGACGTCGACGTCAGCCCAGGGCGCCGTCGGCCCCTGAGTCAGAAATCGCGGCCGTTCCAGCTTGCCGGTCGCTTCGTGCAGCCGCACCGCCGCCGACACCACCTCGTCGTGCCGGGGCTCGGGCTGGCCGGCGACGAAAGTGTCTGCTCGCCAACCAGACACCACATAGCGCCCATCGGTCGAGCGGACCGGCCGGGCCAGCCGCACACCGTCGACGAACAACGTCTCGCGCACCCGCGCCGACCACGCGGCGCGGGCGTTGTCGGCGACCATCGACAGCACCACTTCGCCACACCGCCAGCCACCCTCCCAGCTGGCACCCAACGCGATCGGCCGCACGCCGCTCAAACCGAACGCGGACAGCAGATGCTCCGGCGGCGGCTCGACACTCACACGATCAGCCTAATCGGGCTCAGCGAACTCTCGGGACTAGACACGAAGACGCAGTTTCCGGTGGTGAATCAGTACATCACCATGTCGGGCTGCATCTGTTCGGCCCAGGCCACGATGCCGCCCTGCAGGTGCACCGCGTCGGCAAACCCGGCCTTCTTAAGCGCCGCCAATGCCTCGGCCGAGCGCACCCCCGTCTTGCAATACAACACCGCCTGACGGTCCCGGGGCAGCTCGGCCAGGCCCTCGCCGGAGCCGATCAGCGAATTGGGAATCAACTGGGCTCCGTCGATATGGTTGATCTCCCACTCCGCCGGCTCACGCACATCGATCAGCGCTACTTTGGCGCCGGAATCCAGCAAGTCACGCAGCTCGCGAGGAGTGATCGCGGAGTCGGCGGCCACCCGATCGGAGGCCACCCCGCAGAATTCCTCGTAGTCGACCAACCCGGTGATCTCTGGACCGGCCGGGTCTTTGCGGATGGCGATGGTGCGATAGCTCATGGCCAGCGCGTCGTACATCATCAGCCGGCCGAGCAATGACTCACCGATTCCGGTGATCAGCTTGATCGCCTCGGTGCCCATCACCGAAGCGATCGATGCGCACAGCACGCCCAGCACACCGCCTTCGGCGCACGACGGCACCAAGCCCGGCGGGGGCGGTTCGGGGTACAGGTCGCGATAGTTCAGACCGCGACCGCCGGGTGCGTGCTCCCAGAACACCGACACCTGACCTTCGAACCGGTAGATCGAGCCCCACACGTAGGGCTTGCGCGCCAGTACTGCGGCGTCGTTGACCAGATACCGGGTGGCGAAGTTGTCGGTGCCGTCCAGGATCAGGTCATATTGCTCGAAGAGGTCGACGGCGTTGTGAGCCGCCAGTCGCGCCTCGTGCAACCGCACCTCCACCAGCGGGTTCACTTCGGCGATCGAGTCACGCGCCGACTGCGCCTTGGACCGGCCGAGATCGGAGACGCCGTGGATGATCTGGCGCTGCAGATTCGACTCCTCGACGACGTCGTCATCGACGATGCCAATCGTGCCGACGCCCGCCGCGGCCAGATACAACAGCGTCGGCGCGCCGAGGCCGCCCGCGCCGATCACCAGCACCCGGGCGTTCTTGAGCCGCTTCTGCCCGTCGACACCGAGGTCGGGGATCACGAGATGCCGGCTGTAGCGGGCAATCTCGTCACGGGTCAATTCGGCAGCCGGCTCAACTAACGGCGGCAACGGCGTCGACACCGACATCTCCTCATGCATAGTCCGCAATTTTTCCGAGCGAGCTAGGCGATCGGGTAGGGCCAGGGATTGAATCGGCAGCTCTTGCCGTCGGGCTTGACCCACTCCGGGTCGAATTTCGCGGCGTCGTCGTTGGAGGTCGAGAACGTCTGCTGCATCATGACCGGCGCCAGGCCGCCTTGTTTGTCGCACGGCTCGTGCCGCAGGTACCCGATGGCGTGGCCGACTTCGTGGTTGACCAGATACTGCCGGTAGGAACCCACGTCGCCCTGGAAGGACAACGCGCCGCGCACCCAGCGGGCCTCGTTGATGAAGACCCGCGGTTGGGCCTCGGCGCCATAGGACGGGTTGTAGCAGGAGGTCTCGAGCGGGAACTCGTAACCGCAGCCCTGGCGGACGGTCATCGGCGAACTCAGCGAGATGCGGATGTCGGGTTTGCTCTTGTCATTTGCGTCCATCCTGACGAACGCGAACTGCGCATCGTGGATCCAGCTCTTCGGATTGGCCAGCGTCTGGTCGACCATTCCGGCGAACGCGTCGTCACCGCCGAACGGGGTGGGATCCATGCCGTTTTCGACCTCGACGGTGTATTTGAAGACTTTGGCCGTCCCCTGCCCCATCTGCGGCGTAACACCCGGAACGATCTGCCACGACTTGTCGCCGGCATCGGTGTACGTGCCGCCATTGGGCAGCATGCCAGTGGGCAGGCTGGCGTCGAACTGGGTCAGACCGCGGGGCGGGGCGTCGACGATCACCGTGCCCACCGCGCCGATTTTTGGCGGACCCTGCACCGGCTGCCCGGACGCGGGTGCAGACGCGCTGGTCCCGTTGAGGGTCTGGTAGAGCACCACCCCGGTGACGGCAACCAGCACCGGCAGCGCGTAAGCGCGCCAGCCGTAGGTGGATACGAAACGCCCCAACCAACTCTGTTTGCGAAAGCGGCTGGTGTCTCGATTCGACCGGACCCGCCCGGCGCCCGCGCCCCACGCCAGCGGGTCCCGCTGAGCGCGCAGCGGTTCCCGCCAGTCGTCACGCAGGACCGGTGTGCGGTTCCCCCCCCGCCGGTCGGGGTCGAAAGTCACTTTCCCAGGATGGCACAGCGGCCGCTAGCTGGGACTCTCGGCGCGCCAGAAGGTACTGCTACGACGCTGACATGCCGACATTCAAAACCTGGGTGACGATCGAAAAAGGCGAGCGGGTAGTAGTGTCGGTGCGATCAACTGCGCTTTCACCCCACCGGCGCCAGGACAACCAGATTGAGGAATGGATGAGCGATCTCGCCAACGCCGCCGGCAGGAGCGGGGTGATGAAGCCCGGCACAACCGCACGACGCGGCAACCGACTGCCTCGTGACGAGCGTCGGGGCCAATTGCTCATCGCTGCCAGCGATGTTTTCGTCAACCGCGGCTACCACGCCGCCGGCATGGACGAGATCGCCGAACGCGCCGGTGTCAGCAAACCCGTTCTCTACCAGCACTTTACAAGCAAGCTGGAATTGTACTTAGCGGTCTTGGCGCGCCACGTCGAGAATCTGGTGTCCGGTGTGCGTCAGGCTCTGCGCACCACCACCGACAACCGGCAACGGCTGCGGTCGGCCGTGGGGGCCTTCTTCGACTTCATCGAGCACGACAGCCTGGGCTACCGGTTGATCTTCGAGAACGACTACATCACCGAACCTCAGGTCGCCGCACAGGTACGGGTGGCCACCGAGTCGTGCATCGACGCGGTTTTCGACCTGATCAGCGCCGACTCGGGGTTGGACCCGCACCGCGCCCGAATGATCGCGGTGGGCTTGGTCGGGGTCAGCGTGGACTGCGCCAGGTACTGGCTCGACTCCAATCGGCCGATCACCAAGGACGATGCCGTGGACGGCACCGTGGCGTTCGCGTGGGGCGGGCTGTCACACGTGCCGCTCACTCGGTCTTAGCCGCAGCGCTCCCAATGCCGAAGCCGACGCGGCGTGCGTCGGCGACACCGATTTCGACGTAGGCGATTTTGGCTGAGTTGACCACAAAGCGGCGGCCTTTGTCGTCGGTCAGGCCAAGCACGTCGGAATCCTTGCCCAGCGCGGCCGTGACGAGTTTTTCGACTTCGCCGGGCGATTGCGCACTGGTGAAGACCAGCTCGCGCGGGCTGTCCGTGATACCGATCTTGACCTCCACGCCGGTCCTTTCCCATCCCTCGGTGTTCGGTGCTTCGACAAGCAGGCTAGTGGACGCTGGACGAGGGTGCTGAAAGCCGGTCGCTGCCAAGTGTTCGCGGGCGTCGGTCAAAACGGCCGCCGTTGGCAAATCGTGACCTGACACGCCCATACGCCCAACCTGGGGCTGTTGGCACAGGGATAACATCTGCATCATTAGCACCACGAACTTCCTGGGCGACGATATCCAGGACTATCCCGATGACGCCGTCGACGACATCTACGCCGACGGCGATGAGCTGTTTGACCCGATGGAGCCGCGCTGGCGCCCGGTCGCGGCCATCGCCGGGATCGTCTTCGTGCTGGCGATGATCGCCACCGTCGTGATCGTCAACGGCGGCGACAGCGCGTCGACGTCGGCCACCGTCGTAGTGCCACCGACGCGAAGCGCGACGCCGCGGCCCAGCCTGGTGCCGGCCCTGCCGCCCGAGACGGTCACCACCGTGACGCCGCCCTCACGGCAGCCGAGCCCGTCGGCCACCAGCACCGCACCGGCAGAGGTCCCACCACCGGCGGCTGTCCCTTCGACGCCACCGGAGGTGGCCGCTCGCACCTTCGTTTATCGGGTGACCGGCACCAAGGGGCTTCTCGACCTGGTCACCGTCGTCTACACCGATGCCCAGGGCGCGCCGCAGACCGACTTCAACGTGTCATTGCCGTGGTCGAGGACCGTCGTGCTGAACCCGGGAGTCGGGATGAGATCCGTCGTTGCGACGAGCCTGACTGGCCATCTCAACTGTTCGATCAGCGACGGCGTCGGCCAGCCCGTCGCGATCTCGACCAGCAGCACAATGATCGCGGCCTGCAGCCGCTAGCACGCCGCTCAGGCCAGACCCAGCTCGCGCATCCGATCGGCGTGGGTGCGCTGTAGTCGATCGAAGAACGCTGCCACCTGCGCCAACCCATCGGTCCGCGATACCACCAGATCGACCAGCTCGTCGTGTTCGGCCAGCACGTACTGGGCTTGGGTGATCGCTTCGCCGAGCAGTCGGCGCGACCACAACGCCAGCCGGCTGCGTTGTTTGGCGCTCTTTGTCACTGCGGCGCGCAACTCGCCGACGACGAACTGGGAGTGGTCGGTCTGCGACATCGTCGAGCGCACCACGTCGGCGACCTCGTCGGGCAGACCGTCGGCGATCTGCAGATAGAAGTCGGCCGCAAGCGCGTCGCCGACATAGGTCTTGACCAGCGCTTCCAGCCAGGTGCTCGGCGTGGTCAGCCGGTGGTAGCCGTCGAGTGCGGAGGCGTACTTCGACATCGCCGGCACCACGTCCACGCCACGGCTCTCCAACGCCGCGGACAGCACCTCGTAGTGCGTCATCTCCGCTGCGGCCATGCTGGCCATCGAAATTCGTCCGCGCAGATCCGGCGCCATCCGCGCCTCGTCGGTGAGCCGGTAGAACGCCGCGACCTCGCCGTAGGCCAACAGCGCGAACAATTCGTTGACGCCGGGGTGGTCCGCGGGTAGCCGTGGCGGCGCATCGGCCAGCTTGTCACCCGGCGAAAGCGGATTCATGCCACCACTCTAGGGGCCATCGGTGGCGACCCGCCGCGCGCGGCAATACCGCGCTAGCGATCCCCACGGGGGCCATCGGTGGCGACCCGCTGCGCGCGCAATACCCGCGCTAGCGATCCCCACGGGGGCGCCATCGTGGCGACCCGCCGCGCGCGGCAGCGCCGCCAATCCAGGCTGCGGCGGCGCACCAGCTACAATCGATCCAGGTAATGGCGGTAGATCCGTACCACTGCTACCTACGCAATGTGCGTGCACGCAGTTGGCCCGCCTCAGTAAGCGCAGGGCCCGCGAATCGGCAACGTATTCGACAGTCAACTGGTGCGCGCGTGGCCGCGACGATTGACCAATCGAATACAACACCGAAAGGCATACGTGCTTCACGCATGACTCCACTCATCACACCTAACCGAGCCGCATCCGAATCCACCTTCGCCGACCTCGGTGTCCGCGACGAAATTGTGCAGGCACTCAGGGACGAAGGCATCGAGCATCCCTTTGCCATCCAGGAGCTGACGCTGCCGCTCGCGCTCACCGGTGACGACCTGATCGGGCAAGCCCGTACCGGAATGGGCAAGACCTTCGCGTTCGGGGTGCCGCTGCTGCAGCGGATCACCACCTCGGGCCCCGATCGACCGCTGTCCGGCATCCCCCGGGCACTGATCGTGGTGCCCACCCGCGAGCTCTGCCTGCAGGTCTACGGTGACCTCTCCACCGCCGCCAAGTATCTGACCACCGACGACGACCGGCGGCTGTCGGTGGTGTCCATCTACGGCGGTCGTCCGTACGAGCCGCAGATCGAGGCGCTGCGCGCCGGCGCCGACGTGGTGGTCGGCACTCCGGGTCGGTTGCTCGACCTCGCCCAGCAAGGGCACCTGCAGCTCGGCGGTCTGTCGGTGCTGGTGCTCGATGAGGCCGACGAGATGCTCGACCTGGGCTTCCTGCCCGACATCGAACGGATACTGCGCCAGATTCCCGACGACCGGCAGGCGATGCTGTTCTCGGCGACCATGCCGGATCCGATCATCACGCTAGCCCGCACGTTCATGAACCAGCCCACCCACATCCGGGCTGAGGCGCCGCACTCCTCGGCGGTACACGACCTCACCAAGCAATATGTCTACCGCGCGCACGCCCTGGACAAGGTCGAGCTGGTGACCCGGGTGCTGCAGGCGCGCGGACGCGGCGCCACGATGATCTTCACCCGCACCAAGCGCACCGCCCAGAAGGTCGCCGACGAACTCGCCGAACGCGGTTTCGCCGTCGGTGCCGTGCACGGCGACTTGGGTCAGATCGCGCGCGAGAAGGCGCTGAAAGCGTTCCGCAGCGGCGGCATCGACGTATTGGTCGCCACCGACGTCGCGGCCCGCGGCATCGACGTCGACGACGTCACCCACGTCATCAACTACCAAATCCCCGAGGACGAACAGGCCTACGTGCACCGCATCGGGCGCACCGGCCGCGCCGGCAAGACCGGCGTCGCCGTCACATTGGTGGACTGGGACGAACTGGCCCGCTGGACAATGATCGACAAAGCCCTCGGCCTGAACTGCCCGGATCCAGCCGAGACGTACTCCAACTCGCCGCACATCTACGCCGAACTGGACATCCCGACCGACGTCCAAGGCTTCATCGGAACGGCACGCAAAGCACCGGCCAAGCGCACCAGCAACGGCGGCGAGCCGGCGCCCCAGCGCAAGCGCAACAGTAGCCGGCAGCGGGCCCGCACCCGTGGCGGCAAGCCGGCGACCGGCCATTCCGGCGCCACCGGCAACATCGGAAACACCGACAGGGATGGGTCGGCGCCGGCAGCGAACAACGCGGACGCCACGTCAGCCGACGGCACCCGCGCCCGGCGTCGCCGTCGTCGCCCCCGCAAGTCAGCGGGCGCGACCGCCACTGCCAACTGAGTCGGCGTCGCCTCCGCCGCATGGTCAAGCCGGAACGCCGCAGCAAAGCTGACCTGTTGGCTGCGGTCGCGATTGTGGCCGTGGTCGCCGCTGCCGCGGCCCTGATCTGGTGGACCAGCGACGCCCGGGCGACGATCAGCCGGCCCGCGGCCACGCCCGCCCCCAACCCCGCTCCCGCCCATGCCGTGCCGGCTGCGCTGCGACAGCTCTGGACGGCTCGCAGCGCGGCCACGGTCCAGCCGATTGCGGTCGGCGGAACCGTCGTGACCGGTGACGGCCGCCTCGTCGAGGGACGTGATCCGGTGACCGGTGCCGTGCGGTGGAGCTATTCCCGCGACAGCGATCTGTGCGGTGTCTCCTGGGTGTACCGCTTCGCCGTCGCGGTCTACCGCGATGATCGGGGTTGCGGACAGGCCAGCACGATCGACGCAGCCACCGGCCGGCGCGGCCCGGCCCGCAGCAGCTACGCCGATCGGCGGGTGGAGTTGTCCAGCGACGGCACGACGGTGTTGTCGGCCGGCGATACCCGGCTCGAGCTGTGGCGTTCGGACATGGTCCGGATGCTGTCGTACGGCGAGATCGACGCACGGGTCAAGCCGTCGTCGAAGGGATTGCATACCGGCTGCCGGTTGACGTCGGCGGCGGCCAGCTCGTCGGCGGTGTCGGTGTTCGAGGCCTGCGGCCGGCAGGCCGATCTGCGGCTCAAGTTGCTGCGTCCGAGCAAGGAAGAAGACGAACCAGAACAGCGCGATGTACCCGAGCCGGGCATCGGGGTGGATTCCGGCGCGCGGGTGCTGACCTTGGCCGAGACCAGGACGGCTATCTACCTGCCGGCGCCACAGCCCAGGGTCGACGTCGTCGACGAATCCGGCACGACGGTCGGCAGCACGCTGCTGCCCAAGCCGCCGTCGCCGTCCAGCGCGCTGACTCGACCCGGCAACCTGGTCACCTGGTGGACCGGCGACCGGGTCATGGTCTTCGATGCGGCGAATCTGACCTACCGCTATTCCATCGGGCCGGCGGGCGCTTCGGTGCCGGTGGGTCCGGCGACGATGATGGCCGGCAAGTTGCTCGTCCCGGTCACCGACGGCATCGCTGTCTGCGACCCGGTCACCGGGGTCGGCGAAGGCTTCCTGCCGGTACCGCGGCAGCCGGCTGACTCGGCGGTGATTCCCGCCGTGTCGGGTTCGCAACTGCTCGAGCAGCGCGGCAACACCCTGGTCGCGCTGGGCTGAGCTTCAGCCCGACGTCAGGCGTCGATAGTGAACGTCGGCAGCGCTTTGCCCGACTTCCAGTGTTTGAGCAGCGCCTCGGCCAACTCCTGGTAGGCCGTTGCGCCCTTGTTCTTGCGCGCGGCCAGCACCGACGAGCCCGAGGCGCTGGCTTCGGCGAAACGCACCGTGCGTGGGATGGGCGGCGCCAGCACCGGCATGTTGTAACGGTCCGCGACGTCGAGCAACACGTCGCGAGTGTGGGTGGTGCGCGGGTCGTACAGCGTCGGCAGCGCACCTAGCAGCCGTAGTCCCGGGTTGGTGATCTGCTGAACGTCGTTGACCGTCCGCAGGAATTGCCCGACCCCGCGATGGGCCAACGTTTCACACTGCAGGGGCACGATGACCTCGTCGGCGGCGGTGAGCCCGTTCAGGGTCAGCACGCCCAGCGACGGCGGGCAGTCGATCAGCACGACGTCGAACGTGTCGCCGAGTTTGTCCAGCGCCCGCTTGAGCGCGTATTCGCGGCCGGCCCGCATCAGCAGCATCGCCTCCGCCCCGGCCAGGTCGATATTCGCTGGCAGCAGCGTCATGCCCTCCGCGGTGTCGACCAGGGCGGCGTTCGGCTCCACCTCACCGAGCAACACCTCGTGCACCGACGTTGCCAACTTGTCCGGGTCCTGCCCAAGGGAAAACGTCAGACATCCCTGCGGGTCCAGATCGATGAGCAGCACTCGTAGTCCTGCATCCACCATCGCCGCACCCAGCGACGCGACCGTCGTCGTCTTGGCCACCCCGCCCTTCTGGTTGGCCACCGCCAGCACTCGGGTCCCTTTCATCAGACGGCGCTCCTCCTATGTCTCTGCGGGCGGGTTGACAACTGCCATCCTGGCATCAACACCGTGTGCCCGCGCGCGGATGGCTATGTGTGTCAGGCAGAATCGTCCCCATGGGCTTGAAAAATAGCCGCGAGAGCCATCGACTGGTGTTGCTACGCCACGGGGAAACCGACTGGTCGCTGTCGGGCCAGCACACCGGTTGCACCGATGTCGACCTCACCGACAACGGACGCGCCCAAGCCGTCGCGGCCCACCCGCTACTGGCCGAGCTGCGCCTTGACGATCCGAGGGTGATCAGCAGTCCGCGCCGGCGCGCCATGGAGACCGCGGAACTCGCCGGCCTGACTGTCGACGAGAAGTCCGAGCTGCTCGCCGAATGGGATTACGGCTCCTACGAAGGCGTGACGACCGCGGAGATTCACAAATCCCAACCCGAGTGGTCGATCTGGACGCACGGCAGTCCCGACGGCGAGTCCGTGGCGCAAGTCAGCGAGCGCGCAGACCGCGCCGTTGCCCTGGCTTTGGAGCTGATGACGACGCGTGACGTGGTGTTCGTCGGTCATGGTCACTTTTCGCGCGCCGTCATCACCCGCTGGGTGCAGCTGCCGCTGATCGAGGGCAGCCGCTTCGGGATGGGCCCCGCGTCGGTCGCGGTCGGCGGGTTCGAACACGGGATCCGCCAGCTGACCGCGCTGGGCCTGCCCCATCCGAATGACGACTGAGCCGAATGCCGACTGAGCCGCCGTTTGTGCTGTGCGGGCCGGCCGGCGCGGTGATCGCCGACGGCGTGCAGGCCTGCTACCGCGACGTGGCCGGCGCCCAGTCGGCGCTGCGCTCAGGCGCGGCGCCAATAGTGCTGGGCGCGTTACCTTTTGACGTCGACGGGCCCGCGGCGTTGATGACGCCGCGCGCGGTGCGCCGGGCCGCTGGATTGCCCGACTGGCCGACCGGGCCGCTGCCCGCGGTGCACGTCGCCGGAGCGCTTCCCGAGCCCGACGAACACCGCGCCCGGGTTCGGCGCGCCCGCGACGAGCTGACCGCTGCGAACAGCACGCTGCAAAAAGTGGTGCTGGCCCGCGCGTTGCAGCTGCGCGCCGATGGCCCGCTGGACGCCCGAGTCATCTTGCGCCGGTTGGTCGCCGACGACCCGGCCGCCTACGGCTATCTGGTCGACCTGTCGGCAGCGGGCAGCCGGTATGCGGGCATGACCCTGGTCGGCGCCAGTCCAGAGCTGCTGGTAGCGCGCGACGGCGACCGGGTGACCTGCCGGCCGTTCGCCGGCTCGGCGCCGCGAGCCGCCGACCCCGACCTCGACGCCGCCGCGGGCGCCGCGCTTGCCGATTCCGCCAAAGATCGCCACGAGCACCAACTGGTCATCGACACCATGGCTGAGGCTTTGCGTCCCTTGTGCAGCGAGCTGACCGTCGCAGCGGCGCCCACGCTGAGCAGCACCACCGCGCTGTGGCATCTGAGCACACCGATCACCGGTCAGCTGCGTGACACATCCACCACCGCAATCGATTTGACCCATGCCCTGCATCCCACCCCCGCGGTCGGTGGCGTGCCCACCGATGCCGCCACCCAACTCATCAGCACACTGGAAGGCGATCGCGGGTTCTACGCCGGCGCGGTGGGCTGGTGCGACGCCCGCGGTGACGGGCGCTGGGTGGTGACCATCCGTGGCGCGCAGCTGGCGGCCGACCGTCGCAGCGCGCTGGCCCACGCCGGCGGTGGCATCGTCGCCGAATCCGATCCGGACGGCGAAGTAGCCGAGACGACAACCAAATTCCGCACGATTTTGACCGCGCTGGGCGTCCGAACGTGACCGTGCGCATCCGCCGGGCCGCTCCCGGCGATGCCGCCGCGATCACGGCGATGATCCACGGCCTGGCCCACTTCGAGGGCGCCCCCAAGCAGTGCACTGTCGTCGAAAAACAAGTCAGCACAGCACTTTTCGGTGCCAACCCGACGCTGCGAGCGCACGTCGCCGACGTGGACGGCGAAGTCGCCGCGATGGCACTGTCCGAGCTGGCCGGGCGCTCATGACCCGCCGGCAACCCAACGCAACGCGGCCGGACTGAACAGCAACGCCAATGCGGCCAATGCGATGGCGGCCACCGGGATCCCGATCAGGGCGCGATGCGAACCCACGGCCAGGTACCACGCCACGGGCAGCAACAACAACTCGGCGAAGACCGCCAGCCCACGGCCCCAACGCCGGCCGACCAGCAGTGCCCAGCCGGCAGCCAGGACGGCGCCACCGGCCAGTGCGAACCACCCCGCCGTCCCGAACCCGTTGGCCACCCGCTG
This sequence comes from Mycobacterium sp., assembly GCF_036490025.1. GTDB lineage: Bacteria > Actinomycetota > Actinomycetes > Mycobacteriales > Mycobacteriaceae > Mycobacterium. The sequence continues at coordinate 2,828 of NZ_DASXEP010000078.1, read as the reverse complement.
GTCGGTGCCGCCGATCGCCCGGATCAGCAAAATCGCAGTGGCCACCAGGCCCGACACGCCCTGAAGGGCAACGATCAGTCCCGCCCCACGCACAGTGGCCGGTGGACGCGTGATCACCGCCCCAGCGTAACGACGCGGCCCGCATCGTCGCCGGCTGGACCCGATCGTCGCGCTCCTCCCCGGGCCGCTGCGCGGCCCGCATCGTCGCCGCTCCCGTAGGCTTTGGCCCCATGCGGGCCGTGCTGATCGTCAATCCCACTGCGACCTCAACCACCACGGCCGGCCGCGATCTGTTGGCGCACGCGCTGCAAAGCCGCCTGGAATTGACCGTCGAACACACCCGGCACCGCGGCCATGGCGGCGAAATCGCGCAGGCCGCGGTCCAGGACGGCGTTGACCTCGTCGTCGTGCACGGCGGCGACGGCACGGTGAGCAACGTGGTCAACGGCCTGCTCGGCCGGCCCGGGCAACTGCCCACCGGCCATGTCCCGGCGATGGCGATCGTGCCCGGCGGGTCGGCGAACGTGACGGCGCGCTCGCTGGGCATCCCGCCGGGCCCCATCGACGCCACCAATCAGCTCATCTGGCTGCTCGACAGATACGGCCCGCACAAGCAATGGCGCCGCATCGGCCTGATTGACTGCGGCGAGCGGTGGGCGGTGCTCAACGCCGGCATGGGGGTCGACGCCGAGGCGGTGGCCAAGGTGGAGGACAAGCGAGAAAAGGGCGTCAAAGTCACACCGACGCGCTACATCACCGCGGCCGTGCGCGCGACCTTGGCTTATTCCCGCAAGGAGCCGCGGCTGACCGTCGAGCTGCCCGGGCGCGAGCCGATTTCCGGTGTCCACTTCATCTTCGTGTCCAACTGCAGCCCGTGGACCTACGCCAACGACCGGCCGCTGTGCACCAATCCCGGCACCAGCTTCGAGTCCGGTCTCGGAGTCTTCGGCGTCACCGCGCTGAAGGTCGTGCCGAGTCTGAGACTGGTCGCGCAGATGTTCTCCAAGCAGCCCAAGATCGAGGGCGCCCAGGTGGTTCGCCACGACGACACCGACTGCGTCCGGGTGACCTGCGCGGATCCACCCATGGCGAGCCAATTCGACGGTGATTACCTGGGTGTGCGCGAACGGATGACATTTCGCGCGGTTCCCGACGCGCTTGACGTCGTCGCCCCACCCGCGAAAAAACTTTCCGACCTGCGCTGATCGGCCGATGTGGGCGAAACCGCTGGTCGGATCCGTGGGGAGTGTAGTACAACCGATTAAGGGATTTGGTAACAGATCTCTGAAGGTGACATTGCCCACGGACCAACGAGCCGCTATTGACATCTGTTGAGCCTGTGAAACGATCGAGCGATCGCATGAAACGGTACAGAAACATTTCTTGTGCCTGCGTTAACAGCCGAAGAAAATCATTCGTGCGCACATTGCTGCGCACACAGTGAGGAGCAACGACTTATGGATTGGCGCCACACCGCGGTCTGCCGCGACGAGGACCCGGAGCTGTTCTTCCCTGTCGGGAACAGCGGACCGGCCCTCGCGCAGATTGCTGATGCGAAACTGGTCTGCAACCGCTGTCCGGTGACCACTGACTGCTTGTCTTGGGCACTGAACACCGGCCAGGACTCCGGCGTCTGGGGCGGAATGAGCGAAGACGAGCGACGGGCCCTCAAGCGTCGCAACGCTCGCACGAAGGCCCGCAGCGGAGTCTGACCAAGACCCTCAACGGTGCGGCCCCGGCGCAATGTCGGGGCCGCACCGCTGTGTGTGGCCCTAGGTCATAGTTCGGACGCGACGGCCGATCGGGACACGTAGCACCACGTCGGTTCCGCCTTCGGGGGCGTTCTGCATGTCCAGCGAGCCGTCCAGCTCAGCCGAGACCAGCGTTCGGACGATCTGCAAACCCAGCCGGTCGGACTGCTCGACGCTGAACCCGTCGGGCAGCCCGCGGCCGTTGTCGTGAACCACCACGTCCAGCCAGCGCGCCGACCGTTCCGCATGGATGGTCACCGAATCGCCGGCCGTCGCGGCAGCCTCGCAGGCGACCGGGTCGAACGCGTGCTCGATGGCGTTCTGGACGAGTTCGGTGATCACCATGACCAGCGCGGTCGCCCGGTCCGAGTCCAGGACGCCGAGCATGCCGGTCCGGTTGATCCTGATCGGCGCATCCACCGTCGCCACGTCGTTCATGATCGGCAGGATCCGGTCGATCACCTCGTCGAGGTTGACCTCCTCGTCGACCGACATCGACAACGCGTCGTGCACCAACGCGATCGACGAGACCCGTCGCACCGACTCGATCAGCGCCTCCCGGCCCTCGATATTGCTGGTCCGGCGGGCCTGCAGGCGCAACAGTGCCGCGACGGTCTGCAGGTTGTTCTTCACTCGATGGTGGATCTCCCGAATGGTGGCGTCCTTGGACATCAGCGCGCGGTCTCGGCGTTTCACCTCACTGACGTCGCGAATCAGCACCGCGGCGCCTGCTGCCGATCCGTGCACCACCAGCGGCAGCGTCCGCAGCAAGATGGTGGCGCCGCCGGCGTCGACCTCGATGCGCATGCTGGCCCCGCCGCTCAATGAGTCGCGCACATGGTCGGCGAGTTCTTGAGCCTCGAAGGGGTCGGAGATCAACGGACGGGTGACCTCGATCAGGTTCTGCCCCTCCAGCTCCTGGGTCAGGCCCATTCGGTGATAGGCCGACAACGCGTTCGGGCTGGCGTAGGAGACGTCGCCGTCGACGTTGAGGCGGATGAATCCATCACCTACCCGCGGGCTCGAACGCGACATCGCCAGGTCCCCCACGTTGGGAAAGGTGCCCTCCGAAAGCAT
>NZ_DASXEP010000032.1:0-29838 GCF_036490025.1 Mycobacterium sp. | reverse complement strand
CGCGGACACCAGTGACTGGCCGGCCACCTGGCCGCCGAAGGTGCGCTGAAAGTTGCCCTGTTCCGGGCTGAACACGCTGCCCCGGTAGATGTTGACCTCGAGCTGCTCGAGATCGAGGATCTTTTCGATCGACACGGACTGTTTTTACCAGCCGCGCTGGGCCAGGCGATGCGGCTCGGGAACCTGCTCGACGTTGATGCCCACCATCGCCTCGCCCAAGCCGCGCGATACCTTGGCAAGCACGTCGGGGTCGTCGAAAAAGGTGGTGGCCTTCACGATCGCCGCCGCGCGTTGCGCCGGATCGCCGGACTTGAAGATGCCCGAGCCGACGAATACCCCCTCGGCGCCGAGCTGCATCATCATCGCGGCGTCGGCCGGGGTGGCGATACCGCCGGCGGTGAACAACGTGACCGGTAGCTTGCCGGCCCGCGCAACCTCCACGACGAGGTCGTAGGGAGCAGCCAATTCCTTTGCCGCCACGTACAATTCGTCTTCGGACAGTGAGCCCAGCCGACGGATCTCGCCGCCGATGGCACGCATGTGTGTGGTCGCGTTGGACACGTCGCCGGTGCCGGCCTCGCCTTTGGAGCGGATCATCGCCGCGCCCTCGTTGATCCGCCGCAGCGCCTCACCCAGGTTGGTCGCACCGCAGACGAACGGAACGGTGAACTTCCACTTGTCGATGTGGTGGTTGTAGTCGGCCGGCGTCAGCACCTCGGACTCGTCGACGTAGTCCACGCCGAGGCTCTGCAAGATCTGCGCTTCGACGAAGTGACCGATGCGGGCTTTGGCCATCACCGGGATGGTGACCGCGGCGATGATGCCCTCGATCATGTCGGGGTCGCTCATCCGCGACACCCCGCCCTGTGCGCGGATGTCGGCTGGAACTCGCTCCAGCGCCATCACCGCGACAGCGCCGGCGCCCTCGGCGATACGGGCCTGCTCCGGCGTGACGACGTCCATGATCACGCCGCCCTTGAGCATCTCGGCCATCCCGCGCTTGACCCGCGCGGTTCCCGTCCGCCCAGTGCCGTTCGACGAAGCGGCGCTATCCACTGCTGATCTCCTTCAACTGGTGTCACCCAATTCTAGTGGTGGACGCCAAGCAGTTATTCCCAGCGCCCGCCCGGGCCCCGTCGCGCCCTCAAGAACCGCCCCAACCGCGAGCAGACGCAGAGTCGCATGGCAACGGCAATTGGCGTGCGAGTCTGTGTCTGCTCGCCGTCGTCAACTGGCCATGGCGGGTCGATTTAGGTGGCTGGCGATCCGCTCTGCCAGCCGGCCGGGTTCCCGTCGCACGTCTTGGACCACAATCGGAACGAGTGTCCAACCCAGCTCTTGGATTTTTGCCCACCTGGTCTTGTCTCTGAGCATCTCGTCGCGGCCCGCATGCCATTCGATGCTCTCGTATTCTGCCGCGACACGGGCATAAGGCCAGGCAAAGTCGACACGCCACCGCTCGCCGTTGTGGCCCCGAATCTCGTGCTGAAGGACGGGGAGCGGAAGACCGTGATCGATCATCACCAGCCGCGCTTCGCTTTCCATGGCCGACTCCGCCCGCGCGTCGGCGTAGGGCAGCAGCCCGCGTACTGCACCGATGCCGCGTCGACCGCGCTGCTCAAGTACCGTCCGCTCCAGTTCGCCGTGCGTGCACCACCCGGAGCGTAGAGCGGCGTCGAGGGTCGCCAATGCCCTCGGTCGCCGAAGTTCTCGTGCGGTTTCCACCGCGGTCCACGCCGGCGCTGTTGCGAGCCGACCCGCTATCCCGTGTAGCGGGGCTCCGGCTCGCTGATGAACCTTCAGGCCAGTCGCAGAACGCATACGTGTGCCCGGGTCCAGCACATGAATGGCGGTCGTGTTCTCCACGTCGAACCCATATAAGGCCGCCGCAGTACCCATGCATGCAACGGCCCGCTGCCCCATGAAGAGGTCGAGCGCCGCCAAGCGCCCCAACAGATTTGGTTGCGCCGCGGCGTAGACGCCGTACCACACGCGAACGACGCCGCCGTTGCGGACTTGAACGTCGAGTTGCTGACGAGTCATGACTTTCAGCAATTCCGCGGTCGTCGCGAACCCCCCGCTGGCGTCCAAGACGGCCAGGGCGTCGGCGTACACCCGGGAAGCATGTGGGGACCATCCACAATTCGCCAGTCGCCGCAGACCCGGACTGTGGATACCATCTGCCGAGCAGACGCAGAATCGCATCGGGTGGCCCGCTGGTGTGCGATTCTGCGCCTGCTCGCGTCAAGGCGCGTCAAGGCGCGGCAAGGCCAGGCAATGTCTCAGCGGATCGATTGCAGCTGCCGGGGCCGATCCGGCGAGCCGGCCAATGCAACCGCCTCGGTGAGCAGCTCGGAAAGCTGAAGCGGATACACCGTCTCGCCGGCGGCGGCCAGTTCGGCGATGTCCGCGCGGTCACACCAGCGGTGGCCGTGGATGTAGCGGTTCTCCAATTCGGTACGCCCCGCGGTGGACGGCTCGAAGCGCCGGGTGCGGTGGACGAAGAAGAACTCCTCGCTGTCGATCGCTGCGCCGTTGAAGTCGAACACCGCGTCGCGCCGCCAGATCGGTCCGACCATGTCGGCGGGATCGACCCGCAGGCCCGTTTCCTCGGCCAGCTCGCGAGCGGCGGCCTGGGCCAGCGACTCCCGGACGCCGACCTGACCGCCCACGGTGAACCACCACCGCGGCGGTGGTTCGGACGCGGCGGGGTCGGACCCGCACAGCAGCAACACCGCGCCGGTCTCGTCGAGTAACACCACCCGCGCCGATGTGCGGCGGTCGACTGCCGGCTGATCGGCATGCCGTGGTGCCTGCGACTGTTCGGCGATCTCGAAATAGGTTGGCAGCGTTGCTGTTCCAGCCAGCCGGAACAACCGGACCAGGCGCCGCTCGCGCAGCGCGAGCGTGTCGCGGACCGCATCGTTGTGGAATCGGCGGGCCAGCAGCACCCGGGTCTCGGCGTCGGCCAACTCGGCGGTCAGACCCGCAGGCACCGACTCCGGATCGACCATCGCCAGCGCGGCTGACAGCTTGTTCTCGCACGCCTCGCGGGCCGGGCGGGTGGCGCGTTCTGCCGCGTCGGCCAGCCCCACCAGTCGCTTGGCCTCCGCGTCGCTTGCGGCGTCGAACGTGTCCGCCGCGACCGCGCGAGCCACCACGGCCCGTCGGGCCAGTGCCGCGTCGAGAGCCTGCCAGGACAGGTCGTAGCGCACGTGCAGGCGGTCTAGGCGGTTGGCCGCGCGATATCCCCAGGCGCCGAACCCAATCACCACCGTCAGCAGCAACGCCAGTGCGACGACGAGCACGATCGTCCACGACATCAGCTCGCCACCTGCACCTTGGTCCCGGTGACGGCGACCGTCTCGTAGACGCGCATGATCTGACTGGCCACCACCGGCCAGTCGTACCGCCGCACCGCTTCGGCGCCCGCTTTGGCGTAGCGGTTGGCCAGCTGTTCGTTCTCCAGCACCGCGATCAGGCCTTCGGCAAGGGCGGTGCTGTCGTCGACCGCCACCAGCCGCCCGGCCTTCCCGTCATGCAGCACCTGCCCGAACGCATGCAGGTCGCTGGCCACCACCGGAGTACCGGCGGCCATCGCCTCGACGAGCACAATGCCGAAGCTTTCCCCGCCCAGATGCGGTGCACAGTAGACGTCGGCGCTGCGTAGCGCCGACGCTTTGGCGGCGTCGTCGACCAGACCGAGGAAGCGCAGATGTCCGGCCAAATCGCCCGCTTTGGCCCGCAATTCGTCTTCGCTACCGCGGCCAACGATCAGCACCTGTAGTCCCGGAAACCGCTCGATCAGGCTGGGCAGCGCCTCGATCAGCACCGCCATGCCCTTACGCGATTCGTCGTAGCGGCCCAGAAACAGCACCGTCTTGGCCGACCGCGGATACCCGTCGAGCAGCGGGGCCGAGGCGATCGCGTGAACGTCGACACCGTTGGGGATCTCGACGGCATCCGAGCCCAGCGCTTCCATCTGCCAGCGCCGGGCCAAGTCGGACACGGCGATGCGGCCGACAATCTTCTCGTGCATGGGCTGCAGCAAGCCGCCGAACACCGACAGCATCAGCGATTTGGTGGTGGAGGTGTGGAAGGTGGCCACGATCGGCCCCTCGGCGACCCGCAACGCCCACATCGACAGGCTGGGGGCATTCGGTTCGTGCAGATGCAGCACGTCGAAGTCGCCGTCGGCCAGCCAGCGCCGGACCTTGCCGTGCACGGCCGGGCTGATCTGCAGCCGGGCCACCGAACCGTTATAGGGAATCGGCACGGCCCGGCCGGCCGACACCACGTACTCGGGCAGCGACACGTGCGGCGACGACGGTGCGAGCACGCTGACGTCCTGACCGCGAGCCCGCATCACCTCGGCAAGCTGCAGCACGTGCGACTGCACCCCGCCCGGCACGTCGAACGAGTAGGGACACACCATCCCGATCCGCATCAGGTCTCCGCCAATCGGGCCCGTCGTTCGGGCGGTAGATCCGCCAGCCACTGAGGCTGGAGCATGTGCCAGTCGGCGGGATGCTCGGCGATGTTGCGGGCGAAGACCTCGGCCAGCGCCTGGGTGACGACGCCGATGTCACCGCTGGAGCAGTCCAGCGGCGGGTAGAACCTGATTCGGCAGTCGTCGCCGTCATACCAGCAGTGCACCGGCAGCAGTGCCGCCCCGGTGTCGATTGCCAGCTTCGCCGGGCCGGCCGGCATTCTGGTTGGTTCGCCGAAGAAGTCGACCTGAACTCCGGTGCGGCTGAGGTCGCGCTCGGCCATCAGACACACGAGCTTGTTGTCCAAAAGTCGTTGGCTGAGCAACGGGAACGGTGGTTGCTCACCACCGGACAGTGGAATCACCTCGAATCCGAGGCTTTCCCGGTAGTCGATGAACCGCCGGTACAGCGACTCGGGTTTGAGCCGTTCGGCGACAGTGCTGAACCTGCCGTACTGCTGGGCGAACCACACCCCGGCCATATCCCAGTTTCCGCTGTGCGGCAACGCCATCACGGCACCGCGGCCGTCGGCCAGCGCCGCGTCGACATGCTCGTTGCCTTCCACTAGTTCCGCCAGCCGCTCGCCAAGCGCGCCGTGATCCATCGTCGGCAGCCGGAAAGCCTCTCGCCAATAGCGCGCATAGGAGGCCAGCGACGCACGCATCAGGCTGCCCGGCACGTCCTTTGGAGCTACGCCAATGACGCGCGCGAGGTTTTTGCGCAATTGGTCCGGTCCCCCGTTGCGCGACGCGTATAGCGCACCCGCGCCAAAGACGTTGCGCGCGGCGAATTCCGGCATGGCACGCACCGTCAGCCACCCCGTCGCATAACCCCAGTCGGTCATTCGACTGCCCAGCGAAAGACCGCTGACACCAGGCAATTTCAAACCGGCCGGGACGATCACGGCTCGCCCCTCCCAGGATCAACCTGGCCTGGCTTCCCCGGTGGCGGAGGCGAATTGGCCGCGCCGGCCGAGTGTCGTACGGTGTGCAACCGCTGAGCACAGGTGATCATGCTGGCCGCCGCCAACAACCACATCGCCACCGGCAGTGCCCACGGCAACGGAAAGACCGGCAGGTCCGACAGCCCCGCCCCGACGAGCACGATGATCAACCGTTCCGGCCGTTCGATGAAACCGCCGTCACCGCGCAGCCCACTGGCTTCCGCTCGGGCCTTGATGTACGAAATGACCTGCGAGGTGACCAGACAGATCAACGTGGCCACCACCAGTGGCCGGCTGCCCAGTGTGAACGCCGCCCACCACGCCAGCCCGCAGAACACCGCGCCGTCACTGATGCGGTCGCAGGTGGCATCCAGCACCGCGCCAAATCGGGTGCCGCCGCCGCTTTCTCGCGCCATGGCGCCGTCGACCATGTCGAACATGACGAAGAACCAGATCACCAGGGTGCCGGCGAACAGCTTGCCGGTGGGAAACAGCGTCAACGCGGCCAGTACCGCGGCGGCGGTGGCGATGATGGTGACCCCGTCCGCGGTGAAACCTGCATGCAGGAACGCGCGCGCCACCGGGGTGGTGACTCGAGCGACGCCCTCGCGGGACAACAGCCTGCTCACGACTGCCCACTCATGATTGCTTGGCCCACTCGGTGGCCAGCAGACGGCGGGTGTCGCGCAGCAGCTGCGGAATCACCTTCGAGTCGCCGATGATCGTGATGAAGTTGGCATCGCCGCCCCATCGCGGTACCACGTGCACGTGCAGGTGTTCGGCCAGCGAGCCGCCGGCCGAGCGGCCCAGGTTGACCCCGACGTTGAAACCGTGCGGGCGCGACACATTCTTGATGACGCGGATCGCCTTCTGGATGAAGGCCATCAGCTCGCCGCTTTCCGACTCGGTCAGATCTTCCAGTTCTGAAAGCCGGCGGTACGGCACCACCATCAAATGACCCGGGTTGTACGGATAGAGGTTGAGTACGGCGTACACCAGCTCACCGCGGGCCACCACCAGGCCGTCCTCGTCGGACAGCTGCGGGATGTCTGTGAACGGCTGGGACAGGTCGTCATCCTCCCGCTTCAAGGGCCCCTCGGCCAGGTAACTCATCCGGTACGGCGTCCACAGCCGCTGCAGATGGTCGGATTCACCAACGCCTCTGTCGACGATCGAGTCGTCAGCCACGCGTGCTCACCTTGACCAAATCGGCAGTGGGAACGTCGTTTTCACGGCCGGCGATCCATTGCTTGATGACGGCTACCGCCTCGTCGCGGGGAACCCCGTTGATCTGCGTGCGATCACCGAACCGGAAACTGAGCGCGCCGGCCTCGACGTCGCGGTCGCCGGCCAGCAGCATGAACGGCACCCTCTGGTTGGTGTGGTTGACGATCTTCTTGGCCATCCGGTCGTCGCTGGCGTCCACGTCAACCCGGATACCGTGCGACTTTAGTTGCGCGGCAACGTCTTCCAAATACTGCACGTGGCCGTCGGCGACGGGGATGCCGACGACCTGCACCGGTGCCAGCCAGGCGGGGAATGCGCCGGCATAGTGCTCGGTGAGGATGCCGAAGAACCGCTCGATCGAACCGAACAGTGCCCGGTGGATGAGCACCGGACGCTGCCGCGAACCGTCGGCGGCGGTGTATTCCAGGTCGAACCGGTCCGGCATGTTGAAGTCCAGCTGAATGGTCGACATCTGCCAGCTGCGCCCCAGCGCATCCTTGACTTGCACGGAGATTTTCGGGCCGTAGAACGCGGCACCGCCGGGGTCGGGAACCAGATGCAGGCCTGAGGCTTCGGCGACCTCGCTCAAAATCTCGGTCGCTTCGTCCCATACCTCGTCGGAGCCGACATACTTCTCCGGATCCTTACTGGACAACTCCAGGTAGAAATCGTTGAGGCCGTAGTCGGCCAGCAGATCCAGCACGAAGCGCAACAGCGACGCCAGTTCGTCGCGCATCTGCTCGCGGGTGCAGTAGATGTGCGCGTCGTCCTGCGTCATGCCGCGCACTCGGGTCAGGCCGTGCACCACGCCGGACTTCTCGTAGCGGTAGACGGTGCCGAACTCGAACAGCCGCAACGGAAGTTCCCGGTAGGAACGGCCGCGAGACCGGTAGATCAGATGGTGCATCGGGCAGTTCATCGGCTTGAGGTAGTAGTCCTGGCCGGGCTTGCGGACCGTCCCGTCCTCGTTGTACTCCGCATCGATGTGCATCGGCGGGAACATGCCGTCGGCGTACCACTCGAGGTGGCCCGACGTGATGTAGAGCTGCTCCTTGGTGATGTGCGGGGTGTTGACGAACTGGTATCCCGCCTCAGCGTGCTTGCGCCGCGAATAGTCTTCCAGCTCGGTGCGCACAACACCGCCCTTGGGATGGAAAACCGCTAGGCCCGAACCGATTTCGTCGGGAAAGCTGAACAGATCGAGCTCGACGCCCAGCTTGCGGTGATCGCGACGTTGAGCTTCTTCGAGCAATTCCAGGTGACGGTCCAACGCCTCTTGCGATTCCCACGCGGTTCCGTAGATACGTTGCAGGCTGGCGTTGTTCTGGTCGCCCCGCCAATACGCGGCCGAGCTGCGGGTGAGCTTGAACGCCGGAATGTGTTTGGTGGTAGGGATGTGCGGCCCGCGGCACAGGTCACCCCAAACACGTTCGCGGGTACGGGGATTCAGGTTGTCGTAGGCAGTCAGCTCGTCGCCGCCGACCTCCATCACGTCGGGATCGCCGGATTTGTCGTCGACGAGTTCGAGTTTGTAAGGCTCGCCGGCCAACTCGCCGCGGGCCTGATCCTTGGACTCGTAGACACGACGGTCGAACAGCTGGCCCTCTTTGACGATCTGGCGCATCCGCTTTTCCAGCTTGTCCAAGTCCTCCGGCGTGAACGCATCGGCCACGTCGAAGTCGTAGTAGAAGCCATCGGTGATCGGCGGCCCGATCCCGAGCTTGGCGTGCGGAAACAGATCCTGCACGGCCTGTGCCAACACATGCGCGGCCGAGTGCCGGATGACACTGCGCCCGTCGTCGGTGTCGGCCGCGACCGGGATGACGTCGACATCGGCGTCGGGGACCCAGCTCAAATCGCGCAGCTTGCCGTCGGCGTCGCGCACCACCACGACCGCGTCGGGGGCTCCGCGGCCCGGCAGGCCGGCTTCGCGCACCGCCGCGGCCGCGGTCGTCCCGGCAGGTACCCGGATCGGGGCTGCTGGGGCGGGGTGGGCGAGGGCGGTCATCGACGCGGTCTCCATGGCTTTCGGGTGTTCAAAGGGACCCGACCATGCTATCGGGGCGGTCCGGCGGCCAGCAGGGCCGTCAAGCAGCCCCCGAAAGTCCGGCACAATGACGGTGTGGCAGTGGAGACGGCTCTGGCGTTGCTGCTCGCCGCAGTCGCCGTCTTCCTCGTCGTGAACTGGATCGGCGAGCGCACCGGGAGGTGCACGCCTCCGGCGTGCTTGCGGTGGTGGTCTGCGGACTGATCGTCGGGCACGACTCGCCGCGATCGGAATCGGGAGCAAGCCGGCTGCAAACCCGAGCCGTGTGGCGCCTGGTCAACTTCTTGCTGGAAGGCCTGGTGTTCCTGCTGATCGGTCAGCAGTTACCGACCATCGTCGACGGTCTGAACGGCTACTCGCCGTCGACGATCATCGTCGCGATCACCATTACGGTCACGCTGGTGCTGTTGATACGCCGCTGTGGCTGTTGCTCACCCAGTCCCTACCGGGACCCATGCACACCTGGCTTGGCAACGTTGCCGACACCGCCTCCGTCGATGACGCCGATGGGCCGGGGCGCCGTCGCCGGCGGGATCGCAACTCGCAGCGACTTGACGGCCGTGAGATTTTCGCGCTGAGTTGGGCGGGCACCCGCGGTGTGGTCAGCCTCGCGGCGATTTTCGCGGTGCCCTTTGTCACGGACAGCGGCGCGCCATTTCCCGACCGCGATCTCCTGCTGTTGTGCACCTTCGTGATCGTGTTGGTGACGCTGATCGGCCAGGGCGGCACATTCGCTCCGGTCGTGCGGGCGCTGGGCCTTCGCGCCGATGCCGTCGACGAAGCGCTGCTGCGCAATCAAGCGCGCGCCGCTGCCGTTGAGGCCGCACTGGAGCGGCTCGACGAGATGAGGCGCACGCATGGTGACGACGTCTCGGCACGGGCGATCGACGGCGCGCGCGAACAGTTGTCCGCCAGGTTGGATCGATACCGACGACGACTCGACGTATTGGAGTCCACGGAGTCCGACGAGGTGCCCGCCATCCCTGCCTATGAAGCAGCCGTCGGAATACGGCGAGCGGCCATCGACGCCGAGCGTGACGAGCTCCTGCGCTGGCGCGACGCCGGCATGTTGTCCGACAAGAGTCTTCGTGCGCTCGAACGCGAACTCGACCACGAAGAGGTCATGCTGCCGATGACGACGTGGCAATCGCCCTAAGGCTGGCCCGGTTTGAGCAGAACGAACAGCGCCTCGGCGTCGGTGAGCACTGCGTCGCCGTCGCTCAACCGGCCCGCTACGAAGATCTTTCGGCCTTCCACCCGGTCGACCCACGCGTCGACCTGCAATTCCTTGTCGATCGGGACGATCTGGCGGTAATTGATGCGTAGGTACGCGGTGCGTTGGCGCGGCCCGCCGGTGATCACCCCTGACGTCATGCCCAGGACCGAATCGAACAACAGCCCGAGCGCGCCGCCGTGGACGGCACCGTTGCGCCCGAGATGAAAGCGCCGGAAGCGGGCCCATCCCTCGATGCGGCCGTCGTCGGTCCGGTGCACCTTCATCGGCACCGGCAGGATGTTGCCGCGGTTCGGGAGGTCGATGCGGCGCCCGGACGGGGTGGCCCACTCGTCGGTGTCGAAGGGGCCGAGTAAGCCGGACACCTTGTCGATCAGGTCAGCCGCCTCGCTGATCACCTCGTCGGGCGCATCGACCGCGCGGGCGTGGTCCTGCAACGTGCGCACCGCTTCGATGAACCGGCCGTAGTCCGGTCCGCCCTTGGTCGTCGGTTCGGGCGGGTTGAATCCCCCGCCTGGATGTCGCGCATGCTCGCCGGCCACCAGAACACCGTATTGCCCGGCGGCGCGCTGTGTCGTGCGGCTAGCTGCTCTGTTGCTGCCCGAGCGCGCTCAGCTTCTCGAACTCGTCGTCGCTGAGTTCGATCTCAGCAGCGGCGACGTTCTCTTCCAGGTGCGCCACAGACGAGGTTCCCGGAATCGGCAGCACGACCGGTGAGCGTTTCAGCAGCCAGGCCAGCGCCAGCTGCGAGGGTGTCGCGTGGCCGTGCTCGGCGCCGAGTTTGGCCAGCGGACCGTCCGGCGCCGCCAGCGGGCCTGCGGCCAGCGGGAACCACGGGATGAACCCGATGCCCTGCTTGGTGACCTCGTCCAGGAGTTCTTCGGCGGTGCGGGTGGTCAGGTTGTATAGGTTTTGCACCGAGACAATCTGGGTGATCTTTTGCGCCGCGTGCAGCTGGTCGACGTTGACCTCCGACAGACCGATGTGGCGGATCTTGCCCTCCTGCTGCAACTTGGCCAGCTCGCCGATCTGGTCTTCCAGCGGGAATTTGTCGTCGATGCGGTGCAGCTGAAACAAATCGATGGTGTCTACGCCGAGCCGTCGCAGGCTCAGTTCGGCTTCTTGGCGCAAGTACGCGGGAAATCCCAGCGGGATCCACACGTCGGGCCCGGTGCGCAGCAGCCCCGCCTTGGTCGCGATCACCAGGCCGTCGTAGGGATGCAACGCCTCGCGGATGATCTCCTCGGCGAAGTAGGGGCCGTATGAGTTGGCGGTGTCGATGAAGTTGACGCCGAGTTCGGCCGCGCGCCGCAGCACGCGAACCGATTCGTCTCGGTCGTCGGGTGGGCCCCAAACCCCCTTGCCCGTCAGACGCATTGCGCCGTAGCCGAGACGGTTGATGCTGAGATCACCGCCGAGAGTGAAGGTTCCGGATGCTTGGGCGGGAGCTTGGGTAGTCACCTTGCCGACCGTACGCCGGCGGGCAACTCCCGGCTACGTGAGCGTGGCAAGCTGGTCGGGTGGAATTGGACACGATCTCTCAATTACCGTTCACCTACCCGGAGGTGGGTGCGACGGCCGGCCCGATGCCCCCGGGCTACAAGCACATCGGCTACTCGGCCCATATCGGCATGGGTCAGCTCCGTTTCGAACAGGCCGCCGATGCGGTCATGCACTGGGGCATGCAACGTGGCTCCGGCCTGGGAGTGCAGGCCAGCAGCGAGTTCGTCACCGTCGGCACGGTGGTCGTGGTGAAAATCGGGTTCCTGAAGGCGCCCTGCCGGGTGGTGTACGTCGTCGACGAGCCGCACCTGCGCGGCTTCGCCTACGGCACGTTGCCCGGTCACCCGGAATCCGGCGAGGAGCGTTTCGTGGTGCGCCATGACCCCGTCACCTCCGCGGTGTTCGCCGAGGTCTCCGCCTTCTCCCGGCCGGCGACGTGGTGGAGCAAAGCCGGCGGACCGTTCACATCGGTGCTGCAGCGGGTGATGAACAAGCGTTACGTGCGGGCGGTGTGACCCCGACGTCCCCGACACGTAAACATTTGCGACGACACGCCGATGTGAGTCGCAATGCTTTATGTCTGGGCCTCGCCGGCCCACCCTGTCAGCAACTTCTCGGCGCCGGCGCAGAGCCGCTCGATGACCTCGCCCACCGGCGCGACTCCGGTGACCATCCCGACCCCCTGGCCGGCGTCGACGGGTGCGGTTCGACGGTCGTCTGCCTCGATCGCGTCGGCGAGTTCGCGTTCGGCATCGGCATCGGCGGCCAGCGCGTCCTCATGCCCGGTCCAACGCGCGACGAACTCGTTGCGTAGGACGCGCGACGGGAACCGCTGCGCCCACGGCAGATGACGGACGATGTCGTAGACCCGGGTGCTGGCGGTGTCGGTCTCGCGGGCCGCGACCAGTGCGCGGCGCCCGGCATCGGTGGTCAGCGCCTCCACTGACGCGGACAGACAGGTGCCCAGCCACGCACCACCGGCCCCGGCGGCCAGCACCGCAGCGAGACTGCGCGGCGAAGCGATTCCGCCGGCCGCCAGCACCGGCACCGACACCACGTCCAGCACCGCGTCGAGCAGAGGCAGGGTGCCGATCGTCGCGTCGCCGTGGCCGCCGCCTTCGCAGCCGCGCGCCACGATCAAGTCGATCCCGGCGTCTTCCGCTTTGCGTGCCTCCACGCTGTTGTAAACCTGTGTGGCAGCAAGGATTCCGGCATCGTGGACGCGGCTCACCCATGACAGGTCGGTTCCGAAGCTCACCGAGATCAACACCGGCTGCGCGGCGAGCGCGGCCTCGAAGAGGCCCTCTTCCCTTCGCATCACCCAATCCACCAAGCCGATTCCGAATGTCCCCGTCACATGCGGCAATTCGGCATGCAACGACGACGTCGACCCGGCTGTGCCCATGCCGACCATGCCGAGCCCACCGGCGGCACTGACCCCGGCGGCCAGCCGCCCGCCGGCAACGCCACCCATTGGGGCGTTGACGATCGGCACGCGTAGGCCCATTGCCCGGGACCAGGGCGTCGACAGCACCCGACTACGCCGGCGGAAGGCTCTTGAATACGGTCAGCAAGATCACTGAATCATCGACGGCTTGCAGCGAGTGTCGCTGCGGCGGGATCACAACGTAGTCGCCGGTCTTTCCGTCCCACACCTCGTCACCGGCGGTGAGGTGAACGTGTCCGGCAAGGACCTGCAGGGAGGCCTGTCCGGGACTGTCGTGTTCGGAGAGCTCACGTCCGGCTACCAATGCCATCACGGTCTGACGGAGTTCGTGGGTATGCCCGCCATGCAGCGTGTGCGCGGCACGCCCACTGTGTGTCTGCCGTGCCTCGGCCAACTTTTCGTCAGCCAAGCTGGTCAGCGAAATGGTTTCCATCAGTATCCTTCGGTCGGCCCGGTTGTCCTCAGGTGGATAGTAGAAGAACCACGCCCGTGGCCAACGCGAGCCCGCGCCGGACTCACGTCGCCCCGACCCGCCCGGTGAGGTGTACCAGGCACAGATCCGGCTCGACGAAGGCGTCCAACCGGTCGACGGTGACCGGCGCCTGCCAGGTCTCCAGCGCACCCCGCATGAGCCCTAAGTGGATCGGGCACACGACGGCGTTCTGACTTTCCGCCACCTCGAGAAACGGGCAGTGCCGCAACTCAACCCGCTCGTCTTCGCGACGCTCGGGGGCAAAGCCGAGCTCGTCGAGCAGACCGACCAGTTGCCCGATCGACTCCTCGGCTTCGGGCACTCCGGTGGCGCTTCGCGGCGGCTGTTTGAGCCCCCGACCCCACTCGCGGCCGGCAGCCATCGCCCTGGCGCCGGCGTCCTGATCGCCGGCGAGGCCTGCAGCGAGGATCTCGGCCAGTAGCCGATAACGTCGTGGGCCGTCGGGATCCATCCGCTGAGTCGCGCGAAACAGCAGGGCCGGCCGGCCCGGACCTTTGCGGTCGGACGCGACCTGCTCCACCCGGCCCGTGCCGACCAAGGTGTCGAGGTGAAAGCGAACAGTGTTGGGGTGCACCCCCAGCGCGCCGGCGATGGCGGCGATGCTCATCGGAGAATTGGCCGCTTTCAACACCCCGAGGATGTCGTGGCGGCGACCGAACGATTGCTTTGCTGGCTTGACGACGCTCATTTCCCTGAACATTCTGCCGCTGCGGGCAGGTTAGGCACTAGAGCAAGTGCTCATAGCGAATCGGTCTCTTCGAAGACACCTTGGGCGATGCGCAATGCGGCGTTGGCATCCGGCACGCCGCAGTAGACAGCCGTCTGCAGCAGGACTTCTTTGATCTCGTCCCACGACAACCCGTTGCGCAACGCGGCTCGCAGATGCAAAGCGAGCTCCTCGTCACGGCCACGGGCGATCAGCGCCGTGAGAGTGATCATCGAACGGCTGCGCCGGTCCAGGCCGGGACGCGTCCAGATTGTGCCCCAAGCAAATTCGGTGACAAGGTCCTGGAAGTCGCGAGTGAGGTCGGTGGTCCGCGCGGTCGCCTGGTCGACGTAGCTGTCGCCGAGAACTTCCCGGCGCACGGCCATGCCGCGGTCATACCTGCTGTTGTCCATTACCTGTCTCCTCCTCGGGCCGCTTCACGGCCCGCATCGTCGCCAGAGGAGCGTCCATTACCTGCCTCCCACTCTCCTCAGCTTCGCCAATACGTCGGCGATTCGGTCGGGCTGCTCAGCCGGCGCGAGATGGGCGGCCTGTGCCACCTCGATGAACCGTCCGTGGGTCACGTTGCGGGCGATGTACCGCAGCGAATCAGGCGGCGTGGCAATGTCATTGGCGCCGGCGACGGCAACGATCGGGGTATCGATCTCGCCGAGGCGATGACGGGCGTCGAACTCGGCGAGCGCCTCACAGGTGCGTGCATAGCCGTCGTCGTCGACCCGGCGCAAGGTGTCCACCAGCGCCCGGGCCGACGTGGGATCGCGCTCGAAGAATCCGGGGGCGAACCACCGGCGAATCGACGATGCGACAATTTCGCCAGTGCCCGCGCTGCGGACGACGTTGGCCCGGGACTGCCAGTCGTCGGGATCACCGATTCGTGCCCCCGTGCAGATCAGCGCGGCCGACACGATGCGTTCAGGATGCCGGAGCAGCAACTGAAGCCCGACGGCGCCGGCGACCGAGACGCCCGCGTAGGTGAACGGCCGCGGGCCGATCCTGCCTTCCACGACTCTCATGACACTGGCGGCGAGGTCTTCAATGCTGAAGGCGTCCCTCGGCCGCGGGCTGGCGCCGTGGCCGGGCAGGTCCCAGCCGATGACCTGATAGACGCCCGCCAGACGTCGTGCCACGCCGGCCCACAAGACCGCGACGGAGGTGCCCAACGAGGGGCCGACCACCAACGGCGGCAGATGCGCTGACCCGCCCAGGTGCGAACCGCGAATTCGCGGGGCGCTCACCGGCGTTCCTCGACTACCCGCTTGGCACGACCCAGACACTCGTCGATCAAGGCGTCGCCCGCGCCGAAATAGTTGGCCGACGGTGCTTTTCCGACCAGCTCAGCGATGACGCGTTGCTCGCCGAGCACGTCGACACTGGCGAGGTTACCGGCCATCTGCGCCGGATGGACCCGCAAACCGGCCAGCAGTTCGCTGCACTGCGAGCCGGCGACAACGGCTCGCCGGGCAAGAATGCGCAGCGTCTCCCATTCGACATGCCATGGCCCGTCGGGACGTTCGTCGTTGGCCAGTGCGGAGGCGGTGTGCAATGTCGCGCCCAGCGACGGCGCAGAAATCGCCGCGCGGCGAATCAGGATGGACAACACCGGGTTACGCTTCTGCGGCATGCTCGACGATCCGCCGCGGTCGCCGGATTCGGGTTCGCTGAGTTCGGCGATCTCCGGACGGGCCAGTGTCACGACATCCGACGCGATGCGACCCCAGGCGTCGGTGCAGCCGATCAACGCATCGCCGATCGCGGTGACCGGCGCGCGGCTGGTGTGCCACGGCATCCTGCGGTCCAAACCCAAAGTGGCTGCCGCACTTTGCACCAACTCCACCGAGATTGCGCCCGGATTTGGCTGACCGGCGAGCGCGGCCAACTCAGTTGCGGCGGCCAGTGTGCCTGCTGCGCCGCCGATCTGGACCGGGATGGTCAGCGCACTGAGTTGTTGATATGCGTCGACAATGCCCTTGCACCACGCCGCCACCTTGACTCCGAAAGTTGTCGGCACCGCATGCTGGGTCAGCGTACGAGCCACCATCCGGGTGTCGCGATGGGTCGCCGCAAGCCCCGACAGTGTTGAGATCTGTTCGGCCAGTTGCGACTTCAACTCGTCGACGATGGCGCGAGTGGCCAGCATCAAGCCGGTGTCGATCACGTCCTGACTGGTGAGCCCGCGGTGAATCCACCGACCGACCTGAGCGCTCGCCCGGTCACGAAGCAGTGCCACCAACCCGATCACGGGGTTGCCGCCGTCCTCCGATTTGGCCGCGAGCGACTCGCAGTCGTCGTCGTTCACCAACCCGGTAAGGTCAGCGCCGCTGCACTGATCCGGCGCCAGACCCGCGGCGACCAGTGCATCCAACCAGGCTGATTCCACCGCGACCATCGATGCCAACAGTGACACGTCGGACATCAGCTTCCCGGCACGCTGGTCTCCCGGCCACAACAGGTTCGTCATTCCGGGTCACCGCGGTAGGCCAGAAACACCGTCTCGTTCGCACCTTGGAGATGAATGTCGAAGCGGTATCCGCCATTTTCCCCGGCGCAGATCAGGGTTTGCCGTCGGGAGGCGTCCAGAGCTCCCAGCAGCCGATCGGCGGCCAGGTCGGAATCCGGCAGGTAGGCGCGGGTGAACACCCGGTTCAACAGCCCGCGCGCGAACACCACGATCGCGAAAAACGCCGCCCGCCCGTCCGGCGCGCCGGGCGTCATCGTGCTGAAGCTGTAATGGCCGGCGGTGTCGGTTGCGCATCGGCCCCAGCCCGTGAACGTCGCTTCATCGCGCCGCAGCGAGCCCTCCCGCCGGAGCATGCGGCCGTCGGGACCGGCCTGCGAAATTTCCACCAGCGCGTCAGGCACTGCGTCGCCCGCGCCGTCGTAGACCGTGCCGTGCAACCGGATCGAGCCGGGGTGCGCATCGGCGACCAGTCGGTTGTCGCCGGGATACGGCAATCCGAGATGCAGGTACGGCCCCACTGTTTGCCCTGGGGTGCAAGCCAATTCAGTCATGGCGACTGCTCGGCTCGGTCCAGGTTCGCTGACTGCCGGCCACTACGATGTCCCACCGGTAGCCGGTGGCGTACTCGGGTTGGGTCAGGTCGTGGTCGTAGGTGGCGATCAATCGTTGGCGTGCGACGGGATCCACGATGGACTGACAGATCGGGTCCAAAGCGAACAACGGGTCGCTTGGGAAATACATCTGGGTGACCAGACGCTGGGTGAACGAAGTCCCGAACACCGAGAAGTGAACGTGCGCAGGACGCCAGGCATTTCGGTGATTTCGCCACGGGTAGGGGCCTGGCTTGATGGTGAGGAACCGATACGTCCCATCGGGCTCGGTCAGGCAACGGCCCACCCCGGTGAAGTTCGGATCGAGCGGCGCGGGGTGCTGGTCGAGTTGGTGGTTGTAGCGGCCGGCCGCGTTAGCCTGCCAGACCTCGACGAGTTGCCCCACCACCGGCTTACCCCTGGCGTCGAGCAGCCGCCCGGTCACGATGATGCGTTCCCCGATCGGCTCGCCGGGGCGGCCGGCGGTGAGGTCGGCGTCGAGAGGGTCGACATCCTGTCGGCCGAAGCACGGCGCCCAGCATTCGACCTCGTCTGGGTCGACGGAGACGACTGGAGACTTCGGATGTCGGAGTCGGCTGCTGCGGTACGGCGGGTACTCCAGCAGCGGCTGCGGTTCATCTTTTCCCTGGTAGTCGGCCGCGATACGGGCGATCTGTGCGGTGATCGCGCGTTGAGACTCGGCCCGGGCAGAGTCTGCTGCAGCCTTCATCAACGCTGACGCTAACCCGAAAATCGGTCGCCCTCAACCGTCTTCGTGATATTTCCGCTGCGTATGCGTCACAGGCCGGTGCCAGGCGGCGTGGCCAGATCTGGGACCAGGGTTTCTCCGAGCAGCGGGCGCGCCTGGCGGGCTGCGCTCGTTGGTCAATTGGATAGCCGAACGCGCCGCCCGCTGAACAGATTTGGATGTAGTGGCGGGCTAAAGCGCCCGCAGCATCGACCTTCTGCCCTTCACCCGCAGCTTGTGAACCGTCGACTCACGCAGCTGCTCGATGCGGGATGACATCTTGTCGCCCAGCTCGACGAGCTCGTCGTCGGTGATTTTCACCGACGGAGGCACCGGGATCATGTCGCGCTCCTCCTCATCGGCGTGCGCCTCCAAGACGGTGGCGAATGAATGCCATTCGTCGTCGTAGGTCGGTGCCGCCGGGGAAGTGTGCAGCAGCACGGAGAGTTGATCAATGACCTGGCGATGCTCGGCGTGCGCAATGGCGATCAACGAGCTGGCCGCTGAAAGCGCCGGGTAGTACAGATCGTCTTCAATACGAAAATGGATGTCGAGTTCGACGAGCAGATCGTCGAGATATTCCTGGCGCTCAGGGGCAGTCGCCGGAGTCGCAGAGATCTTTTTGACCAGCCCCTTGAGCACCTTGTGGTGATCCTCCAACACGGTGTAGGCGTTCACTTAGCCACTCCTTTCCCGGCCGGGATCGAATGTTCGCCATCGCCGCGCAACTCGATCATCCCGTCGTTAATCCGCGTCTGATAGCGCGGCAACGGGGCCGCTGACGGACCGCGAGCTACTGCTCCTGAGCAGACGTCGAATCGCGAACCGTGCCAAGGGCACACCAGGCGGCCGCGGTCGATCCAACCGTCGCTCATCGGTGCGGCAAGGTGCGGGCAGAACTCCCCGAAGGCCGCAACATCCCCGTTGTTGCCGGTTCGACACACGACCAGACCAACTCCGTCGATTTCGACGCGCTGCGGCTTGCCGTCCTTCAGCGACTCCACCGGCAATACCGGGGTCCAGTCCGGCGTGCGCAGCCGCAGACCGGATTGGTCGATGCCGATACCCGAGGCGAACACCAAAGCCCCGCCCATATAGCTGGCACTGACGGTGATGCCGTAGCCGAGCGCGCTGGTGACGATCCCGCGGCCATGCCGGCCGCGGCGCCGATCCAACCACGACATGACGTAGAGGCACGTCGCCAGCCCGTTCAACGCGCCGTGCACCAGCCCGATGCGGCGGTCTTCCTCGTGCGTGTGCTGCCAATCCGCAACTCCGGTAACCGCCGAACCCAAGTTCGCCAGGATTCCCAGCCCCAGCGCACGCGTCGCGAACCGCGATGCGTCGGCGAGTTCCGTTTTCGGCCGGGCCGGCAGCAGGCTGAGCGCATCCAACCCGATCGTGGTCCCGATCGCACCACTAGTCAGCGAAGCCAGTGGCGGATGCGCGGGATGCCCCAGCCACACCCCATTCAGGGCGTTGAGGACGCGATCCCGGCTCCTGCCCAGCGAGTTGAAGACGATGCCGAGAAGGTGCTCCAACCGATAGCTGGGCCGATCCAGCCACTCCTGACGCCCGATGAGGGACAGCAACCGCGTCCCCCATGTCTGCAGTGGGCGTTTCGCAGACACCTCAACCACGGCATCGGTCCTTCCCTCACGTGCGACGACTTACCAGCAGGGTCCCTGCAGGCTCTCACAATAAGTACAAGTCGATCCGTACAAAACACCGGCCTCCGAATCACGTTGTGTGCTCAACGGTACCGGAACACAACCAAGCGCCGATAGCCAGGACACCTATCGTCCAGCAAACACACAGCGACTGCCCATTCACACCAGAGTTGTTGTTGTGGAGCTTATTTCATATCGCGGCAACTGGCTGTTGGATGGTCGAGGCAACTCTTCAGGCCATCCGTGACCACCGCGGAACGGTATTGACCATTCCGCCGGTCTGCGGCATTCTCTATATCACAGAACTAAACTCTGTAACGCAGAATAATTTATACAATCGTTGGGAGGTCGTCGTGGCCGGTCATCGCGATCTCCTTGGCCAGGTCCTCGACAACGTCCGACGCGGGATGATCCCCGCGCACATCTACAACGACAGAGAACTGTTCGACCTGGAGAAGCAACGCCTGTTCAGCCGGGCCTGGATGTTCGTCGCCCACGAGTCCGAAATCCCGCACGATGGCGACTACGTCGTGCGCCGGGTCCTGGACGACTCGTTCATCATCACCCGCGACGGCGACGGCGACGTGCGCGCGTTATTCAATATGTGCTTGCACCGGGGAATGCAGGTGTGCCGCGCGGAGATGGGCAACGCCTCGAACTTCCGGTGCCCCTACCACGGCTGGACGTACCGCAACGACGGCCGACTGACCGGCCTGCCTTTCCATCGGGAGGCCTACGGCGGGGACGGTGGATTTCCCAAAAGCGGTCAAACCCTGCTTCCCGCACCAAATCTCGCGTCCTACAACGGTCTGATCTTTCTCAACATGGATCCACACGCGCAACCGCTCGAGGATTTCCTCGGCGACTTCCGGTTCTATCTGGACTTCTACACCAAGCAGAGCACCAGTGGACTGGAAGTGCGTGGGCCGCAACGGTGGAGGATCAAGGCCAACTGGAAGATCGGCGCGGAGAACTTCGCCGGGGACATGTACCACACCCCGCACACGCACGCCTCGATTGTCGAGATCGGTCTGTTCCGCGAGCCGAAGGCGCAGAAGCGCAAAGACGGCGCCACCTATTGGGCGCGGTGTGGTGGCGGGACCACCTACAAGCTTCCGCCGGGCGACTTCGACGAACGGATGCGCTACGTCGGTTACCCCGACGAGATGATCGCCCGCATCAAAGGCGTCTGGAGCCCGCGGCAGCAGCAGTTGGTCGGCGAGGACGGCTTCATGATCTCGGCCGCATCGTGTTTCCCGAACCTCAGCTTTGTGCACAACTGGCCCAAGGTGCACGACGGAGCCGACGACGATGTGCTGCCGTTCATTTCGATCCGGCTGTGGCAGCCGATCAGCGAGAACGAGACCGAAGTGTGCTCGTGGTTCGCCGTGGATTCCGCTGCGCCAGCGGAATACAAGGAGAGCTCGTATAAGGCCTACCTGATGTGTTTCGGTTCGACAGGGATGTTCGAACAAGACGATGTGGAGAACTGGGTGTCGCTGACCAACACTGCCGGCGGGTCGATGGCGCGCAGGCTGCTGCTCAACGGCCGGATGGGTCTGCTCGGCGACGACCGCCCAGTGGTCGATCCGCTGCCGTCCACCGCGTATCACGGACCCGGACACGCACAAGTCGGTTACAACGAGCACAACCAGCGTGAGCTGCTCAGGCTGTGGGCCGAGCACCTGGAACTACCACCGGTGCCGACCACCACCGCGGCCATCGGTGCGGCGGTCACCATATGACGCATACACAGACCGTCGGAAAACCCTTGCCGTTCAACGATAACCGGCACCTGCAGGCCCACCAGTTCCTGGTCGAGGAAGCCTACCTACTCGATGCGCAGCAGTACGAGACGTGGCTGGAAACCCTTACCGACGACATCCGCTACGTGATGCCGGTGCGGGTCACCACCGCACTGGGTGCCGGATTCGACACATCGCCGGGGATGGCGCATTTCGACGAGGACAAGTACTCACTGAGCCGGCGGGTCGCGCGGTTCGCCACTGAGCATGCCTGGACTGAAGATCCGCCCTCACGGATGCGGCACTACATCACCAACGTGCGCACGTTCGCGTGCGACGACGAAGCGCATCTTGTCGTCGAATCGGCCGAACTGCTGTTCCGTAGCCGCGGCGATGTCAACGAGGCCGCGCTGGTGTCCTGCGGCCGCGAAGACGTGATGCGTTGGTGCGACGACCGATGGAAGTTGGCGCGCCGGATGATCCTCGTCGACGAATCGGTGTTACGGATGCAAAACCTGGCGGTGTTCCTGTGAACGAGCAACTGGCTGACTTGTTGAACGGTGCGGTTGGCGAACCCATAACCGTGGCAAACGAATTCAGCGAAGTCGTGGTTCGCCGTGTCGATACCCGCAACGGGTCGCGGCTTCTGGTGTGGGCGCCGAGATCGGGCCGATGGATCAGCCTCGATGCGCTGGAGGTGGAGGCGCTGACCCGGCAGAACGCGCGCACCCTGGCCGCGATGGTCGGCAGCACCTCGGCGCCGTTGCTTCCCGACGACAGCGATCAACCGTGACCGGCTGGCTGGCGGGCAAGCGGGCGCTGGTTGTGGGCGCCGGCTCCGGCATTGGCAGGGCGGTCGTCGACGCCTTCATCGCTGAGGGCGCGAAAGTCGCTGTGCTGGAACGCGATCTCGGCAAGTGCCAGCACCTGCGCCACGAACTGCCGGACGTTCCGGTGCTCGACGGCGATGCCGTGGGCCGCGACGCCAACGAACGCGCGGTGGCGGTGGCGGTCGAAGCGTTCGGCGGACTCGACACCTTGGTGAACTGCGTCGGGATCTTCGACTTCTACCAGGGCATCCTCGACATCGCCGCCGCCGATCTGCCGTCGGCGTTCGACGAGATGTTCCGCACCAACGTGCTCAGCCAGCTGCAGTCGGTCAAAGCGGCAATACCTGCGCTACAAACCGGAAGCGGATCGTCGATCGTGCTGACCGAGTCGGCGTCGTCGTTCTACCCCGGCCGCGGCGGGGTGCTGTACGTGGCGTCGAAGTTTGCGGTGCGCGGACTGGTCAGCACGCTGGCGCACGAGCTCGCGCCACGGATCCGGGTCAACGGCGTGGCCCCCGGCGGCACCCTGAACACCGACCTGCGTGGTCTTGCCACTCTCGGGCTGGACGACGTCCGGCTTGACGACTCCCCCGACCGCGCCCGCGATCTTGCGGCGCGCACCCCGCTGAACGTGGCGCTCGACGGCTCAGACCACGCGGGGAGCTTCGTGTTTCTGGCCTCGGATCGTTCCCGCGGCATCACCGGCGAAACCGCCCATCCGGACGGCGGATTCGGGCTCGGGGCTCGGTCATGAACCTCCAGCACGAACGCGCGTTGCTCGCACAGGCCTGCCGAGTCGCCGCAAGCCGCGGCTTGGTCGACGGCATCCTGGGTCATCTGAGCCTGCGGGTCGACGACGAGCGGCTACTGGTTCGTTGCCGCAGTGACAACGACACCGGTGTGGCGTTCACCCGGCCCTCCGACATTCGTCTCGTCGAATTCGACGGCAGCCCAGGCGCTCCCGGAGAGCTGAACAAACACCGGGTCCCCAACGAATTGCCGATCCACGTGGAAACCATGTTGGCCGACCCGCAGCACCGCGCCGTGGCGCATCTGCACCCGCCCGCCGTCGTCGCCGCTGATCTCGCCGGCATCACGATCCGGCCGATCTATGGGGCCTTCGACATACCCGGAGCCTGGCTGGCCCGCCGCGGCGTGCCTGTCTACGAACGCTCGGTGTTGATCCGAAACGCCAAGTTGGGCAAGGAGATGGTGGCCGCGATGCGAGGCCAACCGGTCGTGATCTGCCGCGGGCACGGCATCACCAGCGCGGCGGGAACTGTTGCGCAGACCGTGCTGCAGGCGATCAGCCTCGACGCGCTCGCACAGATGTCCCTACGGATACTTGCCGCCGGCGGCAGGTTGCGCGATATCGACGACGCGGATTGGGCGGACCTCCCGGATCTCGGGAGCGCCTTCACCACCGAGGCGGCCTGGCGGCACGAAGTCGCCCGGCTGGAATCCTCTCAACAAGCCGACGCTCGACCTACTCAGAGCTGATCGCCAATCTCCTTGGCCGCCTCGGTAAGCGCACTCGCTACCGAGGCATACTGCGAACGGGTGAGCCGGTGCTGTGGAGCCGCGGCGTTCAGCGCCAGCCGCAACCCCGGCGCCCGGGTCCGGATCGGCACTGCCACCGACGCGACACCTTCCTCGCTCTCTTCGCGATTGACGGCATACCCCTGCTCGCGTATCCGCGAAAGCTCAGCTTCCAGTTTGGTGCGGCTGCCGACCGATCGCTCGGTGATGCGCTCGAGGTTCTCCTCCGGCAGCAGCTGATGCAATTCTGCCGCCGGTAGCTCAGCCAGCATGGCCTTGCCCGTCGATGTGCAATGCGCTGGCATGATGCGACCGAGCCGAGACGCCACTCGCACCGCGGATGGGCCCTCCACCGCGGCAACAAAACGCACCGCTGCGCCGTCGAGCGTGCCGACATGCACGGTCTCCCGGAGGCGCTCGCTCAGGCTGCGCATGACCGGTGTCACGGTTCCGGCGATGTCGACGCGGCCGAAAATGGCGAACGCCACACTGGTCAGCGCCGGGCCGGGCCGATAGGCCTTCGATGCCGGGTCCTGCCGGACGAATCCGCGGTAGGCCAGCATCGCCAACAGCCGGTGGGCCGTCGACGACGCAACACCCAGATACCGGGTGGCCTCGCTCAACCGAATCTCGGGCTGCTCCCCCAGCAACAGCAGCAGCTTCAGCGCCTTGTCGACCGACTCGATCGGGTACTGCGGCGCAAGCTGACCGGTAGCCGGTGCGCCGACCGCCCGCCGCGCTTTTTTCTGCATGACAGAGACGGTACCTGCGATACGGGATGCCGCGGCTGACTTGTCGCCCGTCATGGCTGGTCGCCGCCGCGTCCCACGAATGGGTCGGGCATCCTTGACCCATGACCGTGGATGCGCTGTTGCAGTCGATCACCCCGCTGGCGGTGTACGGCATGGTGGGCGCCGTCGTCGGTATGGAAAGTCTGGGCATCCCGCTGCCCGGTGAGATCGTTCTGGTCAGCGCGGCGCTGATGTCGTCACGCCACGAGTTGGCGGTCAACCCGGTCGGTGTCGCCGCTGCCGCGGTGTTCGGAGCCGTGGTCGGCGACTCGACCGGCTATGCCATTGGCCGCCGGCTGGGCTTGCCATTGTTCGACCGGTTGGGCCGGCGATTCCCAAACCATTTCGGACCCGGACATGTCATGTTCGCCGAGCGGCTTTTTGACCGCTGGGGTGCACGTGCGGTCTTCTTCGGTCGGTTCATCGCGCTGCTGCGGATATTCGCCGGGCCGCTGGCCGGGGCGCTGAAGATGCACTACCCGAGGTTTTTGCTCGCAAACGTTTCGGGGGCGCTGTGTTGGGCCGGCGGGACCACCGCGCTGGTGTATTACGCGGGCATGGCCGCCGAACGCTGGCTGACACGCTTCTCGTGGATCGCGTTGGTGATCGCCGTCGTGTGCGGGGTGGCTGCTGCAATCGTGCTGCGCGAGCGCACATCCCGCGCGATCGCCGAGCTCGAAGCCGAGCGTGCCAGCGAATCCGGCCCCACCGGCGCGTAGCCGTCGTTGGTGCCGGGAAAGCACTCCCGCAATTGCGGCATCATCATCGGCGCCATCGAGACTCCTGTTAGCAAATTGGCCGTCCCGTTTTTCAATATCAGACAAAATCGACCCAAAATTGCAGGCCTCAGTTCGGGGTTTGCTAAAAAGCAGGCAACCGTGCTCGGAAGATGGTAACGATGGAGCCGGTCGCGGCCCGCAGTCCGGTCCGAGCCCGCCGAAACCTTAAGCACGCGTTCTGCTTTCGCGGCACTCGCGGCCAATTGCCGGAAAGCCGATCTCGGGCTTCGGCCGGGATTCGGTAATCCCGCAGTTTCGCGCCATAACTTTGCTCCAAAGCCAGCTGCCCGCGAATCCTCACACAATTCTCAGGCGGCTTCACATAGACAGCTCCGACGCACTTCTGTTATAAATCTCATATCTGCTAACTGACGTCGGTCTTAAGCTTCTAGGGCAGGCATCCATATCGGGGCGCGCAGTGCCTGTGGATCTCAGGAGCGCTAATGAGCACATTTACAATTGCCGATCCTTCTTTCCATCCGCTGATGTTGAGCAGTCGGCTGATCTCCAAGTTGGCGCAGGCTCGCAGCACCCTGCGAGCGACCACCGAGCGCTGTGGCATGGCTGTGATCGTGAGCGCCGGCGGCGAACTGGACGCATCGAACGACGCCACCTGGCGACGCCTGTTGGCCGAGGCGGCCGCGGCGGCGGGTCCACCCGGACCCCTCGTCGTGGACATCGACGGCCTCGACTTCATGGGTTGCTGCGCTTACGCCGCGCTTGCCGAGGAGGCAGAGAGCTGTCGGGGTCGCGGTGTCGAGATGCGGCTGGTGAGCAATCAGCCTGTTGTCTCGCGGATCCTGAACGCATGTGGCCTCAGCGAGCAGCTGCCACTAGACGACAGCGTGGACGCCGCGCTGTCCGCATGCATCCTCGTCGACTGAGACGCCGCGTCGCCTGGTCGCAGATGCTCTGGGCCACAAGCACTTTGCCGGATGCCTAACGTCTGCGGGTGGCCTGGCGTGCCATGCCGGCATGCACACTGCGGAGGTCGGCGACGAAGAGCCGATAGGACTCTTGATGGTTGGTTCGGTCGCGGACGATTGCCGAGGGATGCACGGTGGCGGCTAGCACCGGCAACGGCTCCGCTGGTATTTCCGGCGGCGGAGCGAGAAGTTCGCCCCGGTGCGCGGACACCCGAAATGCTGTGCCCAGCAATGCCTGAGCCGCCGTAGCGCCGAGGAGCACGATCGCGTGCGGTTCTAGTGCGTGTATTTCGGCGATGAGCCATGGTCGGCAGGCGACGACTTCAGTACGACTGGGCTTCTGATGTATCCGGCGTTTACCACCCTTGCGGGTGAACTTGAAGTGCTTGACAACGTTGGTCTGGTACGTCTGCTCGGGGTCGATGCCCGCATCGGCAAGCGCGCGGGCAAGCAGCCGCCCCGCCGGACCGACAAACGGCAGGCCCTCTACATCCTCGCGATCTCCGGGTTGTTCGCCCACCAACATCATTGGGGCGTCGGAATGACCGTGCCCGAAGACGGTTTGCGACGCATCCTCGTACAACGCACAACCACGACAGTGGCTTGCCGCGTCTGCCAGTGATGCCAATCCGCGGTCCTCGGGCAGGAACTGCTCCGCCCCGATGGCCTTCGTGGTGCTCATTGTGTGCGCTCCCAGTGTCAAGCTCCGTGACGGCTACCCGGGTATCGGGACTCGCCAAACCAGTGGCACCGCATGAGCGCGTCAGGTCGGAAGGCCGAAGAGCTGCACCACCCCGTGGTCACGTCCGGCGGTGTAGCCACCGTCGACGGCGATGGCCTGGCCGGTGACGAAGGATGCATCGGGCGACACCAGGAAAGCAGCCATGGCCGCTATCTCCTCGGACCGGCCCATCCGCTGCAACGCATGCTCCGCCGTGACCGAGGCCCTGGGGCCTTCCATCCCCGGCAGGCCGAAGACGCTTTCGGTCAACGGGGTTTCGATGAAGCCGGGACAGATGGCGTTAGCCCGGATACCGCTCGGCCCGTAGTCGAGCGCGATGTTCTTGGTGAGCATCACGACGCCGCCCTTGGCCGCGTTGTAGACGCTGCCACCCGCGGTGCCCTCCAGACCCTCGACGCTGGCCAACGTCACGATCGAACCGCGTTCGCCATCGGCCCGGGGTTGTTCGATCATCTTGGCCAAGGCCGCTTTGGCGACGAGGAAGGTGCCGGTGAGGTTGACCTCGATCACCCGCTCCCATTCGGCGCGATCGAGCAAATGGACCGGGCCACCGCCGGCGACACCAGCGGCATGGACGACACCGTCGAGCCGGTCCGGCACGGCAGCCAGCACAGCAGTGATCGCCGTTTCATCGGTCACGTCGGCCGTGACGAAGTGGAAGTCAGGGCCGAGGTCGGGAGGAGCGGCCACGTCGGCGCCGACGACGTTGCCGCCCTCGGCCAGCAGCCGCTCGGCGGTGGCCAGACCTATACCGGACGCGACACCGGTTACCACGAACGTGCGGGAACGGGCGCGATCGGCGCTCACCATGGGTCCTCTCGAATTCGTCTGCCGCGCAATCAAAGCCCAAACTGATCGTCGATGAGACCGAGCCAGATTTGTGCGACGTCCATCGCCACCTTTTCACTGATGAACGCGTGCTGGGTGCCCGTGTAGATATCGCGGAAAGCCCGCTCGAGTCGACTGCCCTCGCGGATCGCGGTGGTGCCGGCCGCCAAGTGGGCCCACTCGGCCGCGGCCCGGGCCGTGTCGGTGGCGTACACCGCCGCGAGCCTCATGTCGGCACGCAACCGGGGAGTCAAGTCATCACCCGAGTCAACGGCGGCCTCGGCTAGCCCGAACGCGTCGAGTACCAGCAGCCGCGCGGCCCGCCACGCCGCGACGTGGTGCGCAAGCCCTTTCTGGAAGGTCTGCCGACTGGCCAGCGTGGCCATGTCGCTCATCCGCACTTTGGTGGCTGCGAGCTCTTCGACGTCGTCGAGCATGCTCTTGGCGACCCCGAGCGC
This sequence comes from Mycobacterium sp., assembly GCF_036490025.1. Classification (GTDB taxonomy): domain Bacteria; phylum Actinomycetota; class Actinomycetes; order Mycobacteriales; family Mycobacteriaceae; genus Mycobacterium. The sequence continues at coordinate 1,623 of NZ_DASXEP010000032.1, read as the reverse complement.
AAACGATGCGTGACCGGCGGCGGTGACGGGCATCAGGCCCATCCGGCTTGCTGCCGAACTCCCCCGCACCGGCTCACGAGTGAACAGCGGAATGGTTCGGTGCTCCGGCACGAAGACGTCGACGACGTTGTAGTCGTAGGAACCAGTTCCCTTGAGTCCCTGCACATGCCATCCGTCGGTGAAGGTGACCTCGTCGCGAGGCAGAAAGGCCACTCGCATGTCCGGGATTCCCTCGCTGACCCAGCGCATCTCGCCGTTCTCCATCGGGAAAAAGCCGGCCCCGATGTAGGCCGAGTGACCGGTACCGGAGCCGAAATTCCACGCCCCGCTCAGTCGGAAGCCACCGTCGACTGCTGAGCCTTGCCCGTTGGGAAAGTACTGACCGCCGATGGTGATGCGACTGTCATCTCCGGTGAATACCTCGGCGAAGCCCTGATCGGGAAGATACGTCGCGGCCGCGAATGTCGACGGCAGGTTGGCGATCCCGATCCACCCGAAAGAGCCGTCTTGCCAAGCCATTTCGATCCAGGTATCGATCATCTCCGGGAAGGATGGCTCGACGCCGCCGGCCTCCTTCGGATTGAATGCAGACATCAGGCCGCAGGCCCACATTTCCTCGACGATCAGCGGGGATAGCGTCCGCAAGCGCTCGGATTCGGCGGCCTCAGTACGGACCAGGTCACGCATCCCGCGGGCCCGATCTACAACCCGCTCACGTCCTGCGGGCATGACCTCGTCCTTTCGGTCTGCTGCTCCGCATCATTGGGGATCATGATCGGGTGGCAGCACCATTCGATTAGCTGGCGGCCATGTCTTCACCTGTGCCTTCGCCGCTGCCTTCGCCTTCGCCGCTGCTTTTTTCCTTGCCTCGAAGGTGTCGTCGTCATCGTCTTCGTCGTCATCGGGGTTGTCGTCAGTCTCGAAGACGACCTCGTACCACCGCTTATGGGGCTGTACCCGCATTTCGACGTCACCCGTTGGAGTCGCGCGCCTGACCTGGACGTTCTCCAGGCTCGGATCACGCCGGGAGATAAACGCTTCGAGCGCCTCCGCTAACGAGATGCCACTGAGATTGATGTCTGCGAGCGCCCTGCCTTCGTACGTTGCCACGCCGCACATCTTGCAACGGAATCGGGATGGACGCATTCTTTTCCGGCCACGTGGCGCGGCAGTCGTGTGACGGTGCGGTCAGGTCGGTACAGCGGAATCCAATTGCCGAAGAACCAGAAGCCCCATCCCTGACTTGGCTCACGATTCCGGGGCTCGCCGTATTCGCAGCGGGTTGACATGTTGTTTTTTCGCGACGTGGATCGCGTGCGGTCGAGCGCCGTGGTTGGGCGCATGCTGTGGCGGGGGTGGTCGTGCTGGGGGCTGCGGTGGCCGCGTTTGGCGGTCAATCAGGCTGTGCCGCTTGGTAGATGATGACGGTCACGGCCCCCGGTGCGGGTCGGCAGCCGCAAACTTGTCGGACCGGGCTGTAATGATGACGTCATGTCCTTGACCGCATCGCCTCCCGCGGCGGTGAGCCGTGCCGGGCGTGTTGAGGTGTTGTTCGAGGAGTTGGCGGAGTTGGCCGGTCAGCGCAACGCCATCGATGGGCGCATCGTGCAGATCGTGGCCGAG
>NZ_DASXEP010000031.1:0-3507 GCF_036490025.1 Mycobacterium sp. | reverse complement strand
TTCACCGTTGACTCGCAGCCGCAGTCGCAAGTCACCGAAGCGCTTGAGCTCGTCGCCGTCCAGCAGAACCAGCGCAGGCCCGACCGGAGTGAACGTCGGATACGACTTCGCCTCGTAGAACTGCGTTTTGGTCAATTGCACGTCGCGCGCCGACACGTCGTTGGACACCACCAGGCCGCAGATGTAGTCCGAGAGGTTGGCGTCGGTGATCGCGGTGCCAACCGGCACATCGCGGCCGATGACCAGACCGATCTCGACCTCGTAGTCGAGCAGCCGGACGTGCTTGGGTTTGATGATGTCGTCAAATGGGCCGCTGATGGAGCCAGATGCCTTGCGGAAGAACGCCAGCGGGTCGGTTGCCGGGTTGCGTCCGGCATCTCTGGCATGAGACGCGTAGTTGGCCAGTTGCGCCACCACCCGGCACGGCACGGTGATCGGGGACACCAGATGCAGGCTGTCCACCGGCACAGTGTCGTCGCTGTGGGTGGCGGCCTCGATGGCGGCTCGCTCGGCCAGCAGCTGGCGGGTGGTGGTCGCGGTGGTGGTGACTCGAGCGGCCCCGGTTGGGGTCTGCACCCACCAGGCATCGGCGGTGCGCAGGATCGAGACGGTCATCGGGAGTCCTTGAGGAATCGGTTGTTGGGTTAGGAATTGGCCACGCTGAGCATGCCGCGCAGGCTGGCCAGATCGAATTCGTTGTCGCCGCGCAGCGCGCTGATCACCGAGCGGAGCTCCCGCAGGGATTCGCGGCCCGGTGCGATGCCGAGAAAGTCTTTGGTGATGCGGGGTCCCCATTGGTAGAGCCCGGAGGCGGTGAAGGGAGCCCAGCCCGGCTCGAGGCTGTCGTCGAACATGTCACCGTCGCTGAAGTGCTCGACCAAAAATCCGTCGGGATCGCGCCAGTAGTCGAAGATCTGGCTGCCCAGGATGTGCCTGCCGATTCCCCACGAGCGGTGATAACCGAGTTCGGCCAGGTGACGGCCGCCCGTGGCGATCGCGTCGATGTCGCTGACCTGGTACGCCGAATGGATGTAACGGTTGGACGGGCCCAGTGCCAGACCCAGGGTGTGATGGTCGGCGGGAGCCTGCCCCCGATCGCAGCGGATGAAGCTCATGACCGGTCCGCGGTCGCGCCGTCCGGGGTAGTACATGAAGTCGCTGACGATCATCCCGAGAGTATCGAGATACCAGTTCAGCGCCTCCCGGTACTTGGTGGTCTGCAACACCAGATGTCCGAGCCGCTGGACCCGTGTCGGCTCGCGCGGCTGGCGTTGGGTGGTGTTGATCCGCGCGAGTTCGTGCCCAAAGTTGTACTGATGCGGGGCCTGCGCCGGCAGGGCTTCCAGCTGGTGAACACCGGCCACCGCCCGCACCGTCACACCGCTGGGATCGACCAGGTCGACCGCCACGCCGCCGAGCGACTCGGGCAGCGCGCGGATTTTGGTGCCGGTCGCCTCGGCCAGCCGCAGCACATCGGACCGGTGCTGGGCGGTATATGCGGCTGCCACGAATCTCGATCGGGGACCACGCCGGATCAGCACGCAGGGTGAACCGGGATCGGTGCCGCGCAGATACAGCTCGTCATCCGTGTGAAGTACGGTGCTAAAGCCGAACGCCCGCGAAAATGCCTCAGCACGAACCAGATCCGGCTTCTCGAACTCCAACCAGGCAATGTCGTGAACCTTGATGACGGGGTCACGGGATCGCCCCGGATGCTCCCCTTGGCGAGCACCCTGATCACTGTGCAGATCGGTGTGCGCGCCGGCAACACGGTCGCCCATCAGTGCCGCTTTCGAGATGGCAACCGCGCCTCGAAGAACTCGACCGCTCCGCTGCCTTCGAGTGCCACGATGTCGAGGCCGAATTCCTTGAGCCATTTCTCGATTTCGCCTGTGCGCGGAGTGTTTCCGAATACCCCGGCGCGGCGGCTCAGCGCGATAATGGCATCCTGGCGCCGGCCTCGGCCGGTAACGCATGACGTCCCGCGCAGGGCCCCGCCCGGTCGGAGCACCCGAGCGAGCTCGCCCAGTGCCGCACGCGGGTCCGGCAGACAGTGCAGCCCGTTGTAGGTCACGCACAGATCAAAGCTGGCGTCAGCGAACTGCAGCGCGGTCACATCCGCTTCGACGAACTCGATCGCGTCCTGCACACCGCGTCGGCCCGCCTCCCGGCGCGCCCGGGTAAGCATGTACGGAGATATGTCGGCCGCGACGTAACGCACGGCCTGCCCGGTACGCAGACCGCGGAAGGCCAGGCCACCCCCGCACGGGATGTCCAGTACCGAGGCGCCGACCGAAACGTCGGCGAGTCGCTCGATGTCGGCGAACATGGGGCCCAGGTCGGCACCCCACATCGCTCGGGCGCCGAGCTTTGCGACGCTGGCGTGCTGGACGCCGGCGTCGTAGAGGGCCGCTGTGACGCGTTCGGAACGCCACTTCTCCGTTACGTCGGCCATTACTTCGCCGCCGTGTCCGGAGCGTCCCAGGGCATCGAGCCCGAGACCCAGTGAGTCAGCTCCTGCTGCTCGTTGCTGTGCAAGTGTCGCGGCGGCGTCACGAACGTCGCATACGGTCGACAGCGCACCAGTACCCGACCTTCCTGCTCTGCAACAGCTTTCACGGCGGGGCGTAGCTCGGCGGGCGCTGGCTCACCGGACATGCGTTCCGCCACCGCCATCATCACGTCGATCAGGGTTTCCTCGTCTTCGTCGATCACCGCGTCGCAATAGACCTGCAGGTAGGCGAACGGCCAGGTCTCGTCCAGTACACAGAGGCTGACTTTGCCGTTGCGGGCCACGGCTTTTGCTTTGGCACGTTCGCCCATGGTCGCCACCAACAGGTCGTCGTTGTCGTCTGGGACGTAATAGACGATCGACATCGCCGGACCATCCGATCGGCGGCCGTAACCGAATACGCATGTCCGGTGGGTCCGGACGAATTCGCGCCGCTCCGAAGACAGCATGTCGCGATCCGTCGGCGCCTGAAACGGATTCTTTGACAGCGGCAACAAACGTGGTGATGTGGCGACGGCATCGTGGGTCTCAGAGGCGGTGCTCATAGATCTGACCTTTCACAGTTATTATCAAGTGATAATAACTGTACACTGTGAACAATGCAACGCAAGACCCCGACGCCGAACAATGTGCGCCTACGCCGGTCGAGGACCGATATCAGGCAGGCCCTGCTGGAGTCGGCTCTGGTCGAGTTCGGGGCCAAGGGATTTGAGGGCGCCTCGACGCGGGCGATCGCGTCGCGGGTGCAAGCGCACCAGCCGCAGATCAACTACCACTTCGAGTCGAAGACGGCCTTATGGACTGCCGCGGTGAACTATCTCTTCGGTCTTTTGGGCGAGGCATTGGGCGACGTGTTGCCCGCGAAGCTGGCCGAGGTCGATGCGCCGCAACTCGCCGTTGCCTTTGCGGACGCGATACGTCGGCTCGTGCGATTCGCGGCCGAGCATCCTGAACTCAACCAAATCATGGTTCACGAGGGCACGGCGGCCAGCGAC
>NZ_DASXEP010000002.1:0-52798 GCF_036490025.1 Mycobacterium sp. | reverse complement strand
TCAACCCCGCCGGTAGGCCGCCAGATACGGCGGCAGCGGCACCGCCGGGTCGAGGCCATCGGCAGGGATCGGAGTTCCCGCATGCAGGGCGAGCGGCACGACCCCGGCCCAGTACGGCAACTCGGTGTCCTCCGGGTCGTCGGCGGGTCCGCCGGTACGCACCTTGGCGGAGACCTCGACGAGGTCGAGCGCGAGCACGGCGGTCGCCGCGAGTTCACGGGCGTTGGGAGGCCTACTGTCGGCGGATCGGCCGGATGCGACGTGATCGAGCACGGCCGCCAGCGCGCGCGATTTCTCGTCGCGGTCCTGCACCAGGCGTGCATTGCCGACCGCGACGACCGACCGGAATTCCAGGGAATGGTGCATGCCCGAGCGCGCGAAGACCAGGCCGTCGACCAGGGTGGCCGTGACGCAGACCGGCAAGCCGTCCGGCGAGCCTGCGGCGGCCAGCATGGGGCCGCTGCCGGAAGATCCGTGCAGGTACAGCGTTTCCTCCAGCCGCGCGTGGGTCGTGGGCAAAACCACCGGTCCATCGGCACTGACGAAGCCGACGTGGCAGATCAGGGCCTCGTCCAGCACGCCGTGGACGGTGGCGCGGTCGTAGCGGGCGCGTTCGCGATACCGGGTGGGCACGGTCCGAGAAGTGGGCGCGTATGCCGGTCCTGCGGACATGGTTGCCTCCAAGTTTGTACTAGTACATAATTGTTCCTGTGCTAGGACAATACATGATCCGGGGTACCGGCGCGAAGGCGATCGCGTCGGACGTCGAACAGGCCATCTCCACCGGTGCGCTGGCGCTCGGCGCCGAGCTGCCGCCGATCCGGGATTTGGCCGGCCAACTCGGCGTCAATGCCAATACCGTTGCCGCTGCCTATCGCTTGTTGCGCGAACGCGGAGCCGTCGAGACCGCGGGCCGGCGCGGCACCCGGGTGCGCGACCGGCCGGCGACCATGCCGCGCTCGCTGCGGGGTCTGGCAGTCCCGCCCGGTGTGCGCGACCTGTCCACCGGCAACCCGGATCCGGCCCTACTGCCCACCGCGCGGATCAGCCCTCGGGCCGGCAGGCCGGTGCTCTACGGCGATCCCGCGGTCTCGCCCGAATTAACCGAATATGCCCATGCGACGCTGAGCGCCGACGGTGTTCCGGCCGAGCACGTCGCGGTGACCGCCGGAGCGCTCGATGGCATCGAGCGTGTTCTCAGCGCCCACCTGCGTCCCGGCGACCGCGTGGCGGTCGAAGACCCCGGCTGGGCCAACCTGCTGGATCTACTTGCCGCGCTGGGCCTTTCAGCCGAGCCAGTCAGAGTCGACGACGACGGGCCGCTGACCGCGGATGTGGCCGGCGCGTTGAGCCGCGGTGTGCGCGCGGTGGTGGTGACAAGTCGCGCCCAGAACCCGACCGGTGCCGCCGTCTCCGCGGCGCGTGCCGAAGAGCTGCGCGGGCTGCTTGTCGACCACGATGATGTGCTGCTCGTCGAGGACGACCACTGCGCGGGGATCGCCGGCGCGGCGTTGCACGCGCTGGCCGGAACCACCCGGCACTGGGCGTTCGTGCGGTCGGCGGCCAAGGCATATGGGCCCGATCTCAGGTTGGCGCTGTTGACCGGGGACCGGCGCACGCTTGAGCGGGTGCAGGGGCGGCTGCGTTTGGGACCGGGCTGGATCAGCCACCTGCTGCAGGACCTGGCGGTCGGATTGTGGCGCGACAAGGCCGCTACCCGGTTGGTGCACCAGGCCGAAACCGTCTACACCCGCAACCGCGAACTGCTGGGCGCGGCGTTGGCTGATCGCGGTGTCGCGTCGCGCGGTCGGTCCGGCCTCAACGTCTGGATTCCGGTTCCCGACGAAACGGTGGCGATCACGCGGCTATTGAGCGCGGGCTGGGCTGCCGCGCCGGGCACCCGGTTCCGGATCGGGACTGCTCCGGGAATGCGGATCACCATCTCCTGCATCGACGCCGACGACATCGGTCCGCTGGCCGACGCGGTCGCCGATGCGGTACACGCGGTGGGCCGCGCCAGCGTGTGAAGTTATGCACAGTTGGAAGTTGATCCACAGACCACCCCGACGAACTCCTCCGCGGCGACCCCGACCCACCCAAAGATCGCTAACCTGGGTTCTGATGATCGGTGATCGTTGGAACGTGACGGACGACGAGATCGCCCGGCACTATCCCTGCGACGACCTCGTTGCCGCGCCGACGTTGCAGGCATGGCGCGGGGTCACCGTGCAGACCAGCCCGCAGACGCTGTGGCAGTGGGTCGGTCAGATCAGGATCGCGCCCTACTCCTACGACTGGATCGACAACCTCGGCCGTCGCTCACCCCAGCAGCTCGTCGGCTTGTCCGAGCCCGTCGTCGGCGAGCCATTCAGCACCGCCGCGACCCGGCCGTTCGGACGCATCCTGGCCGTCGCGCCACCCGAGCACCTCACCGGCGAGATCATCGGAGCCTGCATTTCCTACGTGTTGGTGCCCGACGGGCGATCAACCCGCCTGCTGATGAAAATTGTTACGGCCGTGAACCGCTGGGTTGCGCCGTGGCTATCGGTTGGCGATCTCGTCATGGCGCGCCGGCAACTGCTCAACATCAAGCGCCTCGCCGAACAGCACTAGCCGGGCGACCTCTCAGCGCCCGAACGCGCGGAAGCTGCCGTCGAGCACCTGCAGGTGACCGATCGTGCGACCGGTCACGACCGTCGGATCCACCAGCACCAACTCCACCGCGGCCTGCGCGAACTCGTCCGGGGACGCGACCTCGTCGAACTCGCGGGCGTAATACGAAAGACCGGGCGTCATAATCGCTTTGGACGGCGACAGCGCATTGACTGCGACATGGTGGGCCGCCAGATCGTAAGCCGCACACCACGTCAGATGCTCCAGCGCGGCCTTGGATCCGCCGTAGCCGGGCAGCACGCCGCTACTGTGGTCGGCCCACGGCCCGTCCCCGGGCAGCTGGGATGCCACCGAGCTGACGTTGATCACCGAGCCGACACCGGCAGCCATCATGTCCGGACAGACGAGTTGGATCAGTTCATACGCGGCGAACACCGCGATCTCGAAGTGTCGCCGATACGCGCCCAGCGGCGTCCCGAGCAGCGGCGGCCAGTCCGGCTTGGCGCCGCCCGGCTGGGCCTTCGCCGACTTCGGGCGCGCATCGTCACCGGCCTTCGGCGGGCGGCCCGGGGCGGTGAACGCCGCGTTGTTGATCAGTATCGTGATGGGACCCAACGCATCTCGAGCCTCATCGACCAGCCGTGCGATATCGTCTCGCTCGAGCAGGTCGGCGCGGATCGCCAACGCGCGCCCGCCGGCCGCCTGGATATCCGCGACGGTTTCACCGATGGTTCCGGGAAGCCGGTCGTCCCAAACCTTTTCAGTGCGACCGACCACCGCGACAGCCGCTCCTTCGGCCGCCAACGCCAAAGCGGTCGCCCGGCCCAGTCCGCGGCTGGCGCCGGTGACGATCGCGGCACTGCCATCCAGTCGTCCGGTCACCGGCCCGACCCTATCGGGTGACACCGTGCACGAGGATGGCGGTGGTCTGACCGACCCAGGCGTCGTCGAGCGGTTGGTCGGGATTCAGCAGCAGCCGCAACAACGTCGCCCCGCCGATCAGCTCGATCAACCGGTCCGGGTCGACGTCCGGATGCACCTCACCGCGGCCCACCGCCTCGCTGAGCCGCGCCCGCACCGCGGTGAACAAACCCGCGAAGCGTGACATCACCCGGGCGTTGAGCTCGGGGTCGGCGCTCATATCGGCGACCAGGCCGGGCAGCGCGGCGCGCACCACCGGGGTGGTGAACACGTCGCGCGCGGCCGCGATCATCGCCCGCAGGTCAGCGGCCATGCCCCGGGTCGGACCCACCAGAGCGGTGGGCGCCACCGGAAAGGCCGCCTCGTGCACCAACTCGGCCTTGCTCGACCATCGCCGATACAGCGCAGTTTTCGTCGTTCCGGCGCGCTCGGCGACCGCGGCCAGAGTGAGGTTCGAATAGCCGATTTGCACAAGCAGATCCGCGGTCGCCGTCAATATGGCGGCGTCGATACGCGGGTCCCGGGGGCGCCCGGCGCCCGCGGCCTTGTCAACCGCAGATGGGTCTGCTTTCATAACGCTACCCACCGTATCGTAATTGACGCGACAGGTCTCAGAGAATGGAGGCACCCTCGTGCCCAACGAGCCCGTGCTCGACCAAGTCGACCGACTCCAGCGCTCCAGCCGCGACGTCAGCACGCTTCCGGCGGTGATGTCGAAGTGGCTGTCCACCGTCCTGCCCGGCGGGGTAACTCCGCAGGTCACCGTGGAAAGCGGGGTGGACTCAACCGGCATGTCGTCCGAGACCATCATCTTGACCGCCCGCTGGGACGAGGATGGCCGGTCCGTCACGCAGAAGCTGGTGGCACGGGTGGCGCCCACCGCCGAGGACGTGCAGGTGTTCCCGACCTATCGACTCGACCACCAATTCGACGTGATCCGCAAAGTCGGCGAGATCACCGACGTTCCCGTCCCGCGGGTGCGCTGGCTGGAATCGACCGGCGAGGTCTTGGGCACACCGTTCTTCTTGATGGACTACGTCGACGGCGAGGTGCCGCCCGACGTCATGCCCTACACCTTCGGTGGCAACTGGTTCGCCGACGCGCCCCCCGAACGCCAGCGCGAACTTCAGGACGCCACGGTCGGGGTACTCTCCAAGCTGCATTCAATACCGAACGCGGAGAACACTTTCGGCTTCTTGGCTGACGGCCAGGACGGTGACACCGCCTTGCGCAGGCATTTCAACTGGGTGCGGTCCTGGTATGACTTCGCGGTCCCCGACATCGGTCGATCGCCGTTGCTGGAGCGGACGTTCGACTGGCTGGAAGAGAACTGGCCGCACCAAGCGGGGGCCAGTGAACCGGTGCTGCTCTGGGGCGACGCCCGGATAGGCAACGTGTTGTATCGCGACTTCCAACCGGTGGCGGTGCTGGACTGGGAAATGGTGACGCTCGGACCTCGAGAACTCGACGTCGCGTGGATGATATTCGCGCACATGGTCTTTCAGGAGCTCGCCGGCCTGGCGACGTTATCCGGCCTGCCGGAAGTGATGCGCGAAGACGATGTGCGAGCCACCTATCAGCGACTCACCGGGGTCGAAATCGGCGACCTGCATTGGTTCTACGTCTACTCGGGGGTGATGTGGGCCTGCGTGTTCATGCGCACCGGCGCACGGCGGGTGCACTTCGGCGAGACCGAAAGGCCCGACAGCGTCGAATCGCTGTTCTACCACTCGGGATTGATGCGACGCCTTATCGGAGAGGATCAGTAATGCTCGGACCGCTCGACGAGTTCCCGGTACATCAGGTACCCCAGCCGATCGCGTGGCCAGGTTCCTCGGACCGCAACTTCTACGATCGTTCCTACTTCAACGCCCACGATCGCACCGGGGACATCTTCGTGATCAGCGGCATCGGCTACTACCCCAACCTCGGCGTGAAGGACGCATTCCTGCTCATCCGGAGCGGCGATACCCAGACCGCGGTGCACCTGTCCGATGCCATCGACCAGGATCGGCTCAACCAGAACGTCAACGGCTACCGGGTCGAGGTCATCGACCCGCTGCACAAACTGCGGATCGTTCTCGACGAAACCGAGGGCATCGCAGCCGATCTCACCTGGGAGGGCCTGTTCGACGTCGTCCAGGAGCAACCGCATCTGATGCGTTCGGGCAATCGGGTGACGCTGGACGCGCAGCGCTTCGCCCAACTCGGCAGCTGGACCGGCCGGATCACCGTGGACGGCAAGGAGATTCCCGTCGACCCGGCCACCTGGATCGGCAGCCGCGACCGGTCCTGGGGTATTCGGCCGATCGGCGAACCCGAGCCCGCAGGCCGGCCCGCCGACCCCCCGTTCGAAGGCATGTGGTGGCTGTACGTGCCGATGGCATTCGACGACTTCGCCGTCGTGTTGATCATCCAGGAGGAGCCCAACGGATTCCGCTCGCTCAACGACTGCACCCGGATCTGGCGCGACGGCCGCGTCGAACAGCTCGGCTGGCCGCGGGTGAAGATCCACTACCGGTCCGGCACCCGCATTCCGACCGGCGCGACGATCGACGCCACCGCCCCCGACGGCACCGGCGTCCACTTCGACGTCGAATCCAAGCTGCCGGTGCCTATCCATGTCGGCGGCGGCTACGGCGGCGACTCGGACTGGCTGCACGGCATGTGGAAGGGCGAGAAGTTCGTCGAGCGACTGACCTATGACATGACCGACCCGGCGATCATCGGGCGGTCCGGTTTCGGCGTCATCGACCACGTCGGGCGCGCAGTGTGCCGCGACGGCGACGGAAAGCCGGTCGAGGGCTGGGGCCTGTACGAGCACGGCGCGCTGGGCCGCCACGACCCGTCCGGGTTCAAGGACTGGCTGACCGTCGCGCCGTGAACAAGGTTGCCGTTCAGCGTAATTCGTCGATGATCGCGGATAGTGTCTGCACGCCGATCGGCGCCGCCTGGTAGAGGCAGACGGTGTCGCCAACCCCGCCGACACGGTCGCGGATATGGCGGGCGATTTCGGCCGGAGTACCGCACGCAGCGATGGTGTGCAGGATCTCGTCGTCGATCAGCGCGCCCATGTCCTCCCAGCGGCCCTGCTTGGACAGCGCGTTGAGTTCGGGCTGCAGATCCCGCCAGCCATGTGCGGCCAGCACCGGCCGATACGCAGGTGTCGAGCCGTAGAACGCCAGCAGCGCGCGCGTCCGCACGTGGGCCTGCTCGAGTTCGGCGTCGGTTTCACCCGCGGAGACGATGATTTCGGGCAGCACAGCGAAGTCGGTGATGCGGCGGCCTGCGGCTTTCAGGCCCTCGCGCACCATGGGCATGGTGTGCTCGTGCAGAAACCGCTTCGAGCCGAACGGCATCACCAGCAGACCGTCGGCGTGCTGCGCGACCGCACGGGTCAGCCGCGGCCCGAGTGCGCCCACGTAGATCGGCGGCGGGCCATACGGATTTGGGCCCGGGTTGAAGGTCGGCGTCATCAAGGTGTGCCGGTAGTAGTCGCCGCGAAAATCCAGTCTATCGCCGGAATTCCACGCCGCGAAGATCGCGCGCAGCGCCGCGATGAGTTCGCTCATCCGGGCCACCGGTTTGTCGAACTCGGCGCCGAACCGCTTTTCGATTTGAGCGCGGACCTGGGTGCCCAAGCCGAGGATAAACCGTCCCGAGCTCAGCAGCTGATGGTCGTTGGCCTGGTGGGCCAGGTGAATCGGGTTGCGCGGGAACGCAATCGCCACATTGGTCATCAGGTTCAAGCCGGGCACGGTTGCGGCCAGGGTCAGCGGCGCGAAAACATCGTGCGGTCCCTCAAAGGTGGCGACGCCGCTGGCCCCGGCATCGCGAAGCTCCCGCGCGCGCTCGGCAGCGTCGGTCAGCCCATATAAAGCGGTGAAGACTTTCAACGAGGATCCACACTACGCAGCGCTCATGGGGTTGACTGAAGGACATGCCTAACGCGACCTGGACCGCAGACGTCGTCGTGGTGGGAGCCGGTTTCGCCGGACTCGCCACCGCCCGCGAACTGACCCGGCTCGGCCACGATGTGCTGGTGCTCGAGGGCCGGGACCGGGTCGGTGGCCGCTCGTACACCGGCCACGTCGCCGGCATCCCGGTGGATATGGGCGGGACATTCGTGGGCCCGACGCAGGACGCGGTGCTGGCCCTGGCTGCCGAGCTCGGCATTCAGACCACCCCGACGTACGACGAGGGCGCCAACCTGATTCGATGGCGCGGCACAGTCCGCTCCTACAGCGGCACGATCCCCCGCCTCTCGCTAGGAGGCCTGATCGATCTCGGGCGGGTGCGTTGGCAATTCGAGCGAATCGCCCGGGCCGTCCCGCTGACCGAGCCGTGGACCGCCCGGCGCGCCGCTCGGTTGGACAGCCAGTCGCTGGGCGGATGGTTGCGATCGGTGCATGCCGGCGCCACCGCCCGTGATCTGCTGGCCATCATGGCGCGGGTGACCTGGGGATGCGAACCCGACGACGTGTCGATGCTGCACGCCGCGCGCTACGCCCGCGCAGCAGGCGGCCTGGATCGGATGCTTGACGTCGAAAACGGTGCCCAGCAAGACCGTTTCTCGGCCGGCACGCAGCAGATCGCCGACGCGGTGGCGGCCGAATTGGGCGACCGCGTGGTGCTGCAGGCGCCCGTGCGACGTATCGACCACCACGATGACGGTGTGACGGTTACGAGTGAAAAGGGCGGGGCCGAAGCCAAATACGTCGTCGTCGCCATCGCGCCGGAGCATCGAAGCGGCATCGAATTCGCTCCCGCTCTGCCCGCCGAACACCAGCAACTGCTGACGCGTTGGCCGCAAGGCCGGCTCAGCAAAGCCTATGTCGCCTACCCCACCCCGTTCTGGCGCAGCGCCGGGTTTTCCGGTGTAGCACTGTCCGACGAGGGCCCGGTGTTCATCACCTTCGATGTCAGCCCGCGGCCCGACGGGCCCGGGATTCTGCTGGGATTCGTCGACGCCCGAAACTTCGACGAGCTGCCGGCTGATCAGCGTCGGCAGCGCGCAGTGGACTGCTTCGCAGCGCTGTTCGGCGACGAAGCGCTCAATCCGCTCGACTACGTCGATCATCGTTGGGGCGCTGAGGAATTCGCGCCAGGTGGACCGACGGCCGCCGTGCCGCCGGGCTCGTGGACGCGCTACGGGCCGTGGTTGCGGCGTCCGATCGGGCCCATCCACTGGGCCGGCACCGAGACCGCCGACGAATGGACCGGCTTCCTCGACGGCGCGGTACGTTCCGGGTGGCGGGCCGCCGCCGAGGTCGCGGCGCGACTTTAAGTCCGGCTATGAGCTGATGCGCTTGCTGCCGGCAATCGATTCGGCCAGTGTGCGCAGTTCCCGGTTGACCTCAGCGGGCCGTTCCAGCATCGAGCAGTGACCGCCGGGCAACACGACGAGATCGACCAGGTTGGGTGCGGCAGCGGCGATCCGCTTGGACTGCACCAGCGGCGTCAACCGGTCGCGTTCGCTCCCGATGACCAGCGTCGGCACCGTCAGGCCGGCGAGATCGATATGCCGCCGGCCCATCGCCTCGACGAGGGCCTTGCCACAGCCGCCGCGGCCTGCCGGCGACGTGGAGTTGAACAAGTCGTAGATCAATGCGCCGACCGCGCGATCCGCGTCGGCGCCGACGGCGAGCATCGAAATCATTTCGCGGCTGGCCCGTCGCACCGCCGGCGGCACGTTGTACGAACCGAAAATGCTGATCAGGGCGCGCCCACCCAACACCCGCACCGCCGCGAAGGGCGCCGGCACCGCCAGCAGTCGCACTTCACGCAACAGGTCACCGGTAGTGGTGTTGATCAGCGCGACAGCGTCGGCGCGGACTTCGACCTTGTGCCGGTAGCGATCCGACCAGGCGGCGATCGCCATGCCGCCCATCGAGTGCCCTGCGACGACGGCACGCTCGCCCGGTGCCAGCGTCGCGTCGAGCACGGCATCGACATCGGCCGCGAGGTGGCTCAGGCTGTACCCGCCGCGGCGTGGAATTCCGCTGCGCCCGTGACCGCGATGGTCGAACGCGATCACCCGGTAATCGGTGGCCAGGTCGGCGATCTGGTAAGCCCACACCCGAACGGCGCAGGTGATGCCGTGCGCGAGAACGATCGGATACCCATCCTGTGGTCCGAACACCTCGGTGTGCAGACGAGTGCCGTCCGCAGAACGCACCTCCATGGTGCGGCTCGGCGGCATGGCCACCGGTATGGATTGCGGTGCGCGGGTCGTTCGCAGAGAACTCATCGCCGCTCCCCCTCAGATGCGGCCCCGTCGCCGCGCTCGGTGAGTGTATCGGAGTGGGCTACCCGATAACGCCGGAAAAATATCCCCGATGACATTTTCTTGTGCCGCGGCGCGGGTTTAACCAGGTCCTGTCGGCGGTATGCCCGAGACGGTGGTGCTGCCGCAGGTGGGAACCACCGCGAGATTCGAATTTGAAAACGTCGCGGGGCGCAGCAGCCATAGACTCTTCCCATCAGGCAAATCGGGCATGACGCCGAAGAAGACGATGAGGAGCGGAGAGAACATGAGCACCATCGAGGCGGATGCAAAGACGCAGTCACCATCCGAGCAGGACTCCCACAACGCCTTTGAAAGCGACGTAGCCGCCACTCAGCAGTACCTGAACAGCCCACGCTTCGACGGAATCACCCGCCTCTACTCCGCCCGCCAGGTCGCCGAGCAGCGCGGCACCATCCCGGCCGACTACACCGTCGCGCGTGCGGCCGCCGAAGCCTTTTACCCGCGGCTGCGCGAGCTGTTCTCCCAGCGCAAGAGCATCACCACGTTCGGCCCGTATTCACCCGGTCAGGCCGTCACCATGAAGCGGATGGGCATCGAGGGTATTTACCTCGGCGGCTGGGCCACCTCGGCCAAGGGCTCGATCAGCGAGGATCCGGGTCCCGACCTGGCCAGCTACCCGCTCAGCCAGGTTCCCGACGAGGCCGCCGGTCTGGTTCGTGCGCTGCTGACCGCTGACCGCAACCAGCAATACCTGCGCCTGCGGATGAGCGAGGAGCAACGCGAGAGAACACCGGCGGTCGATTACCGGCCGTTCATCATCGCCGACGCCGACACCGGCCACGGCGGCGATCCGCACGTGCGCAACCTGGTCAAACGGTTCGTCGAAGCCGGCGTGCCGGGATACCACATCGAAGACCAGCGCCCCGGTACCAAGAAGTGTGGCCATCAGGGCGGCAAGGTTTTGGTGCCGTCGGACGAACAGATCAAGCGCCTCAACACCGCCCGCTTTCAGCTGGACATCATGCGGGTGCCCGGCATCATCGTGGCGCGCACCGACGCCGAAGCCGCGAACCTGCTCGACAGCCGCGCCGACGAGCGTGACCAGCCGTTCCTGCTCGGCACCACGAACCTCAAGATCCCGTCGTACAAATCCTGTTTCCTGGCGATGGTGCGGCGCTTCTACCAAGCCGGGTTCAAAGAGCTCAACGGTCATATGCTCTACGCGCTGCCCGACGGTGAATACGCCACCGCCGATTCCTGGCTGGAGCGGCACGGTATTGCCGACCTCATCGCCCAAGCGGCCGCATCCCCCGACCACGCACAGCAGTCCATCGACGCCGTGTTCGACGAGGTCGAGTCGAAGTTCGTCGACGCCTGGCAGGTGGACGCCGGGCTGATGACCTACGGCGAAGCCGTAGCGGAGCTGCTCGAATTTGCTGAGAACGACGGCGATTCAGGCGACATGAGCGCCGACGAGTGGCGGCAGTTCGCGCAGCGCGCACCGCTGTACACCGCCCAACAGAAGGCCAAAGAGCTCGGTGTGCACGCCGCGTGGGATTGCGAGCTGGCCAAGACACCGGAGGGTTACTACCAAATCCGCGGCGGCATCCCATATGCGATCGCCAAATCGCTTGCCGCGGCGCCGTTCGCCGACATTCTGTGGATGGAAACCAAGACGGCAGACCTCGTCGACGCCCGCGAATTCGCCGACGCGATCCACGCCGAGTTCCCCGACCAGATGCTGGCCTACAACCTCTCGCCGTCGTTCAACTGGGACACCACTGGCATGACCGACGACGAGATGCGGGCGTTCCCAGAGGAACTCGGCAAGATGGGCTTCGTCTTCAACTTCATCACCTACGGCGGTCACCAGATCGACGGTGTTGCGGCCGAGGAGTTCGCCACATCGTTGCGCCAGGAGGGCATGCTGGCGCTGGCCCGCCTGCAACGCAAGATGCGTCTAGTCGAGTCGCCTTACCGCACACCGCAAACGCTGGTCGGCGGACCGCGCAGCGACGCCGCGCTGGCCGCGTCGTCCGGTCGCACGGCGACGACGAAGTCGATGGGCGAGGGATCCACCCAACACCAGCATCTCGTGCAGACCGAGGTGCCGAAGAAGCTGCTCGAGGAGTGGCTGGCGTTGTGGGGCGAGCACTACCAGATCGGCGAGACGCTGACCGTCCGGTTGCGTCCGCGCCGCGCCGGCTCCGACGTACTCGACCTCGGCATCTACGGCGATGGCGAAGATCCGGTTGCCAACGCCGTCGTCGACCCGATCAAAGACCGCCACGGACGCAACATACTCACCGTGCGCGACCAGAACACGTTCGCCGAAAAGCTGCGCCAGAAGCGGCTTATGGACGTCATCCATCTGTGGCTGATCCATCGGTTCAAGCCGGAGATCGTCTACTACGTGACGCCGACCGAGGACAACCTCTATCAGACCGAGAAGATGAAGTCGCACGGCATCTTCAGCAACGTGTACCAGGAGGTCGGCGAAATCATCGTCGCCGACGTGAACCAGTCGCGTATCGACGAACTGCTGGCGCCCGATCGTGAGGCGTTGAAGCGGCTGATCGCCAAGCAGGACTAGCGCTCGGGACGCGCACCAGTTTCTGGTCAGTCCTTGCCACGCGGCGGCGGTTTCACCTCGACACCGGTTGACTCGTGCTCGGGACCGGCCGCGGGGTGTTCGGCCGGTACCCGATCACGGAACCGGCTGGCTTCGCCGGGACCTGCAGGGGCCGGCCGGCCGGCCGGGCTGCGGTATGGCCCGGGCTTCGGCCGGGGCTTCCCCCCAGGGAACGCCAGGCGAAATATGCTGCGGTGCACCATCAACCACTGCTTGGAGAATCGGCCCGAGTTGTACGGCAGCTTGTAGCGCTCGCACATGTCCTTGATCTTCGGTGCGATTTCGGAGTACCGACTGCTTGGCATGTCCGGATACAGGTGGTGCTCAACTTGATAGCCGAGGTTGCCACTGATCACGTGAAACAGCGGACTGCCATCGATGTTCGCCGCGCCGACCAATTGGCGCAGATACCAATCGCCGCGCGACTCGTCCTCGACTTCTTCCTGGCTGAAGGTGTAGGTCTGGTCGGGGAAATGCCCGCAGAAGATGATGGCGTGCGCCCACACATTGCGGATGACGTTTGCCAGAGCGTCCGCGCCCAAGGTGCGCAAGAACGTGCTTTCCAATCCCGGCGCGACTCGGTCGAGGAAACTCGCCGTCGCACCGAGGCGGCCCCTGCTCGATATCTTGCGTAGCCGCCGGCCGATACCGGACTTCGCCGGCTGGTCAATCCGGCCGCCCAGGGCCAGTTGGGCCACGGCAAATGCGCCAGCGCTGATCAACGGCCAACCGAGATAATCCTTTTTGATCTGCGAGCGCGCCTTGACAGCAATGCCCTTGAGGTCTTTCCGCACCTCCGACCACGGCTTCTGGCGGGTCCGTATCGCCTCGACGTCCATGTCGTGAACTGCCACGCCCCACTCGAACAGCAACGTGAGCAGCAGGTTGTAGAGCGGCTGGCCGAGGTATCGCGGGTGCCACTTCTGGTTGGGATCGATCCGCATGATCTCGTAGCCGAGATCCTTGTCCTTGCCGCGAATATTCGTGTAGGTGTGGTGAATAAAGTTGTGTGAGTGCTTCCACGACTCCGCGCTCGACGCGGTGTCCCAGTCCCAGACCGACGAATGAATGTCGGGATCGTTCATCCAATCCCATTGGCCGTGCATGACGTTGTGGCCGATCTCCATGTTCTCCAGGATTTTCGCCATACCCAGACATGCGGTGCCAAGCACCCAGGCGGTTTTGGAGCGCGAGGCCAGCAGCAGCACCCGTCCGATCACCACGATCTGTCGCTGAACAGAGATCACCGTCTTGATGTACTGTCTGTCCCGATCGCCGAGGTCGGCAAACACCTCGTCGTGAATTGCATCCAGTTCTTTCGCGAGCTTTTCCCGCTCTTGTTCGCCAAGGTGGGCGAGCGGGCTGTCCACAGCAATAGTCACTGCGACTCCTTTCGATCAGAGTTCGAGTTCAACGTCACCTTCGGCGGTATTGATACAGATCCGCACATCCTGTTCGGTGGGCTCACTGACGTCACCGGAGCGCAGATCACGCAGCCTGCCCGATTTGAGGGTGCCCACGCAGGTGTGGCAGATGCCGATTCTGCAGCCGTAGGCGAGTTTCAGGCCGGCTTGCTCGCCGGCCTCCAAAATTGAAGTGCCGCCGTCACATTCGACTTTCTTCTCGGAATCGAGAAAGTTGACCTCGCCGCCCTTGCCGGCGTTGCCATCGCCGCCGATCTTCGGCTGGAATCGCTCGTAGTGCAGGCGATCTTGATCGCCGTTGGCTTTCCAGTGCTCGATCAGCGCGTCGAGCATTTCCTCGGGACCCGAGCAGAAGGCTTCCCGTTCGCGCCAGTCCGGACATTCCTCATAAAGGTCGCCCGGCTTGAGCCGGCCACGATCCGACGTGAGCCGCAGATCCAGCCGCATCTGCTGGTGGCGATGAGCGAGATCCTCCAGGACCGACAGGAACATGACCTGTTCGCGGGTACGGGTGGAGTGCATGACGACAACGTCGCCGAGCTCACCGCGGTGATCGAGGCTACGCAGCATGCTCATGATCGGCGTGATACCGCTGCCGGCGCTGATGAACAGCAGCTTGGGCGGCAGCGGCTCAGGCAGTGTGAACACGCCTTCGACTTCGCCGAGCCGCACCAAGTCACCGGGCTGGATCTTTTGCACCAAGTAGGGTGACACCGCGCCGCCGTCCACCTTCTTCGGCGTCACGCTGATCAGACCGTCTTCGGGCGTGGAATCCGAGGTGAGCGAATACGCGCGCCAGTGGTAGACACCGTCAATGACCACGCCGAGGCGGACGTATTGGCCGGGTTTGTGACCAGGCCATTCATACCCCGGCTTAATCAGAACACTGGCGGCTTCCGATCCCTGTGCCTCGACGCGCTCGACCTTCCCGCGCAACTCCTTGGTCGTCCAGAGCGGATTGATCATCTCGAGGTAGTCGTCTGGCTCCAGCGGCTTGAACAGCAGCCGCACTGCTCGCAAAAACAACCGGCGTCCGCGTGGAACCCGGGGTGATGCGCCGCGCTCGGCCATGGGTTAAATAGTACACACTCGTGCACTCAGTTCAAGCGTGGCCTTGAAATCGCCTGTTGTACAAGAGGATCTACCTATCTGCAGGCCAGATTGCCTGTGAACAATCGTCCACAGCGGGATCATCGCAGATTAGCGAACGATAAAATTTTGCGGGTACTTCTTTCGGCGTGCCCCACGTCGGCGCCGGGCAAACATCAATCTGGCAACTCTTTCACGGTGAAATCGAGCGGCCGACCCGCAATGACGGGCCCAGAACGCGGTCAGCTCGCCGTACTGACCAGCTCGGGGTGGAATTTGGCCGCCATCCGGCGCAGTCCGTCTTCCCAGTCGACCGTGCTCGCGCCGACCAGTTCGTGCATTCGTGACACGTCGGTGGGGTTTCCGCGCAGCGCCTGCGCGCTCTCCTCGAACACCGGGTCTTTGCCGACCAGCGATCCGAGGTAGCGGCACCACTCCTGCAAGCTCACGGTCTGGTCGCCGCACCAGTTGACCGTGGTCGCCGGCACCGATGCCGCCGCGAGCAGCTTCGGGATCGTGGCGATGATGTCGTCCTCGTGAATTGGGTTGTAGCTGGCCGGAATTCCGCTGGGCACGGGGATCGGGATGCCCGCCAGCATCATCTCCATGTGGTAGAACGGCCATCCCCCGTTGTCGCCGTACGGGACGTTGAGGCGGGCGATGACGGTGGGCATGTCGAGAGCGCGCGCCATCGTCCGGGCCACGACTTCGCCGGCGATCTTGGAGATGGAGTAGGTGGGGAACAACGGCTTGTGGTTGTCGCCCAGTGCGGCGCGCTCGGTTCGCGGCTCGTCGTCCGGAGGGTCGTAGACGGCGGCCGACGAACAGTGCAGGAACGCTTTGGCGTTGCGGCAGTGGGCCATCAAGAGGCCGACGGACTCGGCGTTGGCACCGAGGTCCTTGTCCCAGTCGCCACTTTTGGCCACCGCCAGGTTGAGCACGTAGTCGAAGTCGGCGGGCAGTCCGTCGAACTCGCCGGCGGCCAGGTTGACCGCCTCGCACCGGATGCCGGCTTTTTCGAGGGCCTCTCGAGCTGCCGCATTGGTGAACCGGGCGATGCCCCACACCTCGTTGTCGACCGCCAGGGCCTGGGCGATGGGACTGGCAACTTGTCCGGTCGGACCAGTGATCAGGATCTTGGCGCGGCGCATACTTTCTCCTATGTCAAGTCGTGTTGTGAGCAAGGATTTCCCGCTTCCTATGCGTCGGGCAGGGCCCACGCTCGCGAACGGCGGCCGTTAACCAGAATAGCTACGCCTCCTAACAATGTAGCGCCGAGAATCGCCGCGGCGGATACGATCACCAGCGGCGCCGCAGCCGACACAGCTACCGTAACGAACCAGCCAACACACCCACCGATCACGGCAATCGCGGTAATCTCGGGCAAGCGGTAGCCGTGGACCCAGCGGAAGGCGAGCAGCGGCGCCAACAGGCTCATCGAGCCCACTAGTGCCATCACCGCGATGCGAACCGTCGTGGGCGCTGTGAAATGGGTACCCAAGGTCGTCGCCACGCTTAACGCACCTAGCGGTGCGGCCAGCAGGCTGGTCTGTAACACGCTGAGCCAGTTCGCTGTTCGAGCGTTTGCTGCCGATAGTTGCTGGAGGCGCAGTTCGGTCAGCTTCTGCGCCTCGCCGACCCGTTCGCGGCACGACTGTAAGTACGCGATCTCGTGACCGGCCTGATCATCGAGCCATTCGGCGAGTTTCAACTCGCGAGCAAAGAACGACAGCCCGGGCACCGCGGAGTCGATCGGTGGCGGCTCGTTGGCGCGAAGGTTGTGCGCGGCGATTTCCACGGTCTGCCGCAGATCACACAAATGGGTAATCGAGATCAGCAGTCCGGCGGCATCTCCTTGCGCGCGTCCGAGTCGACTTTGCGCGTCGATGAGTTCATCGGCGCCGGCGCCTTCGACCTCGAACTGTTGGTGTAGGGCGAACAGCGATGTAAGCCCCTCGTCTAGTGCGCGTTCCTGTCTATGCAGCTCGGCGATGTCCTGCTTGAAGACGATCGCCTCGAACCGAAGCTTGCTGGCGTGCATGAAGTAGCGCACGAGTTGGCCGGCGTCCGCACGTGTGGCGCTGATCGAGCACCATGACTGTGCGGTGGCGGCAGCGGAGGTGACAGCGATCGCGACAACTCTCGACCCCCATGGAAATTCTTTGGTCCACAGCGCGACTCCCGGTTGCACGAGAGCCGACGACTCCAGGCCCGAACCACCGTGTGCAGCGAGCACTCCACCGGCAATCGCGTTCGCCGTGACCGGCAAATCTGACGCCGATTCAGTTGCCGTTCCAATGAATAACTCGACGCTGCCCATCACATCGTCGAACTCGTCGGGATCAAATACGTCGCGCCAGCTTTCGGACAATAAAGCCCAGCCGTCGCCGGAGCCATTGACTGACGGCGCCGGGCGCAACCGCACAACGATGCCCGCCACATCATGCGCGTTGAACGCGATCGCGCTGTCACAACCCTCGGGGCCGGCCTTCCCAGCGACGACGCGGAAGAACACATCGTCGGTCGACACCTGGGCCGGCAACTTCACCGGAGTCTCAGCGTCGAGGGGCTGCGAGATGCCCAGCTTCTCGGTCGCTGCCCACGCCGCCGCCAGACCCTTTGAGTTATACCCGGTTTCGGGTTTCAGCCGCGCGAAGACCAGCACGTGAAGGGCTTGGTCCGCAATAGTGACCGTCACGGTCCGCCGCCTTTGGCGACCAGCCTGTCGACGGTTCGATTGGCAAGCTCCACAAGCTCATTGGGCGCGAAGGTAAAAACCGGCCGCTCGGGTCGCTCGGTCGATTCGGCTACTCCGGCTAAGTTCGCGGGAGGCCTGGGTAGCGCGTGACTGGCGCGAGATCGCCGTTGCACCAGCACGGCCACAACGGCGATTACCAGCGCCGCGATCGCGATGAGCCCGACCGCGATAAAGATCCCGCCCGCGGCCCCCGTCGAGGTGGGTGTGCCGGTTGTGGACTCGGTCGGACTCGCCGAGGTCGGCAAGGGCGCACCGGTGCCCGA
This sequence comes from Mycobacterium sp., assembly GCF_036490025.1. Lineage (GTDB taxonomy): Bacteria > Actinomycetota > Actinomycetes > Mycobacteriales > Mycobacteriaceae > Mycobacterium. Next base: position 34,848 of record NZ_DASXEP010000002.1, on the reverse strand, counting down.
CGGCAACCCCGTCATCGTCGCCGGCGTGGGCGGCGAATGCGGGCCGGCAGCATTGGGCGCCCTCGTATTCAGCGGACCCAACAGAGCGATCGCGAACAGCGCGGCAACGGCGAATGCTCCAGTGCCGAGCCAAACCCAACGACGCCTGGCGCGCGCTGCCCGTGGCGGCGGGGCGCCCATCCCCGGTGGCGGCGCCGGAATCGGGCCAAAGCTGACCGGGCCGGCCCCGGCGGGCGGCGAGGCATAGGACCGTGGCGGAGTCAGGCCCATGCGGCCCAACTCGTCGAGCGCATTTCTGAGTGCGCCGGCATCGTCGGTATTGACGGCCTGGTCGGCGGCTCTCAAGGTGAGCTGCACAACCGGCCACTGCTCCGGCGGCAAACTGACCCGACCGACGCTGCTCAGCGTCAAAGCGGTCTCCTCGACCAAGTCGGCCGGCAAGCCTCCTGCCATGGCGGGATATTACGTCCGGCCTGAGATAGCTACACCCGAAAAGCAAGACCGGGCGGAGTTATCTCTTCGTTTACGCCCGCGGGGATGTCGCCCCGCGTGGAACAAGAACGTACACCGATCGGTTTGCACACAACGTCCGACGAAACCCATCACCCCAGGAGCGCAGCCCTATGTCATCAGTCCTCGTCACCGGCGCCAGTCGCGGGATAGGCCGCGCGATCGCCACCGAGTTTGCTCGCCGCGGTCACCGCGTGATCGGTACCGCCCGTGACCCGCGTTCGCTTGACGACCTCGACCTCGACCAGCGCCTGGCGCTGGACGTCACCGATGACACCAGCGTGGCCGCGGCATTCGCGGCCGCGGGTGATGCCGACATCGTCATCGTCAATCCCGCCGAGATCTTCTACGCCGCCGTAGAAGCCATACCGTTGGCCGAATTGCGGCGACTGTTCGACCTGAACACCGTCGGCGCGATCCGCGTAGCGCAAGCCGCGCTTCCGCAGATGCGCGCTCGCGGCAACGGGAAGCTGCTCTTCATGTCCAGCGTCGTCGGGCGCGTCGTGGCACCGACAGGCTCGGCCTACGCGGCGACCAAGTGGGCGCTCGAAGCGCTGGTGGAATCCCTGGCGATCGAGGTGGCCCCCTTCGGCGTTCAGGTCGGCCTGCTCGAGCCGGGTGCGGTGAGTTCCGGTGCGCTCGACAACGTGACGACCTACAGGCTGCCCGACGACCCCTACGCCGGGCTCGCGGGGGACCGCGATCTACGTGACGCGATGATCACCCCCGAGCAGGTGGCAACAGAGATCGCCGACGCCGCCGAAAAGCCGCAGCTGCCACTGCGGATTCCGATCGGTGACCCGGCGCGCGCAGTGCTGGCGGCGCGCCGCGCCGCTCCAGACGACGTCCCGTTCGTGCCGACTGGCGGCTAGCGGGTCGGCCCCATCGCTTAGGGCCGCATCTCGTAAGCACCGTCGTAGGCCCTGACCTGCTGCCACACCCGATCGAAGCGGTGTGCGTCGGTGATGGGCTTGCGCACGGACGCCAAAGCCCAATCCCGTTGCCCCGAAGTCGAACTCGGCTTGCCATACAGGGCGACGGCGTGTTGGGAGAAATCGCGGATCTGAACTTCGAAGATCTGGTCCACCAGATCGGCATCGAGGCCGATCAGACCTGCTTGCTCGAGGATCAGCTGACCGTACACGACCAGCGTGAACAGGTGACCGACCACGAGCAGGAAGTCCAGGTCTTGCATCTGGTCCGGGTCCGGCGCGGCGGTGGCCAGCAGCTCTTTGAGCGCCCGGGCCTGCACGTAGAACAGCGCGACGTTCGGGATCTTCACGTGCTTTTCGTAAACTGTTGCCCAGTCGGCGAACTGGACCTTTGACGCGCCTCGAGCCGGACCCTGGGCCCAGAAGAACGCGTCATCGGCCGCGTCGTTGCGGGTGCCGATCTCCGGGTACGTTGCGGGATTGAACATGTAGTTGGGCATGAACTTCAAGATCTGCGCGACGTTGACGTGCACGGTGCCTTCCAGCCGCGGCAGCGCGCCGATCAACCGGGCCACTTCACAGAAGTAGGTGTTCTTCTCGAAACCTTTGGCGGCCAGCACATCCCACAACAGCGTGACGACGGCTTCGCCCTCCGAGGTCACCTTGGACTTGGTCACCGGGTTGAACAGCAGGTAGCGCCGGTCATCGAGGCTGGCGCTGCGGAAGTAGTCGATCGCGCGGTCGCTGAACAGCTTCATCGCGATCAGGCGGGCGTAGGCCTCGACGAAACTGGCCCGCACGTGCGGGAAGTCGGTAACCGGGTTGCCGTACAGGATGCGGTTATTCGCGTGGGTGATCGCCTCGTAGAACGCGTGCTCGCACATCCCGATCGAGCCGGAGCACAAGTTGAACTTGCCGACGTTGACGGTGTTGAGCGCGGCGGAGAACGCATCTGGCCCGGTACACAGGATGTCCTCCTCGTGCACCGGATAGTCGTTGAGCCGGAAGTTGCTGACGAACATCTGGCCGTGCACGACGTTGCCGATCAGTTCGTAATTCTTATGGCCGCTGTCGGCGACGAACCACACGTAGCCATCGGCTCCGTCGACGTCGGTGCGGCGGGAGAACACCGACACCATGCCCGCCACGTTGCCGTTGCCGATGTAGTACTTCTCCCCCGACGCGCGAAAAACGACCCCTTCCTCGTCACCGTGTGCGGGCGTGAGCAACATGTCGGTGTTGTAGATGTCGGCGCCGTGCTCACGCTCGGAGAGCGCGAACGCCATCACGCCGCCCGCGTCGAGCTGGGCGGCCGCGCGCTCCTTGGCCTTGATGTTGTCGCTCTGCCAGATCGGCCCGAGGCCCAGGATCGTCACCTGCTCGGCGTACCAATAGGAGAGCCCGTAGAACCCGAAGATCTCGCTGAGCGCGGCGTTGCGAGAGGTGTCCCATCGCTTGTTCGGGTCGCCGCCCCCGTACTCCGAGGGGGTGAGGAAGGTCGCGAAAATTTTCTCCTGCTTGATGAAGTCGAGGAAATCCGACACCCAGGCCGCCTCGAGATCGTCGCGGAGCAGCTTGGCCTTGCCGCGGCCTTCGAACCAGTCGATCACCGCACGCAGTTGGCGACGCGTCTCGGGGTCGAAGTGCGGAGGGTCGTAGGTGTTCGGATCGAATAGCAGTCCCATGGCTTGCCCTTTCATCGGCGCGGCGCCGTCGTCGAATCTAGCGCTAGTCGGCCATGTCATGGGCGTGTCTCAAGGAGCTAACGATTCAGCAGCCGCGCGGCGTGGGTGCGCTCGCCGTGGGATCGGCCGTGTTCTGGTGTAAACCTGATGCCCTCCCGCCTGCCTTGCGTCCGACTCGTCACCTTCGCTGCGGCGACGTGCTGCACGCTGCTCGCGATCGGCACGCCGTTGGCCGCCGCCGACCCGGCCACCGACGCCCTGGGCTTCGTCGACTCATCAGCTCGGTGCGCGGCACCTAACACGGCAGTCGCATTCGGCAGCACGGCGGAATCACGCGTGGCGATCTGCAAGAGCGCCGCCGGCCTATACGGCTACCACGGTGTGCGGATCAGCGACGGCGCCAAATTGATCGCGGCCGCCACAGCGTCGGCCGACGGCAGCTTCGTCGCGCAGCACGACGGCATCACCTATACGGTGACGTCGAGCGCTCTGGTGGTCAGCGACGGCAACCAGGTGATCCGTCGGGAGCCGATGGTGTCGTTCCACGGGCCGAAGACGGCGCAGACGCCGGCCGCAACTCCTCAGACGCCTGCCGCCGCACCACAAACGCCAGCCTCGGCTACCCCGACGGCACCGCTGCCGCCACCGCTACCCGCCGAAGTCGGCGGCAAGCACTAGCCGCCGAATCGGCTCGTTGAAAACCGTTGTGAGCGTGTTGTATTCGCGACGGTAATCGCTCGGCGTCAATTACGTCGCGGTGCAGCAGTCACAGATTGGATCGTCCGCGCCGGTTGTGGACCGTTACGCGGTGGCTAAACCTTGACCGTCGCGCGCGGAGATGTAACCACGACACGTGGCTATTGGGCGATCGCTCAAATAGTGTTGGTGCCGAAACGAGCAACCCGGGAGTGAGACGACTGATAGGACCAGACTGTGACCGCATCCGCACGACCAAAGGCCCGCGGCTCGACCACGCGCGACATGCTGATCGCCGCGACGAGTCAGATCATGGTCGAGGAGGGTTACGCCGCGGCCACCTCACGCCGGGTCGCGGCCCAGGCGGGCGTCAAACCGGCTCTGGTGCACTACTACTTCCCCACCATGGACGAGCTCTACTTGGCGGTCTTCCGGATCGGGGCCACCATCTACCTGGAGCGACAACAGCAGGCCCTGGCCTCTGACCGGCCGTTACATGCGTTCTGGGACACTCTCACTGAGCCCAAGGACACCCGACTGCTGTTGGAGTTCATGGGACTTGCCAACCACCGCAAGGAGATCCGCGCGGAGATCGCGGCGTGGTCCGAACGCTGGCGCGAACAACAAATCACCGCGCTGAACTTCATCGTTCGCGAGCACGACCTCGATACCGAAGACTTCCCGCCGGCCGCGCTGGCGGTCGTCATCGCCGCAATCGGCCGCACCCTGATCCTCGAGCAAGGGCTCGGCGCCTCCGGCGGACACGACGAGGCGCTAGCTTTAGTGCACCGATTTCTCGACCGATTCGAGATGCCGCAACCGAAAACTCGGCAGGCCCGCAGCGCCGGCTAGGGCAACACGATCGGTAGCCGCTGCCAGCCACGAACGGTCGATGTTGACGCGAGTTGTGCTGTGTCGTAGTCGATATCCCACTCAGGCCAGCGGTTGAGTATCTCGCCCAGCGCGACGCGACCCTCCAGCCGGGCGAGGTTGGCGCCCAGGCAGTAATGCACACCCTTGCCGAAGGTGATGTGCGAGATGTTCTCGCGATGGATGTTGAAGGTGTCCGGGGCGGTGTACCGGCGGGGGTCGCGATTGGCCGCGCCGAACAACAGCAGCATCGCGCTGCCGGCCGGAACGGTGGTCCCATAGCACTCGAAATCCTCTACCATCCACCGCGCCACGTGTGGTCCGGTCGGCTCGTAGCGCAGTGTCTCGTCGACGGTCCGGTTCAGCAGCGACCGATCCTGCTCGATCTCCCGGCGTTGGTCAGGGTGTTCGGCGAGCACCTTGGCCAGCCAGCCGATCAGCCGACCCGTCGTCTCGTTGCCGGCTCCCGCGACCACCTGGGTGTAGTGCAGCACCTCTTTTCGCGTCAGCTTCCGGTGCACCCCGTGCTCGTCGTCGAACTCGACGTTGAGCAGGGTGGTCATCAAGTCGTCGGACGGGTTCTTGGACCGCCATTCGACGTAGTCGGCGTAGATGCGTCCGTCGGCGATCGAGTCGGCGTTGGCGACCTTGAGCGGCGCACCCGGCTTGGTGCGCAGGTTTGCGTCGTTGGCATCGCGGACCGAGATCTGCTCGGACTCAGGGATTCCCAGCAGCATCCCGATCACCCGCATCGGCATCATCGACGCGAGCTCGGCGATGACGTCGAATCCATCCGACCCGACGAGCGGATCCAGGCATCCCACGCAGTACCGCCGGATCTCGTCCTCGATGGCGGCCATCCGGCGCGGGGTGAATACCCGCGACATCAGCCCGCGCAGCATCGAATGCTCGGGTGGATCCTGAAACATCATGACACCCCCGGGCATGTCGAATTTCGACTGCACCAGCTCGAGGATGTCGCTGCGCCGACTGGAAAAGACCTGCCAGTTCGCCAGCGCCTGTTCGACATCGGAATGCCTTGATATTGCCCAGAAGTCGTATTGCTCGTTGTAGTAGATCGGCGATTCTTCGCGTAGCCGCGCATAAGTCGGGTAGGGGTCGGTGTTGATCCCGGTGTCGTAGGGGTCGTAGTAGACGTCGGTCTCATGTGCGACGACTTTGCCGTCCATCCGGCCCATGCGAAGCCTCCGTACAGCGTTTTGGGCGATCGCCCAATTCGGGCGCACGCCATGTTTAGCAGCCTCGCACTGAGCCCGTCAAGGGGTGCTGTGGCCGCGAATAGATGCACGACAACCGGTAACGCGTGGCAAAGTGGCAGGACTTCCGTGCCGGCCCAATTAACCTGTATTCAGGCGTCCATCCAAAGAAAGTGGGGGCACACCATGAACACCATCGTGAAAGCTTCGGCGGCCGCTGCCGCCGCGGTGACTCTGTTGCCGGTATCGGGCACCGGCATCGCGCAAGCCACCGACCCGAACTACTTCTACAACAGCGACAACAGCATGCAGGTCAGCTATGGCGAGGGCGGCGGTGCCATCTTCGCGACTATCACCGATCTGCGAAACCCGCCGGGAGCAATCGAAGTCTGCCAGTACCACGCGGTGGGAGTGCAGGGCACGCCCGCGCTGCCCTACAACCGCCAGACGACGCTCAACGGGCCGAATCCCTCCCCACCGATCACGATCATCTTCCAGCAACTCGGCGGACACTACGCCGTCGACGTGAGCTGCCAGGGCACCGGCAATTCAGCGGCCTTCTCGCCGGTCATCTACTGATCTGACAGACCGCTAAGAGCTGCCAAAAGTCGTCACACCGCAGCTGAGACGACGTTAAAGTACTGGTCGTGAACAGTAAGCGGTCAACCAACGGGCGGGGTCGCTGGTTGACATTCGGCGCGACCCTGGCCGTTTCCGCCGGCATGTTCTACGCCCAGAGCACCGAGACGCCGTGCTGCAGCACGAAGCCGACCGCATCCGCGACGAGCGCGAGCCCGGTGGCCCGTCAACAACCCGTGCCTCCTCCCCCGCCACCATCGGCGGCGCCGCTGCGGGTGGCCAGCCCCGCCGAACTGAAGTCGCTGACGGCTGATGCGCCCGCCGCCGCTCAGAGTTTCACGTTCGCGTTACCGGCCGGCGTCGCGCCCGAAAACGGCTTACAGGTCAAGACGATCTGGGCGGCACGGGCCATCAGCTTGCTGTTTCCCCAGGTCACCACCATTGGCGGGTACCGCCAAGACGCGCTGAAGTGGCATCCCAACGGGTTGGCGATCGACGTGATGATCCCGAACCACAACTCTCCCGAAGGCATCGAGCTCGGCGACCAGATCGCCGGGTATGCGCTGGCTAATGCCAAACGGTGGGGCGTCGACCATGTCATTTGGCGGCAGAAGATCTACCCCGGCCTCGGCAACCCGAGCTGGACGGCAAACCTCGGGAACGAAACCGCCAACCACTACGACCACGTGCACATCGCCACCAATGGGGGCGGATATCCGACGGGCCGCGAAACCTATTCCATCGGATCGATGACCCCGACGCCGCCTGCTTGATCGACATCTCCGCACGGTCGGGCCGGCCGGTAAACTGGCCAAGTCAGTGCCGCTCAGAATTGGGCCGAAGAGTTACACCAAAGCATGGAGAAACATGAAACGTCCGGTCTTTCGCGCCATCCCTATGGCCGTTTTGGGCATCCCGGCTGCCGCGACGATTCTGGCCGCACCTTTTGCGCATGCACAGACCGACATCGAAGATTCCTGCAAGAACTCCGGCGGTCAATACACCCAGAGCCAGGTGAGCGCGCATTTCGGCCAAGAACCAAGTCTCTTCGAAGAGTGCTGTACGGGCACCGGAACATCGAGGAAATGCGTGGACTACAAGGACGGGGTCCAGGGACCGACGTACGGCGGTTAAGCAGAAGAGTGCAGCAAGCCGCCGGGAGCCGAAAAGGCCAGGCGCAGTGAATGATCACCTACGCGCACACGAAGTTTCACAGCAGGAGCGCGGCGGTAACGATGATCATGCCGACCGTCGCGAAGGCGGCGTAGTCGTTGATGCTGCCGGTGTGCGCCCGCCGCAGCCATCGCAAGGGCCCCGGCACACCGCCTGCCCGCATCGTCAGTGTGAGCACGGCCAGGCCGAGGACAAGTTCACCGGCGACCAGCCCCAATGTCTTGGGATCCAGGTAGTTGAAGGTGACCGCGGCCGGAGGCAGTTCGACTGCCTGCCCGAGTGCGCCGGCCGCGTATCGCGCGGGGTCGAGCAGGGCGGCGGCGGCGGGCCCGGCCACGCGGGCGACGAACGGGCCTGCCAACGCTCCGAATGCCAGGCAGCCGACGCTCAAGACGCTCAGGCTGACCTTCATGCCCGGCCGGATCGGCTCGAGGTGCTCGTATGACCGTGTGCGACGTCGGTAGAAGCCCAGATATGCCGCCCGCCCCAACGCGGCGACGGTGAGGACCTGGGCTACCAACAGGCAGATCAGCACAATAGGCCGGCCCGCTAAACCGTGGTGAATGAGCCCGAGTGAGGCGTACCCGTTCAGTGGCGGCACCCCGGCGATCGACAGCACTCCCACCGTGAACGCCGCGGTCAGCAGCGGGCGCCGGCGTGCCAGGCCGCCCATTTCAGCGAGGTTCGTCACGCCGGTGGAGTGCACCACGGCGCCGGCGCAGAGGAAAAGCAGCGCCTTGAACAGCCCGTGATTCACCAGGTGATAGACGGCGCCCGCGACACCGTCGGCCGTACGGGCGGCGAACCCGGCGATGAGAACGCCGGTTTGGGCGACGGTGTCCCACGCCAGCAGGCGTTTGAGATCATCTTGGGCGAGTGCCATCGCCGAACCGAGCAGCGCCGAGGCCACGCCGAGGCCGGTGAGCAACACCGGCAAAGACGGCAGATGCGGAAATACCTGCAGCACGAGGCGTGCCAGCGCGATCACCCCGAGGTCGACCATCAATGCCGAAAACAGCGCCGACACCGCGCCTGGGACGGGTGTGTGGGTATCCGGGAGCCAGGTGTGAAACGGCACCAGCCCGGCTTTCGTCGCGAAACCTGCGACCAGAAAGGCGACGGCAAGCGACGTGGCCCGCGCTGTCCCCGTCGCGATCGCGCCGTGCAGCTGTCCGAAGTTCAACGCGCCGGTGGCCGCATAGAGCATCGCGCTGCCGACGAAGACCGCGAACCCGGCCACGCTGGTGAGCACGAGGTTTTTGAACGCCGCCTCCAAGGCGATCGGGCGCTCGAGAAAGAATCCGGTCAGTCCGTAGCTGGCCAGTGCCGCCACCTCGAACCATACGAAGAGGTTCACCGTGTCGGCGGTGAGTGCGGCGCCTATCAGCGCCGCCAGCAGCAGCTGCATCAGGCAGGCCAAACCGCCCAGTTCTCGTTGCCCGAGATGGCCGAGCTCGGAAAGCACACTGATGATCAGCATGACTCCAACAGCGGCAGCGAGGGTTGCGAAGGTGGCGCCGAAGGGGTCGGCAACCAACGCGATACCCAGCGCCGCTTTCCCCGTCGGGCGCTCGTTGGACAAGAAATCTGTGAGCAGGTGCCCGGTACCGGCGAATACTCGCGCGCTCACGATCAGCAGCACCGCCAGCGACGTACTCAGTGCGGCAACGGCAACGAACAGCGGTGCCCGGCCCGCTCGCCGAGCGGTCAGCGGTGCCAGCACCGCCCCGATCAGCGGCAGCACCACCGGCAGCGGAAGCAGCTGCGCGAGCGACACGAATCAGCCTCGCAGCTCGGTGAGGTCTGCCGCGTCGACGCTGCGGTAGTGCTGGGCCACCCGCACCACGACCGTCAGAAACACCGCGGTGACCGCCACGCCGATCACCACCGCGGTGATGCAAAAATTCTGTAGCACAGGGTCGGCCAAGTTGCCGGTCACCAACTCGCCCTGGGTGCGTCCGGCGGGCAGTCCCGCCAGCACCGGCGCGGTCGAACCGTTGCGGTAGGCCAGCGACACCAGCAGGAGATAGGTCGAGGACTCCATCAGGGACAAACCGAGGACGATCTTGATCAGATTCCGTTGTGACAACAGCGAAAACAGACCCAGACAGAACAACAGACCCGCCGCGAGGTAATTGGCGACGATCATGTTTCATCCTCGTCAGGTGTCCAGTCGTGCCCCATGCCGAGCAGCGCGAAGATTGCGATAGTGATACCGGTGGCCACCTCGACGAGCTCAGCTGCCGAAAACAGCTGCAAAGTGCCACCGGCGCGGATGGTCTGCTGCGGTGCCAGGGGCAGGAAATTGGCCAAAAACGAGCCGGTGGCCCACAGCCCCAGCAGCCCGAGCACGACAATGGCTGCCGCGCCTAGCATTTCGGCCACTTCCAGAACAAGCGGACGCGCCGCCGCCCGCATCGCACGGTGACCAAGCGCGGTATAAAGCAGCACAACAACCCCGGCCAGCACCACCCCGGCCGGAAAGCCGCCGCCGGGCGTATAACCCAGCGCGGCAAGGTAGATCCCGGCGACGGCCAGGATGACCGCCGCGGTCCGCGCGGCAATCCGCACTACCACCGTCATCGCCACCGCCCCTTCGGGCGCGGGTGCACCCAGGGCATCGTCGTCGGCGTGGACCGGCGCGGGAGCGTCCTCGCGCTCCTGGCGTTCGGCCGCACGTGCTTGAGACTCGTCCTCATCAGCGCCTTCTGCCGGATCGGCGTGCGCCTGTTCGACCCGCCCGGCGCTGGCCTCGCCTACATACTCTGAGCGCGGTTCCCGGCCGCGCGACAACACCAGTACCGCGACGACGGCGGCCAGCAACAGAAACGTCTCGCCGAACGTGTCGAACGCTCGGCTGCCATAGACCACTTCACTGACCACTTCGGTGGTTCCCCACCGCGGTAGCGCGGTGGCGATTGCGTGTTTTGCGATGTCGGGCAGCGCATTTGCCCCGTTGGGCAGGCCGGTCAGACCAACGGTAGCAAGCCCCGCCAGGATCACTACCAGCGCAGTGGCCAACCACAACCGATGCCAGCGCGCGTCGGGCGGCGACCGCGAATCAGCCATCGCTGCGGCCTTCACCCAAATCGCCGCGGTCGATCACGTCGGTGCGAATCTTTCCGATTGCGACCAGATACAGCACCGGTTGCGCGATCGCCCCCACCACCACCGCGGCCAGCGCAACGTCGGGCGCGGCAAGTATCACGAAGAGGACACCCAAAACGGTTCCCATCGCCGACAGCGCCATCACCGCACCGGTAAGGCTGCGTAAGAACACAACCATTGCGGCGCAAGCCATCACGATCGCCAGACACAGGTAATCGAGGACCCAGAACGATGTCATCGTCGGTCCTCCGGTGTCCGACGCAGTCGTCCGGGTTCGTCGATCACCGCCCCACGCCACATCGGCACCCCCGTCTTATAAGCCGCCCGGATCAAGGCGTGCGAGGCGACCGGATTGACCAGCAGTAGCAAGATGGCGACGAGCAGGGCCCTGGAGCCGTAAGTAGTGAAGGGCCCCTTCGCCAGCGCCAACCCCGCAAGAAGTGGCAGCGCGCCTGCGGTGATCGTTTTCGACGAGCACTGGATGCGGGTGTACACGTCGGGCATCCGCACGATGCCGATCGCCCCGGTCAACGAAAAGAACACTCCCACAATGCATAACGCGGCAGACACCGCGCCGGTCACAGCAGGCCCCGTTCCAAGAATCGCGCCCATACCAGCGCACCCAGATAGCTGAACGAGGCCAACCACAACGCCACGTCGAGGTAGACGGTGCGGTCGGCAAGGGCGGCGTAGAACAGCGCCACCAACGCGCATTGCGCCGAGATGGTGTTAAGCGCCACCACCCGATCCGAGACCGACGGCCCACGCGCCAGCCGAACCAGCAGGATGCCTGCCACCATCAGCAGGGCGATACATATGCCAACCAACAGACCGTTCATCTGCTTGCCCTTCCGTGGGTCCGGCTCATAGCGATAACCCGCCGTTCCAGCGGCCCGTTGACCGATTCACGGGCCGGCCCTTCGGGAACGGCCATCGCGTGATATTGCAGCCGGTGCCGGTTGCGGTCGAGGTCGACGAATTGGTTGTCGACCACCAGTGAAGTCAGCAAACCGGTCGCAGCGAGTTCACCGTCGCTGCGCGCCTCGGATGCCACCACAACCATTCCCGAACGCAGCGGCCGCGAAGGCGACAGTATGCGGCGGGTAAGCGACAAATTGGCGATCACGATGCGGACGGCGCACTCGGCGCCCAGCATCAGCAGCGCACCCAAGCGACCGGGCCGCAGCACGCCCCACGGCCCCACCACCTCGCCCAGTGGTGCAAAAGCGACACCGCAACCGAGTGCGACCACGGCGCCGACCAGGAAAACCTCGACCGTCGCAGTCCAGGTCAGCAGGATCCACACCGCATACGCCCAAGCGGCCAGCGCCGCGACCCGTCGTCCACGCATCGCAACGCCCGCCTTTCACCCCGTCGCCATCTCCCGCGTCCTAGCGACTAGGGGAATACCCTCGGGCGCAGCGCCCAAATCCGGATCACGTGTCGTCTTGTGGTTCCCAACGGCCCTGCTAGGAACTAGCTGTGAGAAGGCGTAACGACGAGGATTCTGGGTACCACAACACGCGTGGGAAGTGGCAAGGGCACCCGTGGTGGTCAAACCGTGGCAGTCGCCGGTGCCAGCGTGCAGGCTGGTCCCGCGCTTGTCTATCGGGGGTTCGGCTGTAAAGCGCATACCGCGGCGCGAAGCACGCGATTCAGGGTTTCAACGAGTCGTTGCGCGGTGAACTGTTGCGCGGTTACCAAGATTGCCCGGCGACTCCGATCCGGCACAAACGTCAAACCAGCTGGCGCAAGCCGACTTTCGTAGAAGCAACATAGCTCAGGAGGAAACACAATGTCCAAGCAAGAGGTCGGCGATTATCTGTTGGAGCGGCTACGGGCATGGGGCGTGCAGCAGGTGTTCGGATATCCGGGCGATGGCATCAACGGAATCCTCGCCGCGTGGGGCCGAGCCGACAACAAGCCGACGTTCATCCAGTCGCGTCACGAGGAGATGAGCGCCTTTGAAGCGGTCGGCTACGCCAAATTCAGTGGCAACGTTGGGGTGTGCATGGCGACGTCCGGTCCCGGCGCGATTCATCTGCTCAACGGCCTGTACGACGCCAAGCTCGACCATGTGCCGGTGGTGGCAATCGTCGGGCAGACGAACCGAAGCGCGATGGGCGGGTCCTACCAGCAGGAGGTAGACCTGCTGAGCCTGTTCAAAGACGTTGCCAGCGACTACGTCCAAATGGTTACCGTGCCAGAACAACTGCCCAATGTCCTGGATCGCGCCATCCGGGTGGCGATGACGCAACGCGTCCCTACGGCACTGATCATCCCGTCCGACGTGCAGGAGCTGCCTTATTCACCGCCGACCCACGCGTTCAAGATGGTGCCGTCCAGTCTGGGCATCGAGTCGCCGGCCATTGCACCCGATGACGCGGCCATCGCCCGCGCGGCCGCCGTACTCAACGAAGGCAAAAAAGTCGCGATGCTGGTGGGCACCGGTGCGCGCGGCGCACGCGATGAGCTCGTCGAGATCGCCGATCTGCTCGGCGCCGGAGCAGCTAAAGCGCTGTTGGGTAAGGATGTGCTCTCGGACGAATTGCCTTGGGTGACTGGGTCGATCGGATTGCTGGGAACCAGGCCGAGCTATGAGCTGATGCGCGATTGCGACACGCTGCTTACGGTGGGATCCAGCTTTCCGTACACCCAGTTCATGCCCGAGTTCGGGCAGTGCAAAGCCGTGCAAATCGACGTCGACGGCCGGATGATCGGAATGCGCTATCCCTATGAGATCAACCTGGTCGCGGACGCGAAGGCCGCGCTGCGGGCGCTGATTCCCCACCTGCGACGCAAGGAGGACAGGTCGTGGCGTGAGGGCATTGAAAAAAATGTCACCCGGTGGTGGGAAACCATGGACATGGAGGCGATGGTCAGCGCCGATCCCGTCAATCCGCTGCGACTATTCTCCGAGCTTTCACCGCAGCTTCCCGACAATGCCATCGTTACAGCAGATTCCGGCTCGGCGGCCAATTGGTATGCGCGAAACCTGCGGTTCCGCGGCAACATCCGCGGGTCGTTGTCGGGAACCCTGGCCACCATGGGTCCCGGCGTCCCGTACGCGATCGGCGCGAAGTTCGCTCACCCGCAACGCCCGGTGATCGCATTCTCCGGTGACGGTGCCATGCAGATGAACGGCATGGCCGAACTCATCACGATCAAGCGGTACTGGCAGCAGTGGGACGATCCACGGCTGATAGTGGCGATCTTGCACAACAACGATCTCAACCAGGTCACCTGGGAAATGCGTGCCATGGCAGGAGCGCCGAAATTCGTGGAATCCCAGGCGCTTCCAGATGTTGATTTCGCGGCGTTCGCGGCCAGCCTGGGTCTGAACGCGTCGTCAGTCAAGGATCCCGACAAACTGGGTGACGTCTGGCGTGAGGCGCTGTCGGCTGATCGCCCGACGGTGTTGGATGTCTACACCGACCCCAACATGCCCCCCATCCCGCCGCACGCAACCTGGGATCAGTTCAAGGCGGCCAGCGCGGCGGTGCTGGGGGGCGATGAAGACCGGGTGGGCTTCGTCAAGGTGGGCCTCAAAGCCAAGGCACAGGAGTTCCTGCCGCACAAGAGCTAGCGTGTGTTCCGTCGCGCCGTTACGGCCGCCAGGCTAAACGGCCCGTCTACGCTGGAAAATCCCTGTTCGGAGGCGCACAATATCTTCGGCTTGTGCGCCGACCTGGTCCGCACACAAGACCACATCCTTATCCGGGCAGAACTCGACAGCGGGAAGTCAGAAAAATGGCTGACAGCGGAAACCACCGTGAGCAGGCAACGGCGGGCCGATCGCCGATCGAGGATGACCTTCCCGCCACTGATGGCCAGGTGGCGCGTGCCATTGACAGGGCTCTGCTTGGCGGCGAACCGCAACGAGTCGGCAGCTTCGAATACCGATACGACGACGACGCGTGGACCTGGTCGGACACCGTGGCACGGATACACGGCTATGAGCCCGGCGAAATCGAACCGACCACCGAACTCATCTTGAGTCACAAGCATCCCGACGACCTATCCCGCGTCAGGCGTCTCCTGCAGCAGTCGGTGGCTCCGTTCAGTAGCCGGCACAGGATCCGCACCAAAACCGGAGAAACACGCAACGTCGTCGTCGTCGGTGACCCAGTCACCGATATTGACGGCCGCACCGTTGCTACTCGGGGCTTCTACATCGACATCACCGACAGCTTCGACACCGACCTTCAGCAGTCCATCACCGACAAGTTGCAGATCATCATTCCGCACCGAGAGGTCATCGACCAGGCCAAAGGCATGCTTATGGCGATCTACCAGCTCAACGCAGATGCCGCCTTCGCAGTCCTGAAGTGGCGATCACAACAGCTCAACGTCAAGCTCGTGACCGTCGCCGAAAAGCTCGTCGCCGAGTTGCCCGCCCTACTGAACGCCCACCCGGCCACGCGTGCACCGATCGACCACTACCTGCTGACCCTCACGCCACCACAGGCGACCCCAGTCAGCCGCGCACCGATGATCTAGTCACCTTTGCTTCGCGGATAAGTCTCGCGATCGGTCGTAGTCACGCAGCGCAACAACTCTTCGCCGTAGGGCACGACGATTGCCCCGAACACTCCTGCGCCGATGGCGGCAAGATAGCCGGTAGGCAGTCGTTGCTGCTTCCAGCGCAGCCGCCACGCGTCCCGGTTACGAACACCGCCGAGCAGTTCGCGGACCTGTCGCCAGCGCAAACAGCACAGCGCCGAGGCCGCCATGATCGGCATCGATTCCAAGAAACTGTGCACATGCTGTTCCCAGGTGGTGACCCGACGCCCACTGTGCTCGGCAGTGCTGACATCCCATAAGGCAGTCGCCTCATGCGCCGCGATGGCACCAAAAATTGTCGTCAGTACCAGCGGATTGATTTCACAAAGCAGGCACAGCGTCAGCGGCACCCCTACTTCGGTCATCATCAACAAGTGGATTAACGACTCACGGGTGCCCGCCGTTCGCTCAATCCGACTGCGCCGGTGCTGGTTCCAGTCCAGCAGTCCCGGGATGAGCCAGGCCGGCAACATGCCGTACACGATGTAGCGCAGCAACGCGGTCTCAGCGTCATTCGCCCGGTCGGGAATCCGCATCTGCGGACGCAGTCCGCTTCTGATTTTCATCAGTCGGCGTCCCATGTGGTCTCCTCGGTTAGTCGGCTCAGTCGGCGGCCGCGGGTGACAAAGTGGCGATGGCGTGCTCGGCGATGCTGCCGAAATACAGCTGACCCGCGTACTCACGGATGTACAACATGCTGCGCTATA
The DNA here is from genome assembly GCF_036490025.1 of Mycobacterium sp. GTDB lineage: Bacteria > Actinomycetota > Actinomycetes > Mycobacteriales > Mycobacteriaceae > Mycobacterium. The sequence continues at coordinate 18,808 of NZ_DASXEP010000002.1, read as the reverse complement.
CCCGCAGACACGATTGCCAAACCCGGCCCGAGGCGTACCGGCACTACCGCAGCTGACCTGAAGAATCTCAGTAGTAGGTACTGAACTGGGGGACTCCGTCCGGCGGCAGATAGCCGCCCGCCGAGTTCCGTAGCTGCCAGATCAGTTCGGGGCAAAGCAAGTTGACCGCATACCCGACCACGTAATTGGCCGCGAACTGGTCGTTCGGGCTCACATCACGCTTCACGTCGCCGATTACCTGCCCGTATCCTGCGCCCTGGCCGACCTTGTCGCAGATTCCGTGGCCGTAGGCGAGCGCGTCGTTGTTGGGAAAGCCATATTGCCGGCGCACCGTCATGTCGTAGACGTACTCGACCTCGGGATTCGGGGCGGCATGCACCCGCGGTGCCGACGCCAGCGGAACCACGCCGAGCGCGGCCGCGGCGACGATCGGAGCGACCAGCGACTTCCGGCTGTTCATTGCCGGCGCTCCGAACGGTCGGCAGCGTTGTCACGATCGGGCCGACGAGAAAACATACTCGAGCCTGCTGATGTGGCCGGGCTTCGCACGGCGATCGCCATGGACTGAGACGTTAAACTATTTAACGGATAAGATCCAGCTTCCCGCCTAGCTCGAGGTGTGATTGCCGAAGTTGGCTGCGAACGACCTTGCCGGCGCTGTTCAGCGGCAGCTCGTCGACGAAATACCAGTACTGCGGAATCTTGAAGCCGGCGAGCGTTTCGCGAGCGAAGGAAGCCAGTTCCTCGGGCTGTGGCGAATGGGCTCGGTCCGTTGGAATTATGAACGCGGCCAAGGTTTCTCCCAGTCGCCGATCCGGCACACCCACCACGCCGACCGTTGCGACCGCGCGGTGGGCACTGAGCACATTCTCGACTTCCACCGGATAGACGTTCTCCCCGCCGCGGACCACCATGTCGTGCCGACGACCGCAAAGACGGAGATAACCGTCGGCATCCAGCACGCCCAGATCACCGGTGTGCAACCACCCATCGGCGTCCCTGGCGGAAAGGTGCCCCGCGGCGGCGAGCACTTCGCCGATTCCCGCCCGGTCCGGCTCGTTGATCTCCAGGCGCAGTCCGCTCACCGGCCGGCCCACGGTGTGCAGAACGTCGGGGCTCCTGACTGCGGCCAATCGATGATCGTCTGGGCCCAAGCTGGTGATCGGACTGCCTTCGGTTTGGCCGTAGAGGCTGACCATCGCGACGTCCGGCAGGACGTCGAGAACGCGTCGCAACGTCTCGACGGTGATCGGCGAGGCGCCATAGATCAACGTCTTCAGTGGAACCGCGTCGAGAAGCCCCTCGCTGAGCAACATTTCGATCATGGTCGGCACGAGCAGGCAATGAGTGGCATCGAGTTGCTTCAGCTTGCGCCACCAATCGACGGAGAATCTGGTGGTACAGATAACCGCCGCCCCACGCGTGAGGGCCACCAGGACGTTGCCCAGTCCCCCGATGTGATGTAGCGGTGAGCCGGTGGCATAGCGGTCGTCAGGGCCGATATCGATCAGGCGATGCAAAAGCTCGGCGCGGGTGTCGAGCACGTGATCGGTCAGCGGAACTCGTTTGGGGGCTCCGGTGCTCCCGGCGGTGTGCAGGTAGATCGCTGTGGGACCTGGTTCCGGATCCAACGGCCGGTTCGAGACCGCCAAGAAAGGGATTGTCACCGCCCGTATCCCAATCGCGTCGGCGACCTGTCGAGCAGTCTCGGCGAACGCGGCCTCAGTGAGCAGGACTGATGAGCCGGTCCGACGCACCGTCTCGGCCAGCTCGATGGGAGTCTGCCGCGGCCCGAGCGGAGCGAGCGGTCTATTAGCGGCGGCACCGCCCAAAAGAAGGGCAAGCGCGCGGGCGTTGGTGGTGAGCAACGCGGGGACAGGCTGACCTGTCGGGGCATCGAGGTCGACGAGCAGGTCTGCGGCGGTGACGGCCTTGCCGATCAGTTCGCGACCGCTGACGGCGCCCACTTCGCCGATGACCGCAGCACGTTCACTGCGTTCATGGACTGCGCAAATCCGCTTGAGCCAGGTCATTCGAGCGGCTGAACCGAACCAGTTCGATGATTACTTCGCAACGCCTCTCCTCACCGTTTCACCAAAACGATAAATAGTTTACTGTTTAGGTGAATTGTCGCGAAGGAGGGCACGGCGACGTGCGGATCATTGTCACCGGCGGAAATAGTGGCGTCGGCAAGGCGACCGCGCATGCAATGGCCGCCGCCGGCCACGAGGTGATCATCGCCTGCCGGACCGTGACAAAGGGCTACCAGGCCGCGGCGTCGATGCCCGGCGACGTCGAGGTCCGCGAGCTGGACCTGGCCGACCTCACCAGCGTGCGCAAATTCGCCGACACCGTTGACTACGTCCACGTGCTGGTGAACAACGCCGGCGTGTTGGGCTTGCCGCTCGCCCGCACGGCCGACGGTTTCGAGGCTCACATGGGTACCAACCACCTTGGCCACTTCGCGTTGACATGCCTGCTCGGCGACCGGATCCGCGATCGTGTTGTCGCGGTGGCAAGCACCAACTACACGACTGCCCGCATCCACTTTGACGACCTCAACTATCGCCGGCGCCGGTACAACCCGTGGTCGGCGTACGGGGAATCCAAGCTGGCGAACCTACTGTTCGTCCACGGACTGGTCGCCCGTGGAAAGACCGCCTACGCGTCCGACCCGGGCATGACCGACACCGGAATCACCCGCAACGGTTCGGGAGTATTGCGGTGGGCGGGCCGAGTGCTCGCGCCGCGCATCGCGCAGAGCCCGGCCGACGGTGCCCGCTCGACCATTCAAGCGATCACCACGACACTGCCCAACGGCACCTACATCGCGCCGCGCGGCGTGATGCACCAGTGGGGAAAACCGAAGCCCACAAAGCTCAGAGACAAGGCCCGCGACGCGGACAGTGCCCGACGGCTGTGGGATATCTCCGCGGAGTTGACCGGTTGCCAGTGGCAGGACAGGCGACCATGACCGTTGACCGACTCCTGCCGACACCCGAAGCGCGCGAACTCGTTCGACTGGCCGCCGACATCGCCGACAAGGTGCTCGATCCCATCGTCGACGAGCATGAGAAGAACGAGACCTATCCAGAAGGAGTTTTCGCGATCCTGGGTGAGACCGGGTTGCTGACACTGCCGCATCCGGAGGAGTGGGGCGGTGGCGGGCAGCCCTACGAGGTGTACCTACAGGTTCTCGAGGAATTGGCGGCACGGTGGGCGGCAGTGGCCGTAGCAGTCAGCGTCCATGTCCTGTCCTGCCATCCGTTGATCGCGTTCGGCACCGATGAGCAACGACAGCAGTGGCTGCCGAACATGTTGGGCGGTAACACGATTGGTGCCTATAGCTTATCCGAGCCGCAGGCCGGTTCCGATGCCGCCGCACTCACGTGCAAGGCCGTCGCAATTGACGGCGGATACCGCATCGACGGCTCGAAGGCATGGATCACTCACGGCGGCATCGCCGACTTTTACAGCCTGTTCGCCCGCACGGGGGAAGGCGGACAGGGTATTTCATGCTTCCTGGTCGACAAGGGCACCGACGGACTCACGTTCGGCGAGCCCGAGGAGAAGATGGGCTTGCATGCCATCCCGACCACTACGGCGCATTACGACAGTGCGTTCGTCTCTGCCCAACGCCGGATCGGCGTCGAGGGACAGGGCCTCCAGATCGCCTTCAGCGCCCTGGATTCCGGACGTCTGGGCATCGCGGCGGTGGCTGTCGGGCTGGCGCAGGCGGCGCTCGACGAGGCGGTTTCCTATGCTCAGCAGCGAACGACGTTCGGCCGCAAGATCATCGATCATCAGGGCCTCGCGTTCCTGCTGGCCGACATGGCCGCCGCGGTTGACTCTGCGCGCGCCACGTATCTGGACGCGGCGCGTCGGCGCGACGCGGGACTCCCGTACTCGCGCAACGCGTCGGTGGCGACGTTGATTGCCACCGATGCCGCAATGATGGTCACCACCGATGCCGTACAGGTGTTCGGTGGCTACGGATATACCAGGGATTACCGCGTCGAGCGCTACATGCGCGAAGCAAAGATCACCCAGATCTTCGAGGGCACCAACCAGATTCAGCGGCTGGTGATCGGTCGATCGTTGGTCGGGTCATGACCTACCAACGTCCCCAGTTGCGATTGGCGCCCAGCCCAACCGCCGAGTCGCATGCGTTCTGGACCGGTGGGCGCAACGGCGAGTTGCTGATCACCCGCTGTCACGTTTGCGGCCACTTCTTTCACCCGCCGGGGCCGGCCTGCTGGCGCTGCCGAAGCACCGACGTTGCACCGGAGCCCGTCTCCGGACGGGCAGTGGTCGCGGCCTATACCGTCAACCGCCAGAGCTGGATTCCGGGTTTCGAACCGCCCTACATCGTGGCAATGGTCGAGCTTGCCGAGGAGCCCGATACCCGCCTGATTTCCAACGTGGTCGACGTTGCTCCGGACGAGATCAGCGTCGGGATGGCCGTCGAGGCCTTGTTCGAAGACTGGACCGCGTTGTCGGGCGAGGAAGACAGCCGGGTGTGGTTGCCGTTGTTCCGCCCGGTCAAGAACTGATCACGCCGCTGGGCCAGATACTGCTAATGTGACAGTCAACTGTCAAACCGTCGATGAGGACGCGACATGATCAGCCAAGCCTCGCCCGTCACGCTGCGCTCCCCCGGGGACCTGACTCCGGCCGTTCTGACCTCGCTGCTGCGTCGCCACCGGCCCGCGGTGACGGTCACCGATGTGCGGGTCCGGAGCACCTGGCAAGGGACCACCTCACACATCCATCTCGACGTTGACTACGCCGATGACGACACCGGCTTACCTTCAAAGCTTTTCGTCAAGACACAACTTGGCACGGTGCACGATCTTCCCGCCGCGGTCGACGAGTCGCTATCGGAGGGCGGCGGCGGAACGGTGCTGCTGGACGATGAGACGACGTTCTATCGCAATCTTCGTGACGACCTCGACGTCGAGACCATGACGACCTACTTCGCTGAACATCTCGACGGCCCATCACAGTTCCTGGTGATCGGCGAAGACATCACGATGCGCGGTGCGCAGGTTCCCGACGCGGTGGCCGGTCTGCAGGTCGAGCAGGTCGACGAGCTGTTGACGACGTTGAGCCATGTGCACGCCCCGTTCTGGGCGAATCCGAGGCTCGATGGACGCGGCGACCTGGCGTGGCTGCAGCATCCCGTCACCGGCGGGTTCGCAGAATTCCTGCGCACCAACGGTTTCGCGATCATCCGTACGTTCATCGACATTCCCTATAAGCGGGAGCTTCTCAACGCAACCGGCGCCGACATGGACACCATGGAGGCGGCGTTCTGGACCCTGCAGGACCGAGTGGCTCACGAACCGATCACGCTGCTGCACGGGGACCCGCACCCGCGCAACACCTACGTCCTTCCAGATGGCCGAGTGGGGCTACTGGACTGGCAGTTGGTGCGACGGGGTTCGTGGTCCCACGACGTCGGATACGCGTTGATCGGCGCGCTGCCGCCTGCTTCGCGTCGCGAGCACGAGCGTGAACTGCTCAACAACTACCGCGGGCGACTGATCGACGCCGGCGTCTCATCCGTGCCGGACCGCGAACAGATGTGGACCGCCTATCGGCAGAGCCCGGCGTGGGGGTTTTGTATGTGGGCCATTACGCCCGATCAGATGTATTCCGTCGAGATCGTACATGCTGTGCTTGGCCGCTTCGCCGAGGCCTATTCTGACCTCGGCACCGGCAAGTTGTTGAGCTGAGGAACAGCACCCTTTCCGAGACGTCGGTCGGACGCCGCGAACCAGGTCGATGGAGCACGAGTGGGGTTGGCGCACAACGTCGGTGGGCCGGCCGCCGTGACGATCCTTTCCCGCGACAAGAGCTGACAGCGAGAATTCACGTGTGCTCACCCGCATGGTCCACCAACGACACCCCGAGCGGTGTCTGGATGCCCGGGAATTGCCTCGGTCGCGTTGGTCGTCGTCCACGTCGAGCGCTCACCGGCGTAGTGGTGCAGGACATGCGGCTCGCGCCATCCTCCGGGCTCGACCTATCGGTTATTCCAGACGGTCTCCGGTCTGGCCTGCAGCAGATGAACCTCGCCGTCGGCATCCACGGCCCACTCGACGTCCACGGCGTGCCCGGCGTTCTGCTCAATTTGTAGGGCGAGGCGCGCAACTCGGAGCAGCGTGTCGTCATCGAGGCTGGGTGCGTCGCCCTCGCCGGGGGCGAGATCGACAATCCTGACCGCCCCGGACTCGTACCGATGAGCGCGAGTCTGGCGCGCAATCTCCTGCTTGCGCAAGCACAAGGGGGACTTATCGACCCAGGCGCTGTCGGTTTCCACATCGCCCTTGACCACGCCTTCACCCAGGCCAAGGGCTGACGCGATATAGATCTGGCGACGGTCTCCCGTCACCGGCTCCAACGTCATCGTCACCCCCGCCGCGACGGCCGGCACCATTTGCTGAACAACGACCGCCATCGCGACATCATCGGAAGCCACGTTGAACCGCCGGCGATACCCGATCGCCCGCGGTGTATACAGACTTGCCCAACAACGGACAACGGCATCAAGCAGCGCGGGCGCACCCTCGATCCACAGATAGGTATCTTGCTGACCGGCAAACGACGCCTCGGCCGTGTCCTCGGCGATCGCGCTTGACCGTACCGCCACCGGTCCGCCACCGATCTGGGCGTAAGCCTCGACGGCCTGGACAGCGAGGCTCTCCGGCAGGGCGACTTGATCGAACAGCGCGGTGATTGCCGCCGACCGGTCCAGGTCGGTACCCGTTGTCGTCAGTAGTTCGGCGATGCGTGGCGCCACCCCTGCGGCGGCAACGGCCTCACGGTAGGCGCTCACAGTTATTACAAACCCTGGGGGAACCGACAGACCTTGCTTGGTCAGCGCCGCAAGGCCGGTAGCCTTGCCGCCGACCTCGTCCCCTAGCTCCGAACTGCACCGATGCAGCGGAACGACATGCATCATGTGTTCCGGCCGGTGCGTACCTTCTGTCAAACCCCGGCTGTTAACCGCGCCGCCGGGCTTTTGATCAGTTGTCATAGTGGTCGCCTACCTCTATTTGATGACGAATTCGGGTATGCGATAACCGCTTTCACCGAGATCGGTGATTCGCACGTGCACCGGCTGCCCGATTCGGACATCGGCTGGATCAACATCGATGACCGCATTGATCCGCAGTCCCGGCTGCTCCACGAGTTCGATGAGCCCGACGACATAAGGCGGCACCCGGCCGGGAACGAGGGCCTGGCGCACCACGATGTAGCTGAAGATCGTGCCGTCGCCGCTGACTTCCTCGAAGTGCACGGGACCACCGGTGTACCGACTGCGTTCCAACGGCGGATGGATCCACTTGCCGGTGTCGTCGCAGCGGCACAGCGTCAACTTGCCGTTCTTCAGACCTTCCCAGTAGGGCGTCGAATCGGGGTCGGGCACCGGAACCGGTGCCACCAGTGCAGGATTCGTCACGGGTGCTCCCTGCTGTAGACATTCGCGCCGCCGAACGGCCCACCACCCGCGGTGACCAGCGCCAGCTGGGCATCGTCGACCTGACGCACACCGGCCGCGTGACGCAGTTGCAGCGCTGCCTCGTAGTGGTGGTTGAGGCCGTGGATGTAGCCCTCGGACAGCAACCCACCGTGCGGGTTGACCACTACGTCACCGCCATAAGTGGCGCGTCCGGTCGAGAAGAACTTGCCCACTTCGCCCTTCTCGCAGAATCCGAAGCCCTCCATAGTGGCCATCACTGTGTAGGTGAAGCAGTCGTACATGCAGGCCACATCCATATCCGACGGACTCAGCCCCGTCTTTTCCCAGATCTTCGGACCTGCTGTACGCGAGTACATCTCGGTGGGGTCATCCCACTCGCTCCAGCCGGCACCGCCCTGCGAATTCGACGACCCGACGAGCCACATCGGGGGCTGGTCGGCATCGCGGGCGATGTCTTCGCCGACTATCAGTACCGCCACTGCGCCGTCTACCTCCGACGTGCAGTCCAGCACCCGAAACGGCTCGTTGATCCACCGGGAGGACAGATAGTCGTCCATCGTCAGGGGTTCGCGTCGCAGCGCATGCTCGTTGGGCCCTGCGTGGTTGCGTTGGGTGATCGCGATCTGACCGAGATCCTCACTGGTGGAGCCGAACTCGTGCTGGTGGCGACGGGCCCACATCGCGAACCACTGCGGCGGCACCATGAAGCCGGACGCCGTGTCGAACTGGTCGTGGTGCTGGACATGCATCGGTCCCTCGATGTGGCCGAACCGGTAGCCGGAGCGGCCATTGAGCGAGCGGTACACCAGCACGGCCTTGCACATACCGGCCTCGATCACCGCGGCCGCGGTGGCGATTTGGTCGGCGACGAGGTTGCCGCCGCCGTACATGGCGTTGGCCCAGGCTAATTCGTCGATGCCCAGCGCCCACCCTACGAAGATCGGCTGCTCGGAGTCGTTGGCCATGTAGGTGCAGATACCGTCGACGTCGCTCGCCGTCAGGCCGGCGTCGGCGATGGCGTCGCGGCAGGCGGCCACGGCCATCCCGCGGGTGGTGCGGCCGGAGTTGCGGGAATACGAGGTACGCCCGATTCCGACGACGGCACAGGTCATCTGGTCTCCGATCTACTTGGGCGCTGGATCGCGCGGCAGGCCGAGGATGCGCTCGGCGATCAGGTTTCTGACGATTTCCGACGTGCCGCCCGCGATCGTCAGGCACCGGCTGAACAGATAGTCGTGTACGACATCGGGTTCCCCGCCGACCAGAATGGCCCGGTCGGCGATACGGAGTGCGAGCTCTGCCACGCGCTGAGCGTGCTCCCCCCCGAACAGCTTGGCGATGTTGCCTTCGATTCCGGGCCCGGCGTCGAAGACGGCTCGCGCCGCCTGGCGCAGGTTCAGCGTGGCCAGCGAGTAGGCCTCGATCAGCAGCGCACCGACGTCGCGCGCGATGCCGGTGTCGTCGGGCCGGTGCCGAGCCCACAGATCGATCAAAGCGTCGGCGGTCATCGTGACCGAGCCACCGCCGATCGACACCCGCTCGTTGCCGAAGGCCGCCATCGCTACGCTCCAACCATTGTTCACCGACCCGACCACGTCGCGGTCGGGCACGAAAACGTCATCGAAGAAGACCTCGTTGAACAGCGTCTCGCCGGTGATCTCGGTGAGCGGGCGGATGTGGACGGCCGGGTCGGTGAGGTCGATGATCATCGCCGTGATGCCTTTGTGCTTGCGCACGTTCGGGTCGGTGCGCACGGTGGCCAGCCCGCGCTGGCAGTTCACCGCGTCACTGGTCCACACTTTCTGACCGCTGATCACCCAGCCGTCGTCGACCCGCCTGGCCTTAGTGGCCACCGCGGCCGCGTCCGAGCCGGCGCCGGGCTCGCTGAACAGCTGGCACCACCGCAGGTCGCCCTCGAGGCTCGGCCATATCAATCGGTCGATCTGTTCGATGCTGCCGTGCTGCAGCAGCGTCGGCACCACCCATTCGCCGAGTCCGAGGCTGGGCTTGTCGAGGCCGCTCAGGGCGTCCTCGATGATCAACTGCTCGACGCCGTCCGCAGCCCGGCCGTACGGCGCGGGCCAGTGTGGTTGCAGATAGCCACTGCGCGCCCAAAGCCGTTGACGGCCGTCGGGGTCGGACGCCTCGAGTTCGGAGCGGAAATCCAATGCGGCTTGACGATACTGCCCGGCGCCCTCGGGCAGGTCCACCGAGTGATGCCGGCGCACCCCGTTGCTCTGCAGCCCAATGACCTTGTCCTGCAATGCATCCTGGTCACCCGCGAAGGCCTTCAGGACGGTTGCCCGCCTGATGTAGAGGTGGGCGTCGTGCTCCCAGGTGTAGCCGATGCCGCCGTGCACCTGCGCGTTCTGCAGCGCCACCCGCTGATAGGCGGTCAGCGCGTGTCCGGCGGCCATCGCCGCGGTGAGCTCGGCTTCGTCGCCGACGGCGCGGGCGGCGTCCCAGGTGGCCGCGACCGCCAGCTCGGTGTCGACAAGCATGTTCGCGCAGTGATGTTTGACCGCCTGAAACGAGCCGATGGGCCTGCCGAACTGCTCGCGGGCGGCGGCGTAGGCCGTCGCCATCTCGGTGCACGCGCCCAACCCACCGACCGCTTCGGCCGCGGCCAGCAGCCGAAGAATGCGCGTCGCTATCCCGGCGGCGCCCTGGAAGATCTCAGCAACCGGCGCGGAGTCCAGGCTGACCGCGATCACCGGTGCAAACAGTCGGTCCACCGAGTCGACGGTGCGTGTACTCACCCCGTCACCGGCCTGCACCAGGACGAGGTCGTCGCCGGCGGGAAGCAGGAATATGTCCGCTCCCGGCTCGGCCAAGGCCGGCACCGAAGCGGCCGAGACTGTCGAATCGCGAACGGCAGCATCACCGTTGACGCCAATACCTGCAACGACGTCGCCGGACACCAGCCGCGGCAACCACCGCTCTCGCTGCTCGTCGGTCCCTGCTTCGGCGATCACCGCGGACACCGCAACCGTCGGCAGAAACGGTCCACCCACCGCGGCGCGACCCAGCTGTTCCAACACGATCGTCAGTTCGGGCAGTCCGTAACCCTGACCGTCGAACCGTTCGTCGATGTGCAGACCAAGCCACCCGGTGGAGACCATCTCTTTCCAGAGTCCGTCGGTGGACCACCACCGACCGCTCTTTTCGGGGTCGAGCAGGATCCCGCGGGCACCCACGGTGCCCGCACGGCCGGCTACCATCGCGCCCGCCACGTCGGCGAGCGCGCGGTGATCCTCAGTTATCGCCAATGGCATTGGCAACTCTCCATTCTGTTCACCAGGAAGTGCCGAATCGCTCACGGCAGGTCACCGATGTCGCCGGGCGGCGGCGCGGTGGCGAGAGTTTGCGTGCGGGCAGGCCCAAATAGACCGCCGCCATCGGAATCAGCTTCTGCGGCAGCTGCAGCAGTTCACGCACGCGATCGACACCGAACGTGGTCAGGCCGGTGGTCAGACATGAGCCATAGCCGAGGTCGGCAGCGGCGAGCAGCATGTTCTGCACGGCCGGGTAGATCGAGGATGGCGCGTAGACTTCCGGCACGCGGTCGGTATCGGCGCACACCACCACCACGACGGGGGCCGCGGCGAATCCACCTTTGCTGAAACCGAATTCAAGGTCGGCGACCAGCACCTTGTCCTCGACGCTTTGCTTGACGAAGTCGCCGCCGCCAGCGTTCCAGGTTTCTGTCCACCAATCGGCAAGCAGAGCGCGGTTGTTCTCGTCGCGGACCACGATGAACGTCCAGGGCTGGGTGTTCTCCGCGCTCGGCCCGTGTACCGCGGCCGCCAGCATCTGTTCGACGTCGGAGTCGGGCACCTTGCCGTCCGGATCGAACCGCCGACAGGCGCGCTGGGCGTGGATGCCGGCGAGTAGTTCGCCCACTACCCCTCCGCCAACACGCGTTCGCCACGCGGCGCCCACCCGGTGAGGGACACCGTGGTCAGATCGAGCCACTCGCCCAATGACAACGTGCCAGCCATGACGCGTTTCAAGAACTCCGCCATCACAACATCAGGCTCGTTGTCCAGCTCGTAGATCACCATGTAACGGTGGGTCGGTGGCGGCAGTTGAGCCGGCAGGTCCTCATCGTCGGGGACCTTCAGTTCGGTGATGTCGTAGCGTTGCGCCGCAACGACTCCGGGAACATCGAGAACCTCGGGAACGTGCTGGGCGTCGTACCACTTGTTGAAGGCGTCATCTTCGCCTTCGATCGGGTTTGTGAGCGCTATGAAAAGGTTCGGAGCCACGCCACACGCCTTTCGCAACAGCCAGGGACTAAGTCACACTATGACAGTCGACTGTCATAGTCAATGTGGTGGGCCGGTGAGACTCGACCTCTCGAGGTACGCGTACCCGGTCTCTTCGCCCCACGTCACCTCGGCCCAGCTGACGGTGTACGCCCGCGCCGGATCCACCAGCCCGTAGGGCAGCCCGTCGGCCATCGACAGCCACAGTGACGAGCGGACGGTGCCTTCGATCGCATGACCATCGAGCTTGCAGGCAAATTGCTCACCGTCGCGCTGCAACATCGCCCGCGGTGGAATCTCCTCCAGTTCAACGTGTCTAAGCACACCGTCGCTTACCGTGTAGGCGCCCTGGAGCGTGGTGCGGCCCTCGCGGGCCCAATACCTGCAGAACCCGAATGCGCGGCCACTGGGCATGACTCCCCCGGCGATGACGTGCCCGCCCCAATCGGTCAAGGTGTCCGCGCCGCGTGGTCCACGGGAATGATCACGCCAGCCGCCACCGTCGAAGGGGAAGGTCGCCGATCCCACGGTGACCTCACCGACGACGCGGATGAGCTGCTCGTAGTGTTCTCGGGCCCAGCTCTGTTCGGCCATTCCGGCGCCCGAGTCGGTCAGCGGACTCGCCTCGGCGTCCCACACCGGAGTCACACCGTGCACCTCCAGATCCAGCCGGACGTGGGTCTTCGGCCCGTCGGGCAGCAGTGCGCTGCGCATCCCGTCATAGGATGACCGCAGACAGAACCCGTCGAAGGTGATGTGCCACTTGATAAACGGCTCTTCACAGCGAAAGGCCAAGTTGGCCCCGGCGGGCCGGCGCTCGGGCGTGGTGCGGTGATACGCCCACATGGACAGCACTCCCTGCTCGGCGGGCAGCGCGATGAGGACGCGGTCCTCCCACATCTCCCACATGTCGGCGACTGTGCCCAGATGCAGCCACATGCCGACGTCGTGGGCCGGGTCGTAGGGCGTGAAGAGCAGATTCTCGGTCCAGCCCGACACCGGCGGGCAACTGGTCACGACTTGCTCCTTGGCCGCGGGCAGACCCGAGGAGAGCGCGCCCGGCTCGACGCTCACTTCTCCACCGTGGCCCGAGACCGGGCCAGCACAACGATCTCACCGGTGGCCCCGTCCACCCGCACGACGTCGCCGCTGCGTAATGCCCTGGTGCCGTTGCCCGTTCCGACCACGCACGTGATACCGAGCTCCCGCGCGACGATCGCCCCGTGACTGGCGGGACTGCCCATGTCGGTTACCAGGGCACCCGCCAGCGAGACCAAGGCGGTCCAGCCAGGGTCGACGAACTTGCACACCAGGACCTCGCCGTCATCGAGGGTGTCGTGAGATTCCGCATCGACCACCACCCTTACGGTGCCTTCGAAGACCCCTGGGCCTGCGGGCGTTCCGTGAATGACGGCATCCTCTGAAGGCGGCTCGACCGATATCTCGACGGCCTCGGGCATCCCGGTGAAAACCGACGGCACCTCAAGGCGCCGGTACTCCTCGCGCCGGCTTCGGCGAAACTCCACCAAATCGCGCACGTTCGCAGGCAGCGGAGCCAGCAGTTCGTCCACGGTCAGGTAAAAGGCGTCGTCAACCCGATCCAGCGTCCCGCCGTCGGCCAGCTCAGCACCGAACCCGCCGGCGGCCGCGCGGCATCCGTCAACGGCGGTCAGGAACGACGCCTTGGTCAGTTCCACGGCTCGCACCTGAGCCCCCGTCAATGCCATCAGCCGACGCACCAGCAGGCGTCGCGCCGCGGGAAGCGTTGAGAGCAAATCTGCCTCGGCTTGCCGACGCGTCGAGGCTGCACGTTCTGCGCGCACCGCCGGGCGGTCGGCCTCGGGCCTGCCGCTGTGGGCGGCGGCAGCGCGCAGGACCGCGTCTGGGTCCTCCCGCCACGAATGCCCGATCACATTGCCCTCGTTGGGACCATGGAAACCGTGCCGATAAACAAACTCGTCCAACGTGATCCGTCGGTGCCCCAACGACCACACGTCGTCGGCCAATTCGGTTTCGATCACACCGCCGTACCCGGCCAACAGCGCGGGCACCAGATCACCACGACCCGCCTTGACGGCGATCGATTCGACCTGTGCGCGAAACACATTGAGGATGAGCCGAGTACGGACATGTACCCGCATCGCCGCACTGAACCGGTACGACGAATCAGTCAGCAGAGTCCGCGGGTCAGGCCATCGTCCATTTAGCACGGTTGCCCGCCACCAGTTCATCTGGCGCTGGTGTAGACGGCGCGGAGCAGACCGCTCCCGCGCCAGCACCAACGGCGCCTTGACGACGACTGCCGGCAACCGGCGAGGGTCGCTACGGGTCGGAGCCGCATCGGGGCGCACTGCGCCCAAGAGGTCGCGTTCGAAGTCGTCACCGGTCATTCCGGGCAGCAACCCGGCGAGTTCGCGGGCGCGATCGACGTTCATCGCTTGTCTGCCAAAGAAGCAGGCGGTGCTCCACTGGTTCGGGTCGTCGGGTACCCGAAGCGCCGATGACCCCAGCACTCCGAAGTCGTAGAGGCCGCCGCGTGACGCGAATTCGACACCGGTCCCCCAGAGTGACCAGCACAGCGGGGAGAGGATGTCCGGCGTCGCTTCGCCAACGTTCGTCAGAGTCCAGAGGCGATCGGGTTCGCTCCTGCCCCGGATCGGATCGGTCAAGGGCACCGTGGGGCCGGTGTGCATGGTTCTCCTGGTCGTATACCTTGACAGTAGACTGTCATATTTGCAGACGATTGTCGCACCAGAATAGCTGCTGTGTCCGCCGATTTGAATCTGTGAACGCAGCGGTCTCAGGTCTTGACGGGTGGCAGTAGACTGTCATAATGAACGGGTCGCGCTCGGCGTGGCCTCGTGTCTCCAGTCAGCGCTCCGCCACCAAGCCATGAAATCGGAAGGCGCCACATGAGATTCGCCGTCAACCTGCCCAACTGCATGCACGTTGCGGCGATCACGCAGCCGTGGGAACACCACCTCACCGGCGTCGATATCGCCCGAGCCGCCCAACGCGCGGAACAGCTGGGCTATTCGATGGTGTTCCTGCCCGAGCACTTCCTCACCCCGACTGCTCATCTCGAGTTCTCCGGAGACCACTACTTCGACGCCACCACCGCTCAGGCATTCGTCGCAGGCGCCACCTCGACGATCACCATCGGGTCGATGGTCACGATCCTGCCGTTGCACAACCCGATCGTCGCCGCGAAGCAGATCGCAACGCTCGATTGGCTCAGCGGCGGTCGTGCCCAG
This sequence comes from Mycobacterium sp., assembly GCF_036490025.1. GTDB lineage: Bacteria > Actinomycetota > Actinomycetes > Mycobacteriales > Mycobacteriaceae > Mycobacterium. The sequence continues at coordinate 3,797 of NZ_DASXEP010000002.1, read as the reverse complement.
ACCACTGTCGGCGTCGGCTGGCTCAAGGAAGAGTACGACGCGATCGGTGTGCCCTTCACCAAGCGCGGCCGCATGGCGGACGAGTGCCTCGAGGCGATGTTCGAGTTGTGGCACAGCGATTCGCCAAGCTTCGATGGCGATTTCGTCAAGTTTGACGACGTCGCGTTCGGGCCCAAGCCGATCTCCAAACCCCACCCGACAGTGTGGATGGGCGGAGACGCCGATGCGGTGCTACGCCGAGCGGCCCGGTTCGGCGACGGCTGGGCGCCATGGCTGACCAAGCCCGACGAGTTGCCGGCCAAGATGGACTACCTACGGTCGCAGCCCGGGTTCGACGATCGGCCGTTCTCGCTGTTCTACAGCCTGGCGGTGCTTTCCATCGGTCAGGAGCACGCGATCGTCGACGACCCGAATGCGCAGTTCGGCCAGAGCGCCCAGCAGGTCATCGACAACTGCAACATGCTAGCTGAGCGCGGGGTCACGGACACTTGGGTCAGTCCGCCTGCGCTGGAAGGGCTTAACGCCTATCTCGATCACATGCAGTGGGTTGCCGAGGAAATTATCCCGAAGGTCGGATGAGTCATCGCGCGGGCTGCGCGATGTGCAGCGGTACTGACTTCAGCGACATCGTTCCGGTCGGCCATGGCATCTGCGGCGGCTTGTCCTGAGCCAGAGTGTATTCCGGTATGCGGGAGTGCCATTCCTCGAGGATCAGCCGGAGTTCGAGACGCGCCAGATGCGAACCCAGACATCGGTGCGGTCCACGCCCGAATGCGAAGTGCACGGCCTTGCTGTCGAGATGCATCCCGTCAGCGTCGTCGTATCGGCGCGGATCACGGTCGGCGCTGCCATAACTGAGCATGACCGTGGTGTCCTTGGGCACGAACCTGCCCGCCACTTCGACATCCTCCGTGGTGACGCGTGGCGCAAACGGGACAGGTCCGTCGACTCGCAGAATCTCCTCGATGAATGCCGGGATGAGCGCGAAGTCATTCGCGACACGGTGGCGCATCTCGGCGTCACCCGCCAGCCGGGCTAAGGAAAACCCGACAGCAGAGGTGACGGTGTCCAGTCCTGCCAACACGAACATGAAACACAGACCGAGGATCTCGTTATCGGACATTCCGCCCTCGTCGGTGTCTTGGATCAGCTGAGTCAGCATGTCGCTGCCGGTCGAATTCGCCCGCCGCTCTGCGATGTGCTCCGTCAGATAGCTGAACAGTTCCAGAGCATGAGCCATCACCTCCGGGGTCGCCTCGGTGCTGCTCGGATCGGTGAACTGCAGAATCGCATCCTTCCACTGCACCAGCCGGTCGCGGTCCGCCATGGGCAGCCCGAACAGGGTCAGAAACACCTGCGAGGGAAAAGGTGTCGCGAGATCGGTGACCACGTCGCACTCACCGCTCGCAACGATGGCATCGATCAGCTCGGCGGCCTGCCTGCGTAGTTCGGGCTCACGCTCGGCCATCTTCTTCGGGCTGAAAAACGGATCAAGCATTCGGCGGAACCGAGTGTGATCCGGCGGATCGATCGCGATCGGGACCAGCGGCACGGGACTTCCCAAACGGTCGAAAGCTTTTGCCGAGGAGAAGATCTCAGGCCTTTTGGCCGCGAACTCCACGGCCTCGGCGCTGGTCAACACGACCTCCTCGCCGGAGCTCACCGCTTCGCCTGCCTGCCTCAGTTCCCGCCAGGCGCGCGTACGGTCCTGCGCAAAAGGCAGATCGTTGATATTCAGCGTTCCTATTGTGCCGAGCTCAGTCATTGAGACGGACGTCCTCTCTACCCGCGCCGGCCAGCGCCTAAGTGTCGGTTTGACAGTGAACTGTCATATATTGGAAGTATCGTTGGTGCCACGACGAGTGTCAACGATGTGCCGGCACCTGTCATCGCTGTACTGTCGGGACACTCAGACGGACGAGGGGGTGGCCGATGGCCCGGGGCGACCGATCACCGCGGGACGAGCATGCGGACCGGGTCCGCAATGCTCTGCTGAATGCGGCCCTGAACCTGTTCAGCACCAACGGTTACGACGAGACCACCACGGACCAGATCGCCGAGAGCGTCGGCGTCTCGCCGAGAACGTTCTTCCGCTACTTTCCGACCAAGGAATCGGTGCTCTTCTTCGGCGAGTACGACTTCATCGACGCGGTGAGCGGGGTCTACCTAGCTCAACCGGAGAAGATGTCAGATTTCGAGGCGTTGGCGAATTCCTTCGCCCTGCTTGCGCCGGGCCTCAAGCGCATCCGTAAAAGGATCGGGCAGTACCACGAGGCGGTCGCATCGTCGCTCGTGCTACTGGGTCGGGAGCGCAAAAATCACGAGGCCAACGCCGAGACCGTCGCCCAAGTGATCGCCGAACGACGCCGAATGCCTTCCCCCGACAGCGAATGCCGACTGCTGGCGGCCGTCGGCATGCTGCTCGTCGAGCGCGCCCTGAATCAGTGGTTGTCGACACCGGGACGGTCGCTTGACGACCTGATCCGCCAGGAGTTCGCCGCCCTGCCCGCGGTCCTGAAATAGCGCGACCTATCGATCGTTGAAGCGGGTGCCGTCGGGGCAGGCCCGCGGGGTACCGGGTCCGCAGTATTGCGTGCGCAGATAGCTGGGGTAGGTCTGGGTCGGCCCGGCATAGAAGCCGGCAAAGTTGACCGGCAGATCGTAGACGCCGATCGCCACCATGTGCAGAAACCCGGTGACGGCCAGCGCTCTCAGCAATCCCGCGACCCGTGGCCCGGCCCACCGCAGGGTCTGCATACCCGCCTCGATGCGGGTCTGGCCTTCGGCGTTGCGGAAAAACATCAGCGCGCCACTCGAACTGAGCACCAGCGACCACAAAATGGGGCCGTACAGCGGAATCTGGACGGTCCGACCCGCCCACAGCGTGACGCCCGGAATCGATGCCGGATAGCCGAGCAGACCGTGGCGCACCGCGAAGATCTCGAGCGGAAACTCGATGACGTACACCGCAAGCCAACCGGCGCAAAAGGTGCGGACAGGTCCCAGCGTCGGCCACCGGCGGCGGGCGCGACCCATGGCCCAGCGGGCGATCGAGCCCATGGTCAACGGCATCCAGATGTAGATCATTCCGATCATCAGCACTGGTTCAGCCATCAATCGGCCGGCGGGGCTTAACCAGCCGGGGATGTTCTGCGTCCAGTTGCCGAAGTTGACCAGGCCGGCGTTGTAGAACAGCGCCGGCTGAAACCAGTTGATCAGCGGATCGTGCCACCAGGCGATCGCCGATCCGATCACGATGGCGGCTTCGACGCAGAGTTGGCGCTCGCGCACGCTCTTACGGACCACGTAGCCGATCGCGACCAATGCCATTATTGGGCAGGCGATTTGGAAGGCAGTCATCGCCCACCGGGTGGCCGTCGGGATCGGGTCGGGACCCGGATTCACCGGAGTCGCATTGCCCGACGCGATCCATGAGATGTAGACGTAGGCGGCGATGACGACGCAGACCGCCCCTACGCTCGACCAGAACAGCACTGGCCGAACGGTCTTGATCTGCGCAGGCTCGATGGCCGACGGCTCTGCTTGGGTAGGGGACTTCAGATCCGTCACTGCACAGCTCCTTTGGCGCGGCTTAACCAAAGATGACAGTTCACTGTCATAGTGTCAACGTGCAACAGGCCATGCCGGTGCGGCTATCGGTACAACCGGTTCATCAGCGCGGCGGTGTCAAGATCCTCCACGGCCGCACAGGCCCGCCGGAAGGCAGCGTCGGCATTCGCCTGCGCCTGCAGGCCCGGCCAATTGATCGTCATCGCCGTCGCATCCCAGGCTTCGGC
>NZ_DASXEP010000188.1:0-5921 GCF_036490025.1 Mycobacterium sp. | reverse complement strand
CTCCCACGCCCACCACTACCTGGCCATCTTCCACAACGGCACAGCCCTAGCGCTCTACCACACCAAACGACTAGCCTCCCCGGCGCAGCGAATCGTCCTGCACGCACGAGACCGCGGCTGCACATTCCCCGGCTGCACCGTACCCGCCTACCTCTGCCAAGCCCACCACTGCGACCCCCTACGCCACCCACCCCGTCACCGACGTCAACAACCTCGCCCTGACCTGCCACCCCAACCACACACTCGCCGACCACGGCTGGACCACCCGCAAAAACCACCGAGGCGACACCGAATGGATCCCACCCGCCCACCTCGACCACGGCCAACCCCGCACCAACACCCACCACCACCCCGAAAAACTCCTACAAGACAACGCGGACAGCGACGACGAGGTGCCGTAAAGCGTTGCGGTCAATGCAAAGTCGGCGCATACCGCAGCACGGCGGCGATGCCGTCGGCCGGCGCGATCCGCTCGTCGGTGCGGACCAGCGAGGCGCCCACCGAAACCGCGAACATCGGCAGTGCCTCATCGGCGCGCAGCGTGCGGGCCGGTGCCGCACCCTGCTCGGACAGCACCTCGGCGGTCGGCGCCAGGGTGGTGAGGTCCTCGTCGGCGACCACTGTCTCCTCGCCGATGTCGCCGATGATCAGGGTCTCCACCGCGCCCTGGCGCAGGCCCGAGCACACCGGCCCGAGACCTTCGGCGGCGAGTCCGGATTGGCGGCCGACCTCGGCGGTAAACCGCTGCGCGGCATCGTCAATCGCCGCCAGCCGGCGCTTGAGCAACACGGCTTCGATGGCCTGGTGCACTTCGTCGGAGTCGTGCCCGCTGTGGCGGGCACCGACCTGCAGTTCGACCGCCAGAGCTTTGACCTGATGAGGCAGCGTCGCAAGGAAATCCGAGCGTGAGCGCACCTCGCCGACCACGAAAACCACCTCGGGTCCGACGTCGCCGAGCAACTGTTCGATCCGGTCGGCGACCGCGCGCAGATTCTTGCGTCCGGCCTCCTCGGTGCGCAACTGCGGATCGCCGTAGCCGGCGTTCTCGGCCCCCGACGCCTTGTGTACCGGGTGGCCGCCACCGCCGACGGTCTCGGTGCGCCGGGTGGCGCCGGTGTGAACCGTGATGTCGGCGCCGGCGTGGTCGACCGCGACGACCAGGTAGCTCGGGTCCTGAAAACCGTGCTCGACGATTGGGATCACGTAGGGGAGCTTCGAGAGTCGCACGATGGGCGCAGCGGTGGGTCGTATCAGGTGCTCGTTGAGGAGGACGCCGTCCGCGCCGGCAACCACTCCGCGGCCACTACGGCCGATCGGCGGCCGCGCATCCAGCACAGCGCGCTCCATGTCGACGGTCATCGATTCCTCGGCGCCCAGTTCTTCGAGCTGTTCGCGCAAACCTCGCCATCTCAATTCGAGCTGGGCGTTCGCGTCCTCGGTGTCGTGAGAGTCCTCGAAATACACCGATGCGAACGGTCCGCGGGCGGACAGTAGCGGGCGTAGGCGTTCAGAATTCATAACAAGTCGGGTTGCCCGCGAACCCCGTGGCCAAACTGTCAGGCCCGATCGCCTTCGGTGTCGTCGAAGAATCGCCAGTCACCGTCGACCTCGACTTCCATTCGCCAGCCGAGTTCGGAGTTGTCCGCTTTGGCGTCGACGAACCATGCGTGTGCATCATCGGCGCTGGCGATGTCCTTGGTGTCGACGACGTCGCCGTGCGGATTGATCACTCGGTAAGTAGACATGCCCGGGGGTTACCCACTGCGGGCACGCCGAATCGCGCTATTCGCCGGTGAACTTCGGCGGGCGTTTGGCGAAGCTGGCCGAGACCCCTTCGGACAGGTCTTTCGACGGCAGGAACGCCGCGTTCCACGCCGCCACATAACGCAGACTTGCCGACACCGCCGAAATCCGTTGCTGGTCAAGGACATCCTTGACGCCGCGGACTGTCAGCGGCGGGTTGTCGGCGATCTCGATGGCGGTGGCGTGCGCGGCCTGCAGGGTGGCATCGGCGTCGTCGAACACGTCGTTGACCAAGCCGATTTTCTCGGCGCGGGCCGCGTCGATGTCCTTGCCAGTCAGCGCCAGTTCGCGCAGGTGCCCGTCGGACAGGATCAGCGGCAGCCGGGCCAGGCTGCCGACGTCGGCCACGATCGCCAGCTTGACCTCGCGGACGGAGAACTTCGCGTCGGCACTCGCGTAGCGAATGTCGACTGCCGAGATCAGGTCGACGCCACCGCCGATGCACCAGCCGTGGATCGCTGCGATGGTCGGGGTGCGGCAATCGGCGACGGCGCTGATGGTGTGCTGCATCCGCAGCACTTCGGTGTGGAACTCGGTGCGCGGGCCTGCCATCGCGCCCTCGGCCAGCACCGGGGCCAGCGTCCCGCCCATCGCCGGCAGATCCAGGCCGTAGCTGAAGTTGCGGCCGGAACCGGTGAGGACGATGGCCCGGATGTTCGGATCGGCGTCGAGGGCGGCGAACAACTCGGGCAGCTCCGACCAGAAGGCGGGCCCCATCGCGTTGCCCTTGCCCGGTCCGATCAACGTCACCTGGGCGACGTGATCCTTGTGCTCGACGGTGACTGATTCATATGGCTCGCCCATGACGTGACCGTACCGTGGATTACATGGCATCTGACCTACGGCCCGGACCTGACTCACCGCCCACCGACGAACTTCGCGCGGCCGAACAAGCGCTGGGAGTGTTGCAGCACATCGTGCATCCGATTTCGCCCGACGACCTATCGAAGCCGACGGCGAGCGAAGGATTCGACGTGGCTCAATTGACCGATCACCTGGTCGAAACGATCACGTCGATCGGCACGGCGATGGACGCCGACCTGCCGCCACGCAACGCCGGCGACACCGTCGAGCGTCAGATCATTGCCGTCGGCCGGCCCACCCTGGATGGCTTTCATCGTCGTCACGGACTAGACGGGTCGGTCAGCTGGCGCGGCAATGAGACGCCCGTGCGGGTTTTGGCAAGCCTGCTGGCATTCGGTTTGCTGGTGCACGGGTGGGACTACGCGACGGCCACCGGATACCCGGCGGATGTCCCCGAGTCGTTGGCGAGCTACGTGTTGGGATTGGCCGAAAAGATCATCACCCCGGAGCGCCGCTCGAACGGAGAGTTCGGCGATCCCGTCGAGATCGACGAGCACGCCCCGGCTCTCGACCGACTGGTTGCCTTCACCGGCCGTGATCCGGCCGCAAGGACCTAGACGCGTTCCAGATAGAAGTAGAAGTAGCGGCCAGCCCCATCTCGGAAGTCGACGACGCCCTTGCCGTTCATGATGCCCATCACCGCGTCGTCGTCGACGCGCTTGAAGTGATCGTGAACCGGCTGGCCGTCGTACACCATGGTGGCGGTGACTTCGCCGCGAAATTCCTCCAGCCACAGGCTGGCCTCACCCTTGCCCATCTTGACGTTGGAGAATCGGTTCCCGTCCTCGTCGAGGCAGACCAGCGGCTGCACGTCGGCGGGCGACTTGAACGTCTTGCCGAACCAGCGCGCCTTGTCCAGTTGTCCGTTCATCCGGTGGCCGGTGAGGAATTCGCCGCCCTTCCATTCGCCGAGCATGCCGTCGACAGTGGCCGGCGGCAGGCTCGCCCAGTAGTCGTCGAGTTCGGCGTCGTCGATCGTGCCGGTGCGTTCCTGGAACTCGGTGAACTTCTTGCGCGCCAACGCATCACTCATCGCGATCTCCTCTGATCTAGATCCAGCCCTGCGCGAATTGCAGCAGGGCATCGTTTTCCTCCGGTGCGCCGATCGTCACCCGGACACCGTCGGTGCCGTACGGGCGGACCACGACGCGTGCGTCGGCGGCCCGCTCCACGAAGTCCAGGGTGCGGGGTCCCAGCGGCAGCCAGACGAAATTCGCCTGCGACGACGGCAGGGTGAACCCGGCCGCCCGCAGCGCGTCACTGACGCGCGCCCGCTCGGCGACCACCGCGTCGGTGCGGGCGAGCAGCTCATCGGCGGCGTCCAGCGAGGCCAGGGCCGCAGCCTGCGAGACGCTGGTGGTCGTGAACGGCACGTAGGCTTTGCCCATGGCGGTGATCAATTCCGGGTGGCCCGCCGCGTAGCCCACCCGTAAGCCGGCCAGGCCGTACGCTTTCGAAAACGTGCGCAGCACAACGACATTGCTGTGGTCGCGGACCAGAGCGAGGCTATCCGGCAGCATGCCGTCGCGGATGTATTCGACGTAGGCCTCGTCGATCGCGATCAGGATGTGCGATGGCACCGCCTCGACGAACCGGGTCAACGCGTCCGGATCGACCACCGTCGAGGTGGGGTTGTTCGGGTTGCACACGAAGATCAGCCGGGTGCGGTCAGTGACGGCGGCGAGCATCGCGTGCAGGTCGAAAGTGTGGTCGCGGAGCGGTACTTGGACGGCGTTGGCACCGGCGAGCCGGACCTGGAGCGGGTAGATCTCGAAGCTGCGCCAGCCGAACAGCACCTCGTCGCCCGCCGTCGAGGTGATCTGTATGAGTTGCTGGCACAGGCTCACCGAGCCGCAGCCGACGGCGACGTGTTCGGGTCCCCAGCCGCCGGCGCTGCCGACCCGGCCTGAATTAAGGTGCTTGGCCAACGCCGATTTGAGTTCGATGCAGCCGTTGTCCGGGTATCGGTTGATGGCATCGGTCGCGCATTCGATGGCCGCCCGGACACTGGGCAACGGGCCGTGCACGGTCTCGTTGCTGGCCAGTTTGATCGCGCCCGGGACGTTTTTGCCGGGTATGTAGACCGGCAGCTCGGCCAATTCGGGACGAAGGCGGGCGGTCATTTCGACAGCATATGTCCGGCCTGTGTACGCTGTGCTCCGCGGCGGTTCCGGCAGCCCGGCTGACCTCAATGGCCAGGCCCTCTCGGGCCGCTACCGGCCCGCAGGGTTGCCTGAGCGGAGTCCGGTACCCTCAGAAAGTTCAAGGAGGCGTGCCAGAGCGGCCGAATGGGACTCACTGCTAATGAGTTGTCCCCTTACCGGGGACCGGAGGTTCAAATCCTCTCGCCTCCGCCACACAACATGTGGTGATCGCAAGCGCGGCGAAGCCGGGCGCAGCGGATCGCCACACGGTATGAGATAACTGAACACAGGCGCCCGTAGCTCAACGGATAGAGCATCTGACTACGGATCAGAAGGTTGGGGGTTCGAATCCCTTCGGGCGCGCTTTGGCTGTATCAGCGAAGCCCCCGCCGGCTTTGGAGCTGCCGACGGGGACCACGCTGAATTGAAGGGTTTAGACGCCGGGCCGGCGGGTTGTGGTTCCGAGGTTAGCGTCTGTGTGGTCGCGGCGCTTCAGTCCCGCGAGCCCAAGCAGACCGGTGAGACCGAGGAGTCCCCACAGCCCTGTTTTGTCGCTGTGCTCGTTGTTGGCATTGGTGGTGTTGTCCGCCAAGGTCGTTGTCGTCGACGCCGGCGTTTGTGCGTCCAGCACGGTGGCGTTGGCCACGCCCGCACCGGCAAACAACAGCGCCCCGGTGGCAGAGATTGTCGCAATGGTCTTACGCATGATTGCTCCTGAAAGGTTCTGCTCGATGTAATGCGAATGAATGGCCGAGCGCCATTCGCAGGCCAGTGATCTCTAGCCGCTGATGGGCAGCGCCAAAGAATTGCCCCCGCGTTGCCCGAGTATGTGTTGCCCAATTCGGTACCGGTTAAACGTCGGGCGATGCTGATCTGCTCGGCGAGCTTCGGTATCGCCACGACCGCTATGGGCTCGGATTCAGCATCGGGTGACGGAACCGCTGGATTGACAAGCGATCAGCGGTGAACGCCGAAGCGTCAGTGCGCGATCAGATCGGCGACGAGGTCTTCTTCGTCAGGGCGGATACTGCCCGGGGATGCCGACCGTAGCTCCCAGTGCGCGACCCCGCCGTCCGGAACATCCAATTGCCCGGCGGCCAGCGCTTCGCC
>NZ_DASXEP010000174.1:0-18530 GCF_036490025.1 Mycobacterium sp. | reverse complement strand
CCGGTTCAGGTAGCCGTTGAACAGGGTCGGGCCCCGAACCTGCAGTCGCCCAATCGTTTCCGCGTCATGCGGCACCGGTTTGTCGTCGTCGTCGACCAGGCGGGTCTGGATGCCGGCCAGCGGCAGGCCAACCCAGCCGGGCCGGCGCTCGCCGTCGGCGCGGGTCGACAGCGTGATCAACGACTCGGTGGCCCCGTATCGTTCGACCGGCGCATGGCCGGTGAGCCCGACCAACTGGTCGAACACCGGCACCGGTAATCCGGCGCTGCCGGACGCCAGCAGGCGTGCCGGCCGCAGCGCCTTGGCGGCCGCTTGGTCTGCGACGACTCGCGACCACACCGTCGGCACACCGAAATACAGCGTGCCGCGGGCCGCCGCATACGCTTCCGGCGTCGGTTTTCCGGTGTGTACGAAGCGATTTCCGACTCGCAACGACCCAAGCAGGCCCAACACCAGGCCGTGCACGTGGAACAGCGGCAACCCGTGCACGAGCGTGTCGTCGGCAGTCCACTGCCAGGCCTCGGCCAGCGCGTCCAGATCCGCGGCGATCGCCTGAGCGCTCAGCTGCACTCCTTTGGGCGGCCCGGTTGTGCCCGAGGTGTAGATGATCAGCGCGGTGTCCTGCGGCGCCGGCTCGGGCTGGCGGTGCCAGGACCGTGCGCCCATCCGCACCGGGATGTGTGGCAAGCCTTCCGGCTCGTCAGGCACCGGACCCAGCCAGGCCTGCGCACCGGAGTCGGTGAGGATGTGCCGGCGCTCGGCCTGCCCCACGTCGGCCGGTACCGGGACCACCGGCACCCCGGCGAGCAGGCATCCGGCGATGGCCAGCGCAGTGGGCGCGGTGGGCGTGGCCAGCACCGCGATCCGATCGGCACCACCGACCCGCTCGGCCACCGAGTTGGCGGCCCCGACCACGTGACTGCGGCTGAGCGTGACATCGCCGAAGCGGACGGCGTCCGCCAGATCGCGACCGCCGGCGACGACGGCGGGTTCCAGCGAGGTCAGCAGCACGTCAGCAGGCTAGCTCATCACCCGTTCGCCGATCACTCGGTCGCGGCGCAGAGCATCGAGCTCACCGCGGGATAACCCGAGAGCGCCGAGGATTTCGTCGTTGTGCTGCCCGAGCGTGGGCGGGGCGAAGCGGTGATGACGAGCCGGTCCGGGGGTGATCCGAAACGGCCACCCGGGATAACGGTGATGGCCGGTCACGGCGCTTTCGAAATCCTCGTAGAACCCGCGGGCGTCCAGCCCCGGTAGCTCATACATCCGCTCGGGCCTCGTCACCTCTTCGGCGGGGATGTCGTATTCCCGAAGGGCGGCAACGACATTGGCAGCCGATTGTCTTCGCGTCCAGGCCGCGACCGCGTCATCGAAGGCGTCGTGATCATCGGCCGCCAGGTCGGGGCGATCCATCACACGCGCCAGCCGCGACCAGTCGGTGTCGTCGCGCACCGACAGCGCCACCCAAGCGTCCTCGCTGACGGTCGGATAGACACCCTGGAAGCGGCCCCGCTGCCGGTTGCCCTCGCGCGGGCGGACGACGCCGTTCATCGACCACTCGATCACCGGCTCGGCGGTGACGGCCGCGCCGACTTCGATCTGCGCGACCTCGATTAGCTGGCCTTCGCCGGTGCGACGGCGATGCTCGAGCGCGGCGAGCAACGCCACCCCGGCGTGCACACCGACGATCGGGTCGGCGGGGCCCTGCACGTTGCACGGTGGGCCGTCGGGGTAGCCGGTCACCGCCGACATGCCAGACACCTGCTCGATGTTCAGCGCCCAGCCAACGTAATCGCGCCACGGGCCGTCGAGGCCGAAACCCGGCATGCGAACCGCGATCACGTCAGGGCGCAGCGCGGCCAACGATTCGTAGTCCAGCCCGAACCGCTCCACCACCCGCGGGGAGAAGTTCTCCACGACGACGTCGGCCTGCGCGGCGAGCCGACGGGCGAGGCCGCGGCCGGCCGGCGAGCTCAAATCCAGCGTGATGTCCCGCTTGTTCAGGTTGGTGGCCTGCCACAAAGGGCTGCGCTCGTACCAGTCCTCGCCCTCGAACGGCTGAGCGCCCGAATACCGGAATCCGTCCGGCCGTTGGATCGACTCGAGCTTGACGACATCGGCGCCGAATGCGCCGAGATAGCAGGTTAGATATCCGCCCGCCCAAAACGTGGTCAGATCAAGCACTTTCAGTCCGGCGAACGGTAACGACGGATCCGCCACCGGGTCGGCCCGGCGTCGCGGTTGGTGACTGCTCTCTGACCGATCCCCCAGGCGCGGTGCGGGGCCGATGGGCACCACCGGCGTTTTAGACAGCCGAAACGGCGGGCCCGGACGCCGGAACGACCAATCTCTCCCGCCGCCGTCGACGAAGAACTCCCGTTTGGCGTATTGCGGATTGTCCAGTGCGCCAGGGCCGTCGGCGACCGGGGCGGCCGGGATGCGCAGCGCCTGGCTGAGTTCGACGATGTCGGCGACGGTCCGCTCGCTCAGCCACGGCTGGGCCGCGGCGTAGAACTCGGCACGCTCGGGACCGCCCATCATGATCGCGAACTGCTGCTCACCGAACTCCGGCAGCCCGAGCATGGCGCACACGTCGAGCCAGTGCTGCCCGGTCAGACAGTTGATCCCGACCCAGCCGTCGGCAGCGCGGACCACCCCCAGCATCGGAGACTGGCGCACATTGGTAGGCAAGCCCAGCGCGCGCATGCGCTCGAACATCAGCATCGGATATGGAAGCGTCGACAGCAGTGCCTCCAACACCGATACGTCGACGTCGGTGACCCGACCGGCCGGTGCGCTTCGCAGCGCCGTCAGCGCGCCCAGGGCGGCGTAGGCACCGGCGACGTATTCGGCGATCCGCGCGCCGGCCTGCACCGGCGGCCGGTCCGGGTCGCGTGCGCTGATCCAGCCCGACACCGCCTGCATCGTCAACGGAGTCGCTGCCCGGTCGCGAAACGGGCTGTGCTGTCCGAAGTTTGAGATGTGCACCACCACGAGGTCGGGGTCGAGCTGTGGCAGAGCTGTGGTTCCCGCTTCGATCAGCACATCGGCGTCGGCGATGAGCTCGTCGGCCATGTCGAGGGACGCCCCGCGTTTTCCGGCGTTGAGGTACTCGAACAACCCGGACCGATCGACGTCGGGTTCGCCGCCGGGAAACGGACCCCAACGCCGCAGCGGATCACCTTCTGGCGGTTCGACTTTCGTGACATCAGCGCCAAGGTCGACGAGTAATTTGCCGCAGTACGGACCCGAAATCTCATCGGCGATCTCGACGACGTGAAGCCCGTCAAGCGCAGCTATCACGCCGGCAGTCCCATGGCCTTTGGCTCCATGTACTGACGAATTCCGATGATGCCGCCGCTTTCCCGGCCGATCCCGCTCTGTTTGAATCCGCCGAAAGGCGCACCGCCCGGGCCGAATCCGTTGACGGCGATCTGGCCGGTGCGGACCCGGCGGGCAACGGCGAGCGCGCGGTCGACGTCGGTGCCCCACACCGCTCCGGAAAGCCCGTATTGCGAGTTGTTGGCGATCCGTACCGCGTCGTCGTCACCGCTGTGGCGCAGCACCGACAGCACCGGCCCGAATACCTCTTCCTGGGCGATGGTCGCGTCCGGTGTGACGTCGGTGAGGATCGTCGGCTCGAAGTAGTAGCCGCCGTCCAGGCCGACCGGCCGGCCGCCGCCGGTCACCAGCTTGGCGCCGTCGTCGAGCGCCCGATTCACATGGGCCGCAACGCGTTCGCACTGCGCGGCGCTGATCAGCGGGCCCATCTGGACGTCCGGATCGGTGGGGTCGCCGACCTTCACCGCGCGGGCCAGTGCGACCAGCCGGTCGACGATCTCGTCGTGGATCGCGTCGGGAAGCAGCATCCTGCTGTGCAGGATGCACGCCTGCCCGGCGTGGAACGAACAGGACTCGAACAGCATCCGCTGCAGCAGTTCATCGTTGAGCGTGACGTCGTCGAGCACGATGCTGGCCGACTTGCCCCCGCATTCGAGCAGTAGCCGTTTCATCGACCCGCCGGCCGCGGCCATCACCTCGCGGCCGACCACCGAGCTTCCGGTGAAACTGACCATGTCGATCCGCGGATCGACGGTCAACAGCTTGCTGCATTCGATGTCGGTGGGCGTCACCACGTTGACAACGCCCGGTGGAATGTCGGTGTGGTCGTGGATGATTCGAGCCAGTGCCAATCCTGCCAGCGGTGCCAGCGGCGAGGGCTTGAGCACCACGGTGTTGCCCGCAGCCAGCGCGGCGCAGACTTTCATCACATTCAGGGTGTGCGGGAAGTTCCACGGCGTCAGAATCGACACCACGCCGAGCGGCTCATAGCGCAGCAGGGTCTTTCCCGCGGCACCGTACGCGTCGATCGGCTCTTCGACGGGATGAGTGGCGAGTTCGGCCGCGTTCAGCGCCGCGAACGCCGGGCCTTCGACGTGGATCACCCGCTCGTTTGCTGTGCAGCCCCATTCCTGTTGCGCCAACGCGAAGAACTGGTCGGCGTGCGCCAACAGCGCCTCGCCGAGCTGGTTGAGGAACGCCGCCCGCTGCTCGGGACCCGCATCGGCCCACGGCCCCGAATCGAATGCGTTCCTGGCCGCGACGATCGCGCTGTCGACCTGGGCATGGCTCGGATCGGGCGCCGACGCGATCACCGCCTCGGTCGCCGGACTGATGTCGTCGTAGCGGCCGTTCTCGGGGTCAACCCACCGGCCATCGATGTAGACCGCGTAGGTGTCGATCAGTGAGCGTGGGTCAGCCATGTCAATTCCTTTGGAAGGTCCGGCGGCTCAACGTTTGGTCTACACCTGTCGGGCCACGGTCGTCAATCCTCGATATCGCTTCGCTCGGTTTGATGCGGCTATTTCAATTCAACAGCAAGGATATTGACACCATCGGTGCCGCCAGAGTAAACAGGGTGCACCGGACAGATCGTGTATAAATGTACGATCGTGGCTGTCGAGGAGGCCTGGTGCAGGTTAAGTCCAGCTCGACGGTCCCGCTGCACTCCCCGGACTTCTACGCCGGGGACCCTTATCCCGCATACCGCGAGCTGCGCAAGACCGCGCCGGTGTGCTGGAACGACGTCACGGACTTTTGGGCGCTGCTCAAGTACGAAGACATCCGGTTCGTCTCGAGCAACCCGGCCACCTTCACCTCGACCCGGGGCGTCACCATCCCGGACCCGGCATTGCCGAGCCCGGTGCAACCGGGAAGTCTGATCTTCACCGATCCGCCACGGCACCGGCAGATGCGCAAGCTGATCAACTCCGGCTTCACCCGGCGTCGCGTTTCGGTGCTCGAGCCCAAGATCCGCGAGATCGTCCGCGGCATCCTGAACGGTCTGGAGCCGGATTCGGTGCACGAGTTCGCCGAAGAAATCGCCGCTCCGCTGCCCACCCGGCTGATCGCCGAGCTGATCGGCGCACCACCCGACGACTGGGAGCAATTCCGGGCCTGGTCGGACGCCGCCACCGGAACCGCCGACCCGGAGATCGAGCTCGACCCGCTGGTGGCGGCCGGTCAGCTGTTCGAGTACTTCCAGAAGCTGATCGGTGCAAGGCGAGTCGAGCCGCGCGACGACTTGCTCTCGGTGCTGGCCGGCGCCGAAATCGACGGCGACCGACTCACCGACGAAGACCTGCTCAACTTCGCGTTTCTGTTGCTGGTGGCCGGCAACGAGACCACCCGCAATCTGATTGCGCTGGGCACGCTGGCGTTGATCACCCATCCCGACCAGCGCCGCCTGCTGGTGAACGACCCTTCGCTGATTCCCGGCGCCGTCGAGGAGATGCTGCGCTGGAACAGCCCGGTGGTGCACATGGCCCGCACGGCAACCGTCGACGTGGAGATCCGCGGTCAGCGCATCGCCGAAGGCGACGTGGTGGTGATGCTCTACCAATCTGCCAACCGCGACGAGGACGTCTTCGGTCCCGACTCCGAAGAATTCAAGGTGACCCGCCATCCCAACCCGCACATCGCGTTCGGGTGCGGTGAACACTCCTGCATCGGAGCACAATTGGCCCGCCTGGAGGCAGCAGTGATGTTCGAGGAACTGCTGCGCCGCTTTCCCCGACTCGAGCTGATCGGCCAGGTCGACCGGATGCGGGCCACCATGGTGCCCGGGGTCAAGCGAATGCCGGTGAGGCTCGGGGTCTGACCGATGCGACTCGACTACACCGCCGAGCAAGAGCAGTTGCGCGACGAGATTCGCGCGACGATGGAACAGGTGATGACCTCGGAACGGCAGGCCGCCGTCAGCGAACGCGTGGAGGGCGGTCCCGCGGTACGCGACTGCGTGCGCGCGCTGGCCGCGGCCGACCTGCTCGGCGTCGGTTGGCCCAAAGAGTTTGGTGGGCGCGGATTCTCGGCGATCGAACAGTTCATCTTCGCCGAAGAGGCCAGGCGGGTCAATGCGCCCATACCGTTGGTGACGCTGAATACCGTCGGGCCGACCCTGATGCAGTACGGCACCGAGGAGCAAAAGCAGACGTTCCTCCCGGCAATCCTTGCGGGCAATGTCGAGTTCGCCATCGGCTACTCCGAGCCGGAAGCCGGCAGCGACCTCGCATCGCTGCGCACCACAGCGGTCCGTGACGGTGACGATTACCTGCTCAACGGCCAGAAGATGTTCACCAGCGGCGCCGCATACGCCGACTACATTTGGCTGGCCGCGCGCACCGACCCGAATGCCAAGAAGCACAAAGGCATTTCGATCTTCATCGTGCCCACCTCGTCGCCCGGATTCTCCTGGCAGCCACTGCACACCATGCCCGGCATCTCCACCTTCTACACCTTCTACGACAACGTCAGGGTCCCCGCCAGCGCGATCGTGGCGGGTGAAAACCAGGGCTGGCAGCTGATCACCACCCAGCTGAACTTCGAACGCGCGGCGCTGGGCAATCTCGGCGCGCTCGAGCCGCTGTTCGAGAAGACGCTGCAGTGGGCACGTGACACCGAACTCGACGACGGCCGGGTCATCGACAAGCCGTGGGTGCAGCAGGCGCTGGCCCGGGTCGAGGCGGAGGTTGCGGCCTACAAACTGATCAACCTTCGGGTCAACGCCGCCATGACCAAGGGCGCGCTCAACATGGGACAAGCGTCGGCGGCGAAGGTCTTCGGCACCGAGCTGGCCCCACTGGTGGCTCGCCAGCTGCTGGAAGTGCTCGACCACAACGGATTACGCCGGGGCGCCGATGCACCACTGCGGGGCGCGCTGGAATCAGCCTACCGGGTTGCCGTCATCAGCACATTTGGTGGCGGCGCCAACGAAATCCAACGAGACATCATCGCCATGGCCGGATTGGGCATGCCCCGAGCACCACGTGACCTTCGCGCCACGGACAAATCAGGAGGATCAACCCAGTGACGGACTCAGAATTGCACAGCAAGCTGAAGGCACTCGTCGGCCAGCACACCGGCGGCTCCGGAAAGCCTTCGCTGGCACCGGATCCGGTCAACCAACCGATGATCCGGCACTGGGCGCATGCCCTCGACGACATGAACCCGGTCTACCTCGACCCGGAGTTCGCGGCGAAGTCCCGGTTCGGCGGCATCGTGTCGCCTCCGGTGATGCTGCAGACCTGGACGATGCCGGCGCCGAAACTCGAAGGAATCGGTGAGCGCGGCGGCTCCCCCGTCGAAATCACCAGTAATCCCACTGCGTTTCTCGACGAGGCCGGGTACACCAGCATCGTGGCGACCAACTCGGAATTCGAGATCAACCGCTACCCCAAGTTGGGCGACGTCATCAGCGCGACGTCGGTGTACGAGGAGGTATCCGACGAGAAGACGACGGCGCTGGGCACCGGCTTCTTCCTGACCTGGGTGCTCACCTACACCGATCAGCACGGTGAAGTACTGGGACGCCAGCGCTTTCGGGTCCTACGATTCAGGCCGGCCCACTGATGGCAACCCGACTGGCGCCGGCCATCAGCCCGGACACCGAATTCTTCTGGAACGGGCTGCGCGAGCACAAGTTGTTGATCCAGCGCTGCAACGCATGTCACGCGGTGCGCAATCCACCGCAGCCGATGTGCCCGAAATGCCGTTCGCTGGACTGGGAAGCGATCGAATCCTCGGGCCGCGGCACCGTCTACAGCTACGTGATGCCGCACCAACCGCAGTTCCCGTTCTTCGACTATCCCTATATCGTCGCGCTGATACGGCTGGACGAGGGTGTCCGGCTGGTTTCGAACCTGTGTGAAATCGACCCGGTCGATGTCACCGCCGGCATGCCGGTCGAGGTCTTCTACCGGGCTTTCGACAACGACCTGGTGCTACACCAGTTCCGGCCGGCCGGGTGACGCTGCATGGACTTCACCTTCACCGACGAGCAGGACACGATTCGCAAACTGGCCGCTGACGTCTTCGAGCGGCGCGCCACTGCGGAGCGGTTGACCGAACTCGAAGCCGGCGAACCCCGCTACGACGCCGCGCTGTGGAAAGAACTGGCGGGTGTCGACCTGCTGGGCATCGCGCTACCGGAGTCATTCGGCGGCTCGTGCGTTTCAGGTGGCGGCTTCGTCGAACTCGGGGTGCTGCTGGCCGAAGTGGGCGCGGCGGTGGCTCCGGTTCCCGCTTATTCGACGCTGGTGCTGGGCGCCGACCCGATCGCGCGGCACGGCAGTCCGGAGCAACAGCAACGCGTTCTGCCCGGAGTCATCGACGGCACCCGCATCCTGTCCGCCGGTCTGCACGAACCCGGCCGCTCCGACCCGACCAGCCCGACCACCACGGCCCGCCGTGACGGCGCGACGTGGCGGCTGGACGGCGTCAAAGAGCTGGTCCCGTTCGGCCAGCTCGCCGACACCGTGCTGATTCCCGCGACCACCGACGACGGGGACCCGGGCCTGTTCCTGCTGGCAACCGACGCCCACGGAGTCGAGATCCGGCCGGTGGCCACCACGAGCCGGGAACCGCACGCCGATGTATTCCTGGATGGCGCAACCGTTTCCGCGTCGGACCGGCTTGACGGGCCCGCCGACCTGGTCAACGCGCTCTACACCCGCGCGCTGATCGGGTTGTGCGCGATTCAGGTCGGCGTGTCGGACCGTGCGTTGCGAATGGCCGCCGAATACACCACCGGGCGTGAACAATTCGGCCGCCCGATCGGCAGCTTCCAGGCGGTGCAGCAACGGATGGCCGACGCGTTCATCGACCTGGAGGCGATCCGCTGGACCACCTGGCACGCGGCCTGGCTGATCGCGGAGGGGCGACCGGCCGACCGGGCGGCACGCATCGCGAAGTTCTGGGCCGCCGAGGCCGGCGCCCGCATCGCCGCCACCACTCAGCACGTGCACGGCGGCATCGGCATCGACATCACCTATCCCCTGCATCGTTATTTCCTGTGGGCCAAGCACAACGAGCTCACCTTGGGGTCAGCCACCCAGCAGCTGGCTCACCTCGGCAGCACATACCCGGAAGGACGGCTATGACGACCGCCAAGGCCCGCACCGACACCTTGCGTTGGAGTGACATCGATGTGGGCGACGAGGTGACCCCGCTGGAAATTCCGGTCACTACCACGATGATCGTCGCCGGCGCGATCGCGTCGCGCGACTTCATGCCGGTACACCACGACCGCGACTACGCCAACAAGTCGGGCTCGCCCAACTTGTTCATGAACATCTTGACCTCCAACGGGTACTGCATGCGGTTCCTGACCGACTGGGCGGGTCCCGAGGCGATGATCACCAAGCTGTCGATTCGCCTTGGCGTGCCGTGCTTTCCGGATGACCCGCTGCGGTTCACCGGCAGCGTCACCGGCAAGACCAACGGTTCAGCGGGCCCGCCGGCCGAGAACTTCGTCGAGGTGACGTTCAAGGCGTCCAACAGCCTCGGCGATCATGTCTCCGGCACCGCAGTTGTCAGCCTGCTCGACGGGGCCCGGGCATGAGCCGTTCGCTACTGGCCGGCACCACGGCCATTGCCGGCATCGGCCAGACCGAGTTCTCCAAGGAGTCCGGCCGCAGCGAACTGCAATTGGCGTGTGAGTCGGTCAGCGCCGCACTCGACGATGCCGGCCTGTCACCCGGCGACGTTGACGGCATGGTCACGTTCACCATGGACTCCAGCGACGAGATCGACGTGGCACGCAACGTCGGGATCGCCGACCTGACGTTCTTCTCCCGCGTCCCGCACGGCGGCGGGGCGGCAGCCGGAACCATCGCGCATGCGGCCATGGCGGTAGCCGCCGGGGCCGCCGATGTGGTGGTGTGCTGGCGCGCTTTCAATGAACGTTCCGGCTTCCGATTCGGCGGTAGTGGTCGCACCAGCGCGGACACCCCGCTGTTCATGGCGCACTACGCGCCGTTCGGATTGCTCACTCCCGCAGCGTGGGTCGCGCTGCACGCCCAGCGCTACATGTCGACGTACGGGGTGACCAACGAGGACTTCGGCCGGATCGCCGTCGTCGACCGCGCTCATGCGGCCACCAACCCCGAGGCGTGGTTCTACCAACGGCCGATCACCCTGGGAGACCACCAGAATTCGCGGTGGATCATCGAACCGGTCCTGCGACTGCTGGATTGCTGCCAGGAAAGCGACGGCGGGGTGGCGCTGGTCGTCACCAGCGCCGAGCGTGCCCGCGATCTGCGTCAGCCACCGGCCGTCATCTCGGCGGCCGCCCAGGGCGCGGCCTACAACGGCGAGATGATGACCAGTTACTACCGCGAGGACATCACCGGGCTGCCCGAAATGGGTGTGGTCGCCGCCAAGCTGTGGCGTGATTCGGGGCTCAAGCCGCAGGACATCCAAACCGCGTTCATCTACGACCATTTCACGCCGTTCGTGTTCACCCAGTTCGAGGAGCTGGGATTCTGTGGGCGCGGCGAAGCCAACGACTTCGCCACCGTGGAGCGGTTGTCGCTGGGCGGCGAGCTGCCGATCAACACCAACGGCGGACTGCTCGGCGAGGCCTACATCCACGGGATGAACGGCATCACCGAAGGTGTGCGCCAAATCCGCGGTACTTCGCACAACCAGGTCGACAATGTCGAGCACGTATTGGTCACCTCCGGCACCGGAGTCCCCACCAGCGGCCTGATCCTCGCACCCGGCGGGTAGTCGATGACCCAAGCCACCGCATCCGACACCCGCGAGCTCATCGTGGAGTCCGCTTATGCCTGTTTCCGTAAGCAAGGACTGCAGAAGGTGACGATCGTCGACATCGCCAAAGTGGCCGGTGTCTCCCGCAGCACGGTCTACGAGTACTTCCGCGACAAAGCGGCGATTGTCGAGGCCTGCGCCGAACATGCATCCGAGTGGTTCTATCGCGAAATGTCTCTTGCGATGGACCGGGGCGGCTCGCTGGAGGACAAGCTCAGCCGCGCAGCGGTATTCGTGACTCAGGCGCGACGCGTCATCGCGTCGGAGAAATACTTCGACGTCGACGCGGTCAGCCTGCTGCTCACCAAGGACGCCGCGGTGTTGCTGCGCGAATGTGTCGACTTCCTGGCACCGCACCTGGCCGCGGCCAAGCTCACCGGCGAGGTCCGCAAAGACCTCGACGTCCAGTCGGCCGGTGAATGGTTCGCGCGAATCCTGTTCTCGCTGTTCAGTACACCGTCGTCCACGTTGGCCATGGACGACCCGGAGGATGTCGCCGATTTCGTGCGCGCACACGTAGTCCGCGGGTTCGCCAACGACCGGCCCCGGCCGCGCCGAGCCGCTATCTCTTAGGGCCGCAGCATGACCTTGACTGCGCCGTCCTGCTTCTTCTGAAAGATGTCGTAGGCATGCGGGGCCTCGTCGAGCGGCAGCACATGGGTGGCAAACGTGTCGACGCCCAGCGGGTCATGGTCGGTCAGCAACGGCATGATGTCGTCCGACCACCTCTTGACGTTGGCCTGACCCATTCGCAGGGTGATCTGTTTGTCGAACAGCGTCAGCATCGGCAGCGGATCGGCCATCCCGCCGTAAACGCCGCTCAACGAGATGGTTCCGCCGCGCCGCACGATGTCGATCGCGGAGTAAAGCGCGCTGAGCCGATCCACCCCGGCGGTTTGCATCAGCCGCTTGCCGACCACGTCCGGTAACAACCCCGTCGCCTGCTGGGCCAGCTTGGCCGCCGGCGAACCGTGCGCCTCCATGCCCACTGCGTCGATCACCGAATCCGTACCCCGCCCATCGGTCAGATCGCGGATCGCGTCACCGATCGACGATGACTCGAGGTGGCTCAGATCGATGGTCTGGATGCCGCGCTCGGCGACGCGGGCCAGCCGTTCGGGCACCAAATCGACGGCGATCACCCGGTAGCCGAGATGGTCGGCGATCCGCGCCGCCATGTCCCCGATGGGGCCGAGACCGAGCACCGTCACCGAGCCGCCGTCGGGGATATCGGCGTACGCAACTGCCTGCCAGGCGGTGGGCAGCACATCGGAAAGATAGACGAACCGTGAATCTGGTGGTCCTTCAGGCACTTTGATATGGGTGAACTGAGCCTGCGGTACCCGTAGCAGTTCGGCTTGACCGCCGGGGACTTCGCCGTAGAGTTCCGAGTAACCGAACAGCGCCGCTCCCATACCCTGGTCACGCACCTGGGTGGTCTCGCACTGGGTGTAAAGCTGCTTGTTGCACATCGAACAGCTCCCACAGGAGATCTGAAACGGGATGACCACCCGGTCCCCCACTTTGAGGTCGCCGGTTTCCGCACCGACCTCGCGCACGATTCCCATCGGTTCGTGACCGAGGATGTCGCCAGCTTTCATAAACGGCCCGAGGACCTCGTAGAGGTGCAGGTCGGAACCGCAGATGTTGGTCGAGGTGACTTCGATGATGGCGTCGGTGGATTTTTCGATTTTGGGGTCGGGCACCGACTCGATGCGCACGTCGCGCTTGCCATGCCAAGTGACTGCTTTCATCCCCAGGTCGTACCCGCCTGACAGCTGCCGAAACGCGACGGCGCCGGCGGGGTCAGTGGTTGCCGCAACTTAGTGACGGCCCCTGCGCCCGGCGTCGCCGCGCTTGCGACCGTCAGTGGCCGCATTTCAGTGACGGCCCGCTGCGCCCGGCGTCGCCGCGCTTGCGACCGTCACGGCTGCGCCAGTGCCCGCATGAAGAAGGTCAGGTTGGCCGGTCGCTCGGCCAGCCGCCGCATGAAGTATCCGTACCACTGGGTCCCGAACGGCACGTACACCCGCACCCGGTTGCCCGCGGAGACCAGCCGAGACTGCTCGGCGCCGCGGACACCGTAGAGCATCTGATATTCGAAATCAGCTGAAGTTCGGCCGGTTTCGCGCGCCAACCCCCGCACGGCGTCGATGATCGCCGGGTCGTGCGAGGCCACCATCGGGTACCCGGGCCCCGCCATCAGTACCCGAAGGCAGCGTAGATATGACGCGGTGACCGCCGCGGCGTCCCGATACGCCACCGACAGCGGTTCGTTGTAGGCGCCTTTGCACAGCCGGACCCGGGCGCCGGACGCGGCGAACTGTTCACAGTCGCCGTGCGTGCGCCGCAGACAGGCCTGCAAAACCACGCCCAGCCACGGAAAATCGGCCCGCAGATCGGCGACGATCGACAGCGTGGAATCCGTGGTGGTGTGGTCCTCGGCGTCCACGGTCACCCAGGCGCCGATCTGTTCGGCCCGCTCGCAGATGGTGTGGGCGTTCGCAGCCGCGATCTTATCGCCGTCGCAGTCCAGCGCCTGCCCCAGCGCCGACAGCTTCAGCGACACTTCCAGTGGGCGCACGCCGTCGCGGGTGGCATCCGGGCGCCGGCCCAACGCGTCGAGAAGCTGAAGGTAGGCACGCGCGGTGGCTGTGGCGCCGTCGGCGTCGGTGACATCCTCGCCCAGGTAGTCGACGCTGACCAGCCGACCCGAATCACGCAGTGCGGCAGCACTGTCCAGCACTCGATCCAACGTCGCACCCGGTACGAACCGGTGCACCACCTTGCGGGTGACTCGTAGCCGCTCGGCGGTGTGCTGCAACCCGTGCGAGCGGCCGGCGGCCAGTATCGCCGGGCGCAGCGTCTTGCCGAACAATCCGGACATCACTGCCCCGCCATCACTGCGCCGCCATGTGCGGGTAGCGGTGGTCGATGGCCGGGACGAACGTCTCCTTGATCGAGCGGGCCGACGTCCAGCGCAACAGGTTCAGCGCGGAGCCGGCCTTGTCGTTGGTGCCCGAGCCGCGGGAACCGCCGAACGGCTGGCGACCCACCACCGCGCCGGTCGGCTTGTCGTTGACGTAGAAGTTGCCCGCCGCGAAGCGCAGCCGGTTCTGCGCGGCGAGCACGGCATTGCGGTCGTCAGCGATCACCGCCCCGGTCAACGCGTAGCGCGATCCGGTGTCGATGACATCGAGGACCCGTTCGAACTCGTCGTCGGGATAGATGTAGACCGACATCAGCGGACCGAAGTACTCGGTCACGAAAGACTCGTCGGCCGGGTCGTCGGACAGCAGGACAGTTGGGCGCACGAAATAGCCTTCGCTGTCGTCGTATTCGCCGCCGACGGCGATCGTGACTCCGGACGCACTTTTCGCGCGCTCGATCGCGTTGACGTTCTTGGCGAAAGCCCGCTCGTCGATCAGTGCGCCACCGAAGTTGGTCAGATCAGCGACGTCACCGAACGGCAGCTCGGCGGTGGCGGCCAGGAAGTCATCGCCCATCTGCTGCCACACCGAGTGCGCGATGAACGCCCGCGACGCGGCCGAACACTTCTGGCCCTGGTAGTCGAACGCGCCGCGAATCAGCGCCGTGCGCAAGACGTCCGGCCGAGCCGAGCCGTGGGCGAGCACGAAGTCCTTACCGCCGGTCTCCCCCACCAATCGCGGATAGCTGTGGTAGCGCTCGATGTTGGCACCGACCTGTTGCCACAGCCGCTGGAAGGTCGCGGTCGACCCGGTGAAGTGGATGCCGGCCAGCCGCGGATCGGCCAAAGCCACGTCGGATACCGCATAACCGTCGCCGGTGACCAGATTGACCACACCGGGCGGCAGGCCGGCCGCCTCCAGCAGTTGCATGGTCAGGTAGGCCGACAGCGTCTGCGTCACCGACGGCTTCCACACCACCGTGTTTCCCATCAACGCCGGGGCGGTGGGCAGATTCGCAGCGATCGCGGTGAAGTTGAACGGCGTGATCGCATAGACGAATCCGTCCAGCGGGCGGTAATCGGTGCGATTCCATTCACCGCGTACGCTCAGCGGTTGCTGCGCCAGGATCTGCCGCGCGAAGTCGACGTTGAACCGCCAGAAGTCGACCATTTCGCAGGGCGCATCGATCTCGGCCTGATAGGCGGTTTTGGACTGGCCCAGCATCGTCGCTGCCGCGATCGTCTCCCGCCACGGACCGGCCAGCAGGTCGGCCGCCCGCAGGAAGATCGCCGCGCGCTCGTCGAACGGGGTTGCCGCCCACTGCATTCGGGACGCCATCGCGGCCTCTACGGCGGCCGCAGCATCGGTGTGCTGGGCGTTGGTCAAGGTGCCCAGCGTCAATGAGTGCCGGTGCGGGGCGGCAACATCGATCCGCTCGCCATCGCCCATTCGATGGTCGCCGCCGATGACGTGCGGCAGGTCGATCGGGTGATCAGCCAGCGAGGTGAGCGCGGTCTGCAACCGGGCGCGCTCGGGCGAGTTCGGCGCGTAGTCGTGGATTGGTTCGTTGAGGGGCGGCGGCACATCGGTAATCGCGTCCATGTTTCAAGAATCTCAGCAGCGGCACCCGAATGACTTGGCCTATCGGACAAGAGTGCGGTGCTCTTCCAGTAGAATCAGACAACATGCGCCCTGCGGGTGTTGGACTCGGCCAGCTGCTGTTGGCCCTGGATACGACCATGGCGAGCCTGGTCGAGGCGCCTCGCGGCCTGGACCTGACCGTCGCGGCGGCGGCGCTGATCGATTCCGACGATGTGCGGCTCGGCATGGGCCGGGGGGCGGACGCGGCTGACGTGTTCTTCCTGCTCGGCGTGAGCGACGACGAGGCTCAACACTGGCTGGACAAGCTTGCCACCGGGCCGGTCGGGCAGCCGCCGGTGGCGGTCTTCGCCAAGGATCCCTCCGATGCGCTGGTCGCCGGGGCTGTCGCGACGGGGACGGCGGTGGTGGCTGTGGATCCGCGAGCCCGCTGGGAGCGGGTGTATCGACTGGTCAACCATGTCCTCGAACACCACTCGCCCGGTTTCGAGGCTCGGTCCGATCCCCGGTACGACTCCGGCACCGACCTGTTCAGCCTGGCGCAGTCACTCGCCGAGCGTATTCACGGCATGGTCAGCATCGAAGACGAGCAGTCCCATGTGTTGGCCTATTCGGCATCCAACGATGAAGCCGACGAATTGCGGCGGCTGTCGATCCTGGGTCGCGCCGGTCCGCCCGAGCACCTGATCTGGATCGGCCAGTGGGGCATCTTCGACGCGCTGCGAGCCGGCGGCGACGTGGTGCGCGTCGCCGAGCGCCCGGAGTTGGGACTGCGACCGCGGCTGGCCGTCGGCATCCACCAACCGGGTGTCGACGCCCGTCGCGCACCGGGTTTCGCCGGCGCCATCTGGGTGCAACACGGCTCCCGCCCGCTGGCCGACGACGCCGAGGAGATGCTGCGCGGAGCCGCGGTACTGGCGGCCCGCATCATGTCCCGGCTGGCGGCCAAGCCGTCCACCCATGCGTTGCGCGCCCAGCAGCTACTGGGCCTCGCCGAACCCGGCCCGGTCGACGTGGACGCGATCACCCGAGAATTGGGCATCGCCGCCGACGGTGATGCAGCGTTGATCGCGTTCCACGGCCCCGGCCGCCACGATCGGCTGGCCGATGTGCTTGCATTGAGCGCCAACGCTTTTCGTGCGGATGCTCAGGTGGGGTCGCGCGGATCGCGGGTCTATGTCCTGCTTCCGCATACCACCAAGCGGTCGGCACTGCACTCCTGGATTCGCGGCACCATCGCCGCTTTGGACGCTGAGCTGGGCCTGCCGTTGCGGGCGGTGGTCGCCGCGCCGCTGCCCGGGCTGGCCGGCCTGCCCGCGGTGCGCGCCGAAGTGGATCGCGTGCTGGATAGTGCTGGGCGCCATCCGGATTCGTTCGGCACGGTGACCTCGGTGGCCGAGGCGCGCAGCACCGTGCTGCTCGACGAGATCGTCACGATGGTCGGCGCCGACGAGCGGCTGGTGGACCCGCGCGTGCGCGACCTCCAAGCCCACGACCCGGTATTGGCCCAGACGCTGCGGGCGTATCTGGACAGTTTCGGTGACGTCGCGGGTGCCGCACAGCAACTGCACGTCCACCCCAATACCGTTCGCTACCGGGTCCGCCGGATAGCGACGCTGCTGGCCACGTCGTTGGCCGATCCCGATGCGCGACTGCTTCTTTCCCTGGGCCTACGCGTGCTGGAACGCAGCTGACGCAATAGTTATGTTCACCGTGAGGGTAATTGCAAGCGTTGCAACAATTCTCCGTCAGCTAACCTTTCAACGTGGCAGATCACCCGTCGGCATACTTGGTGCTGGCCTCCCAACGAAGCGGCAGCACCCTGCTGGTCGAATCGCTGCGAGCAACCGGCGTGGCCGGCGAGCCGCAGGAGTTTTTCCAGTATCTGCCGACCACCAGCCAAGCCCCGCAGCCGCGGGAGTGGTTCGCCGGCACCGGGGACGATTCGATCCTGACGCTGCTCGATCCATTGGACGAGGGCAAGCCGGACCTCGCGCCGCCGGAGATCTGGCGCGATTACATCCGCACGGTCGGCCGGACACCCAACGGGGTTTGGGGCGGCAAGCTCATGTGGAACCAGACGCCGCTGCTGCAGGACCGCGCCGGCGAGCTGCCCCATCGATCAGGTGACGGCCTGCTGGCCGCGATCCGCGATGTCGTCGGGCAGGATCCGCTACTGATCTACGTGTACCGACCGGACGTCGTGTCACAGGCGGTGTCGTTCTGGCGGGCGGTGCAGACGCGGGTCTGGCGCGGGCGACCTGATCCCGTCCGGGACGCACGCGCTACCTACCACGCGGGCGCCATCGCACATGTCATCACCATGATGCGGGCCCAGGATGAGGGCTGGCGGAATTGGTTCGCCGAAGAAGTCGTCGAGCCACTGGAGATTTCGTATCCCGCGCTGTGGCGCAATCTGACGACGACGGTGGCGACCATCCTCGAGTCATTGGGGCTCGACCCGCGACTGGCGCCGGAGCCGGTCTTGGAGCGCCAGGCCGACAAGCGTTCCGACGAATGGGTGGACCGCTACCGCGCGGACGCCGAAAGAGAGGGGCTACCACTATGATTCGCGCTGGCGACGAGCGCGTCGACGAGCTGCGGCTGCTGGAAGCCGAGGCGGTGCACATCATCAGGGAGGTGGTCGCCGAACTGGAGCGGCCGGTGCTGTTGTTCTCGGCCGGCAAAGACTCCATCGTGTTACTTCGTCTGGCGGAGAAGGCTTTCCGTCCGCTGCCGTTGCCGTTTCCGGTCATGCACGTCGACACCGGCCACAACTTTCCGGAAGTCATCGAGTTCCGGGACCGCCGCGTCAGCGACCACGGCCACCAGCTGATTGTCGCTTCGGTTCAGGAGTCGATCGACAACGGTCGCGTACCCGACCCGGGCCGC
>NZ_DASXEP010000141.1:0-15148 GCF_036490025.1 Mycobacterium sp. | reverse complement strand
CGGCGGCGCGCCTTGGCGTTGCGCGAATGACGATTCCGCCTCGTGGCCCGCTGACCAGTCATCGGACAACCTCCCGACCTAAGGTTGTTTCTCAGTTAACGTTAAGCTACTCCTTAGCCAATACTCATCGAGTCGCAACGTGGGAAATTGCGAGAAAATCTTTCGGTAGAACTCCGCTCGATCTAGCAATCGATGCAGTCACGGCCAGAGCGCGAAGACTGTGCAGGACCTGATTCTGACGACCGGACGCGGGACGCGATTGATCCCGTCCTCGGATTTAGTGCGGACCCACGCTGACCGCGGCGACAGGGCGGGCGAGTTGGCCTGTAAGCCGGATTCTGTTCCGCATTACCAGGTAATGCGGCGGCGACCATCCATCTGGACACACCGTCACCGGGTGCCTCGAGCGGCCTACCCGCAGGCTCGGGCGAGCAGCCCTCAAACACCTGCGCGACCGCACCGAGGTGCGGTCTTCTTGACCTTGCTTCGGGTGGGGTTTGCCTAGCCATTCCGGTCACCCGGGATGCTGGTGCGCTCTTACCGCACCGTTTCACCCTTACCACCACAAGGGTGGCGGTCTGTTTTCTGTGGCACTTTCCCGCGAGTCACCTCGGATTGCCGTTAGCAATCACCCTGCTCTGTGAAGTCCGGACTTTCCTCGACTCGCTGCTTCGTGAGCACGAGCCGCGGCCGCCCAGCCAACTCGTCCGCGGTAATACCGTACTCGTCGCCGAAGGCCCAGGCCAACGGCCATCTAAGCGGCGTGCAAGCCTGCAAGCGTTATCTCGACGGCGATTTCCATTTCGCTGATCTCGATCCGGGCGGTCGATCCCGCCAGTGGAGGTGCCCCCGATCGATAACGAGCGCCCGTCGGCGTGGTGAATTCCACTGTGTGAGTTGAATTTTCATCGACAATCGGTTCGACCAACCAGCCGTCAACCTCTTTGACGTGGTTGCAACGTTCGCACAGGCCGAGCCCGTTGCCCGCACTCGTCGGGCCACCGGTTACCCATGGCCGAGCATGGTCGCGATGGCGGATCGGCGCGTCGCAATAAGGCGTACGGCAGCGCTGATCCCGAAACCCGATGAAGGCCGCCAGCCCGCGAGGAAACAGCCGGGCTCTCGACTCCATTGCCACCAGGGCGCCGGATGCCGGATGCGCATAGAGTCGGCGCAGCGTCGCGCGCGACTGTTCGTCGTTGACAGCGCGTGAAATCAACTCGCGCGCAACGGCCGCCGGGATCGGACCGTAGCCGCTTACGTCGGCAGGCGCATTGGAACCGCAGATGAGGGCTTCGTCGGACAACACCAGATTGACCGCGATCGGCGTCGCCGTTGCCGCGCTTCGCCCGGTGACCCGCTCGACAAGCGTGTCGGCCATCACTTGGCCGCGCGGGCGTCCGTCGACGCAGGTATCGGCCTCCCGCCGCAGCGCCGCATACACCGACACTCCTTGCGCGACGGGCAACAGTGCGGTCAGATACGTCATCGTGTCGGGCGCGGGTCGGATGCTCACCGTGCGCTCGGTTTCGGCCTTGGCGGCCCGGTCGACCACAGCGTGTGGGTCGAGCCGATAGGCGATTGTCTTCGCAGCTGCAGCCAGCCGAGCATCGCCCATCCCGTTCAACCTGTCCGGGTCAGCGCACATCTCGGCGTCCAGCGTCCGGCGGTCCTCGACGTCCAGGCATGCACTCTCGCGCACGATCAAGGTGGCCCGCCACTCCGTCAGCGCTCCGGTTTCCAAAGCGGCCAACGTGTGCGGCATTTCGTGTACCAAGGCTTTGGCAAAGCCCAGGTGCCGGTTGCCCCGCGTTGGTGAATCGCGTCGGGCCAGCGCGATCTCGCTGGCCACGCCGCGCCCGCGTCGCGCCGCCGGCATTCCTTCGGCGGCTTCAGCGGCCCGGCGCGCGGCATCCAACGCGGCCGCCGCACGAGCCTGACCCGCCGCCGCGGCGCATTTGACGCGCTCCAACTCGCAGATGCGCTCAACCAGCGCTGATTCCGCGCTGGCTGGGTCGACGACCGCTAATGTTTCGAACATGTGTTCGATAGTACACGACTGCAATGACAAGAATGCTCCTCACATTCCGGGCATCCTTATCGTCTACAGATCAGGAGCGAAAGGAGGACGCCGCTGATGCCGACGAGCGGGATCGAAAAGCGTGTCGAGGCCGGCGACTGGGCGGCGATCGCGGCAACTGTCAACGACCTCGGCGGCGCCCTGTTGCCGCGACTCCTGACGAAAACCGAGATGCAGCGACTGCGCACGCTCTACGCCGACGACGGTCTGTTCCGCGCCACCATCGACATGGGGCCTCGTCGCTACGGCTCCGGCCAGTACCGCTATTTCCGCGCTCCCTACCCGGAGCCGATCGAGGATCTCAAGCAGGCGTTGTACCCTCGGCTGCTACCGATCGCCCGGGATTGGTGGGCCAAGCTGGGCCGCGACGCGCCCTGGCCGGACAGCCTCGACGAGTGGCTGGACATGTGCCATGCCGCCGGCCAGACGAGGCCGACAGCGCTGATGCTCAGGTACGGGACGGATGACTGGAATGCGTTGCATCGAGACCTGTACGGGGACTTGGTGTTTCCGCTACAGGTAGTGATTAACCTGAGCGACGTCGGCACGGACTACACCGGCGGGGAATTCATGCTGGTCGAACAACGGGCTCGGGCGCAATCGCGTGGTACCGCGACCCAATTGCCGCAGGGTCATGGCTACCTGTTCACCACCCGCGACCGCCCGGTGCAATCGGCCCGCGGCTGGTCGGCCGCGGCGGTGAGGCACGGCCTGTCGGTTGTGCGTTCGGGCGAGCGGTTGGCGCTCGGCCTGATCTTCCACGATGCCGACTGAAACACTGTGGAGCTAACCCAAATAGCCGGTCTGGTTCACCAGCCGGACCGAGGACGCGCCGTCGGGGTAGAACTCGGCGATGCTCAACGACGCCAGGTCCAGATGCAGCCGGTAGAGAATGCCCGGCCCCGCGTCCAGAGCCTCCCGCAGCAGCATTTTGATCGGCGTCACGTGTGACACCACCAGCACGGTGCTGCCGCCGTGGTCGGCGACGACGCGGTCGCGGGCCCGGCCGACCCGCTGGTTGACCTGGTCGAAGCTCTCCCCGCCCGGGGGCTCGGTGCTGGTATCGCGTAACCAGCGTCGATGCAGGTCGGGGTCATGCTCGGCGGCCTCACTGAACGTGAGGCCTTCCCATGCTCCGAAGTCTGTCTCGATCAGGTCGTGATCGACGACGACGTCCAAACCCAGCGCTTTGGCGGCCGCCGACGCCGTGTCCTGGCACCGCTGCAACGGTGAACTGATCACCGCCGCGACGCCGCCGCGCGCCGCCACATAACGAGCGGCGGCGTCGGCCTGCTGCCGGCCCAGCTCGGTCAGCGGTGGGTTGCCGCGCCCCGAGTAGCGCCGCTGCACCGACAGCTTGGTCTGCCCGTGGCGCAGCAACAGCAGCCGGGTAGCGACGCCGCGCGCGCCGGTCCACCCGGGAGCCGAAGGGGTCTCACGGGCGGCGGACGACGGCGGTGACGCGTCGGTCTGCGCCGGCAGCTCGACTGCAGCATCCATCGCCTCGTTGGCCAACCGGTCGGCGTGCGAGTTCTCCGCTCGAGGGATCCACGCGTAGCTGATCCGGTCGAACTGATCCGCGAGCGCGCGAGCTTGCGCGTTGAGCTCGGCGAGGTCGGGATGCTTGACCTTCCAGCGTCCGGACATCTGCTCGACGACCAGCTTGGAATCCATCGACACCGCGACTTCGGTCGCGCGTAGTTTCGACGCCTCCTCCAAACCCGCTATCAGGCCGCGATATTCGGCGACGTTGTTGGTGGCCCGCCCGATCGCCTGCTTGCTCTCGGCGAGTACGATGGACCGGTCTGCGGTCCACACCACCGACCCGTAGCCTGCCGGCCCCGGATTGCCGCGCGATCCCCCATCGGCCTCGACGACAACCTTCATTGGCTTGCGCCTTTGGGCCGCAACAAGATTGCGCCGCATTCCGGGCATCGCAGCACTTCGTCATCGGCGGCCGAGGAGATCCGGGCCAGCTCGCCGCGGTCGATCTCGATCCGGCACGCCCCGCAGCGGCGGCCCTGCAACAGCCCGGCCCCGGGTCCGCCGCCGGCACGCTGTCGTTCGTAGAGCGCCACCAGAACAGGATCCAAGCTGGCGGCGAGTTCGTCGCGACGAGACGTTTGAGCGCGGCGGATCTGGTCGATGTCGGCCAGTGTTCCGTCCAAGGTCTGTTGGGTAGCGGCCAGATCCGCCTGTAGCGACTCGACCACCGACAGCTCTGCGGCCCGCTGGGCCTGCAGCTGTTCGCGACGTTCCATCACTTCCAGCAGCGAATCCTCCAGGCTGGCCTGGCGGCGCTGCAGGGTGTCCAGCTCGTGCTGCAACTCCGTCAGTTGCTTGGCGTCTGCCACTGATTGCAGCAGCGATCGGTCCCGATCCTCACGCTGGCGCACCGCGTCGATCTCCGACTCGAAACGCGAGACCTGAGTGTCCAAGTCCTCCAACGCAATCTGCAGAGCGGCCAGGCGATCGTTGGCGGCGACCTGATCGGTTTGCATCCGCTGGTAGTCGGCGCGCTCGGGCAGGTGGCCGGCGCGGTGATCCATCCTGGCCAGCTCGGCGTCCAACTCCGCAACTTCGAGCAGTGAGCGCTGCTGCGCGACTTCGGCTTTCATGTGTCCTCGCCCCCGTTGTCGTTGTCGACGTTCCATGGATCGGTACGGATGGGACACACAACAACGGACAACTCGGCGCCGAACGCCGACCGCAGCATGTCGGCGGCCTGCGCACACCACGGATATTCGCTGGCCCAATGCGCGACGTCGACCAGTGCCACCGCCGAAGCACGGCGGTGCTCGTCGGCAGGGTGATGGCGCAAATCGGCCGTCACATAGGCCTGCGCATCGGCGGCCGCCACGACGTCCAGTAGCGAGTCGCCCGCTCCGCCGCACACCGCCACCCGCGAAACCGGCCTGTCCGGATCGCCGGCGGCGCGTACTCCCCATGACGTTCGTGGCAGCCCGGCCCGAACTCGAGAGACGAACTCGCTCAACGGCTCTGGCTGCGGCAGCGATCCGATCCGACCCAGCCCGACGTCGCTGGGCGACGGGGCCAGCGCGACGATGTCAAATGCCGGCTCCTCGTACGGGTGTGCGCCACGCATCGCCGCGAGCACTTGACCTCGCGCCCGCGCGGGAGCGACGACCTCGACGCGGTCCTCCACTACCCACTCAGTAGCGCCGACGCTCCCGATCGCCGGCGCTGCACCGTCCTCGGGCCGGAACTGGCCGGTGCCGGTGACGCTCCAACTGCAGTGCGAATAGTCACCGATGAGGCCGGCGCCGGCCGCAAAGATGGCTGCCCGCACCGACTCCGCGTTCTCCGGCGGCACGAAAATCACCCACTTGTCCAGATCCTGCCGCGCCGGTGTGGGCTCCAGAACCGCCTCGACGGTCAATCCCAGTGCGTGCGCCAACGCATCGGACACACCCGGTGACGCCGAGTCGGCGTTGGTGTGCGCGGTGAACAGCGAACGCCCCGTTCGGATCAGGCGGTGCACCAGCGCGCCCTTGGGGGTGCTGGCCGCAACGGTGTCCACCCCACGCAACAGCAGCGGATGGTGGGCCAGCAGCAGACCACCGTCGGGAACCGTGTCGACCACCTCGGCGGTGGCGTCGACCGCAATCGTCACCGAGCTCAGCGCATCGTCGGGGTCGCCGCAGACCAGACCGACCGAATCCCACGACTGAGCAAGTCCAGGCGGGTAGGCCTCGTCCAGCGCGTCCATGACATCCGCCAGCCGCACGGTCATGCCAGCACCTCGCTCAGCGCCTCGACCAACGCCGGCCACTCCGGTCGCACCGCCGCGCGCAGATAGCGTCCGTCCAGGCCGACGAAGGTGTCGCACCGGCGGACGGCAATACCCTTGGCGTGCAGATGCTTTCGGGTCAGCTCGGCATCGGCTACGGTGAACATCACAAACGGCGCGTGGCCGTCGACAGGCTCCACTCCAGCCGATCGCAGCCCGGACACCATGTCGGCGCGCATCACCGCCAGCCGTCGAGCGTCCGCCGCCGCTTCTGCCACCGCGCTCGGCGCACAACACGCGGCGACAGCGGTCAGCTGCAGCGTGCCCAGCGGCCACGGCGGCCGGGTGGCGGTCAACCGGGCCAGCACCTTCGGGGCAGCCAACGCATAGCCGACCCGCAATCCGGCCAGCGACCACGTCTTGGTGAGGCTGCGCAGCACCAGCACGTCGGGCAGCGGCTCGCCGGTCAGCGATTCCGGTTCGCCGGCAACAGCATCGGCGAACGCCTCGTCGACCACGACGATTCGGCCCGGCCGCCGCAACGACAGGATCTGTTCGCGGGTGTGCACCACCGCGGTCGGGTTGGTGGGGTTGCCGACCACGACCAGGTCGGCCTCGCCGGGCACCTGCACACCCGCCAGACCGAACGGTGGATCGAGCACGACGTGGTGCACCGGGATGCCGGCCGACCTCAGCGAAACGTCGGGTTCGGTAAACGACGGCGCGATCACCGCGGCCAGCTTCGGGCGCAGGTTAGGCAGCAACGCGAATCCCTCAGCGGCTCCGGCCAACAACGCGACCTCGTTGGAAGCACGGCCATGCCGGGCGGCGACCGCCTGAATCGCCGCGCGCTCGTCGTCGACGCCCGGGTATCGCGCCAAGTCGGGCAACCGTGCGGCCAGGCGCTGCACCAGCCAGTCCGGCGGCTGCGGGTGCCGGATGTTGACGGCGAAATCGAGCATGCCGCGTTCGGCGGCCTGATCGCCGTGGTAGCGCGCCGCGGCGAGCGGCGTCGACACGCTCGAACCCAGACTCGCCACATCTGAAACAGTAACGGCCCCGCGATCAGCCCCGGTATCCGGACACAGTCGCGCCATCTTGGACAATAGGGGCGTGACAGGCACGGGCTCGGCCACTCGATCGCATCACCCTCAGCTGGTGATCTTCGACCTCGACGGCACACTCACCGACTCCGCGGACGGCATCGCGTCCAGCTTTCGGCACGCACTCGGCCAGATCGGTGCCGCCGTGCCCGAGGGCGACCTGGCCAGTCGGATCGTCGGCCCACCGATGCACCACACCTTCTCCGCGATGGGGTTGGGCGAGCACACGGGCGCCGCGGTCGCCGCCTACCGCGCCGACTACACCACCCGCGGCTGGGCCATCAACAGCGTCTTCGAGGGCATCGGGCCACTGCTCGACGACCTGCGGGCAGCAGGAGTGCGGCTGGCGGTGGCCACCTCCAAGGCCGAGCCCACCGCGCGATGCATCCTGGCCCATTTCGGCCTCGACGAGCACTTCGAGGTCGTCGCCGGAGCCAGCATCGACGGCACCCGCGCCACCAAGGCCGACGTGCTCGCGCATGCTTTGGCGCAACTGCAGCCGCTGCCCGAACGAGTGCTCATGGTCGGCGACCGCCGCCACGACGTCGAGGGCGCCGCCGCCCATGGCATCGACACCGTGGTGGTGGGCTGGGGCTACGGTCAGGCCGATTTCGGCGACACCGGCACGACGAGCGGCGCGGTGCACGTCGCGACGGTCGCCGAGCTGCGGAGGGCGTTAGGTGTCTGATCCCACGCTGCACATCACCTTCGTGTGTACCGGCAACATCTGCCGGTCACCGATGGCCGAGAAGATGTTCGCCCACCAGATCACCGAACGCGGCCTGACCAACGCCGTGCGGGTGACCAGCGCGGGAACCGCCGGCTGGCATGTCGGCAAATCCGCCGACGAACGGGCCAACCGGGTGCTGCGCGCGCACGGCTACCCCACCGACCACAGCGCCGCGCAGGTCGGCATCGACCACATCGAGGCCGACCTGGTCATCGCGCTGGCCCGCAACCACGTGTGGCTGCTGCAGCAGCTCGGAGTCGATGCCGACCGGATCCGGATGTTGCGCTCCTTCGACCCACGCTCCGGCGCGTATGTCCTCGACGTCGATGACCCGTATTACGGCGACAACGACGACTTCGAAGCGGTCTTCGCCGCGATCGAGGCTTCGCTGCCGGGCCTGCACAAGTGGGTCGATGAGCAGCTCGCGCCGGACGGGCACAGCTGATGCGCCGCCTGGCCTTCCTGCTGCGGCCGGGCTGGATTGCGCTGGCCGTGGTGGTGATCGCATTCACCTACCTGTGCTTCAGCGTGCTCGCGCCGTGGCAGCTGGGCAAGAACACCAAAACGTCGCGGGAGAACGACCAGATCCAGCAGTCCCTGACGACTGCGCCGGTGTCGGTGACAACCCTTTTGCCGCAGCAAGATTCATCGAATCGCGACGCGCAATGGCGGCGTGTGACGGCGACCGGCCACTACCTGCCGGATAAGCAGCTGGTGGCCCGTTTGCGTGTCGCCGACGGCGACCCGGCCATGGAGGTGCTGCAGCCATTCGTCGTGGACGAGGGCCC
Source organism: Mycobacterium sp. (assembly GCF_036490025.1). GTDB lineage: Bacteria > Actinomycetota > Actinomycetes > Mycobacteriales > Mycobacteriaceae > Mycobacterium. Next base: position 6,696 of record NZ_DASXEP010000141.1, on the reverse strand, counting down.
CACCGTCTTGGTCGACCGCGGCTACGTGCGGCCCCTACCAGGTTCACGGGTACCGCCGGTCCCCCCGCCACCCCGCGGCACGGTGACCATCACGGCGCGGCTGCGCGACTCCGAGGGACTGGTGCCGGACAAGGAGTCGTTCGTCAGCGACGGTGTGCGACAGGTGTATTCGATCAATACGAGTCAGCTGGCGACGCTGACCGGCGTCCCATTGACTGGGTCGTATCTGCAATTGGTGGACAAACAGCCCGGCGGGCTGGGCGTCATCGCTCTGCCCCACCTGGACGCGGGCCCGTTCCTGTCCTACGGCATCCAGTGGATCACGTTCGGCGTCGTCGCGCCGATCCTGCTGGGCTACTTCGTCTACGCCGAAGTACAAGCACGGCGCGCGGACAAGACCCAGGCATCGCCTGGGAAGCCCGCTGACAAACCTGCGACCGTGCAGGACAAGCTCACCGACCGCTACGGACGGCGACGCTGACAGCGATGCACGCCAACGCCGCGGCCGCTTGCACCGCCCGCGAAAGCAACACGGCGCGGCGCAGATCGGTCACCGTTGGCGGCGGCCCTTGACCGAGGGGCGGCCGAATCTGCACTCCATAGTGGTAGTGAGTAGGGCCGCCGAGTCGCACGCCCAGCGCCCCGGCGAACGCCGCCTCCACGACGCCGGCGTTCGGGCTGGGATGGCGCCCGGCGTCGCGACGCCACGCCACCACCGCACCCGACGGCGAGCAGCCGACGATCGGCGCGCACACCACTGTCAGCGCAGCGGTCACCCGCGCAGCGACATAGTTGGCCGCATCATCCAAACATGCTGCGGCCCAACCGAATCGTGCGTAACGCGGTGAGCGGTGACCGATCATCGCATCGAGCGTGTTGACGGCTCGGTAACCCAGGACGGCGGGAACCCCGCCCGCCACGGCCCACAGCAGCGGCGCCACGTGCGCGTCGGACGTGTTCTCAGCCACGGACTCCACTGTCGCGCGGGTCAATCCCGCGGCGTCAAGCCGTGCCGGTTCACGGCCGCACAACGACGGCAGTAGCCGTCGGGCGCCGTCGAGGTCATCGCGGCCCAGCAGCTCGCCCATCGCCGACCCGATGCGCGCCAGCGACGTTCCGCCCAGCGCGATCCAGGTGGCCGCTGCAGTCGTGACAACCGACCAGAGCCGCCCGGACCGGCGGGCCTGGCGTTGCAGCGCGGTGCCCAGCGCGGCCACCACGCCGACCAGCACCGCGACGTGAACGACGCCACCGACCCGGGTGTCGCGGTAGCTGAACCGCTCCACCGCCGTTGCCGCGATGCCGAATCCCGCCACCGGGTGACCCGCCCGCGGGTCGGCCAGTGCGAGGTCAGCCAGGTAGCCGAGCAGCACCCCGACAACCCGCCTGGCGCCAAACACTCCGGCAGCGTCTCACACGTGGTCTACTCGGGTGATGAAGCGCGCCACCCGGGTCGCTGACCTGCTCAATCCCGCCGCCGTGCTGCTTCCCGCCGCGAACGTGATCATGCAGCTGTCGCTGCCAGGTGTCGGTTACGGCGTCGTGGAGAGCCCGGTGGACAGCGGCAACGTCTACAAGCATCCGTTCAAACGGGCGCGTACCACCGGAACGTATCTGGCCGTCGCGACCATCGGGACCGAGTCCGACCGCGAGCTCATTCGCGCCGCCGTCGACACCGTCCACCGGCAAGTACGGTCGACGTCGTCGAGTCCGGTGTCCTACAACGCGTTCGACCCGGGGCTGCAGCTGTGGGTGGCCGCCTGCCTGTACCGCTACTTCGTCGACCAGCACGAGTTCTTGTACGGCCCGCTCGACGATGCGGCGGCCGATGCGGTGTACCTGGACGCCAAGCGGCTGGCTACCACACTTCAAGTGCGCGACGCGATGTGGCCGCCGGACCGGCTCGCGTTCGACGACTACTGGAAGCGGTCACTGGAAGACCTGCGCATCGATCCCCCGGTCCGCGAGCACCTGCACGGCGTGGCGACGATGGCTTTTCTGCCGTGGCCGTTACCGGCGCTCGCCGGACCGTTCAACCTGTTCGCGACCACCGGCTTTCTGCCCCCGGAGTTCCGCGCGATGATGCGCTTGGAGTGGTCAGAATCCCAACAGCGGCGGTTCGAGCGGTTGCTGGCCGCACTGCGGCTGGCCGATCGGTTGATGCCACATCAAGCGTGGATTCTTGGCTATCGGCTCTACCTGTGGGACATGCGGTTTCGTGCCAGACGCGGCTGGCGGATCGTGTAGCGGCTAGCCGGAAATGGTGACCAGGACGATGGCGATCATGCTCAGTACGGCCATCCAGAACCACGGCTGCAGCAGGATGCGCTCGTTGCTCTCTTCGAGCTTCGGCGCCGGTGAAGTGGTGCGCTCGGGGGTCAGTTGCGAAGTCATGTATCAAGCATGACTAATTAGTCGACCGAAGTAAATGTGGCGCTCGCCTCAGCGAGGCCAACGTTGAGACGTACGTCACACCGTGGTCGGCCAGCGGGCCGGCCCGCGGCGCGAGATGCTCAGAAAGGAAGCGACCCATGGCTTTTCCGGCAATCAACCACGTCGCGCTCACCGTGCGCGACATGAGCATCAGCGGCCGCTGGTACCGGCGGCTGCTCGGCGCCGACCCGGTAATCGACGAACACACCGACGCCGGGTTTCGGCATCTGGTGTGGATCCTCGACGGCGGCACGCTGCTCGGAATTCATCAGCATGAGCGTTCGGCGCCCGACGAACGCTTCAGCGAGTTCCGGGTGGGCCTGGACCATGTCGGATTCGGCTGCGCCAATCGGGCCGAATTGGAGAGTTGGATGAACCGGCTCAACGACCTCGGCGTCCAGCACGGCGGAATCGTCGATGCGCCCTACGGCTCCGGGTTGAGCTTCCGCGACCCGGACGGCATCGCTCTCGAATTCTTCGCTCCACCCGTCTGACCAAAGCCTCAGCGAGACGGCCCCGGAGCCCGTCCCGATATGTCAGCATTACCAACGTGAGGCCCCACCGCATTGCGCGTGTCCTGGTCGGCGCGGCGGTCGCCGTCCTGGTGGCGCAGGTGAGCGCGCCGATCAACGTTGCCCCCGCATCCGCTGCTTCCTGCCCTGACGTCGAGGTGACGTTCGCCCGGGCCACGACCGAGCCGCCGGGTGTAGGCGTGGTCGGACAGCAATTTATCGATTCCCTTCGCTCGCAGGTCGGGGGTCGGTCCCTTGCGATCTATCCGGTCAACTACCCCGCATCAGACGATTTCGCCCCATCAGCCAACGCCGGCGCCGTGGATGCGAACGCCCACGTCGAGTCGATGGCCGCCAACTGTCCCAACACCAAGTTGGTGCTCGGTGGCTACTCCCAAGGCGCGATCGTGATCGATCTGATCACCATCGCCCAAGCCCCGGTAGTGGGCTTTGTCCCGGTGTCGCTACCGCAGGACGTGGCCGACCACGTTGCCGCGCTTGCCCTTTTCGGGAACCCTTCGGACAGATATCTCGGCGCGCCGGTGAGCACGGTCAGCCCGTGGTACGGCGCAAAGGCCATCGACTTGTGTGCACCCGGCGACCCGGTCTGTACGCCAGGCGCACCGTTTTCGGTGCCAACGCACGACGAGATGTTCTCCGCGGCGCACCTTTCCTATCGGGATTCCGGAATGCCGGCTCAGGCCGCGGCATTCGTCGCGGGTCACATTTAGCGAGGTTGGGTGCGCGCAGTCGTCATCACCAAGCACGGTCCCCCGTCGGTACTGAAGGTGCAGGACCGTCCCGATCCGCCGCCGCCGGCGGCCGGCCAGGTGCGTATCTCGGTGCGCGCCGCCGGGGTGAACTTCGCCGACCATCTCGCCCGCGTCGGGCTGTACCCCGACGCGCCCAAGGTGCCCAGCGTCGTCGGCTACGAGGTGGCCGGGACGATTGAGGCCGTCGGCGACGGCGTCGACCCGGCGCAGGTGGGCCGGCGGGTGCTGGCCGGAACGCGGTTCGGCGGCTACGCCGAGATCGTCAACGCCGATGCGAAGGACACTGTCGCGCTTCCGGACTCGATGAGCTTCGAGCAGGGCGCCGCGGTCCCGGTCAACTATGCGACGGCGTGGGCGGCCTTGCACGGCTACGGTTCACTGCGCGCCGGCGAGCAGGTGCTGGTGCATGCCGCCGCCGGCGGTGTCGGCATCGCGGCGGTGCAGCTGGCCAAGGCCGCGGGCGCGGTCGTGCACGGCACCGCGTCGCCGGGCAAGCACGATCAGCTTGCCGCGCTCGGTGTCGACAAGGCCATCGACTATCGCCGCGACGGTTGGTGGAAAGGCCTGGGCCCCTACGACATCGTGCTGGATGCGTTGGGCGGCACCTCGTTGCGGCGGTCGCTCGGCCTGCTGCGCCCGGGCGGACGGCTTGTCGCCTACGGCCTCTCAGCCTTGCAGCAGGGCGAGAAGCGGTCGCTGCTGCGCGCGGCACCGCAGGCGCTGGCGATGTTGCGGGGGTTCAACCTGATCAATCAGCTCAACGACTCCAAGACGGTCATCGGCCTCAACATGTTGCGGCTGTGGGACGACCGCGGCACGCTCGAGCCGTGGATCGGACCGCTGTCGACGGCGCTGTCGGACGGCACGGCATCTCCCGTCGTGCATGCTGCGGTGCCGTTCGCCGATGCGCCGGAAGCACATCGGATCCTGGCGGCGCGAGAGAACATCGGCAAAGTCGTGCTGGTGCCCTGAGCCGACGGTCAACTGGTGGGCGCGGACGGTATCGAACCGCCGACCGCTGGTGTGTAAAACCAGAGCTCTACCACTGAGCTACGCGCCCGTGCCGCGCCAAGATACCGCCCAGATGGCCTCACACCCAAAACGCGAAAGAGCCGGTTCAGGCGTTCAGCGCCGTCAGCGCGTCGATCCACAGCCGCTGGTCACGGGCCTCGCCGGGCTGCTTCATTTCGGCGAACCGGATCGTTCCGGACCGATCGACGAGGAACGTGCCGCGATTGGAGACGCCTGCGTCGGCGTTGAAAACCCCGTAAGCCTGGCTGACGGTGCCGTGCGGCCAAAAGTCGGAGAGCACCGGGAACAGGAATCCGCTCTCGATCGCCCACACCTTGTGGGTCGGCGGTGGTCCCACCGAAATGGCCAGCACCGCGCTGTCGTCGTTCTCGAAGTCGGGCAGCTGATCGCGCACCGCGTCCAGCTCGCCCTGGCAGATACCGGTGAAGGCCAGCGGGAAGAACACCAGCAGCACGTCTTTGGCACCGCGAAAGTCGCTGAGGGTGACCGGCTGTCGGTTCTGGTCGAGCAGCGTGAAGTCCGGCGCGGTAGCACCGACCGGCAGCATCAGCGGCGTCCGGCACGCGACTTCGGTTGCACCAATCGGCTGGCGCTCCAGTCGCCGAGGTTGACCGACGATGTCGGCATCAGTCCGGCGGTGGGGGCTGACTCCGCGATCTCCGCGGGCAGCACATGGCCGGGCTTGCCGGTCTTGGGTGTGAGCACCCAGATCACGCCGTCATCAGCCAGCGACGCGATCGCGTCCATCAGGGTGTCCACCAGGTCGCCGTCGCCGTCGCGCCACCACAGCAGGACGACGTCGACGACCTCATCGGTGTCTTCGTCGAGTAACTCACCGCCGCACGCATCCTCCACGTCGCCGCGGATATCGTCGTCGGTGTCCTCGTCCCAACCCCACTCCTGGACAACCTGCCCTGGTTGAATGCCCAGTTTGCGGGCAAAGCTCGGGGCGTCATCCGCGGCCACCACCGTGCGGTCCTCCCTTTCAGCCTCAAGCCGTTCAGTTTCAAGCCACTCGAACGTGAAACATGCCGTGCGATGCAATTTATCGTCGCACAGCCCGTAGCGTTGCACATTCGTCGGCTCAAAGGGACGCCCGGCAACGCTTGACGGCTTCGCCCTTGGCGTCGTTGAGCTGATTGACCCGCTGATTGAACTGGTCGGTGCCGACGTGCGAGCGGATAGCAGTCGCTACGGCGCGGGCGGCGTCGTTGTAGGCGTTGAGCGCCTCGCGCAGCTGCTGGGACAGCGGCCCGTTGCTGTCGCCTTCGACCGCGTCGGCGCTGTGCGTCAGGGCATCGATCGCGGGCTGCTCGGCGCCCGAGGTGTCGCCGCCCCGGTTGTAGGCAGCGACGAAGTCGTTCACCCGGTCCACGGCTTCTTTGCTGCTGGTGACGAACGACTCGCATACCCGGACCACGGCCTGGGTGGTCAGCGACTGTTGATGCCGCGACTCCTTGATGCTCGAGGTGGCCACTGAGGCCGAGACGGATGCGGATACCGACGCGCGGTAGGCGGGGGCTATCGCCATGTCGGCGCCCGGCGAGCCGTCGGTGATGGTGGTGCACCCGAGGACGGCGATCAAGACGGTCGCGACGCAGCCCACAGCCCGCGCAGCACCCGACCAGCCGGGCCAGCCAAGCCATCCGATCCGCACAGGTTACGACGTTACCGGGTGGCGGTCCGGGCCAGCCTCGACGGGGACTACGCGGGGCGAATCGCGGTGCGGCACGATAGGAGTAACCCGTACCAGGGCCGCAGCACCAACCCAAAACCGAAGACGTCAATCCGCGACTGCTCGATCGGCCACAAGCCGGTCAGCCGTCAAATAAGGAGTAGTGCGTTGACTACCGAATTCGTGCGCCACGATCTGGCGAAGAATCCCACCGGCACAAGCGAACCCGACCGCGTGCGGGTGATCCGCGAAGGTGTTGCGTCCTATCTGC
>NZ_DASXEP010000107.1:0-8004 GCF_036490025.1 Mycobacterium sp. | reverse complement strand
TCGTAGCGCTGTCAACAGTCATGTCGGAACCTTTCGGGATTAGCGGGCCACCATGCCGCCGTCGGCGATGATGGTTTGACCGGTGATGAAACTGCCGGCGTCGGAGACCAGTAGTAGTGCGGGACCGATCATTTCGGAGGGATCGGCGATGCGGCCCATCAACGCCGAGGCCTTCATCGCGTCGATGAACTCCAGCGGATTGCCACGGACCATGTCGGTGTCCACCGATCCCGGGGCCAGGGCGTTGACGCGGATGCCCTGCGAGGCGAATTCGGCGGCCATCGACCGGGTGAAGGAGACCATGGCGGCCTTGGCCGCCGAGTACATCGAGACGATCGGCGAGAAGATGAAGGCGCCGGCCGAGACGACGTTGAGGATCGCGGCGTGCCGGCTTTCGCGTAGGTAGGGCAGGGCGGCCTGGACGAGGAACACCGGGCCTTGCAGGTTCACCGAAAAGGATTTCGACCAAGCTTCCGGGGTGATTTCACCGAGCGGCATAGTCAGCGCATTGGCCCCGTTGTTGACGACGATGTCGATGCCGCCGAACTCGTGCGCGGTGGCCGCGACCAGTCGGTCGATCGCGTCGAGGTCGCCCAGATGGGTAGGTACTCCAAGCGCTTTGCCGCCACCCAGGGATTGCAATTTGTCCGCCGCGGCGGCGCACGCGTGGGGTTTGCGGCTGGCGACGGCGACGTTGGCGCCGCAGCTCACCAGGGCCTCGGCGATGGCCAGGCCGATGCCGCGGGTTCCGCCGGTGACAATCGCGGCGCGATCTTTGAGATCGAAGAGCCTGTGCAGGGGATCGTTGGTCAAGTTTCGTGTCCCCAATCGTTGCGTTGCGCCGTGCCCGAAGGTTAACTTACGTCATGTAAGATAACCTTCGGGCAAGGTGTGGTTGTCACCCACCCGTAGACGCGTACCAAGCGCCGGCACGGCTCAGGAGCTCTCATCATGACGACATCACCGGAACTACAGCCCGACCTCGACTTCGGAGACGGGTTCGACTTCACCGACCCCGGTCTGCTGGCTCGCGGCCTGCCCGTGGAGCAGTTCGCGCGGCTGCGGCGGACCTCACCGGTGTGGTGGAACGCGCAGGATCCCGACAAGGGCGGGGGATTCCGCGATGGCGGATACTGGGTGATTTCGAAACATGCTCACATTCGCGAGATTTCACGCGACCCAGAGACGTGGTCGTCGCATCTCAACGGCTGTGTGATGCGGTATGCCAACGACATGCCGGCCGAGCAGTTGGAGACAGCCAAAATCCTCATGCACAATTCGGACCCGCCGGTGCACACGCGGCTGCGCAAGCTGATCTCGCGGCTCTTCACGCCGCGCAGCGTAGCCAAGCTCGAGGACGGTTTGACCGCGGCCGCCCGCGAGATCGTCACCGCCGCGGCCGAGAACTCCGAGGGAGACTTCGTCGAGGATGTGGCTCACCAACTGCCGCTGAAGGCCATCGCCGATCTGGTCGGTTTCCCGGAGGACGATCATGAGCGGTTGTTCCATTGGTCGAACGTCATCATGGCGGCCGAAGATCCCGATTGCGTCGAGGATCCAATGCTGGCGATGACCGAACTGATGGGCTACTCGTATGAGATCGCCGCGGAGCGCAAGAAGAATCCCGCCGACGACATCATTTCGCGCCTGGTCGCCGCTGACGCCGACGGTGACGAACTCACTGAAATCGAGTTCGGCTACTTCATGCTGCTGCTGCTGGTTGCCGGCAACGAGACGACCCGAAATGCGACGTCGGCGGGCATGGTCGCGATGCTCAACCATCCCGAGCAATGGGAGCTCTACAAGCGGACCCGTCCGGCAACTACTGCCGATGAGATCATCCGCTGGACAAGCCCGGTCCATGTTTTCCAACGTACGGCGCGCCACGATATCGAAATCGGGGGTGTGAGGATCAAAGCAGGTCAGCGAGTGGGCCTGTTCTACAGCTCGGCCAACTACGACGAGGACGTCTTCGACGAGCCCTTCACGTTCAACATCGATCGCGATCCCAACCCGCACTTGGGATTTGGCGGAAACGGGCCGCACTACTGCATCGGCGCAAACCTGGCGCGCAAACAGCTGACCATCATGTTCAACATGATCGCCGACCACCTCCCCGACCTCGAAATGACCGGCCCTCTAACGCGAATGCGGCACGGATGGATCAACGGGATCACCACGATGCCTGTCCGTTTCAACGCGCGGTGAGGCACCTCGACGTCGTGGGATCGCAGGGGAGGTCTACAGTCCGCGGCTGGCACCGATGTACAACGAATGGCTCGACGAGGGTTTCGCACGCCCCGGCGCTCGAGGCAGCCGCGCCGACTTCGAGATCTGCGCCACCGCACAGGTTGTCGTCACCGACGACCGGCCGGGCACGCTGGCCGTCATGAAACCCTACCTGGCTCTCTACCTGGGCGGAATGGGCTCCGAGGACACCAACTTTCACGCCAACCTATACCGAAGGATGGCTACGCGCAGGTCGTCGACGACATCACCAAGCTGTTCCGCTCAGGACGTAAAGATGAAGCAGCCGCGGTCATTCCGGACGAACTCGTCGACGACGCCGCCATCGTCGGTGACATCGACTACGTCCGTCGACAACTCACCACGTGGGAACAGTCCGGCGTGACCATGGTGGTGGTCGGACCGAAGTCCGTCGAGCAACTCACCGACCTTGCCGCCGTCGTCCGACCTGCCGATAGTCAAGTTCCACAACAAGATTCATTGATCAAGTGACCGGAAGGCGTGTCATGACCAGTAACACATCCACCGCATCCAAAACCGACTACGCCAAGCTGTTCATCGGCGGCGTGTGGACCGAACCGTCGACCTCCGAGGTCATCGAGGTCTTCTCGCCGGCCACCGGCCAGAAGGTCGGCCAGGTTCCGCTGGCCGCCGAAGCCGATGTCAACACCGCATGTGCGGCCGCCCGCAAAGCCTTCGACGAGGGGCCATGGCCGCGGATGACGCCGGCCGAACGCCAGGGGGTGCTGGCCAAGGTCGCTGCGGCGGTTGAGGAACGCGCCGATGAGTTCAAGCACCTACTAAGGCTGGAGACCGGTCAGCCTGGCGCCATCATCGACATTTTGCAGTTCGGTCGCGGGGTGGCGTCACTGCAGTTCGTCGCCAACGCCGCCGATAAGTTTCCCTGGCAAGAGGTGCGCGACGGCATCTATGGCCAAACCCTCATCTTGCACGAGCCGATCGGTGTGGTCGCGGCCGTGGTGGCGTGGAACGTCCCGTTCTTCCTGGCCTGCAACAAGCTCGGCCCCGCGCTGCTGGCCGGATGCACGGTGGTCCTGAAGCCGGCCGCCGAAACGCCAATGTCAGCCAACCTGTTGGCCGCGCTGTTCGCCGAAGCTGGCCTGCCCGAAGGCGTGCTGTCGGTGGTGCCCGCGGGCCAGAGACCGGCCGCGCGCTAACGTCGAATCCCGAGCCGGACAAGTTCACCTTCACCGGATCGTCGGCGGTGGGCAAGGAGATCGGCAGGATCGCTGCCGAGAAGCTCAAGCCGTGCACCCTTGAGCTCGGCGGGAAGTCAGCGGCCATCATCCTCGAGAACGCCGAGATCGACTCCACGCTGCCCATGCTGATTTTTTCCGGATTGATGAACGCCGGTCAGGCCTGCATCGGGCAGACCCGCATCCTGGCGCCGCGGTCGCGTTACGACGAAATCGTCGACAAGATCGTCGGCGCGGTGTCGGCCATGCCGGTCGGCCTGCCCGATGATCCAGCAACCGCGATCCGCCCATTGATCAGCCAGAAGCAACGCGAGCGCGTCGAGGGCTACATCCAGAAAGGCATCGAGGAAGGCGGGCGCATCGTGACCGGGCGGCGGCCGCCCCCAAGGTCTGGAGAGCGGATGGTTCGTGCAACCCACCCTGTTCGCCGACGTCGACAACTCAATTGACGATCGCCCAGGAGGAGATCTTCGGCCCGGTCCTCGCGGTGATCCCTTACGACACCGAGGACGACGCGATCCGCATCGCCAACGACTCGGTATACGGTCTGGCCGGCAGTGTGTGGACCACCGACAACAAGAAGGCCATCGAGATCGCAAAGCAGATCCGCACCGGCACCTACGCGGTCAACATGTACGGCAATGACCCTGGCGCCCCGTTCGGCGGGTACAAGAACTCCGGTATCGGCCGCGAGAACGGGCCCGAGGGCATCCAGGCCTACTGCGAGGCCAAAAGCGTCCTGCTGCCGTTCGGCTACACGCCTGAACTCTGATCCTCACCCGCGCTCCCGCGTAGAGTCGCAGCGTGACGGCGCGCCGCTCCTCCCGACGCAGGGCGTCATCTGAGCCACCGGAGGAGCCGACGATGGGCAGCACGCGAGGTGGTCGCCCCAAAGACGAGGTGCGCCGCGAGGCAGCGCTGGCCGCTACGCGGGAACTGCTGATCGCCAAGGGCTATGACGAGGTCACGTTATCGGAAGTCGCGCGAGTGGCCGGAGTGTCACGACCGTTTGTCTACGACAACTGGGGCACCAAGTTTGCGCTTGTGGAGGACGCGATCTTCACCACAGACGACCCAGGGCCGTTGATCGATGATGACAAGCCATTCGCGGACTCGCTGACCGATCTGATCGCAGCGATGGTGGCGATTCAATCCGACCCGGCATACCTGGCAGGTCTTCCCGGGTTGTCGGCGGACCTCTACAACCGGCCCGACCTCGTTGAACAGATCGAGAGAAAATACATCGCACCGATCAGGGCGGCGTATGTACGGCTGATCGACCGCGGCAAGACCGAAGGCGTGGTACGGCAAGATGTCGACGGCAGCGCGTTATTGGATACCATCCGCGGCGCGGTCATGCTGCACACCCTGATCAATCCGTCACTGGATGACGCCGCGCTCATCGAGCACCTTCGCTCGATCATCCTGCATGGCGTGGCGAAAGTGGCGACGCAGCGGTTACCAAGCAAGCGATCCGTTAGGAGATGACGTGTTCCTCGGGGATGAAGACACTCGAGCGCGGCATATCGACGAAGGTCAACTCGTCGTCGAGTAGCCGCTGCATCGCGGTGGCCATCCCCTCGGGATCGGCGGCTGTCGCGTCGAAGTCGATCCAGATCTCGGCGACGCCATCGTAGGGTTCACCGGTGCCGCGACTATCGCGCGCACCATCGGTCAGTGGGCCAAAAACGGTGTGGTTCTGGACGTATCGGGTCATTGTCGGGATCGCGGTGCGGACGGATCGCACCAGATCGGCATGACTGTTGCGGCAGTAGCTCTGTAATTCCTCGGTTGTCAGCTCAGCGCGTCGCCGACAGCAGAACACCAGCTTGACCACCGAACCACCTTCACCAGTCATGTTGCACCGGTGGGCTATTCAGCGGCCAGTGAGGCGCTGCTGGCACGCATCGCGTCGAAGTCTTGTTCCACCATGGGTAATTGAGGTGCCGCGTTGGGCAGCAGCAGAATTGATTGATCTTGATGGCATGCACGACCAGCTTCCCGACATCGGCTGGCTCCATGGAATTTTCGTCCTGCTCTCCGGTTTCCGCGAAATGCACCTGCTGACGCACTGGGTGCGTGATCGCGCCAGGGGCGGGCCCGAGACGGCAAACCCACCGACGCGCGGCCGGGAAGTCTCGTCCGAGGACGCCGGCCGGTGCCGGCGAACCTGTGAGTATCCCGTTTCTCCGAAATCCAGATCACTCCGGTGCGAACGCCGCCTGCGCGTCGCCCTCCACATCCGCTTTGCGCAGATGGCCATTACTACGGGCTGCCGCGTTCAGGTCTACCGGCACCGGCGGGATTTCGATTGCGCCGAAACGATAATGGGCTGAGTCGGCGGTAGCAGTGTGCTCGTTTCGCCATACGTTCGACTCGGCCGAATACCGGGGCCGGGCGGGTTGGGGATGCTGCTGGAGTCGCTCGAAGCGGGCGAGGTTGTGCCCCGGAACGAGCCCGATCAACATGAACTTTCCGATCTGGCGCAGCATACGGCCGGGGGTGCGCCGGGTGTCCGCAGCGTTGACGTAGCGACGTGCGATGGTCAGGAAGTCTTCGGGTTCCACTCCGGCGACATCGCGAACGTGTGTCGTCGGGGCGTCTATTTCCCACGTGCCTAGGGAGTCTTCGGGCATGTAATGGCGCACCTGGGATTCAAAGAATTGGTCGGTTCCAAGGTGCTTGGCGTCCACCCGTAGCGCCCGCAAGAACATCCACGGGGGGATGTCGATGTGGCGCACCCGCCTCCCCAACGCCTCACCGACCGCGTCAGCGATGTCGGCGCCGGCCAGCAGCGTCGGTCCGGTCGGGCGGTAGGCGCGACCGTCATGACGGTGTGGGTCGAGCAACGCACCGACCGCGACGCGGGCGATGTCTTCGTTGGACGGCGGCGCGTTTCGGCGGCCGCCCGTCGGCAGCGGCAAGATACCGAGTTGGGCGGCGAACGGGAGAACTTTCAGATAGTTGTCGGCGAAGAATCCCGGGTCGACCGCAACGTGGGCGGTGTCGGGCAACAGCTGAAACAGCTTGTCTGTCAACCATTGCTGGCGGGTCATCAGCGACGGATGCTCGGGGCTGGCCAGCCACTGCCCCAAGGCCACCACTGCCTGTACGCCCGAGCGGCGCGCGGCCACCGCAAAGCTGACCGCGCTGTCCAGAGCGTGCGGGTGATAAGGCAGCGCGAACAACAGCCGGTCCACACCATCCACCGCAGCCTGAACCTGCTGGATGTCAAGCATATCCGCGACAACGATCTCAGCCCCCATCGCACGCAACCGTTCGCTGCGCGCATCATTGCGATGCACCAAGGCTCGCGTCGCCACTCCGCTGTGCAATAGCTGGGCGGCGACTACGCCGCCGACCTTGCCAGTCGCACCGGTTACCAGCACACGCGTTTTTGTCATTGGAATTCCCTTTCACCTCTCGGACGATCCACGATGTGACCGTCGGTTACATTTGTAGTATGCGATCTGATGTGACCACTGTCAACACCCCGGTCGCGTGGCATGGTAAAGGCATGAGCAGTACGGACTCGCCCGGCCGAAAGCCCTACCATCACGGCGCGTTGCACTCCGCCCTGATCGAGGCGAGCATTGCGCTGGCCCGCGAGGGTGGACCTGATCGAGTGATTCTGCGCGAGGCGGCCAGGGCGGCCGGCGTGTCACACTCGGCGGCCTACCGCCATTTCAGCGACCGCGAAGCACTGCTGGGCGAGGTGTCGCGTTTCGCGCGCAACGAGCTTGCCGCCGAGATGCGCCGACGGGTCAACCGCACCAAGGACCCGCGCCGCCGGTTGCGAGCGGTCGGCACCGCCTACATCGACTTCGCACTCAGAGAGCCGGGATTGTTTCGCGCGGCGTTCGCCTCGCATCCGGCCACATCGCCCGACGCGGACCCCGCCCGAGCCAGCGGAGGCCGAGACCCCATAGACACCAGCGCCGGCGACGACCCCTTCGAGATCCTTGGTCGGGTACTCGACGAAGCGCAGGCCGCCGGCCTACTGGATCCACAGCGCAGGGACGGAGCAGAGATTGCCGCCTGGTCAGCAGTGCACGGACTGGCCGGACTGCTGCTCGATGGACCGTTACCCACTAGCGCCGCAGCCATCAAATTCTCGCGAAGACAGGTGCTAGAGCTCCTCGAACGCGGACTGTTGAACGGCGCCTAAAGCCTGGCGGCAGTGCCACATTGGTGGCCGCCGCACTTCACGACTCCGCGCGATCCAGTATCGTCCGTCCGGCCATAGCCACAAACCCTAGCAGGTTACCTTACATCGCGTAATATAACCGCCGTGGCCGGCTGCACAACGCGAACCCGGTGGAGGCCGGATCGCGTGCGGCACAAGCCTCATCCACCGATTCAACAACATGTGACGCACCGCAGAAAGGTCACGACATGACGGCCGACTGGCTGCGCGAGCAGCGCTATGTCGATGTCGGCATGAGCGATCATCGACGCATCTTGGCGACGTTGTCGTTCGCTGATGACCGCTACACCGCGGCACGACTGATCGGCGCGTTGTCGGATTGGAGTTCGGCGG
>NZ_DASXEP010000086.1:0-20936 GCF_036490025.1 Mycobacterium sp. | reverse complement strand
AAGGTCATCGTCACGGACGGATCTGGCGACGGCGACTGGGTGATCACTCTCGACGATCTCGCCGACCAGGGCGCGAAGTACCTGGCCGAGCACCCCTCCTGCGTCAGCAAAGTCGCCGACGAGACGAAACCCGAGCAGTTGGCGACGCTGATCTACACGTCGGGAACCACCGGCAAACCCAAAGGTGTGCGGCTGCGCCATAAGGCCTGGGTGTACGACGGCGCCGCGATCGCCGGCATGGGACTGCTGAACGAGGACGACGTGCAACTGCTGTGGCTGCCGCTGGCGCACGCCTTCGGCAAGGTGCTGATCTCCACCCAGTTGGCATGCGGCTTCGCCAGCGCAATCGACGGACGCGTCGACAAAATCGTCGAGAACACCAGCGTGGTCAAACCGACCTTCATGGGCGCCGCCCCGCGCATCTTCGAGAAGGCCTATTCCAAGATCGTCACGCAGCAGAGCGGCGCCAAAGCCGTCTTGTTCAACCGGGCGTTCGCGGTGGGCAAGGAAGTTGCCCGTCGGCGCCGCGAGGGCAAATTCGTTTGGCCGCACCAAGCACTGCAGCAGCGGCTGTTCGACCGGTTGGTGTTCGACAAGATCCGCGACGTGTTCGGTGGCCGGATCCGGTTCTTCATCTCCGGTTCCGCGCCGCTCAACCGCGACATCGCCGAGTGGTTCGAAGCCGCAGGCGTACTGATTCTGGAGGGCTACGGGCTGACCGAGTCGTCCGGCGCGGGCTTCATCAACCGGCCGGACAACTACAAGCTCGGCACCGTCGGCCTGCCCTTCGAAGGCACCGAGGTGCGCATCAGCGACGCCGGCGAGGTGCAATTCCGCAGCGACTGTGTGATGGCCGGCTACCACCACTTGGACGACGCCACCACCGACGCGCTGAAGGACGGCTGGCTGTCCACCGGGGATCAGGGCAAGCTCGACGACGACGGCTTCCTGTCGATCACCGGCCGGATCAAGGAACTGTTCAAGCTGTCCAACGGCAAGTACGTTGCGCCGCCGGCGATCGAGGCGAAGTTCGCGACACTGTGCCCGTACGCCAGTCAGTTCATGGTGTTCGGCGAGGGCAAGAACTTCGCAGCCGCTCTGGTCACCCTGGATGAGGACTCGATCAGCGGGTGGGCCAAAGACAACGGGCTGGGCGACAAGTCGTATGAGGACCTCACGAAAACCGATGCCGTGCACGACATGATCGACGAACACGTCAAGAAGCTGAACGCCAGCCTGAATCGGTGGGAGACGATCAAGAAGTGGGCCGTGCTCGACCACGATCTCTCGGTCGACGGTGGCCAGTTGACGCCGTCGCTGAAGGTCAAACGCGGGGTGGTCGCTGAGCAGAACAAGGAGATCCTGGATGGCTTCTACTCCTGAGCCGGTCGCCGAGCACCCGGCTCCGTTCCCCGACGCCGCTGCTGCGGCACCACCGGGACACTTGCTCCGCATGCTCGAGTGGCGTACCGGTCTGGAATATGTCTCGGCTCGGGTGGCGATGCGGCGCATCACGGGCTGGCCGCGCGGCGACGGTCATCCGGTTCTCGTGCTGCCCGGCTTCCTGGCCGGTGCACTCTCGACCGACTTGTTGCGTAACGTTTTGCGCCGCTTGGATTATCGGGTCTACGACTGGGGCCTGGGCACCAACCTGGGTTATCGCGCCAGCATGAAGGAATCGCTGCCGTCTCGCGTGCAGCACATTCGGGACCGCCACGATGGGCGCCGGGTGAGCCTCATCGGCTGGAGCGCCGGCGGGATCTACGCCCGCGAATTGGCGCGGGCGCTTCCCGATGACGTCCGGTCGGTGATCACCCTGGGATCGCCGTTTCGGGGCAATCATCAGGCCAGCACCGCGTGGAAGGTGTGGCAGTTGGTGAACCGCGGTGCGGACGCCACCGAAGCCGTCTCGGAACCAGCGCTCTACCGGCGTGCCCAGCCATTGTCGGTGCCGACAACCTGCATCTACAGCAAGTCTGACGGAATCGTGGCGTGGCAGTGCTGCACCAGTGTGCCTGCTGCTCAGACGGAAAACATCGAAGTACGCAGCAGCCACTTGGGCTACGGCCACAATGTGCAAACGCTGTCGGTGATCGCCGACCGTCTCGCTCAGCCCGAAGGCGGCTGGCAGCCGTTTCGGCGGTAGCGCGTCTTACCAGGCCGCGGCCTCGGCCAGGTTCGGGTCGGCATGGCGGTTGGACGAGCCGCGATCGTTCATCGACGTCGGTCCGACGTGGCGTTCGAAGATGCGCCATCCGTTCTCGGTGCGGCGCAGCCGGTCCGTCATGGCCGAATAGATCCAGATCTCCGGCGCATCGGCAGCGCCCGTGATGACTTGGCCTGAGACGATTCGCGGCGAGGCGGCCTGGGCAGTGTTGCGAACGAGAAGATTGTGGTAGCGGACGATCACCCCGCCGTCATCGTCGGGGTCGACGATCGGGTTGAGGGCTTGCCGGCTGACGCCCGGCATCACGTAAGGGCTCTGATCTTGAAAGAGGCGCCGAGTTTCGAGCTTGCCGCGGCTGACACCGTGAGTGTGAAATGTAGCGCTGTCCGGCAGGAATGCCTCGACCATCGCATCGATGTCCCAGGCGTCGAAGAGCCAGTTCACCCGATTGATGAAGTCGATCGCGCTGATCCGGTCGGCGGGGTCCACGGCACTGTCGAGCACCACGGCTGGCAAGCGGGACGTGAGCATCTATCTACCTTCCGGTCGGTCGCCGGCCCTTAACGCGGAGCCCGGACCAGGTACTTTAACCTTTTGTTCACTTTCGATTCATGTAATGGCCAGCACGAGTTTACCTGTTCGACCGCTGGAAGTCAGCTTTCGGCCTGTGAATTCCCTGGCACGTGGTCAGCCTGCTCCGGCGCCGGTACATGTCCCAGCGGAGAATGCTTCCGCTACAACCGGTTAACGGCGCACGAAAACCGTTCGCGGTAAAGCGGATTGGCGGGCGGTCGATTGCCGGGGCGAGCTTGGCTGCGACATGATCGGTGATATGGCCGACATCGATCTTTCGTTGCTGGACGTGCCGCGGTCATCGCCAGTCGACGACCCCGAGGCGTACCTGCGTGCCGCGATCGGCTGGCACTTCGGCGAAGAGACCGGCAGCGCGTTCTGGTTGCGGACGGCCCGGTCGCTGAACTTCAACCCGCTGACCGACGTCAACACGTTCGCCGACCTACGGCTTTTCCCCAACCTGTTGAGCGAGTTACGAACCGAGCCCGTCGAGGACCTGATCCCGCGCGGCTATATCTCCGGGGAAGCGCCGCCACCAGTGCCGCAGATCTTCGAATCCGGCGGCACCACCGGCGCGCCGAAAAGGACTGTGCAGCTGCCGGATTGGGTTGCGCAGGTGGTGCAGTGGCAGGCTGAGGACTTCGTCGACGGCGGTTTCGTGCCCGGATGCGGTTTTCTCTGCATGATGCCGAGCGGGCCGCATGGAGTGGGCTACTTCTCGCGTCTGGTCTCCGAGCGACTCGGTTCGACCTTTCATGCCATCGACCTGGACCCCCGCTGGGTGAAGAAACTGGTGGCGCGCAATGCCGCCGCGGAGATGACGGGCTATCTCGACCACCTCGTCGAGCAGGCTGTCCATGTGCTGCAGACCCAGCACATCGCGAACCTGCACACCACCCCGCCGCTGCTCGAGTCAATGGCCCGCGATGATGAGGTGGTCGACCTGGTGAACAAGAACATCGGCTTCATCCTGCTCAGTGGCGCGCACGTGGACGTCGACACGTCGGATTTGCTCAGCGGGATCTTCCCGCACACGACAATCACGATGGCGTTCGGCAGCACGATGATTCTTTCCCAGGCGATCACTCGTCGCAGCGACAGCGACGGCCCCTTCGTCTTCGACCCGCGCAGCCCCTACGCCACCTTCTCGGTCATTGATCCCGACACCGGCGACGAAGTGGCGTACGGCCAACGCGGTCAAGTGGTGATGAACCACATCAGCAAGGGGATGTTCATCCCGAACAATCTCGAACGCGACAGCGCCGTCCGGCTGCCGGGACCCCAAGGCCAGGTTGGTGATTCGCTCAGCGAGGTGCGGCCCGTCGCCGCCTTCGAGGGCGAGCCGGTCATCGAAGGCGTCTACTGATGACTTCCTCCGATGCAACCGATCTGATCGCCATCGACGCGCTTGGCCCTGACGGCGCGTACCGTACCCGTAACCGCGAGCCGGTGGTGACCACAGATGGCGTCGTCGTCGCCGAACTCAGTATTGCTCCGCCGCTGTATGTCTCGCGCGCGATCGCCGCTCAACGGGGTGTCCGGCCGCTGCCTGCCCATGAGCGCGAAGCGGCACTGGCCAAGGCAGCCGATGCTTTTGCCAGCGGTGTGATCGCGGAGCTGGACTTCGGCGCCTATACCGCCCTGGCCAGCCGGATTTCCGGGGTGCCGATCTCGGTGACCCGAGCCGGGGCGCACGCCGTCGCCGACGGTGTCGCATCGGCATTCAGTGCGGTGCAGCCGGCCCGACCGTCAGGCGCGGTGCTCGACTGGCATGACAAGCGGGCCCGCAGCGGTGGCGCGGTCTGGGCCCGGCGGGGCGACGTGTTCGCAGTGCTCGCCTCCGGCAACGGTCCGGGCGTGCACGGCCAGTGGCCGCAGGCGCTGGCACTGGGCTACCGGGTCGCGGTCCGACCATCACACCGTGAGCCGCTCACCGCCCACCGCCTGATCCAGGCGTTGCGGCAGGCCGGATTTCGCCCACACGACGCCGTGTATCTGCCCACCGACCATCGCGGCGCCGACGAGATGATCCGGTCGGCCGATCTCGCCATGGTCTACGGCGGCCAGGATCTCGTCGACAAGTACGGCGGCGACCCGACGGTGTTCGTCAGCGGACCGGGCCGGGCGAAGATCCTGATCACCGCCGACCACGACTGGCGCGACTACCTCGACGTCATCACCGATTCCATCGCCAACCTCGGCGGGGTGGCATGCGTCAACACCACCGCAGTGCTCTACGAGGGCGATCCCGCGCCGTTGGCCGCGGCGATCGCCGAACGATTGTCGACGATCGCGGTGCTGCCAACCGACGACGATCGGGCGGTCCTGCCGACCCAGAACCTGCACGCTGCAACGGCTTTGGCGAGCCAGCTGGCCGGTGTTGCCACCGGCACCACACCACTACTCGGCGCCGATCAGGTTGTGGCCGCGCTCGGCGACGGTTACGCGGCGCTGCGCCCGGCCGTGCACCTGCTGGCTACACCGGACGTCGCGAAGCTCAGCGTCGAGTTGCCATTCCCGTGCGTCTGGGTGGCGCCGTGGTCGCCCGCCGACGGGCTGGAGCCGCTGCGGCATTCGCTGGTAATCAGTGCGATCACCGACGACGACGACTTGATCGACAATCTGGTTGCCGAGCCGACCATCGCCAACGTCTACGGCGGCCATTACCCGACACACCACACGGCCCCCGAAATTCCGCACGACGGGTTCCTGGCTGATTTCCTGATGCGCAACAAGGGCTTCATCCGGGACTGACGCTGTCGGCGTTGGGCTTTCGCCGTTATTTCGAGCGTCGGCCGTAGCGCTGGTAGAACTTTTCCACTCGGCCCTCGGTGTCGAGGGTGCGCTTGGTGCCGGTCCAGAACGGGTGCGAGTCGCTGGATACTTCGACCACCACCCACGGGTAGGTCTGCATGCCGTCCGGCGTTTCCCAGTCGATGGTGCGTGAGCTGGCGATCGTCGACCGGGTGAGGAACCGCGCGCCGGTGTTGGCGTCCTGGAACACCACCGGCCGGTAGTCGGGATGGATGCCAGGTTTCATTCGGATTCTCCGGTGCTGTTGCGGTGTGCCGAGAATCCGCCTGCCATATCGGGTGTTTCGTAGCAGGGGTCTTGGTGCCAGTCACCGAACGGGTCGTCGAATTGGCGCCAGGAATCCGGATGGGCCAGCTCATCGTCGGTGAGCAGTGCGCCGTTGAGCGCGTCGGCAATCACGACCGGGTCGGCGCCGCACGCCAGAATCGTCATCGACGTGTGCCGATCGCCGAACCGGTGCTCCCACATCAGGTCGGCGAAGGCCCGGCGGTCCGGGTCTACCGAGGCGACCTCCGATGACGTCATGGCCGCCAACCACTTTCCGGCCGAAGCGACCCGCAGCCCGCCGCCGGCCGATTCGAGCCACATCACCTGGTCGCCCCTGTTGGCCAGCCAGAGCCGGCCGCGCGCCCGGATCACGCCGTCGAGCAGGGTGTCCACCGCGGCATGCAACCGCTCGGGGTGAAACGGTCGGCGAGCACCGAACTCCAGGATCCTGATCGCGCCGTCGGCGCCGAGCGGCGGCAGGCCGGCCAGCAGCGGAGCGTGCGGGTGGTCGCTGCGGCCGCGACGCGAATCGCCGTCCAGGTGCGCGAGCGCCATCTCGACGCGGTCCACGCCGACGGTGATCCGCGCGCGGGGCGCCAGCCGCCGCAGCACGGCGAGCGTCGCGGGGTCGGGATGGTTCAGCACCAGGACATCGGCGAACTCAGCCTGACCGACCACCACCTGAGCGACCGTGCGTCCGTCGGGCAGTTCGTCATCACCCAGCGCCTGTCCCAGCCAGTCGACGGTGTCCACGCACGTCAGGACTCCCGCGATCACCACATCGCGGGCGGCCGGGCCGTCGAAGTATCCGGGTCCGACGCGTACCCGGGTGTGGTGGATCGCCCAGCAGATCGGCTCGGGCTCCAGCCACGGCGCCAGGTGCACGACGATCCGCTCGACACTGGGGCCGCGACGGTGCAGTTTGCGCAGCAGCACCAGCAGGTCATTGCGGATCGTGCACGCCAAGCAGCCGTGCGCCAGCTCCAACGGCTCCTCGGCGACCACCAGATCGCCGTCCCGCAAGCTGATGATCGTCCGGCGCACCACCTGGCCGTCGAACCGATGCTCGACCACCACCGTTCCCGGTCGCCGCAGCAACGGGCCGGCTGCCGCGTCGGTTCCGTGCTGCCCGACGACGAGAACAACAGGTGTCCGCATCCCACTCCCTTTTGAAAATGATTTTCAATAGTTCTCTCGACACGCTACAGTCCATCGCGAGCCTTGTCGAAAACGATTTTCATTAAGGAGGACGACGGTATGTCCGCGCACTGCCAAGTCACCGGACGCTCGGTGAGTTTCGGCAACACCGTGTCGCACTCACACCGGCGCACCCGGCGGCGGTGGTCGCCGAACATCCAGACCAAGACCTACTACCTGCCATCGCAGAACCGGCGAATCACGTTGCGAGTCAGCGCAAAAGGCATCAAGGTCATCGACCGCGACGGAATCGAAGCCGTCGTCGCGCGCCTGCGCCGGGCGGGTGAGCGAATCTGATGGCACGCAACGAGATTCGCCCGATCGTGAAGCTGCGGTCCACCGCGGGCACCGGCTACACCTACGTCACGCGCAAGAACCGGCGCAGTGACCCTGACCGGCTGACGCTGAAGAAATACGACCCGGTGGTCCGCCGGCACGTCGAGTTCCGGGAGGAACGCTGAAATGGCCGTCACCACGGTCGACTACAAGGACACCGCCCGGCTGCGGCGCTATTGCCTTAGTCGGTGTCCGCGGTCATCCGCTCGTTGAGAATGGGATAGATCTCGTCGAAGGACCCGTTCCGCTCGGCGAACCGGAATGCCTTCGCGGCCTCCACGACGATCTCCTCGGCGTCGGGCGCGGTCTGCAACAGTGTCATCGTCTCGGCGATGTACTCCTCCAGCGGCATTCCGCGCGGGTCGAAGCCGCGCTCGCCCTGTAACGCCGTCCGCACCAGCGGCGGAATGATCTCGATGACCTGGACCGCGGTGTCGCGCAGTTGATAGCGCAGCGACTGCGTGTAGGTGTGCAGCGCGGCTTTGCTCGCGCAGTAGGTGGGCGTGAGCGCGCTGGGAACGAACGCCAGCGCGGACGTGACGTTCAGGATCGCCGCATGCGGCTTGCCGAGCAGCTGGTGCAGCACGGCCGCGGTGAGCCGAATGGGTCCGAGCAGATTGATGGCGATGGTGAGCTCCGCCGTGCCGGGGCCACCGCTGACGAGGTCCTCGACCCGCTGGATGCCGGCGTTATTGACCAGCACGTTGACGTCGGGATGGTGGTCTTTCAGCTCGATGGCGAATCGCCTGATGTCGGCCGCATCGCCCTGATCGAGCCGCAGATACTCGATGCCTGGGTTGGCCTCCGCGACCTTCCTCAGCAGTTCGACGCGCCGGCCCACGACGACGACCTTGTTTCCCGATCGGTGAAAGGCCTCGGCCAGGCCGCGACCAATCCCGGTACCACCTCCGGTGACCAGAACGGTGTTACCCGTCAACTGCATGGCGCTCGTCCTTTCATCGCTGTCTGATACCTGCATACTCGTGGCACCGCGGCCAGGAGGCGACTACCGCGTCAAAGACGTCGTGAACGTGTCGGACTCCTGAACTAGCCTGTAGCGGTGGCGCAGTTTCCGCGGACTCGCTACGCCAGTTGCGGCGAGGTCGACATCGCCTACCAGGTACTAGGCGACGGGCCGACCGACATGCTGATGCTGCCGGGCCCGTCCATCCCGATCGACATCATCGACGCCGAGCCGTCGATGTACCGCTTTCACCGGCGGCTGGCATCCTTCAGCCGGGTGATTCGGCTCGACCAGCGCGGTGTCGGCATGTCATCGCGCGTTTCGCGGGACGTAATCGGGCCGACGTTCTGGGCAAAAGACGCCATCGCGGTGCTGGATGCGATCGGATCCGAGCGGGCGACGATTTTCGCACCCGGGTTCGCGTCGATGACTGGGCTGATCCTGGCGGCCGACTACCCGGAGCGGGTGAGCAACCTGGTGATCGTCAACGGGGCGGCCCGCACGCTTCGTGCTCCCGATTACCCGATGGGGTTCGAGATCGTCGATGAGGACCCCTACACAACGGTCGCGATGGAGCCGGATGCCGTCGACCAGGGCTTCGACATGCTCGGTTTCATCGCGCCCAGCATGGTCAACGACAACGCATTCCGCTCGTGGTGGGACATGGCCGGAAACCGGGCGGCCCCACCCAGCATGGCCCGCGCCATCATCCTGACCGTGCGGCACTGCGATGTCCGCGACACGCTGGCGCGAATCACCGCGCCGACGCTGGTCCTGCACCGCGAGGATTCCGACTTCTGCCCCGTCGACAATGGCCGATACATCTCCGAGCGCATCGTCGGAGCACACTTCGTCGGGCTGCCGGGAGCAGATGCGCTCTACTGGACCGACGACACCGCCCCGATGCTCGACGAGATCGAGGAATTCGTCACCGGCGTTCGAGGCGGCTTCGGCGCCGAGCGGGTGCTCACCACCATCATGTTCACCGACATCGTCGGCTCGACCGAACGGGCCGCCGTGCTCGGCGACGGCCGATGGCGAGACCTCCTGGACAACCACGACACCATCGTGCGTCACGAACTCGAACGGTTCGGCGGTTTCGAAGTGAACACCGCCGGTGACGGATTCGTCGCGTCCTTCCCCAGCCCCAGCGCCGCGATCGCGTGCGCCGACTCCCTTGTCGACGCGATCCGGGTGCTCGGCATCGAGATTCGGGTGGGTATTCACGCCGGCGAGGTCGAAGTGCGCGGTGACGACGTCGCCGGGATGGCTGTGCACATCGGCGCACGCGTCGCGGCGCTGGCCGGGCCCAGCGAGGTGCTGGTGTCATCGACGGTGCGCGACATCGTCACCGGTTCTCGGCACCGGTTCGACGACCGCGGCGAGCATCAGTTGAAGGGTGTGCCGGGCCACTGGCGCGTGTGCGCGCTGGAGCGTGTGCGCGCGACCGTCAAGCAGTAGCGGTCCCATGCCTTCACAGCGGGGCCCTAAGTTGCGTGACTAGGCTCGGCGACATGCCACCGCGACTGAATTTGTTCACTAATCGCGAGCGCGCCAACTCATTTGGTGGCGCGGCACAGAACTACGACGTGTATCGCCCGCGCTACCCCGACCAGTTGATCGACGACGTGCTGGCTCCCGGTGCGCGCCGTGTCCTCGAGGCGGGTGCCGGCACCGGAATCGCCTCGATGCAGATGATCGAGCGGGGCGCCGAAGTGCTCGCCGTCGAGCCCGACACCCGCATGGCCGCCGTCGCGCAGGCGAAAGGCATTCCTGTTGAAATCGCGACCTTCGAGGACTGGGAGCCCGCGGGGCGTCGATTCGACTTGGTCGTATTCGCCGCGTCGTTCCATTGGGTGGATCCTGCAGTGGCGCTACCGAAAATTCGCGGGATCCTCGACGACGGCGGAAAGCTGGCGCTGATCTGGAACCGGCTGCGACCGCTCAATCCGACCCGCGCCGACTTCGAAGCGATCTACCGCGATTACATGGATATCGAAACCCGCAGGGCCGGCGGCAATCCCGGCGAGGTGCGCGACTTGATCGCCGCCGCGGGTTTCACCGTCACCCAGCGAGCATATCCGCACGATCTGCACTACTCGGCTCAGCAATGGGTCGACATCGCGTTCACGTTCTCCAACCAGCTGATACTCGCCTCCGACAAAGCGGCCGAGCTGCGGGCACGGCTGCTCGAACGGATCGGGTCCGCCGGCGTATCGGTGGGCGGGGATGCCGTGGCCATTTTCGCCACGCCCACATAGCGAGATGGTCGGCTAAATCAAAAGCTCTGTCCCGGTTTCCTTTTCGCCGAACTCGAACACCCGCGCGGCGGTGTCGTAGTCACACGCAAGAGTCGATCGGCCGATGAGCACCGGGCCGCCCTTCAGTCCGAGCCGGCCGTCAACACCCACGTAGCTGCCCGTCGGAATCGGCTCGCTGATGCAATACAGTGTCGGCGCCGCGCCTTCTTCGATGTCGTTGCCGAACTTGTCGGCCAACGCGCTTACCGCGCTATGGAAACTCGCCATCAATCGCTTGTCCGACACATGAGAAAGGTTCGACGACACCCAGCCCGGGTGCGTGAGATGGGTGACGACCGGCGATTGCGCCACGCGCAGCCTGCGGTCGAGTTCCAGACTCCACAGCATCACCGCCAGTTTCGAGCGCGCGTACGCCGGGTAGGCCGCCCACCGGTGCGACCGCAGATGCATGTCGTCCAATCGCAGCGTTGCCGATTTATGAGCGTCGGACCCGACGTTGATGATCTGCGAGCGCACCCGACTCAACAGGAGGTTCGTCAACGCAAACGGACCCAAAAAGTTTGTGCCTATTGTCAATTCGAAGCCATCAACCGTGTCGGTGCGGTGCTGGCTGAGTCCCCCGGCATTGTTGATCAAAATGTCGACGTCGCCATCGAACTGGTCGGGGAAAGCGCGCACCGACGACAGGTCGGCCAGGTCGAGCTTGGCAATCGACGTGGAGCCGCCGATCTCGGCGGCTCGCTGTGCGCCCAGCTGTGTGTTGCGGACAGCCAAGATCACATGTGCACCCGCCCGTGCGAGCAGGCGGGCGGTGCCCAGGCCAACGCCGTTGGTAGCCCCAGTCACCATGATGCGTTTGCCGGACAGGTTGCCGAGTCGGTTCGGCGACCACGTTGTAGTCACGTTCTGACACTAGTGCCGAAGCTCGGAGCGCTACGTCGGCGGGTGGAACAGTCCGGCACCCAGGCGTAGGCTGCGGACGGAAGCACGGGTTCTTCGAATTGCAGTTGTCAATTCGTAAACGCCTGTCGAACTTGATATTTCGTCGAAGGAACGTACATGACCGCGCCAGCGACGATGCAGCGCGAAGCAATGAGGAGGAGTGGCGCAAATGACCATGAGTACCGAGCTGTCGCCCGCGTTGAGTAGAGCATTGGATCTGCTCGTCGATCCGCCGACCGAACCCGATGTCAGCAACGGCTATCTGGACCTGTTGGGCACCTCAGTCGCCGGGGACGACGATGTGGCCAAGAACACCGGCGCCATCCAGGCGGTATGGGCATCGCCGATCGGGTCGTTTCTGTACGACAACGCCCAGGCGCTGGGCCGCCGGTTCATCGCCGCGTGGCAACTCCCGATCGACTGGTTGGACATTCCGCGCGGCGGGGTCGCTTTGGACGTCGGCGCCGGTCCCGGCTCCATCACCGCATCACTGGCGCACGCCGCGGGGCCCGAGGGGTTCGCGCTGGGCGTCGACATCTCCGAGCCGATGCTGACGCGCGCGGTGCGTGCTGTGGCGGGTCCCCAGGTCGGATTCTTGCGGGCAGACGCGCAGCGGCTTCCACTGCGTGACGAGACCATCGATGCCGCGGTCTCGATCGCGGCGCTGCAGCTGATCCCGGATCCGGTGGCGGCGCTGTCCGAGATCGCCCGCGTGCTACGGCCCGGCGGGCGAGTGGCGGTGATGGTCCCCACCCTGCGTCCTCCGGTGGGCCTTTGGCGCAAGCTTCCCACCGGCGGAGCTCGCGCGTTCAGCGAGGATGAACTCGGCGACATCCTGGAAAGCCACGGCTTCACCAGCGTGCGCACCAAGAGCGTCGGAACTTTTCAGTGGGTACGCGGCAAGCGCGGTTGACATCGCGGCCGTCAGACCAACGGGTGGTTTTCTCGCACTCCGCCATACATGCCCCACCGCACGACCAACGGCATCACCAAGCGTTGGACCGGCCAGGACGGCAGGCGGAATGCCTGACCGGTCGGAAGAAATACCTCCAAGCCGTTGGGCTGGATCCCCAGCACCGAACCCCACCGTCGGCCGGGTGCGCGGTAGGTGCGGAAGCGTCGACCGGCTAATTCGGCGCGGACATTGTGGGCCACCAACGCATCGCCGCGATTGCGCGCGGAGCTGCGAAGCGGGTCGGTGGCCGCGACGTCGCCGGCCGCGAACACACTCCGGTGACCGGGCACCTGCAGCCCCGCTGCCACCCGGACGAAGCCGTTCTCATCGAGCAGTTCGCGCGGTAACCAGTCGGTGTTGGGTTGCACCCGCCCGATCGCCCAGAGCACGGCATCAGCCGAAGCCGGGGGCTGTCCCGTACTCCATTCGACTGTCCCGCTGGTGATCTGATCGCCCGCGAAGCCGTCGCCGAGCGCGGCACGATGCCCCGGATGCAGGCCCACCCGGAGATCGGTCAGCCGGCCGTGGATACGCCGCCAGGCGCGCGGGTGATAGTCGCCCAGCGCCCGGTCGCCGGGGAAGAACAAGTCAATCCGCTTGTCCGGCCAGGTGGTCGCCAGGTTGACCGCGCTGGTGACCGCTGCCGCGCCGCCGCCGACAACGATCACCGACCGTGCGGCGGCCAGGCGATCGTGCGAAGCGGTGAGGTCGGCGCCGATCTCGGCGGCCGACTGCATGGTCGGCCGCCGCCAGAACCCGTTGCTGACCCCGGTCGAGATGACCAACGCGTCGTACGCCTCGACGAACGTTTCGCCGTCGTCGCCGCGGCCGCAGACGGTTCGGGCGGCCAGGTCGACCTCGGTCAGCGCGCCCTGGATGATCCGCACTCGATCCAGACGACGGAATCTGTCGAAGGGGATCCAATAATCGCGCGCCCAATCGCGGGGGCGGGCCAATCGGACGCCGAGCTCTTGGCCGCTGACCAATCCCGGTTTGACCGAGACGCCGACGACGTCGAAGTGCTTGGCGAGCCGGATCGCGGCGAGAATGCCTACATCGCCCAAGCCCGCGACCACGACGCGCATGCGGCTCATGCGAGCAAACTGTAACACGTTCTAGTTAGCGCCAATTCGGTCGTTCCGATCGGCGGCAATCCAGATTTCTGCGAGCAATGGCCGCGAAGCTTCCGATCTTTGACATCAGCTGGCTACACTTCGGCGTGTGATGACCCCGTCGACTCCATGGGGGAACGAACGCGGGCAACTTCCGCAGCGACTGCGGGTAAGTAACCAGGTTGTTGGCCGTCGGCAAGCGCGGCGGCTCAGTCGGCGTTTCGCGCGCGTCGGCGTCACCACCCCGCCCGATCGGCTTCGGCAGATGCTGGCGGGCGCGCCGGCCGCCTACGCCGAGGTCGCCGATTTCAACTTCGCGCTGATAGCGACCCAGTTCAAACGTGAGCAGTTCGGCGCAAAGATCAAGCGCATGAAACGCCGCGGCGCGCGCTCGCTGCTTTTTGTCGGTCTGGTTCTTGTCACGCTGAACTTCCTGTTTTGTATGGCTTACGCCCTGCTCAGCCTGACGCTCGAGGGCTCGCCGCTGTGAGTCGGTCGTCGCCGGGGAACGTCGCGGCGGCAAGCTGAAGGATTTCCTCGCGATCCGCCGCCAACAGGAACCCCGACTGGATCGCCGTATCGAGTGACGCGGTGAACCGCTCCAGATAGTCGGTAACCCCGTCCGGGTACAGCCGCCGCAACGTCGCGGCGTCGAACGGTTCGCCGGAGCCGAAGATCGATGACATCGTGCTCTCTTCGCCTCCGGCGCCGGATGTCCGAGCGATCGGTACGTCCACCCACGGTGTCCTGACGCCGCCTCGCGCCAGCCCGTGTGCATCCAGAACGGGCTGATCACCATTCAGCTCGATTGGTAGCCCGCCGGGCGCGGGCCGGCCGGTGCACACCCAGCCGTGCAGCTGCGACAACGCCGCCTGCAGAACATAGTGGTGCTGCGGCCCAAAGTTGATGCAGTGGTGCAGTTCCTGACCCATCAGCATGTTCGTCGGCGCATAGGCCGCAACGACGTCGGCCAGCGCTGCAGACCCGGTGTCGATCGGCGCCACCTGAATCGTGTAGTTGTCGGCATGAGCCGTGCCGGCGATCTCCCACACCCGAAGTCGTTGATTGTCAGGCTGTCTCGCGCTGTGGTAGCCCTGTCGACGTCCACTGACCAGGTCCGTTTCAGTGATGATCGTGACGAGTGGGGCGCGCAGATCAGGACGAAAGGCGACCGCCTGAGCTGAGTTGCTCTCCAGCACGTCGAATATCGAGCCGCCGTCCAGCGGGGCAGCGGGCCCGAATCGCGAATGCACCAGAAAGCCGTCGTAAACCTCGGCGAGCGGGTCAACGGCGTTGATGTAGGTCGTCAGGAACAGTGCCGACTGCGACTCGCCCAGCGCGATGACATGTTCGGCCCGCAGACCACGCAGAATATCCTTTTCCCCTGCCAATCGCCCGGCCTGGGAGAAGACGTCGTACGCGTAGGCGTCGCCCGGGTGATGCAGCGACGAATACCGATGCGGGTCTTGGCTTTTCAGCGACATGTCGATGCCCATGAGATTCACGCCGCCCTCGACACCGACGCGTTGCGCCGACACCGCGACGTAAGCGTAACCGGCACGCAGCATTTCGCGGTGCGCCATCATCCAGACCGCGGGCGCATCGATGCCGCCGCTGACATTGAGCCACTCGACGAGCACCGTCCCGTTGAACCGGGCCAGATCAGACGGCGTTAGTACCACGATCCGGGCGAGGTAACCAGCGGCTGCCGCCGCCGACACACTCCACCGCCCATCCGGGCCGAGCTCGGCCGCGGGACGGTAGGACGATGCCGACCCTGAGATGAAGAATTCCTCTGCGACATATCCCACACTGGCGATGTCAAAGGCGCCCAACAGGAGTGCGGGTTTGCCGGGCACCGGTCTAAACGTCGCCGCCTCACCGGTGGTTGGCACGTGCGCATCATAGCGCCGCCGGACCCGCCACCGGCAGAACTGATTCAGGCTGCGACCGTTTTGCGCGGCCGAACGCCGGCAACGGGTATGGGGCTGTTGCCCACCACGCTCAACCCGCCAAGGCGCCGCCACGAGCGGATGGCGTTGCGGGTGACCTCCAAGATCCGGGCAGCTCCGGCTTCGCCGTTTGCCAGCCGGTGCGCGCGCAGCGCGTTGCCCGTCACCGCATCGAGGGTGTCCCAGTCGTCGGTCTCCACGAGTGCCGTCGATTGCTTCGCGGCCCGCACGGCGTAGAGTTCGGCGCCCTCCGATGTCTCACTGGCGGAGCGGGCAGCCCGGGCGGCACTGTCCCACTCGGCGATCGGCGGCATGTCTCCGGGCACGAGGCGACGGTGCAGCTCGGCGATGTCGGTGATCGCATCGGCGGCTGCGTCCGCGGCGTAGCGAACGACGCCCCACGGCGGGCTGATCAGCAGTTTGGTCACCCAGATGTGCATGACCGTGTCGGCGACGTCGGCAGTCCCGACGGTCAGCCACCCGAGGTCGAGCACCAGCAGACTGTTCTCCGGCGACAAGTAGCCGTCAGGACCGGCCAGTAAGTCGTTGCACAGCTGCACGAACGACGCCAACGGGCGCGCGGAGGTCGCCGGAAAGTCGGTGATCTGCTCGTCGCCGTTGATGTAGGAAATCACGTTCATGGCGCACCCTTTACCCGATCCGGGCTGGTGTGATCCCCTCGCCAGTCGCAACGGGTTGGTGATGCGGTCGAGGTCCATTTAAGTTGCTTCCTAAGGGTTTTCGCGCGTAACGCCCTACATTCGGCAGATGGTCATCTTATGACAGACCCTGTCGTCAACGGCTGCGACACGACCGGTGATGGTGCCCTGGAAAATAGGAAACCCGAAACCTACAGCTCGCCGGAGAAGTCTGCGGTGATCCAGCGGTCTGGACGAATGGTGAACAGCACGCCCGGTTGATCGGCCATTCCCTGGACGAACGCGCGGCCGCCTTCCTCGCCGAGATAGTGAACGGCGATGGACTCGCGCACCTCCAGCGGCGCGGGTGTGGTGGTGTCGATGACGGTGCCCTCCACCACCACGTATTGATACGGCGGCTCTTCCCGCTGGACAACTAGGGTCACCACGCCGGCCCGCTCGATGAGCTTGGTCTTACGGGACGTCACGCCGGTATTGACCAGAATGTTTCCCCCGGGTGTGTAGGTGTACCAGATCGGGACGCTGGCCGGCGGCCGTCCGTCGCTGGCCGCCACGGACAACACCGCTACGTGCTTTCCGGTGAGGAACTCTTGGCGCTGGGGCTCGGTGAAGGCAGTCATACGCGGTTGCAACGAGCCCGCGCGGCGAGGCTATTCCCCGCCGCGGTTCAGCGCGAGGATCAGCTTGCCGGTGTTTTCGCCGCGGAACAACTTGAGCAAGGTGTCGGGAAAGTCGCCGACGTCGCCGTGCTCGATCTGTTCATGTGATCGCAGCTCGCCGGCGTTGAGCCAGTTCGCGAGTTCCGCAACGCCTTTCGCGTAGCGCTCGGCGTAGTCGAAGATGACGAATCCCGTCATGGATGCCCGTGCTACCAACAACTGCATGTAGTTGGCCGGCCCCCGCGGGGCGTCGTTGTACTGGGACACCGCACCGCAGAGCACGATGCGGGCTCCGTGCGCGAGCCGGTTGAGTGCGGCCTCCAGCGTTGCGCCGCCGACATTGTCGAAATAGACGTCGACACCGTCGGGCGCGTGGGTCTTGAGTTCTTTACGCAGGTCGGCAGCCTTGTAGTCGATCGCGGCGTCGAACCCGACCTCGTCGACCAGCCAGCGGCATTTGTCTTCGCCGCCGGCGATGCCGACCGCGCGGCA
Source organism: Mycobacterium sp. (assembly GCF_036490025.1). Taxonomy (GTDB): domain Bacteria; phylum Actinomycetota; class Actinomycetes; order Mycobacteriales; family Mycobacteriaceae; genus Mycobacterium. The sequence goes on along the minus strand of NZ_DASXEP010000086.1, from coordinate 3,586 downwards.
ACCCTTGATCCGCGCAATCTGTCCCACGATGCTGCCCACCGACCCGGCCGCTCCGGAGACCAGGACGGTTTGGCCCGGTCCGGGCCGGCCGACGTCGAGCAGGCCAAAGTACGCGGTCAGCCCGCTGATGCCGAGGGCACCCAGATACGTCGTTGCCGGCGCCAACGTGGTGTCGAGTTTGTTGACCTCGGCGCCGTCGGACAGCGCATAACGCTGAACGCCGAATATCCCGGACACGTCGTCGCCGACCGCGAACCCCGGATGCCGTGATTCGACGACATGCCCGACCCCGACGGCCCGCATCACTTCACCGATCTGCACCGGCGGCACGTAGCTGCGGCCGGCGTTCATCCACGTGCGCATGGCCGGGTCGATCGACAGGTAGTCGACCTGCATGACGAATTTCCCGTCGGCTGCAACCGGTTTGGGCTCTTCGACGATCGACCAATCGGTCGCCTTGGGCATGTCGACTGGGCGTGCGGCCAGCCGGCATTGAGCGTTGACAGCGTTCACGAGGCAGCCTCCTTGGCTGGTGCGGTGTTTCGACAGATCTCTGCGGCGCAGCCGAACGCCGTGTGGCCGCCGGGGTCTTCGGCGGTCACGGGTATCACCGCGACGGTGTCCGCACCGGCCCGCAGATAGGCCCGCATCCGGTCGGTGACCTGCTCGGGGGTTCCGAGGGCGGCCAGCTGCTGGGCCAATTCCAGTGGCATCGCTGCGGCAAGGTCCGACCGTCGCGCCCCAGCGCGGGCCCGCCCGACGAGTTCGCCGAATCCGAGCTCGCAGAACATCTCTCCGTAGCCGGGTGGGGCCAAATAGACCGCGACCTGACCGGCCAGCTGCCGCAGCGCCGCCTCACCGGGCCGCACCGCGACCGGTAGCCACACCGTCATGTGCGGCGGCGTGCGGCCTGCCGCGACGGCGTCGTGCTCGATCTGTCGGCGGACCCGCGAAACTCGCTGCGGTGAAGCCAGATTGAGCACTACCTCGTCGGCGATCTCGGCCGCCAGCCGCATCATCGTCGGACCGAACGCGCCGACCCCGATCCGGCTCTGCGGCAACGGGTTACGCAGCCGAAAACCATGACTGCTGACATACCGGCCGTCGTAGTCGCCGCGCTCACCGCGCAGCATCGGCCGCAAACACTCGATGGTCTCTCGCATGCGGGCTGCGCTGTGCGGCCAGTCCCGGTCGTGCCAGCCCGCCACGATGAACGGGCTGGAGGCGCCCAGTGCGACGTCGACCTCGCAGCCAGTCAGCGCCGCAACCGAACTCGCCCCCAACGCGATCGAGACTGGCGTGCGCACGCTGACCGGCAGGGGGCCGACCCGCAAGCCCAAACCCGGTACGCGAGCGCCGATGGCGGTGGCCAACGCGAACGCGTCGAACGTCGCCATCTCGCCGATCCACAGCCCGTGTAGACCCGCGGCGCCGGCGGCTTCGGCGATTTCGAGTGCCTCCAGGTCGGGCCGGTCCAGCCACAGCGGCAGCACCGCTTCGATCGACGACCTCACAGCATGGCCGCCTCGGTGGTCTGGCCCAGCAGGATTCGGCCCGGCAACTCGCGTGATGCCTCGTTCACCTGGAAGTGCGCGGTAGCGGTGAAAGCGTCCCGCAAACGTCGTTGCAGCGGCGCGCCGTCGTAGATCGCGCTGCCCCCGGCAAGGTCGTACATCGTGCGGACCACGTCGGCCGAGACGCGTGCGCCGTGGGTTGCCGCGAGGCGCAGCCGGGTTCGCGCCTCCAACGGCACCGCGGGCCCGTCCTGACTCGCCTGCCAGGCGGCGTCGATGGCTTGGTAGTACCCGGCTCGCGCGGCTTCCAGTGCCGACTCTGCCGTGGCGACCGCCACCTGGATGGTGGACCGCTCGGCAAGCGTGCGACTGGCCGCCACGCCTTTTTTGGTCGGGGCGAGCTCGACGAAGTTGTCGATCGCCGCGCGCGCGTTGCCCATCGCGGCCGCGGTGATGCAGGCCGCGAAAAACCCGAACGGGGGAAATCGGTACAGCGGCCGGTCGATCACCGGACCGTCGAATATCGAGAGCACCCGATTATCGGGGACGAACACCTCCTCGGCGACCGTGTCGTGACTGCCGGTGCCACGCAGGCCGAGGGTGTGCCAGGTGTCCAGGATCTGCAGCTGCTCGGTGGGCAGCGCCACCACCGCCGGACGGTCCTCGAGTACGCAGCCGGCGAACAGCACGTCGGCGTGGGTGATGCCGCTGCAGAACGCCCAGCGCCCCGACACCACAACACCACCGGGCACCCGCCGGGCCTTGCCCTGCGGTGCCCACACACCCGCGGCCAGGCCGCGGCCGTTGCCGAATAGTTCGTCACGGCTCACCGGCGGCAGATATGCGACCAGCAGGGTGCTGGTCATCCCGATCGACACGCACCAGCCGGCGGACGCGTCGCCACGTGCCACCTCCTCGGCGCACCGCAAAGCGGTTCCCGCGGGCAGCTCTAGAGCGCCGACCTCGACCGGCGCGCCGGCGCGCAGTAAGCCCGAATCTCGCAGCACCTCAACCAGTTCGGCCGGCAGCCTGCGAGCAGAATCGATGTCATCTGCCATACCGCGCGCCAACTCGGCGATCTCGCGCGCCCGCGACAGTACGGGCATGGTGGTGACGTCGGTGTCCATACGTCCTCGCTTTGCACAGACGGAGTGGGTGATTCAGCCACGTTAGCACTACCGGTTTAGTTTTTGAACCGGTACATTGGTTGAACCATGGATTACCCGGATCTGTCACATCGCTTCGACGGTGAGTCCGTTGCACGCGCCCTGGAGATCGTGGGCGAGCGATGGACCCTGCTGATCCTGCGCGAGGCATTCTTCGGGGTTCGCCGTTTCGGCCAGTTGGCGCGCAACCTACAGATTCCGCGCCCCACGTTGTCCGCACGTCTGCGCACCCTGGTCGACAAGGGACTGCTGGAAAAAGTGCCCTACACGCGCGACCCCGACCGTCACGAGTACCGGCTGACCGACTCCGGCCGCGATCTGTTCGCGGCGATCGTGGTCCTGATGCAGTGGGGTGACCACCACCTGCCGCACCCCCAGGGTCCGCCGATCGTGCTGCATCACCAGACCTGCGATCAGACCGCCGAACCGGTTCTGGTGTGCGCACATTGCCGGCAGGAGATCACCGCGCACAACGTCAGGCCGGAGCCGGGACCCGGCTTTGTCGACGCCGAAGTCTCAGGCGACCCGAAAGACAGGGTACTGATCGACGATTCGCTCGAAGTCGTCCAGCGGCGCGCGCCGATCGATCGTGAAAAACGGACGCGCACCCGCCGCTAGCTCGAGATACCGACGCAAGATCGCGGCGCGCTTGTCAGACAGGTCTTCCACCAACGTCACCTCTTCGCGCCGACCACGCACCAAAACGCCATGGTTATCTGCGCGCAGGTTGCGCACCCAGTTCGCCTTCTGGCCGAGCATGGAGACCAGGTAGCGCTCGCCCTGGTAGTCGGCGACGACCACCGGGAACGAAACGATCCGTCCCGATTTGTGGCCCCGGACTTCGAGCGTGGCAGCTCCGTTGGGCCCCATACCCTTGGCTAAAGACAAGGCGGCCAAGCGGTTTGC
>NZ_DASXEP010000071.1:0-74834 GCF_036490025.1 Mycobacterium sp. | reverse complement strand
GACGGCCCATCGCCGGACATTACTGGCCATCGTGATTCCCCCTCGTTGCTTGCGCGCCGAACCTGAGCGTAGCTTAAGCTTTCCTAAGCTTAAGCTCAGGTCCTATGTCGCCAGGCCGATTTGGTTGTGTTCCAAGCAAATCCCCAGCAGTCAAGAGCAGTTGAGTGCCCTCGGTGAGATTCGAACTCACACTGGACGGGTTTTGAAATAGTCCGTTCTGTAAAACCGCAGGTCGTGGCCGTTTGGTGTGATTGGTGGCGACAGGTGGCTAGGGGAGTGAATTGCCTGGTCAAAGTACATCATGTCCACTTTTCACTGGTGGTAAAGGGTGGGCGCAGGTTGGTGCCGTGCGGACTGTGTGCGGACTGGCGAGCATCGTCAGGGTAGGCGGTCCGTGCCCTAAAGCCGTTGCGACTCAATGGCCCTGACGGTTGACGGGTGCCGTTTACGGCTGTCCGCGCTTCGCCTGCTTTTGCCGTCGCGTGTCTGGACGCTGCCGACGATCCAGACAAACACCTGCGGGCCAAGCGGCAAATGTCGGCAAGGTGGTGCACGATCGCGCATGTGAGTGACGACGTTGGTGCCGCCGTACCCGAAGAGCAAGTTGTCGCAAAATGGCTAGAGATCGCGCCTGGCATCGACAAAATGGCCCAGCGCATCGGCGACACCAATGACTTCGCGGTACGTGATAGATCCTCGCTATGCGGCGACGATAAGAAGAGTGCGCCCTACTGTGTGTCGCACGCAGTTCGCGCCTGCCTTGTCAGCGGGGTCGACCACCTTCACGCCGCTAAGTCGCTCGTCGTGGACTTGGAGGTGTTGCACGCGTCGGCGGTCTACAGCCTCGTCCGAGGCTCTTTGGAGAATCTGTCAGCGGCGTTCTGGATCCTGCACCCCCCAGTGCGTAACGATCGAATCGAACGGACGCTCCGCTGGCATGCGCGGAACTTCAACGAACAACTCATTGCCCTCGAACCGCTCGGCTTGGCCGACGACGCGAGTCGGGAGGCAAAGCTGGTCAGACTGGACGCGATTGCTGCCGTGCGCGGAATTTCGACGGCAAGCGTCCGAGCCGGTTACCGCAGCAGCACGGCGGTCAAGTACATCGAAGAGCATTCGGCTGAGTCAACCCCACTTTTGCCCTGGCAAATCTGTTCCGGCTTCGCTCACGGTCGACCCTGGGCTGTACTCGGTATGTCTGAGCAGGAACAGCAAGCAACCGCAGATCCCGGCGTCGTGAACCTGAGGCTGACAAGCGACCTAAGCCGGGTGCTGTACCCAACGCTATCCGCGTTCCGGTTAATGGTCGACGTCGTAAAGCTCTTGCAGCAGCGGTCGTGAGTCAAATCCGGAACGGAGCTGCCGGGAATCGAATACGCATATAACGCGGTTGACCTGCGGAGACGCGAAATGAGTCAGCACGGCGTGACATGCCGAAACATGACCTCACATGAGCTAGGTGCTGACCACCGTCAGCACGCCGAGCCGCGCCCGTGCAGAGTCTCTGCCTACGCGGAAACTTGCCTATGTCTCGATTCCCCGTCCGGGTTCCTAAACCTCCGTGGCCGCTTCCGATGATCGAGGATGGGTCCTCCCGCTCGCTGGGCCACCGGCTTCGAGCCGCACAGCGGCTATGTGATCGTTGAACTACCAGCAGGCTCGCACGCCCTGACGTAATAGCCGCTCGACACGTTTAGGGCGAAGGCGCGGCCTGCCTAGTCAAGCGACTTCCGCGAGATAACGTACTCGAATGCTGCCCGGATCTGGGCCGGTCGCGTCATGCGCGTGCAACCTGGCGGTCTCTCTGGACGTCTATTTTCTCCAGAACCGTCGAGCGGGCGAGACGGTGGACATCTGGCCAGAGAACGCATCGCTCAGCGCTATGCCTGTGCGGACGGGAGCAGACGTTGCGGAAGAACTAGCAGGGCGTCCTCTGCTCCGATACGTAACGGATCAGCACGCGCCGCCGACTGATCGAACGGTATGGACGACAACGACAGCACTCTGTCCTACGTGCTCGGGACCGTTACTCCATCTACCAGTACAAATGACGGAACGGCATTGGGTCTTCCTGATCGATCCGGCGCAGGTTAGCGAGATACAGGGGCCACGCCGATGCATAATGGGGCAAGGTATCGAGTACATACTGCCCAGCGGCTATGAGAAGAAGGCGCTGGTTCCACCTGGTTACGGGGTCCGAGTCCGATGACAGACGACAAAGCCATCTACCGGGTGTCACGCGTGTTCAACGACCTCTTGAAGCAGCTTCACAGCGATCCGATATACGAGGCTACGGAACGCCACGGTGTAATCGAATGGGCAGCGGAGATTCGAACTCCTTTCAAAGCCAGTTACCAGACGTACATCAGTCTTGCGATGTGGGATGCCAGCGCTTTCACTACCGCACTCTCAAGCGCTGCCGCGCTAGTTTCCGATTCCGGGTCGAAAGTTGTTCGCAACTTCCAGAGCGACGAGCTTTCCAACGACGGCGCTTATGAAGAGCTTGAAAGCACCGCCGAGCACCTGTTGCGAGAAGCAGTTTCCGCTGCCCTGGCTGGCCCGAGTGCCTTTGAAGGGCAAGACTCCGTCGCCCTTTACGAGTTCGCCTCGACAGCTCGTCGTGAGCGACATGACCCCACACCAACCAGATTTCCGTGGATCCATTTCAGGGGCACCAAGCCTTTCTGACAACGCCAATCGCGCTCCTTGGTCGTCCCGCCCGTCGCCCAATAGGTCCGCATCACTGAGATTCGTCCTCAACGCTTGACATCCCGTGCAGATGGGGTGTTGTCGGCCATACGCCAAACTTCTCTGCTTCCGCCTTCGTAGCCGTAACCCACGCGAGACGCTGCCCAACATCAGGTTGACGAACATGCTCAAGTAAGTCCCACAGTTCTAGAAAGAGGTTGATCGCCATGATCAACGTCTCACCGATATGGATCGAGTCTTCGGCGAACATCGCCTCCGGCTTTACACTGCGCGGAAACATTGCGTCCACAAGCGCACTGGGAGCACCGTGCGCCTGGTCCGAGTAGGGAACAAACAGGAGGTCGTATTGGTCGACGCGCATCGGATGGTCCGACTGCTTGGCTAAAGTACGGACGTTGAGGCCTGACCAATACTGTTCACGAATCAACTTTCCCCGGGCTGACACGGAGCGGAACTCGGGGAACGCGCTGGCGAGGATCTGTTCTGCCTCCTCCAGTTGAGCTTCGTCGATGTCCCTTCCCGTCTTCTTCGTGTAAAGCAAAGTGCCTCTCCGTCGTTCGATGTGCTGCATCAGGCCGTACTTCGCATACCGGAAGTTTCCTTCATCGCGATCGGCGAATGTTTTCAGATGCTCTATGTTGAGCAGGAGCTCGAAGAGCTGCCGCACGATACCGACGGCGAACTCCCACTGGCCTTCCTCGCACAAGACACGAATGGACTTGAGTGCGTTGATGCCTCGCGTCAGTACGCAAATGTCAAAGATGAAGAGCCGCGCTTCGCGAACGTCCTCCGGTCGAGTCGCACCACTGAGGGAGTCGTCCGCCGCTGCGCCAATCGAGAAGACCAGATCAAAGAACGACTTCATCCGCTCTCGTTGCGGAGCGAACACGTATGCCACGTTTGGCTGAGTCACACCTTGGCTGTGGGTCGAATGTGCCTTCTTGCGCTTTCCCTTACTACGCGACCTTCCCTTACTTTGCGGCATCGACAGAGGGTATCCAGCACTGATGCAGTGATACGAGCCCTTTTCGCGCAATGCCGTCCGGCGATGCGGAGTACGAAGCCTGCGCGGGCTTCGTCCCTCGTCTCAAAACTAAAGATCTGAGACTGTAGGCCGGTCGCTTCCTTAGCATCAACAATTCCCACGTCGCAGTGTCGCAAAAGTTGTGCCAAAAGTCGTGTCTCATATTGACGACTTATGAGACTTCTGAGACATTCGACGGATGGACGCAACCACCGCCCCCGCCGTTACCGGAACCAACTTGGGCTACGCCCGCGTGAGCACAGGACATCAGTCCCTCGACCAGCAAGTCGATGCGCTCGTCGCTTCCGGGGTGGACGGGGCGCGTGTCTATAGCGATAAACTGTCGGGCGCGTCGACGCGAGAACAGCGTCCCGGCTTAGCGGCGCTGCTGGATTACGCCCGCGAAGGGGACGCCATCGTCGTGGTCGGCATCGACCGCCTGGGCCGTAACGCTGCCGAGGTCATGTCCACCATCCGCGAGCTGGGTGTGCGCGGAATTGTCCTGCGATCCCTTCGGGAGGGCATCGACACCTCCAACGCTGCCGGTCGCATGGTGGCCGGTGTGCTCGCCAGTCTGGCGGAGCTGGAACTTGAGCTCGGCAAGGAACGTCGGTCGGCGGCGCGCGAAGCCCGGCGCGCACGCGGGCAGTCCATTGGTCGCCCCAAAGCGCTGGACGCACAGAAGACCGCACTAGCTCAGCGAATGCACTCTACTGGGGAACCCGCGAGCACCATCGCCGTCGCACTGGGCGTCAGCCGAGCGACCGTGTACCGGGCTCTCAGCGAAGATTCCGAGTAAATGCGGCAGCTTGTAAAGTTGGTCCAATGCACCAAGAGGAACGCAACATCCGCGAGTGGGACGTTGCGCTGTCATTCGCCGGCGAACAACGTGACTACGTCGAGAAAGTTGCCGAATCGCTAAAGTCGCGCGGTATCCGAGTTTTTTATGACAACTTCGAGAAAATTCATCTATGGGGCAAAAATCTGTATGAACATCTCGACTATATATATCGTAAGGCTGCAAGCTATGCAGTGGTATTCATTTCGGACGACTATGCACGTAAGGTTTGGACCACGCACGAGCGCCGGAGCGCTCAAGCCCGTGCCTTCGAGGAGAATGAAGAATACATCCTACCGGTGCGGGTCGATGATGCGGAAGTCCCTGGTTTCCTTCCCACAGTAGGCTACATCGACATAGCCGGCGTCTCGCCCGAGGAACTTGCGCTAATGATTGTGCAAAAGATCGGAAAAATTCACAGGGAAGATTATCTTCCACCTAAACCAGTGGCGCTTTTCAAACTGTTGGGTGCAGCTTCGGAAGACGACGAAAATGCAATCATCAATATATCAAACGCGTTCATGCAAGCCCTACGTCGGATGACAGAAGATGAACGGGACTTGATGGCGGAAATAATGGGTGCGGGGTGCACAGAAGAGCTGCCAGACAATGTTCACATAAGCCTCGACCTCGTCCGTCGAGATACTGGTATGGCACCGGCGGAGGTACTTGAGACCTTGCGCGGCCTGTCGTCAGTCGGCGTCCGCATGACCACTGCCGAGGTGCAATCCGAGGACTATATCGAATACGACGCACACGAGGCTAGTGATCTGGTGGCCATCGAATGGGACGACACCTCATATTACGAAGACGACCATGCCATGGAATATGCCGTCGAACGATCCACCGAAATAGCATGGGCAATGCTCACCCTGGGGCGGGCGTACTGCCTCCGTCATGGGCGCGACGCCATCAAACGGTTGGACTTCTCCGAATTGGCGTCCGATTCAGAATAACGAGCACTCAACCCTAAACCGGTGTCCGGCATGGGGGGTGGGGGTGCCCCGCTGGCCGCTTACAGGTGCGCCTCGCACTGCCAGCGCCGTCTCTCTCTCCGGGAGAAGACACTGAAAAAGCCGTTGGTGCTGGTAGTTACGATGAAAACATCATGTCTCGACCACCTGTCAGTGAAGACATCGCGGCCACGTTCGCCAGGTTCTACCTCGGCGGAAACGGCTCCACGCACACGAAGCTCACTGCCGCGTTCGTGGGGTCAGGACTTGGCGATGCCGCGCCGTATGACGAACTGACGCATACGCCCAACAAGGAAGTCCGCGTTCGTCGTGCAATCCAGGCCGCAATACGTAGGCCGGCTCTCGCACGAAAACTGGTCGACTCTCTGTTGAGGGACCTGCGCGCAGGCGGCCATTTCGACGACGACTCAATCCCGGCTGACGCTCTCAGCCGTGCGCAAAGGGCATTCCGTAAGCAGGGCTGGAACCTGTCTGATGCAGGAGACCTGTCCGAGGTTTCGATAAACCTAGACACCGGCGGTAGACCCGCCCTTAACGAGCAACTGCATCGCTTGCAGCAAGCGAACGAAGACCCAGCTCTCGCGCTGGGCTCAGCGAAGGACCTCCTTGAAGCTGTTGCGAAATTCGTGTTGTCGGAACTTGACTGGCCGATTGGGAAGAATGCCGACTTTGGCGAGCTGTGGTACCTCGCGAGGGAGCGATTGAACATACTTCCTCAGCAAGTCGCGGGTGACACTCCCGGCGCAAAGCACATCAAAGCAGTCCTTCAAAACGGGTGGGCAATTGCTGAACAGGTCAACGCGCTACGGAACCTGCAAGGTACGGGACACGGAAGGACTCTTCCGACTGGGGTCACCGCAGAGCTAGCGCGATTGGTCGTGAGGGAGGCCTGCTCTGTAGCTGAGTTCACGCTCTCAAGCCTCGACCGCGCAAAGGGTCAATCATGAACGACGCCAGTTCCGTGCCCTTGAGCTTTGTACCCCCTGGGGGTGGCCCCAATAGGAGGACGTCTGCGCCTCATACGGCCAGCGCCTTCTCTCTCTCCGGAAAAGAAAAATGGAGCGCGTCTCTGGTGGAATGGCTTCATGGTTAGTCAGAAGCCTGACCCTCGGGCCGACCTCCAAGCGGCAATCAGGGAGATGCCCGACGCCGAAGAATTTGATCTGCTGCTGCAAGCGGCGTCAGTTCGGTTGGAACTTCTGGGTTTCGCCGAGCTGGCCGAGGCAGTGCATGATGTGGCGTCCTACGGCGCACCACAGGTCGAGGAGGCTCAAATTCCCGTCGTCGAGCGGTTTCGGACGGTCGCCGGTGCGACAGGCTGGGCAATGAGCGAGGAAACCAAAGGCGATGCCGAGTGGGGTATCGCAACCACAACACTCACACTTACCTACGGCAAGAACACCATCGACGCGTCAATCAGAGGTCGTGGGATGCACCTGGACCACGCTACTTGGCGAATTGCCGGTGCGCGGTCCCAGTTCCACGAGACACTCGCCCCGCAGCGCAAGTATCGCCGCGTTGAAACGGTACTTGAGTGGATGCGCCGCGTTGTGGTTGAGCCGGTCTCCGAGGACGAGATCTCGAGATGAGCGTTCTGGTCGGGAATGAACCGCGTCGACCCGTTGCGTGATCAGCACCCGCCTCGCACGGCCAGCGACCCCTCTCGACAGAATTTCAGCCTGTAAGCGACCAGATAGACCCCTTGAGGCCCCGCTTATTAGCCGCCACGTACAGGCTGCTCCGGGAATAGCCTGCTGCTTGCCCCGCTGTGCGCACAGCAACCGCTTCTACGGTGTCGTGCCCCCGGTCGCGTTGCTCAGCGAGGTACCTGTCGAACCATTTCTGGCAGGAGGCTTTCGGCCCGCCCGACTTCTGTGACCTGTGGTCTTCCAGACTGATGAGGTTGTCGGGCGCGCCACCCTGGTAGGCGCTGCCACCCTCTTTGAACTGCGTAAACTGACCCTGGTGAGTGTCGCCACCCTGGCAACAGTCCGCAAGCCGATAGCGCGTGCCACGCCTGACCGTGACGACTTCAACGACGCTATTCTCAGCTAACTCCTGAATCGCTGAATCAAACACTTGGCGATGCGGCGTGCTGAGGCTCGTCCGGAGGTCATTTCTGGCCATTCCGTCGCCCCTCTGGCGCTTCAATCTCTCAACAATTGCGCGCATGGCCAACTGCACCCGACCAACCTCGTACCCCTCACTACGCATTGCCCTGGCAGCGCCCGCCTCCAATTCCCGCTGACGTTTGATGTCCTCAGCAGCTTGGGCCAGACCACTCCTCGTCTCATCTGAAACGGCCATGACAGCAGCGGATAGACGCCAGTCTTGTTCGCTGACCTCAGCCCGCCGATGCATGATCGCCAACAGTGCGGCCACCTTGCAACGGGTGAGCACTGCATGGCCGTCAAGTGCGTCGCCGTCGCCGCGCTGGCGGGCAATGTGGTTCACGCGGATAGCCCGCTCAATCTCGGGTGCCGCATAAACAATCTCGACAACACCACCATTTCCCGGCGTCCATATCGGCATATCCGTCTCCAACGGATCGGGATCATTAAATTCCCCGTCTGGGATATTTGGGTCTGTTACCGGAACCCACAGGAAGCGTTGTGGGGTGCCACCGCTCGTATCATTGAATATGACATCCGTGTGGCCCGGCTGCGCACCGACCGACAGGCAAGCCCTATAAGAGTGTGCTGGGACATTCCGGCGGGCATCCTTAGTCGCATTAGCCTGCCCGAGCTGTTCGCCCATTGCTAAGCTCTTTAACGTCGGTAGCAAGATGCTTCCGTGAGCGCTCGACAGCCCGGCCATCGTGTCTATTTCTGGTATATCAAAGATAACTGGATGAATCTCATCTGTCGCGTTCCGTTTTGTAAACGCTTCGGCTATTCCTTGGCCTGATCCAATAGGCAGCGTCAGAATATCGTTAGGCCACGCCAAGGCTGCAACCTTCATGGTGTTCCCTTTTCCGGTTCCAGACCGGCCCACAAAGGCACAGAGCAGGTTCAGGCTGGCGTGACCACCGATGACAGGTGGCAACTGCACGGTTGGCGGAACGCTGGCAGCGACCCGCAATAACACTCCGAAGAACACTGCCCACGGTGACGCATAACGTGCACGCGCCCAGCCGTAAGCTTTCTCTAATTGATCACTGCCTGAGTTCATAAAGAACTCTTCGGCTGATACATTCATTTGACTCACAATCCTATTTCTCCAGTTTTTGAACAGCATTAGCCCAGTAGCCCCTTACGGGAAGCTAAGCTGGGCTTGGCGTGCTTAGGCAGCGAACTTGGACTCAAACCAAGATTCAATATCGGCACGCTTCCACACGCGCCTACGGCCAACCTTGGCGGACGAGGGAAGCTCGCCTAGCCGCTCCCAATAACGAATGGTGTCAATGCTCCGACCGCTATAAGCGGCAATACCGGCAGCGTCAATGAATGGCGATTGCTCGGACATACTGATCTTTCATTTTCGGCAGCACAATGGATACCCCTGCCGGTTCGGGTTGCGCGCGGATCGCGACGTGGCAGCGGGTCGTATGTCCAGAACGCTCTATGCCGCCACTGGGTGATCACCATAGCGAACGCGTGTTCGATAGCAAGGAGGTGCGCGTTGGCGTGTCGCCAGCTACTTCGGCGCGGTCGCCTTATCCATCGCCGCCGCTAGCCGCTCCCATTCGCCATCAATCATGTGGCTATAGACGTTGGCCGTGGTGGTTAAGTTCTTGTGTCCCAACAACTTTTGTGCCGCCATCATGCCCGCAGCGGTAGACGACTCGCTGATGGCCAGCGACCCGGCAGTGTGCCGCAAGGTGTGCGGCGTCACATCGCCATAGCTCAGCTTCGCAACCGCCTTATCGAACCGCACCCGGAACCACCCGAGCGTCATAGCGCCGCCGTCCGGGCCGGGGAACACGAACTCTGACGGGTCTCGGCCCTTGATCGCCTCCCGTAGTTCCTCGACACACGCCGTCGTCAATATCGGCACCGCGCGCCGCTGGTGCGTCTTGGTGTCGCCTTCTATCCGGCCCTGGCCGCGCACGCCGGTAATGCCCTTCGCCACGTTCACGCTTCGCTTTTCTAGGTCTACGTCGCCCACCCGCAGCGAAGCGGCCTCGCCAAACCGGAGGCCGGAATAGGCCAGGAATCGCACCATCGCGGCAAGCGAGGTCCGCGAAGGGCGCGTGTCGCTACGCTGGCGAACCGGCGCGTTGGCCGTCTCGTCGGCAAGCAGCCCCACCTGGTCATGCGTTAGCGCCAGGTCTTTGCTCTGCGGCTTGCTCGGCAACACGATGTTGTCCGCCGGATTCGCGGCAAGATACTTGGCCCGGATCGCATACGCGAATACCTGATGCACGACCTGGTGAGCTTGGATCACCCGCGAAGGAGATAGGCCGGCATCCGGGTTGCTCTTGCGTTTGCGCTGACGCGCTGCCGGGTTAGTCGCTAGCCACGTAACCCACGTCTGTAGCCGTTCGTAGTCAATGTCCCTCAATGCGTAATCGCCCCACTTCGGCAGGATCACCACGTCAAGCAACCCGCGGTAATCGCCAATCGTCTTAGGTGCCCGATTAGCGGCTTCCTTTGTGCCAAACCACGTTTCGGCAACAGTCCTAAAAGTAACCGCCGAGCGCTGCGGGTCCGCATACGTGCCAGTGTTGAGCGCGGTCGTGGTGCCGTCGATGTGCTGCTGTGCCTCGACGCGCTTATCGAACGCTCTAGTCCGCTCCTGGCCGTCGTGGTCAACCCATCTAGCAAGCCAGCGCTTGCCCTTGCCGTGGCGAACCGTACAGACCATCGTGCCGGGTGTCTTGGCGTGCTTAGGGTCGACGCACCACGTTGGCCTGCCCGTCTGATCGGCAGGCCAAGCGACCTGTTCACCGCGCCGTGCTGGCCGGTGCCAGCGGTCCTCTACACCCGCGCGAACACTGCGCCTAATGCTTGCCATGGTCCGCAGTGTAAATCCTCCTGCGGACTGTGTGCGGACTGGCGAGCTGAGCGTGTTGACCAGTCTAAGCATAATGCCTGCTCAGAAGTGCCCTCGGTGAGATTCGAACTCACACTGGACGGGTTTTGAATCCGTTTCCTCTGCCAGTTGGGATACGAGGGCCTGGCACTTACGGCCTCCCACCATAGAGGATCGGTCGATGCGAGCCGACTCACCGCCCCCGCGGTCGAGGATCGGCGTGGTTCACGACAGAATGTTCGTCATGACCGACGTCGACGCGCGTACGCCGCACCGGGTTCTCATCGCCGAGGACGAGGCGCTCATCCGGCTCGACTTGGCCGAGATGCTGCGCGAAGAGGGCTACGAGATCGTCGGCGAGGCCGGCGACGGTCAGGAAGCCGTCGAGCTGGCCGAGAAACTCGATCCCGATCTGGTGATCATGGATGTGAAGATGCCGCGTCGCGACGGCATCGATGCCGCGGCGGAGATCGCCCGCAAACGCATCGCGCCGATCGTGGTGCTGACCGCGTTCAGCCAACGCGACCTCGTCGAAAAAGCCCGCGACGCCGGGGCGATGGCTTATTTGGTGAAACCGTTCACCATCTCCGACCTGATCCCCGCGATCGAGGTGGCTCTGAGCCGATTCAGCGAAATCAGGGCACTGGAGCGCGAAGTCGAGACGTTGTCGGACCGGCTGGAAACCCGCAAGCTCGTGGAACGCGCCAAAGGGCTGTTACAGGCCAACCAGGGCATGACCGAGCCCGAGGCGTTCAAGTGGATCCAGCGCGCGGCGATGGATCGGCGGACCACGATGAAGCACGTGGCCGAAGTCGTGCTGGAAACCTTCGACACGGCCCAGGACGCACCGCCGTCGAAATAGCTGGGTTCAGCGCGCGACGATCACCGACGAGCCGTGCCCGAACAGGCCTTGGTTCGCGGTGACGCCCACCTTGGCGTTCTCCACTTGTCGGCCGGTGGCCTGACCGCGCAGCTGCCAGGTCAACTCGCAGACCTGGGCGATCGCCTGAGCGGGGATCGCCTCGCCGAAGCAGGCCAGGCCGCCCGACGGGTTGACCGGCACCTTGCCGCCGATGGCGGTTGCCCCGCTGCGCAGCAGGGCCTCGGCGTCACCCTTGGCGCAGAGCCCCAGGTGCTCATACCAGTCCAGCTCCAGGGCAGTGGACAGGTCGTAAACCTCGGCCAAGCTGACGTCTGCCGGCCCGATACCGGCTTCGGCGTACGCCGCGTCGAGGATCTGGTCCTTGAACACCCGATCCGGTGCCGGTACCACGGCGGTGGAATCCGTTGCAATATCGGGTAATTCGGGAAGGTGCTGCGGGTACTGCGGAGTTACCGTGCTCACCGCGCGTACGGACGGCACGCCCTCCAGGGAGCCGAGATGCTTACGGGCGAAGTCCGCGCCGGCCACGATCAGCGCGGCCGCGCCGTCAGAAGTGGCGCAGATGTCGAGCTGCCGCAGCGGGTCGCTGACCACCGGGCTGGCCAGCACGTCGTCGACCGAGGATTCCTTTCGGTAGCGGGCATTCGGGTTCTGCAGACCGTGCTGGGAGTTCTTGACCTTCACCTGAGCGAAGTCCTCGGACGTCGCCCCGTACAGGTCCATCCGACGTCGGGCCAGCAGCGCGAAATACACCGGATTCATCGCGCCGATCAGGTGGAAGCGCTGCCAGTCCGGGTCGTTCTTACGTTCGCCGCCGACCGGCGCGAACGCTCCCTTCGGGGTGGTGTCGGCACCGATGACCAGCGCGACGTCGCAGAACCCGGCCAGAATGTGAGCACGGGCGCTTTGCAGGGCCTGGGAGCCGCTGGCACATGCGGCGTAGCTGGAGCTGACCGGCACTCCGTTCCAGCCGAGTTTCTGCGCGAACGTCGACCCCGCGATGAAGCCCGGGTAGCCGTTGCGGATGGTGTCGGCCCCGGCGACCAGTTGTATCTGCCGCCAGTCCAGGCCGGCCTCGGCCAGTGCGGCGCGCGCGGCGACCACGCCGTATTCGGTGAAGTCTCGGCCCCACTTGCCCCACGGGTGCATGCCGGCCCCGAGGATGTAGAGCGGTTCGGGAGTGCTCATGTGGCGCGCCTCCATGCGTGCACGAGGCGTTCGACGCCGTCGGCGTCGGTGAACAGGGTCATGGTGGCCAGCTGCATCTGCATACCGACCTTCAGATCGGCTGCCAGCGTTCCGTCGACCACCTTGCCGAGCACGATGATTCCCTCGTCGGCGAGTTCGACCGCGGCGATGGCGAACGGCTCGAAGGACTCTGCGGCAGGGTAGGGCGCAGGCGGCGGATAACGGTTCTCGGTATAGCTCCACAGCGTTCCGCGGGTCGACAACGCGACGGACTCCAGTGCGTCGGAATCGCACCCCGGATTGGGGCAGTTGTTCTCCCGGGGCGGGAAAACGTAGGTGCCGCAGGTGGGGCACTTGCCGCCGATCAGATGCGGGTTGCCGGCCTCGTCGGCGGCGAACCACCCGTCGATTGCCGGTTCTGGAACGGTAACCTCTGGCACCGGGCCAGCGTACCTAGCGCGACGGCAAAACTGAAACGTGTTGCAGTTTGGCGGCTAGGGGCGCAGCCGTTACTCGGGGTCGGACCCAGTGCTTAGAGTTGAGGCCGTGAGCCCAGCGCGGACCGCAAGTAAGAAGACGCAAGTCGGCAAGACTGCTGACGACAAGCCGACGCTGATGCTGCTGGACGGCAATTCGCTGGCGTTTCGGGCGTTCTACGCGCTGCCGGTCGAGAACTTCAAAACCCGGGGCGGGATGACCACCAACGCGGTCTACGGGTTCACCGCGATGCTGATCAACCTGCTGCGCGACGAGTCGCCCACCCACGTCGCCGCCGCGTTCGATGTGTCCCGGCAGACTTTCCGCTCCGAGCGTTACCCGGAGTACAAAGCCAACCGGTCGGCGACGCCTGATGAGTTTCATGGTCAGATCGACGTCACCAAGGAAGTCCTTGCGGCACTGGGCATTACCGTGCTCGCCGAGCCGGGGTTCGAGGCCGACGACCTGATTGCGACGCTGGCGACTCAGGCCGAAAAGGAGGGCTATCGGGTCCTGGTCGTCACCGGTGACCGCGATTCGCTGCAATTGGTCACCGACGACGTCACCGTGCTCTACCCGCGTAAAGGCGTCAGCGAGCTGACCCGGTTCACCCCGGCGGCCGTGGTCGAGAAATACGGCCTGTCCCCCGAGCAGTACCCCGATTTCGCTGCCCTGCGTGGCGATCCGAGCGACAACTTGCCCGGCATCCCGGGGGTAGGCGAGAAGACGGCGTCGAAGTGGATCATCGAATACGGATCGCTGCAGGCGCTGGTCGACAACGTCGACGCGGTGCGCGGCAAGGTCGGCGACGCGTTGCGGGCGAATCTGTCCAGCGTGGTGCTCAACCGCCAGCTCACCGATCTGGTTCGTGACGTGCCGCTGGCGCAGACGCCGGACACGCTACGGGTGCAACCCTGGGACCGCGACCAGATCCACCAACTGTTCGACCAGCTGGAGTTCCGGGTGTTGCGCGACCGGCTGTTCGACACGCTGGCTGCCGTCGAACCCGAGGTCGACGAGGGTTTCGACGTCCGCGGGGGAGCGCTGGAGCCCGGCACGGTCGGCCAGTGGCTGGCCGATCACGTCGCCGACGGCCGCCGAGCGGGGCTGGCAGTGGTGGGCACGCACCGGCCGTACGACGGCGATGCGACCGCGCTGGCGATCGCCGCTGCCGACGGCGACGGCGGCTTCATCGACACCACGGCCTTGACCGACGAGGACGATTCGGCGCTGGCGGCATGGCTCGCTGACCCCGACAGGCCGAAAGCCCTACACGAGGCCAAGTTGGCCATCCACGACCTCACCGGACGCGGCTGGACGCTGAACGGGGTCAGCTCCGATACCGCGCTGGCCGCCTACCTGGTCCGCCCGGGACAGCGCAGCTTCACGCTGGACGACTTGTCGCTGCGCTACCTTCGCCGCGAGCTGCGTGCGGAAACCTCAGAGCAGCAACAACTTTCGCTCCTCGACGACAACGAGGGAGTCGACGAGCAGGCCGTGCAGACCGCGGTGCTTCGTGCTCGCGCCGTCGTCGACCTGGCCGACGCGTTGGACACCGAATTGGCCCGCATCGACTCCACGTCGCTGCTGGCCGAGATGGAGCTGCCGGTCCAACGGGTACTGGCCGGCATGGAGGCCACCGGTATCGCCGTGGATCTGGACCAATTGAGTTCGCTGCAAAGCCAATTCGGCGACCAGATCCGTGATGCCGCCGAAGCGGCCTACGCCGTGATCGGAAAGCAGATCAACCTCGGCTCACCAAAACAGCTGCAGGTGGTGCTCTTCGACGAGTTGGAGATGCCGAAAACCAAGCGGACGAAGACTGGCTACACCACCGACGCGGATGCGCTGCAATCGCTGTTCGACAAAACCGGGCATCCGTTCCTGCAACACCTGCTCGCGCACCGGGATGTCACCCGGTTGAAGGTGACCGTCGATGGATTGCTGAATTCCGTTGCCGGAGACGGTCGTATCCACACCACGTTCAACCAGACGATTGCGGCGACCGGCCGGCTTTCGTCCACCGAGCCCAACCTGCAGAACATCCCGATTCGTACGGACGCCGGCCGCCAGATCCGCGACGCCTTCGTCGTAGGTGCCCGATACACCCAGCTGATGACCGCCGACTACAGCCAGATCGAGATGCGAATCATGGCGCATCTGTCCCGCGACGAAGGCCTCATCGAAGCCTTCAACACGGGGGAGGACCTGCACTCGTTCGTCGCGTCGCGGGCGTTCGGCGTGCCGATCGACGAGGTGACCGGCGAGCTGCGGCGCCGCGTCAAGGCGATGTCGTACGGCCTGGCTTACGGCCTCAGCGCCTACGGTCTGGCGGCCCAGCTGAAGATCTCCACTGAAGAGGCCAAAGTTCAGATGGATCAGTATTTCGCCCGGTTCGGCGGGGTGCGGGACTACCTGATGAACGTGGTGGAGCAGGCCCGTAAAGACGGCTACACCTCGACCGTGCTGGGACGACGGCGCTACCTACCCGAGCTGGACAGCAGCAATCGGCAGGTGCGTGAGGCCGCCGAGCGGGCAGCGCTCAACGCGCCGATCCAGGGCAGCGCGGCCGACATCATCAAGGTGGCGATGATCGAGGTCGACAACGGCCTCACAGCCGCGGGGCTGACGTCGCGAATGCTGCTACAGGTCCACGACGAACTGTTGTTCGAGGTCGCCGAAGGTGAACGCGAGCAGCTCGAGGCGTTGGTGCGCGACAAGATGGGCGGCGCCTACCCGCTTGACGTGCCGCTGGAGGTTTCGGTGGGCTACGGGCCGAGCTGGGACACCGCGGCCCACTAGTGCGCACTACCGCCGAGCGGTTTGGCCAGCATGTACACAGTCGAGTAGCCTCAACGGGTAACTTGCTTTGTCCCTACGACCCCAAACTGTCCGGAGCAACCCAACAATATGCCGAGTCCCACCGTCACCTCGCCCCAAGTAGCCGTCAACGACATTGGCTCGAGCGAGGACTTTCTCGCCGCCATCGACAAAACAATCAAGTACTTCAACGATGGCGACATCGTCGAAGGGACCATCGTCAAGGTTGACCGGGACGAAGTCCTGCTCGACATCGGCTACAAGACCGAAGGCGTGATCCCCTCCCGGGAACTGTCCATCAAGCACGACGTCGACCCCAACGAGGTCGTTTCCGTGGGCGATGAGGTCGAAGCCCTGGTCCTCACCAAGGAGGACAAAGAAGGCCGGCTGATCCTGTCCAAGAAGCGCGCCCAGTACGAGCGCGCCTGGGGCACCATCGAGGAGCTCAAAGAGAAGGACGAGGCCGTCAAGGGCACCGTCATCGAGGTCGTCAAGGGCGGCCTGATCCTCGACATCGGATTGCGCGGCTTCCTGCCGGCCTCGCTGGTCGAGATGCGCCGGGTCCGGGATCTGCAGCCCTACATCGGCAAGGAGATCGAAGCCAAGATCATCGAGCTGGACAAGAACCGCAACAACGTGGTGCTGTCCCGCCGCGCCTGGCTGGAGCAGACCCAGTCCGAGGTGCGCAGCGAATTTCTCAACCAGTTGCAGAAGGGCGCGATCCGCAAGGGTGTGGTGTCTTCCATCGTCAACTTCGGTGCGTTTGTCGACCTCGGCGGTGTCGACGGTCTGGTGCACGTCTCCGAGCTGTCCTGGAAGCACATCGACCACCCATCCGAGGTTGTCCAGGTCGGCGACGAGGTCACCGTCGAGGTGCTCGACGTCGACATGGACCGCGAGCGAGTTTCGTTGTCGCTCAAGGCAACTCAGGAAGACCCGTGGCGCCACTTCGCCCGCACCCACGCCATCGGCCAGATCGTGCCGGGCAAGGTCACCAAGCTGGTGCCGTTCGGTGCGTTCGTGCGGGTCGAAGAGGGCATCGAAGGCCTGGTGCACATCTCCGAGCTGGCCGAGCGCCACGTCGAGGTGCCCGACCAGGTGGTCGCCGTCGGTGACGACGCGATGGTCAAGGTGATCGACATCGACCTGGAGCGTCGCCGCATCTCGCTGAGCCTCAAGCAGGCCAACGAGGACTACACCGAAGAGTTCGACCCCGCCAAGTACGGCATGGCCGACAGCTACGACGAGCAGGGCAACTACATCTTCCCCGAGGGCTTCGACGCCGAAACCAACGAATGGCTCGAGGGTTTCGACACTCAGCGCACCGAGTGGGAAGCCCGCTACGCCGAGGCCGAGCGGCGGCACAAGATGCACACCACGCAGATGGAGAAGTTCGCCGCCACCGAGGCCGAGGAGGCCGCGCGCCCGCAGGCCAACGGCTCGCCAAGCGACGACCAGCCGAGCGGTGGCTCGCTGGCCAGCGACGCGCAACTCGCCGCCCTGCGGGAGAAGCTCGCGGGCAGCGCCTAACCCGCACACCGGTGCTGCGCATTGGCCTGTCCGGCGGTATCGGCGCCGGGAAGTCGACGGTGTCCTCAACATTCAGCGATCTCGGCGGAATCGTCGTCGACGGCGACGTGATCTCCCGCGAGGTCGTCGAGCCGGGCACCGAGGGCCTGGCGAAGCTCATCGACGCGTTCGGCGAGCAGATCCTGTCCGAGGACGGCGCACTCGACCGACCCGCGTTGGCCGCCATCGCCTTCAGCGACGACGAGAAGCGTCAGACACTGAACGGCATCGTGCATCCGCTGGTCGCCCAACGCCGCTCAGAGTTGATCGCCGGCGCCGTCGAGGCCCAGAAAAACCCGGTGATCGTGGAGGACATCCCGCTTCTCGTCGAATCCGGCATGGCGCCGATGTTCCCGTTGGTGCTGATCGTGAACGCCGACGAAGACCTCCGGATGAACCGGTTGATCGAGCACCGCGGCTTCACCGAGAAGGACGCACGGGCCAGGATCGCAGCGCAGGCCACCGAGGAACAGCGTCGAGCGGTCGCCGATGTGTGGCTCGACAACTCCGGCAGCGCAGCGGAGTTGGTCGAACAGGCGCGCGCGCTGTGGCACCGGCGGATCCTGCCGTTCGCGCACAATCTTGCCGGCGGTGAGCCGGCCCGCTCAGACCCTGTTCTGGTGCCGTACGACCCATCCTGGCCAGATCAGGCGCGCCGCATTGTGGCTCGACTGAGTACGGCTTGCGGGCACCGCGCGGTTCGCATCGACCACATCGGGTCGACGGCAGTGCCGGGCATCGTTGCCAAGGACGTCATCGACGTGCAGGTCACGGTCGCCTCGCTCGATGTGGCCGATGAGTTGGACGAGGCGTTGACGAGTGCGGGGTATGTACATAGGCCGATCACCGCTGACGTCGGCAAGCCCGACGCCCGCAGCGCCGTCGCAGAATTCGACCACACCAACGATGAATCATTGTGGCGCAAGCGACTTCACTGCTCAGCCGATCCGGGCCGGGCGACACACGTCCACCTGCGCGTCGACGGCTGGCCCAATCAGCAGTTCGCGCTGCTGTTTGTCGACTGGTTGGCAGCCAATCCCGTTGTGCGGGAAGAGTATCTGGCTGTCAAGCGGGAAGCTGAACAGCCCGCCGCCAAAGAGCCGTGGTTTTCGGAGGCCTATCGTCGGGCATGGGAATGGGCCGACGCGACCGGTTGGCGCCCCAGCGACTAGGCCGAGGGTCACTTGGGCTGGCAGCGCGGGCACCACACTGTTGTTCTGCCGCCGGCCCGGGCGTGCGCGAGTCGGGTACCGCACCTCGGGCAGCTGGGATCCGGCCCGTCGCGCGCCCCGGTGAGCCAGCGCGGCAGCCCGGGCACCCGGCCGTGGCGCACCGCGGTGCGCAACACCCCGGTCATCGCGTTGTGCAAACGCCCGACGTCCTCTGAGCCCAGATCGCTGATCGATCGAAGCGGATTCACCTGTGCACGCCAGCACATTTCGTCACAGATCAGGTTGCCGAGGCCGGCGATGGCTGACTGGTCCATCAGCGTCGGCTTGAGTCGACGCCGGCGCCCGGAAAGAACGTCACGGAATGCTGGTAGGCCAAGTCCCAATGCATCGGGACCCAGCGGGCCCGTCACATCGGCGACCTCATCCTCGTCGCCGGCCAGCCATACCCCGCGCAGCTTACGCAGATCGGCGTAACGCAGTTCGCCGCGATCAAGCGACACCACCAGCCGTTCATACTTTTCTCTGTCGGCACCGGTCTCGGCATAGTATGGATGTCCGGTCATGCCGCTGTGCACCAGCAGCATTGGACCATCGGTCGGCAGCATCAGCCACTTGCCCCGACGACGCGGCGTGCCGAAACGATGCCCGGCCAGCCGGCGCCCAAGCACCTGAGCGCTGACATTCCGCAGAATACCCGGGTCATGCGCTTTCACGCTACGAACTTCGCGGCCAGGCAGCGTGCTCGCCAAGCGGCGCCGAAACCCTTCTACGTCAGGCAGTTCGGGCACGGAGTTGGGCCACTCGCTGCACCGGACCGGGTCTGTCCGTCATGACGATTCGTCGAAGTCATCGGGTGTGCGTCCGCTCGACACCGGTTCGGGTTGCCTGTGCGCCGGGTCCTGGTGTGGGTCGGCCTCGTCGTCGCGACGCTTGACCAGCAGCCACGTCTCATCGTCGCCCTCGCGGACCCGGGTGAGTGCGTAACGGCCGTGCAGTTTTTCGCCGTTCAACCGAATTGACAGATGGCCGCGCCCAAGGCATTTCGTCATCTCGTACTCGGTCCGGTTGGCGTACGTGCCGCGGTCCCAGACGATCACGTTACCGGCATCGTCAACCGGGTGGTCCTTGGTGCGGTGCGCCATCCGGCGATCCTGCGGGTTGACCGACGGACCCCGAGGGATCGCCCAAGACACCAGGACGCCGTCGATCTCCAGACAAAAGTCGTACTGATCGCTGCGCGCCGGGTGACCCTGAATCACGAATTGCGGCCCGCTGTTGCCTCCTCTGCGGCGTCGGGACTGTTCGGGACTCCGCCCGGATCGCCCCTTTCGCCGGTAATCGATGTAACCCATGGATGGCACGTACCCGTTCGGCTGCACCCTGGAAACTCGCGACAGATCGTGCGAATTTCATCGCCATGTCAGCGGCATGCCTTCGCCGGCAAGCCAGGTGTTGAGGTCGTAGTCGTTGCGGGCCAGACCGTCGGTGGCGGCGACGGCCCGTCGTATCGCCAGCTCGCCGACTTCAGGCGTCAACAGACCATGCCGGACCGCCTCCAGTAGTTCGTCGACGTCGGCAAGATCTGTTGATTCGTTGGTGCGGACCGCGAGATCGAGGTAATGGTCTTCCGAGCTCCAGACGTCCGGGCCGGGGCTGTAGTCGCCGACATCGAGGTAGTAGTTCTGGTCACGCTCGTGACCGGGGTTGAAGTGAAAGACCGTCGCGCGCAGCCCCAATGACGGCAGCAGCCACGACTCCAGGTAGTGGAACTGCGGGCGGCCAGGTGTTGGCCGGGCCACGTAGAGACCCCACGGCCGGACGATGTACTCATCGACGGCCCGCACGATGCCTTTGGGATCGGTGTTGGTGCGGGCGCGCAGGTCGAACGTCTCGTGCTTGGGCGGGTGGATGGCGTCACCTCTAGTCAGTGCGGCTCAGCGTCGGAGCCGGATCTTCCAGCGGACAAAACAGGCGAAGAACACCGTCAACCCGGCAAGCATGCCCATGTCGAGCAGCCAGAAATGCCGGGTGTGCTGCCAGAACTGATCCTGGGGGAGCAGCGTGGGCGGCACCAAGTGCCGGACGTCGACCGTTGACGACGCGGCCGCATACCCCCAACGTGCGGGCATCAGCCACGACAGCTGGTCCAGACCAAGCCGGCCGGTCACCGGGACCATCCCGCCGCACAACACAAGCTGGGCCATCACGGCGATCACGAACAACGGCATGATCTGCTCGGTGGACCGGACCAGCGACGAGATGGCCAGGCCCAGCACGGCGGAGGCGACGCAGGTCGCGGCGACGGTGCTGAACAGCTCGACGGTCGCGGCCAGCGTCGAATGGCCCAGCAGCACCGCTCCGCGGCTCGGCGTGCCCTTGCCGGCCACCACGATCGCGGTGACGATCGCCGCCTGCAGAATCGCGAAGCCGCAGAACACCAGTGTCTTGGCCAGCAGGTATGCCGTCGTCGACAGGCCGACCGCCTGCTCACGCTGAAATATGGCGCGCTCGCCGACCAGGTCGCGAATGGTCAGCGCGGTCCCCATGAACGCGGCGGCCGGCAACAGCAGCGCCAGGATCTGCGCGGATTCGTCGGGCGTCCCGGTGTGCGGGTCGGCGGGGTGGAATCCGGTGCTGCCCGGCACGGTCAGCGACAGGGCGCCCAGGATGAACGGCAGCAGCGCCAGGAAGATGAAATACGCCCGATCGGCGACCACGAGCCGGACCTGTCGGCGCGCGATTGTCGATATCTGGCGCCGCACGCTGGTGTGGACCGGCTCGCCCAGGTCGGCCGGCTGGCCTGATTGCGGAGGCAACTGCTGTTCTTCCCGCTCGCGGAACCGGCGGTTCGCCTCGTCAGGATCGGCACCGACCTGGCTGAAAATCTTGGCCCAGTTGGTAGTGCCCATCACCTCGCCGATGCCGTCCGGCGGGCCGTAGTAGGCCGTCTTGCCGCCCGGCGCCACCAGCAGCACCTGGTCGCAGACGTCTAGGTAGGACAGCGAGTGCGTGACGACCAGCACCACCCGTCCGGCGTCGGCCAGTTGCCGCAGCATCGTCATGACCTGCAGATCCAATGCCGGGTCCAGCCCCGAGGTCGGCTCGTCGAGCATCAGCAGCGACGGCCCGGTGAGCAGCTCGAGCGCAACCGAGGCGCGTTTGCGCTGTCCGCCCGACAGTTTGTCGACGCGGGTGTCGGCGTGCTTGGTCAGATCGAGTTCTTCGAGTACCTGCGCGACGACCTTGGTCCGGTCGGGTTTGCTGGTGTCCGGTGGCAGCCGCAGTTCGGCCGCGTAGCTCAGCGCCTGGCGCACCGTCAGCTGACGGTGCACCACGTCGTCCTGGGGAACCATGCCGATCCGGCTGCGCAGCGAGGCGTACTCGGCGTGAATGTCGTGGCCCTCGAAGGTCACCGACCCCGAGCTTGGTGTCGTGTATCCGGCGATCAGGCGCGCCAGCGTGCTTTTCCCGGCGCCGGACCCGCCGATCACCGCGGTCAGTGTTCCGGGCCGGGCAGTGAGCGAGATGTCGCTGAGAAGTTGTTTGCCGTTCTCGACGAGGTACTCGACGTTCCGCACCTCCAAGCCACCGGTGCGGGTCGCCGCTTCGGTTTCGCTGCGACGCACCAGCAGCCCGCCGCTGACCACCAGGTCGATGTTGCCGACGGTGACGATGTCGCCTTCGCTCAGGATCGCCGACCCGACCCGGGTGCCGTTGACGAACGTCCCGTTGACGCTGGTGTCGCGGATCTCGGTGCCCAGCGGCGTCAGAATCAGCGTCGCGTGATACCGCGAGGCCAGCACGTCGGAGACCACGATGTCGTTGTCGGATGCCCGGCCGATCGTCACCGATCCGGCTGGTTTGGCGGCCGGCGTCGCCCTCGGTGACAAGAACTTGACGAAGCGGGTGGCAAAATTCGAGGCGTCGGCGGACCGTGCGTCGAGCCTGGTGACTTCGGTGGGCGGCGCCTCGTGCTGTGCGGGCGCGGAGCGGACGTTGACCACGGTTGTCTCGTGGGTTGGCGGTCCTGCGGGCGGCCGCCCGGCCTGCACATTGGTCGGATACTCCGACGGTGACAGCGGCCGGCTCGGCCGGACCGGCGCAGCGGGTCGGCCCTGCGGCGTCGACCACGACGTCGTCGATTGCGCATCACGGGAGGTCGTCGCTTCCGGTGGTCGTCCCCGGTTGCCGCGAGGCGGTCCGACCTCGAAGGTCAGCCGCGGTCCGCCGGCATTGCCGATGTTGATGCTTTGCCCGTCATGGATGTCGATCACCGGTGTGCGGTAGCCGTTGACGAAGGTGCCGTTCACTGAACCGTTGTCGATGGCCACCCACTTGCCCTGGTCGAACCGCAGAATCAGGTGCGCGCGGGAGATTCGCGGGTCGGCGATCCGCACGTCAGCGCGCAGATCACGGCCGACGACGACGTCGTGACCCGGCGTGAAGGTACTTTCGGAGCCGTTGTGGCAAATGGTCAGCAGGGGCGGGGCTGGTCGACTCACCACTCCAGTATCGACTCCGGGAGTGCAACGCTTCCACGGGACGCACTGTGATTCGCCTATATGTTGTCGCGAGCTGCTCCGACGCCGCGATTCACAGCTGTTTCATAAGTGGCACAACGGGACCACACCGCATCTCGCGGCATGATTGCGAAGAGGTAGCAGCCTGTCCGAACACGGCCGCGGCCTCGGAGACGTCGAAAATGCCCGGGCCGCAACTAATTCAAGAGCATAGCTCGCGAATCGATAGCAGTGAGGGGGTAAGCGGTTATGGATGAGGCGACCAGAGCTACCCAGCGCTGGGACGCCCAATCGGGACCGCTTGCGGAGCCTCCTGGAGGGCCGCAGCGCTCCCGCAGTCCGAGGCGGCGCGGTTACACATCGCTGCCGCACCTGGCGATCACACGCTTACTGACCCGGGTGCCGTTGATCGCGTCGCGTCCCGATCGGGATGGCGTGCGGGTCGGTCGACCCGGCCCGGGCGACGCGTCGGACAGTGCGATCTCCACGCCGACGTCGTTCGCCGGCTACACCATCCTGCGGCCGTTGGGGTCTGGCGGGATGGCCGACGTGTACCTCGCCAAGCATCCCCGTTTGCCGCGCCGCGACGCGCTCAAGGTTTTGACCGAAGGGACAACCGCCGACCCGGAGTTCCGCGAGAGATTCAGTCGCGAAGCCGATTTAGCCGCCACGCTGTGGCACCCGCACATCGTTGCGGTGCACGACCGCGGCGAGTTCGACGGTCACCTCTGGATCGCGATGGACTATGTCGAGGGCACCGACGCAGCCCGGTTGATGCGCGAGCGTTTCCGGGGCGGGATGTGCGAGCACGATGTCTGCGCGATCGTCACCGCGGTCGCCGGCGCGCTCGATTATGCCCATGCCCGTGGGCTGCTGCACCGCGACGTGAAGCCCGCCAACATCCTGCTGACCCATCCTGACCAGGACGACCGTCGAATCCTGTTGGCAGACTTCGGCGTAGCCCGCCAACTCGCTGACATCAGCGGTATCACCGAGACCAACGTCGCCGTCGGCACCGTTGCTTACGCTGCCCCCGAGCAACTGGTCGGGTCCAACATCGACGGCCGCGCCGACCAGTACGCGCTGGCGGCCTCGGCATTCCACCTGCTCACCGGTGTACCACCATTCCAGAACTCCAACCCGGTCGCGGTGATCGGGCAGCACCTGCATGCGGCGCCGCCCCGACTCAGCGATCACCGACCCGACCTCGCCGACCTCGACGACGTGTTCGTCAGAGCGCTGGCGAAGGAACCCTCGGACAGATTCGAATCATGCCGCCAATTCGCGGCGGCGTTCAGCGAGTACGTCGCCTGCGATGGCGGCTCCAGGCTGGGTGCGCGCGCCGTGACGGCGCTGCTACGCCGTCGCGCCGGCGTGCAGAAAGCCCGGCGGCGGCCTTCCCTGAAAGCCGCGATGGCCGTGGCGATGATCGTCACCACTGTCGTCGCACTGACCGTGACGTGGGCCATCTCGTTCTTCTCCTGGGACAACCAGCCGGCGGCGAATCCCGCGTCACCGCCGCGGGTGAGCAAGACGTCGTCCTCGGGATCGGCCCTAGCGGCACCACCGCTCAATGGCAGCTACCGGCTGGATTACGACCGCGCGAAGCAGACGTCCAACGGCGTCATCCGCACCAACGGCGGAGCCACCAGTTGGTGGGCGTTTACCTCCGCGTGCACCGCGACCGGGTGCGCGGCAACCGGAACCAAGCTGGATGACGGGGGTCACCAGATGGCGAAGACGGTCGGCACGGGCAAGGCCGGCATTCTGCATTTCGTCGACGGCCACTGGCAGGGAGAGCCCCGCCAGGTGCAGGTGCAGTGTCGCACCAGCCACTCAGCGCCGTTGTCCACGCAGTCGGAGACGGTGGTGTGGACTTTGACGCCGGAACCCGACGGCACGCTGCGCGGCGTGCAGACCCAGACCGTGCGGAGCAACGAGTGCGGGTCGCAAGGGGCCACGCTGCGCATCCCGGTGGTGGCGTCGCGGACCGGCGACGTCCCGCCGGATGTGCCCGTGGCCGATCCCACGCAGGCGGCTGACAACACCGCCGCGCCGGTCGGAACACCGTCGCCCGCGGTACTGGGTGGGCCATGCACCGACATCGACAAAGTCGCCTACGATTCCACCGCCAATCAGCAGGTCGTCTGCGAGGGCAACACCTGGGACAAAGCGCCAACGACCACCGGGGTACACCCGATCGGCACGTCCTGTGACGACACGCCGGTGTTCACCATGTCGAAATCCGAGGACGGGCACCTGATCGAATGCGACCCCGGTGCCCGGGTGTGGAGCGGCCAGCACAGCTGACCGCTGCCGGCATCGTCGCCGCACGTGTCGGTGCGGGGTTCTACCCTGGTGAGCATGGCGTTTGCTACCGAACATCCTGTGGTTGCGCACTCCGAATACCGCCCGGTCGAGGAGATGGTGCGTGCGGGCGGCCACTTCGAGGTGGTCAGCCCGCACACACCGGCCGGTGACCAGCCGACCGCGATCGACGAGCTGGAGCGCCGGATTCAGGCGGGGGAGCGCGACGTCGTGCTGCTGGGTGCCACCGGTACCGGTAAGTCGGCCACCACCGCATGGCTCATCGAGCGGCTGCAACGGCCGACCCTGGTGATGGCGCCGAACAAGACGCTGGCCGCGCAGCTGGCCAACGAGCTGCGAGAGATGTTGCCGCACAACGCCGTTGAATACTTCGTCTCGTACTACGACTACTACCAGCCCGAGGCGTACATCGCCCAGACCGACACCTATATCGAGAAGGACAGCTCGATCAACGACGACGTGGAGCGGCTTCGGCACTCCGCGACGTCGTCGCTGCTGTCGCGCCGCGACGTGGTGGTGGTGGCATCGGTGTCCTGCATTTACGGCCTGGGCACCCCGCAGTCCTACCTGGACCGCTCGGTGGAACTGAAGGTCGGCACCGAGGTTCCGCGTGACGGGCTGCTGAGGCTGCTGGTCGACGTGCAGTACAGCCGCAACGACCTGTCCTTCACCCGCGGCACGTTCCGGGTGCGCGGCGACACCGTCGAGATTATCCCGTCCTACGAAGAACTCGCGGTCCGCATCGAATACTTCGGCGACGAGATCGAAGCGCTGTACTACATGCACCCACTCACCGGTGACGTCGTGCGCAAGGTTGACTCGCTTCGGGTCTTCCCGGCCACGCACTACGTCGCCGGACCCGAGCGAATGGCGCACGCCATCTCGACCATCGAGCAGGAACTCGAGATGCGCCTCGCCGAACTCGAGGGCCAGGGCAAGCTGCTGGAGGCCCAGCGGCTGCGGATGCGGACCAACTACGACGTCGAGATGATGCGCCAGGTCGGGTTCTGCTCCGGTATCGAGAACTACTCGAGGCACATCGACGCTCGCGGGCCGGGCTCGCCACCGGCGACGCTGCTGGACTATTTCCCGGAAGACTTCCTGATGGTCATCGACGAGTCGCACGTCACGGTGCCGCAGATCGGCGGCATGTACGAGGGCGACATGTCGCGCAAACGCAACCTCGTCGAGTACGGCTTCCGGCTGCCGTCTGCCGTCGACAACCGGCCGCTGACCTGGGAGGAGTTCGCCGACCGGGTCGGGCAGACGGTGTACCTGTCGGCGACGCCCGGTCCCTACGAGCTGAGCCAGTCCGCCGGGGAGTTCGTCGAGCAGGTGATCCGCCCGACGGGGCTGGTCGACCCGAAAGTCGTGGTGAAGCCGACCAAGGGCCAAATCGACGATCTGATCGGCGAGATCCGCAAGCGCGCCGAGGCCGACCAACGGATTCTGGTGACAACGCTGACCAAGAAAATGGCCGAGGACCTGACCGACTATCTGCTGGAGCTGGGTATCCGGGTGCGCTACCTGCACTCCGAGGTCGACACCTTGCGCCGGGTAGAGCTGCTGCGTCAGCTGCGGCTGGGCGACTACGACGTGCTGGTCGGCATCAACCTGCTGCGCGAAGGCTTGGACCTGCCGGAGGTGTCTCTGGTCGCGATCCTGGACGCCGACAAAGAGGGCTTCCTGCGCTCGTCGCGCAGCCTGATCCAGACCATCGGCCGCGCCGCCCGCAACGTGTCCGGCGAAGTGCACATGTACGCCGACAAGATCACCGACTCGATGAGAGAAGCGATCGACGAGACCGACCGTCGGCGGGCCAAGCAGGTCGCCTACAACGAGGCCAACGGCATCGACCCGCAGCCGCTGCGCAAGAAGATCGCCGATATCCTCGACCAGGTCTATCGCGAGGCCGACGACAGCGACACCGTGGCGATCGGCGGGTCGGGGCGCAACTCGTCGCGGGGGCGACGGGCCCAAGGCGAGCCCGGCCGGGCGGTCAGTGCCGGGGTGTTCGAGGGGCGCGACACGGCGAACATGCCGCGGGCCGAGCTGGCCGATCTGATCAAAGATCTCACCGAGCAGATGATGACCGCCGCACGCGACCTGCAATTCGAGCTGGCCGCCCGATTCCGTGACGAAATCGCCGACCTCAAGAAAGAGTTGCGCGGGATGGATGCCGCCGGTCTGAAGTGAGCTCAGCCCACGGTTCGACAGCGGTCGATGGCTGGCGTGCGCTGTTGGGTCCCCGGTTCCTGGGGACCTCGACGCTGCTTGCCGGTGGAGTTGCGCTGTACGCGACCAACGAATTCCTGACGGTCAGCCTGCTGCCGAGCGCGATCGCCGACATCGGTGGCGAGCGGCTGTATGCCTGGGTGACCACCCTGTACCTGGTGGGCTCGGTTGTCACGGCTACGAACGTCAACGCACTGCTGCTGCGCGTCGGGCCGCGGGTGTCATTTCTGTTGGGATTGGCCGTGTTCGGGATCGGAAGTGTGGTGTGTGCGGTGGCTCCCGGCATGGACGTGATGCTGGTGGGTCGCACCCTGCAGGGGGCGGCCGGCGGATTGCTGGCCGGTCTGGGCTATGCGCTGATCAATTCCGCTCTGCCGCGACCGCTATGGACCAAGGCATCGGCACTGGTGTCGGCGATGTGGGGCGTCGCGACGGTGACCGGCCCGGCCGCGGGTGGCCTGTTCGCCCAATTCGGCTTGTGGCGCTGGGCGTTTGGCGCCATGGCGATCCTCGCCTTGGCGATGGCCTTGCTGATCCCGCTGGTGTTGCCGGCTCGCCGCGTCGATCCGGGCGACGCGAAGCCCACGCTGCAAGTGCCGGTGTGGTCGGTGTTGCTGCTGAGCGCTGCGGCGCTCACGGTCAGCGTCGCCCAGGTTCCGACGAGCGTCGGGCTTACCGCAGCGTTGCTCGCGTTCAGTCTGGTCCTCGTGGTCGCGTTCCTGGTCGTTGATCGACGCATGGCGGTGAAAGTGTTGCCGCCCAGCGTATTTGGCACCGGTCCGTTGAAGTGGATCTATCTGACCCTGGCGGTGTTGATGGCCTCGGCGATGGTCGACATGTATGTACCGTTGTTCGGGCAACGCTTGGCGCATCTTGTTCCCGTCGTGGCCGGCTTCCTGGGCGCCGCGCTGGCGGTGGGCTGGGCGGTCAGCGAGATTCTCAGCGCGTCGTTGCGCGGCCGGAAAGTCATCAACCGCGTGGTCGTGGCGTCGCCCCTGGTCATAGCTCTCGGCCTGGTCCTGACTGCGGCCACCCAGGTCGACAACGCCTCGGCGGGCCTTGTCGTCACGTGGGCGCTGACGCTGACGATCGCCGGAATCGGCATCGGCGCGGCCTGGCCGCACCTGTCGGCCTGGTCGATGCAGTACGTCGACGACGAGAAGGAAGGTGCCGCGGCGGGCGCGGCGATCAACACGATCGAGGTCATCGCCGGCGCTTTCGGGGCGGGGCTGGCCGGTGTCGTGGTCAACAGCGCGCCGGCCAGTATGGTCGTCGCCGCGCGGGCGTTGTTCGCGGTGTTCGCGGCGGTCGCTGTGGTGGGCGCATTGGCAGCTTACCGAGCCGTCCTGGACTTGCGCTGACCGGCGTCAGCGGGTCGACTTGATGACCTGGGCGCGGTGGAACTGCCAACGCTCGACGATGTCGAACCCGACGTTTTTCGCCGTCACATACGCGGGAGAGCGTGCCAGCAGCCGTCCCGGCGGCAACGATTTGCCGCTCTGATGGTTCGGCAGCCTGGTGTCGTGAGTGGTGATCGTCCACAGCGTCGTGCATTGGTAGAGCCGGCCTACCACCAGCCACACCGCCACGTGACCGTCCCACAGCGTCTCGCGCTTGGGCGCTGGAACGCCGCGACCCACGTCGACCAAGGGCCGGAAGGCAGCGGGACGAGCAGCAGGCAGCGCCCGAACCGGCCCGGGCAGCCACCCGACGGTGTTGTCGACCAACAGGCAGTCCCCGGGAGCCGCGTGTGAGCTGATGACGTCGGCGACGTCGCTGTAATCCCAGCCCTCTTTGGCGTACCGCTGTCGTTGCGACAGAAGATAATTCGGGACGGCCGCGACGGTGAGCGCGATCAGTGTCACGGCGATCCACCGCGGCGTTCGCGCGATCGCCACAATGCAGACAGCCAGCGCGACAGCCATCGCCGGGGTGGTGAAGAACAGATACCGCGGGTAGTAGAACGGGCTACCGATCGCCGAATAAATCAGGCTGACAGCGGTGGGCATCACCATCCAGGCCGCGCAGATGATCAGCACCCGGCGGCTATCGCCGACTGACTGCCACCGGCCTGCCGTCCGAATCGTCAGCGCGGCAACAAAAATGAGCGCCACCAAGATCGCGAACGGGACACTGTTGTCGAAATACTGGTGCAGCCCGACGTCAAGCGCGTTGTGCCAATTCAACGGGTAAATCCAGGCGACCTGGAAGCTCTGGCCGTGCGCGAAGAACATCAACGGTGTCAGAGCGCCCACCGCCACCGCTGACGTGGCCGCCCACCACAACACCGCCGACTTACGCCGCCGCAGTACCGGTGTGACGACGGCGTAGGCCGGCACCAACAACACCAGATAGACGTTGAGCAATATCGAGAGCATCAGCGCGAGCCCGTACCCGATCCACAGCGGCCACCGATGCCGCCGTATCGCGGTGACCAACAGCACGGTCAACCAAACCGCGGCGGCCGCCGTGAAGGCATACGAGCGTGCTTCGACGGCGGCCCACGTCACGCGGGGCAGGACGGCGAACACGAGGCCCGCACAGATCGCGGTGCGTCGAGGCTGGAACTGTTTGGCGAAGACCACCACACCGGCTGCCGCGACCCCGACCGCCAGACAACTGGGCACCCGCGACCAGAATTCGCTCGGTGAGACCAGGCTGAACCAGCCGTGCATCGCCAGGTAGTACAAACCGTGCACGGCGTCGATGCGGCCCAACATCCGCCACAACTCGGGTAGCGAGCGGCCGGCGGAGGCGGAAATCGTCGCGCTCTCGTCAAACCACAGCGACGGCCGGCCCGCCCCTGCGCCACCGATGACGGCGGCCAGCACCGCGATCGCCAGGGGGTCGAGCACCCTGCTGCGTCGCCGCGGGCGCGACCCGCCGGCGACGGCTGCCGTCTTGGGTTCGTCGAGTGTGGTAGCCACCATGATGTGTGTCACTGTAGGTCCAACTTGGTGAACCTGCTTACCCGTCCGGCCTGCTCACGAACCACTTTTCCAGGTTTTGCCGAGGTCAGCGGGTAGACGGCGTGCGCTCCTCGACAACGAAAAGGTTTGCAGCTCAAGTTATTTCATCGATGTCGACGGTTAAATCAAAGCGGTGCCGGGGCGATCGGTGGCTCAGAGTGCGCGCGCAGCAGCGGTAGCCGAGAATTGCCAACCGCGTCGGCGTGTCTCGAATTCGACCATCTGTCTGCGCCAACGCGTTACTGTCTTGGGTTGGCGTAGCAACCGACACCTGGGAGGGTAAATGAGCGCCTATCGGACCGTGGTGGTAGGAACCGATGGATCGGATTCGTCGCTGCGCGCGGTGGAGAAGGCAGGCAGCATTGCCGGGGCGGAAGCGAAGCTGATCGTGGCGACGGCGTACCTGCCTCAGCACGAGGATCCTCGGGCCGCCGACGCCCTGAAGGACGAGAGCTACAAGGTGTCAGGCAGCGCCCCGATCTATGCGATCCTCCGCGAGGCCAAGGACCGCGCCCAAGCTGCGGGAGCCGAGAACATCGAAGAACGGTCGATTGTCGGCGCTCCGGTCGACGCGCTGGTCGGACTCGCCGAAGAGGTCGGCGCCGACCTGCTGGTCGTCGGCAACGTCGGCCTGAGCACGATCGCCGGCCGGCTGCTGGGATCGGTGCCCGCCAACGTCTCGCGCCGGGCCAAGGTCGATGTGCTGATCGTTCACACCACCACCTAAGCGGGCGTCGCGCGGCAACCCGGTGATCGATACCGCGAAGTACGGGCCGTGGGCGCTGATCGCGGGCGGCTCGGAGGGGGTCGGCGCCGAGTTCGCGCGGCTGCTCGCCGAAGCGGGCATGAATCTGGTGCTGGTCGCTCGCAAAACCGAGGCATTGGCGCAGACCGCCGACCAGTGCCGTCGGCATGGCGTGGAAGTCCGCGCGGGAGTGGGCGCCGTTCGGTGTGGCGGTCAACGCGATCTGCCCGGCGGCCAAGAGCGTGGCGTTCATGCGTGCCCTCGGCGACAATCCCGACCTGGCGGCGTTCGCCGACTCGACGAATCCGATGGGCCGAATCGGGGATCCCTACCTCGACATTGCTCCGGTCGCGCTGTTCCTGGCCGGCGAGGGCTGCCGCTATCTCACCGGCAACACGTTGTTCGTCGACGGTGGCAGCCATATCAACGGCGTGGCCTGGACGCCCGATTTGGACGCCGCAACCTAACTGACCGTCACGCGCTTGCCAGGTCGTGGCGTTCCAACCGGAACGTCCGGCTCAACCGGTCGGGGCGCGTCGTGAGGGTCACCTCGACGGCTCCACCGGACGTGATGACGTAGCGCTCCTCGACATCCGGGCCGTCGTCGCGTCGTCGAACCGCCTGCCGCCGCAGGTCCTGGTCGTCGTTGAGGTCGGGATCGAACGGGAAGAACACCGGATCGTAGGGTGTGACGTCGCCGTCCGGGTGGCCGTCGCGTAACCGGCTGCACTCCACGAAGCGGAAGTGGCCGATGTTGTGCGCCGCGCGATAGGTCCGGGTGACCACGAAAGGCGGCTGGCCCGCGGCCGGCAGCGCAGACCCCTTCGGCACAATCGGGTCGAAGCACACGTCCGCGCCGGCGCACGCCTCGCGGAACACCCCGAAGTGGCGTGAAAGACGTTCGGACAAAGCAAAACCCGCCTCACGGTCGAGGAAGACCGCCAGACCGATCGCCGTCGCCGCGAACGGGTGCAGTGAACGCTTGACGCGCTTCTCATCGAACGTGGCGCGCAACATCCGGCCAACAAGCGGGAAACTCCCGGCCCCGCCCACCACATAGACTCCCGCAACGTCCGACCAGGCGACGTCGCCGTCGGCGTGGTCGAGCAAGACGCCGGAAAGAGCGGCAATTGTCTTGTCCACCAGCGGAACACAGGCCGCGTAGACGTCGTCGATCGGGCAGGAGAACGGCGGCTTCCCGACCCCGGCGAGATCGACCAAAAAGCGGCGGGTGTGCGGGCCGACCGCCTCTTTGCGGGCCGCACACTCCTCGAGCAGCAGATCGCGGGTGCCCGCGGGCAGCGCGCGCAGGGCTGCTCCGTTGCGGACGAGCTTGAGGATCGCCTCGTCGAAGTCGTCGCCGCCGAGCCGCTGGATGCCCTCGCTGAAGACGACCTCGTTCAATCGGCCCGTCATCTTCAGCAGCGACGCGTCGAACGTCCCGCCACCGAGGTCGTAGATCAGCAGATACTCCCGCTTGGCGGTGATCGTCGAGCGGTACCGGTGGGCGTATTCGAAGGCGGCCGCCGACGGCTCGTTGAGCAGAGCAACCACATCGAAGCCGGCCTGGGTGAAGGCATCCAGCGTCAGGAAGCGCTGTGCGCTGGAGGCGTTGGCCGGCACGCTGATCGCGGCTTCGACCCGCTCGCCCGGGGGCAGTTCGATGTTCGACCGATGCTGGAGGTCGGCTTTCAGCTGGGCGAGGAAACCCGCAAAGAGGTCGGCCAGCCGATAGCTGCGCCCCGAGAGCTCGACCGTCGTTGCGGGCCCGGCATCGTTGAGCAGACGTTTGAACGACCGCAGCACCGACCAGCCCGGGTCGTGGCGGACGGAGGCAGCGTCCAGACCGAAGCGCAACTCGCCGGCCTGGTTGGCGGCGATCATCGACGGCCAGGTGTCGGCCCCCTCGAACGACACCACGGGATAGTTTCCCCGATCGACGACCGCGGCGACGGTGTGCGTCGTGCCGAAGTCGATGCCCGCCCTCATCGGCTAAGCGTAGGCGCTGCACCGCGTTTCGCGACCGTGAATCACCGACCCCGGTTGGCGTCTCACCAACCGCGCTCGCGCCAGGTGGCGAGGCTGGGACGCTCAGCGCCCAACGTGGTGTCGTCGCCGTGGCCGGGATAGACGACGGTGGCGTCGTCGTAGACGTCGAACACCCGGCTGGTGACGTCATCGAGCAGCTGGTCGAAGTCGCCGGGCTGCCAGGTCTTGCCGACGCCACCGGGAAACAGGCAGTCGCCGGTGAACAGCTGGGTCACTCCACCGGTGGCCGGACCGTCGAGCGCCAGCGCCACCGATCCCGGCGTGTGCCCGCGCAAATGGATGACGTCGAATGCCAGCTCGCCGATCTGTACGGTGTCGCCGCCGGCCAGCAAGCGGTTCGGCTTGACCGGCAGCGGCTCGGCGTCGATCTCGTGCGCGGCGGTCGGTGCGCCGGTGGCCTGTGCCACGGCCGCCAGCGCCTGCCAGTGGTCGAAGTGCTGGTGGCTGGTGACGATCAGCGAGACCTTCGGCGCATGCGTTCGTACCAGCTCGATGAGGACCTCCGCGTCGTTGGCGGCGTCGATCAGCAGGGTTTCGCCGGTCGCGGAACATGTCACCAGGTAGGCGTTGTTGTCCATGGGACCTACCGACGCTTTGAGGATCGTCACGCCCGGCAGGCTGCGGCGGGCGGGCGCACCTGGTTCGACGTGGCCGGTGTAGTTGTCGTTCAGGACGCTCATTGGTGCCACGGTAGTGGCCGACGGCCGCTTGTCGGTAGCGGCACATAGCATGGGCAGTGACGTGTCTGGTGAGCGCTGAGAAAGGGACTGTGTGGCTGATCGCCTGATCGTTAAGGGTGCGCGTGAGCACAATTTGCGCAGCGTCGATCTTGATTTGCCACGCGACGCGTTGATTGTCTTCACCGGGCTGTCCGGCTCGGGTAAGTCTTCGCTGGCGTTCGACACGATCTTTGCCGAGGGTCAGCGGCGCTACGTCGAATCGCTGTCGGCCTACGCCCGGCAGTTCCTTGGCCAGATGGACAAGCCCGACGTCGACTTCATCGAAGGTCTGTCGCCGGCGGTGTCCATCGATCAGAAGTCGACCAACCGCAACCCCCGATCGACGGTCGGGACCATCACTGAGGTGTACGACTATCTGCGTCTGCTGTACGCCCGGGCCGGCACGCCGCACTGCCCGGTCTGCGGTGAGCGGATCGCCCGCCAGACTCCGCAGCAGATCGTCGACCAGGTGTTGGTGATGCCCGAAGGCACCCGGTTCCAGGTGCTCGCCCCGGTGGTGCGCACCCGCAAGGGCGAGTTCGCCGACCTGTTCGATAAGCTCAACGCGCAGGGCTACAGCCGGGTCCGCGTCGACGGCGTGGTGCATTCGCTGACCGATCCGCCCAAGCTCAAGAAGCAGGAGAAGCACGACATCGAGGTGGTGGTCGACCGCCTGACCGTCAAGGCCAGCGCCAAGCAGCGGCTCACCGACTCGGTCGAGACCGCGCTGAACCTGGCCGACGGCATCGTGGTGCTCGAGTTCGTCGATCACGAGCACGACGCCCACAACCGCGAGCAGCGGTTCTCCGAGAAGCTGGCCTGTCCGAACGGCCACCCCCTGGCCGTCGACGACCTGGAGCCGCGTTCGTTCTCGTTCAACTCGCCCTACGGCGCCTGCCCGGAATGCGTCGGTCTGGGCATCCGTAAGGAAGTCGATCCCGAACTGGTGGTGCCTGACCCGGAGCGCACGCTGGCAGAGGGCGCGGTGGCGCCGTGGTCGATGGGCCACACCGCGGAGTACTTCACCCGGATGTTGGCCAGCCTCGGCGAGGCGATGGGCTTCGACGTCGACACGCCCTGGCGCAAGCTACCGGCCAGGGCGCGCAAGGCGATTCTGGAGGGCTGCGACGAGCAGGTGCACGTCCGCTACCGCAACCGCTACGGCCGCACCCGCTCCTATTACGCCGACTTCGAGGGCGTGCTGGCGTTCCTGGAGCGCAAGCTGGACCAGACCGAATCCGAGCTGATGAAGGAGCGCTACGAGGGCTTCATGCGTGACGTTCCGTGCCCGGTGTGTGAGGGCACGCGGCTCAAGCCGGAGATCCTGGCCGTCACCCTGACCGCGGGCGCGCGCGGCGCGAAGTCGATCGCCGAGGTCTGCGAGCTGTCGATCTCGGACTGCGCAGACTTCCTCAACGAACTCACTCTGGGCTCGCGTGAACAGGCGATCGCGGGCCAGGTACTCAAGGAGATCCAGTCGCGGCTGGGCTTTTTGCTAGACGTGGGGCTGGAGTATCTGTCGCTGTCCCGGGCGGCGGCCACGCTGTCCGGCGGTGAGGCGCAGCGTATCCGGCTGGCCACCCAGATCGGCTCCGGCCTGGTCGGCGTGCTGTATGTGCTCGACGAGCCGTCCATCGGGCTGCATCAGCGCGACAATCGTCGCCTCATCGAAACCCTCACTCGCTTGAAGGCTTTGGGCAACACGCTGATCGTCGTCGAGCACGACGAGGACACCATCGCGCACGCCGACTGGATTGTCGACATCGGTCCCGGCGCCGGCGAGCACGGTGGTCACATCGTGCACAGCGGCACTTACTCCGAGCTGCTGGCGAACAAGGAATCGATCACCGGCGCCTACCTTGCGGGAAAGAAAAGCATTGTCACCCCGACGATCCGGCGTCCGGTGGACAACCGACGCCGGCTCACGGTGGTCGGCGCCAACGAGCACAACCTGCGGGGCATCGAGGTGGCCTTTCCGCTGGGTGTACTCACCGCGGTGACCGGCGTGTCCGGTTCCGGGAAGTCGACACTGGTCAACGACATCCTGGCCGCGGTGCTGGCGAACCGGCTCAACGGGGCCCGGCAGGTGCCGGGCCGTCATACCCGCGTCACCGGACTGGACAACGTCGACAAGCTGGTCCGGGTGGACCAGTCGCCGATCGGCCGGACCCCGCGATCCAACCCGGCCACCTATACCGGCGTCTTCGACAAGATCCGCACCCTGTTCGCGGCTACCACCGAGGCCAAGGTTCGCGGTTATCAACCGGGCCGGTTCTCGTTCAACGTCAAGGGCGGTCGCTGCGAGGCGTGCACCGGTGACGGCACCATCAAAATCGAGATGAACTTCCTGCCCGATGTGTATGTGCCCTGCGAGGTCTGCCAAGGCGCACGCTACAACCGGGAAACCTTGGAGGTGCACTACAAGGGCAAGACCATCTCCGAGGTACTGGACATGTCGATCGAGGAGGCGGCGGAGTTCTTCCAGCCGATCACCGGCATCCACCGCTATCTGCGAACGCTGGTCGATGTCGGCCTCGGGTATGTGCGACTGGGCCAGCCCGCGCCCACGCTGTCCGGCGGTGAGGCGCAGCGAGTGAAGCTGGCGTCGGAGCTGCAAAAGCGCTCTACCGGGCGCACGGTTTACATCCTCGATGAACCCACCACCGGACTGCATTTCGAAGACATTCGTAAATTGCTCGACGTCATCAATGGCCTTGTGGACAAAGGCAACACGGTGATCGTCATCGAGCACAATCTGGACGTGATCAAAACATCGGACTGGGTCATCGACATGGGACCCGAGGGTGGTGCCGGCGGCGGCACCATCGTCGCCGAGGGCACACCGGAGGATGTGGTGGCGGTGCCGGAAAGC
Organism: Mycobacterium sp.; assembly: GCF_036490025.1. Lineage (GTDB taxonomy): Bacteria > Actinomycetota > Actinomycetes > Mycobacteriales > Mycobacteriaceae > Mycobacterium. The sequence goes on along the minus strand of NZ_DASXEP010000071.1, from coordinate 37,769 downwards.
TACACCGGCAAATTCCTCGCAGAAATACTCGTCCGGCCCAGGACGCCGTCGGCCGGCGCGTCGCGGCGGCCGGCCAAGCGCCGCAAGGTCAGCGCCTAGTTGCTCTCGGTCCGCCGACTGTGCCGGTTATGGCCGGTAAATTCGCCCGCGAAATCGCATGCACAACCTGCACACTCGGCGACGCGCATCGCTCAGTGGCCGTCGTCGCGTATCGATTCGCGGATTTGCGCCAACCGGTCGGCGGCGGCGCGCTGCCGGGCCTCATACTGGCCCTCGACGTCGCGGCCCTCGGGACTCTCGGCATCCAATTCGGCTGCACCGATGGATGTTTCGTATCGACTCTCGATCTTCTCGCGGACCGATTCGAACGTCGGCACCCCGGAGCTGGTGAAGCCTGGGTCGACATCGGGCGGTGCAGCGCAACCTTTCGGCTCGTCGGGCATGATCCCACGTTACCGGTGACGGTCCAGGTAGCGCACCATCTGCTGCCAGTACACCAGGGTCAGCGCCATCTGCGCCGCGGTTGTGACCAACGCCAGGACGGCGCGATGGCGGCGGGCGGCGACGAGAGCCGCGACGGCCAGCAGGGCGGCCACCGGAGCGCGAACCAGGTCGCGACCAACAACCCGTGGCTGCGACGGCGCGTCCACACCGGCACCAGGACCAGAGGTGTGCTCGCCCAGCGTGTCCAGGCGCTCCACCGGTTGGCGTGACGGGCGAACATTGCGCGACGCGCCCGTTCGACCGGTGTCATTAGCAGTTACCTCAGTCAGCGGCCGACCGGTTCGGCGTGTGGAGCCGCGCTCGACTCGGTCGGCCAGGTGGATGGCGTCGAGATCTCCGGCAGCCCCGGAGTGCCCAGTCGACCGGCCAGCCAGGGCAGCGCGGCCGCGAAGGCATTGCTCGCGAAAGGCCAGTCGTGCTTGCCCGGCTGGGCGACAACCGCGCAGCTGATGCCGTTGGCGCGGCCGGATTCGCACAACGTCTCAGCCGCCGAGGTCTCGTCGTTGGGGTTTGCGATGGAATCCCGAGTGCCCCGGGCGAAGTCGCCGGCGTCGGTCACCGAGAGGCCGCGATGACGTTTGGCCGGGTTGCTCGACGAAACATCGAACCAGCCCGAAACCCCGGTGTAACGACCGTGTTTGGCGATGACGGTGGCCGGGTCGAAGCCCGCCCATGCATCGGCGTTACCGCCGAACAGCCGAGCGATGGTCTGCGCTTTGGTCCCGGCCTCCGGGCCCACATTGCCGGCGATGTCGACGAATGAGCTGAACAGCTCCGGATGCATGACGGTGAGGTCCAGCGCGCATGTCCCGCCCATCGACCAGCCGACGACACCCCAATGCGCCGGTTCGGGGCTGACGCCGAACTTCGAGATCATGAACGGCACAACATCTTTGGTTAGGTGGTCGGCGGCATTGCCACGGCTCCCGTTGACGCATTCGGTGTCGTTGTTGAACGCGCCACCGGAATCCACGAAGACGAACACCGGGGCGTTGCCCCCGTGAGTTGCCGCGAGGTCGTCGATCGTCTTCACCGCGTTGCCCGCCCGCAGCCAATCGGCGGGCGTGTTGAACTCGCCGCCGATCATCATCACCGTCGGCAGCTGCGGTGATCGAGCGCTGGAAAACCACGCCGGCGGCAAGTACACGATCTCGCCGCGATGTTTGAAATGTGACGCATTGTCCGGGATCGAAACAGCCAGCACGCTGCCGTGGGTTGGCTGCGAACCCGCGACGGCCATCGCGGCGATGCCGGCCGCGTCGGTCTCGTCAGGCAACGGGCCGGCGGTGATCTGATCCCACGCGTTTTGCACGGTCGGGAAGTAGCCGACCCAGAGATTGAGCGTGACTCCCGCGCTGAGCAGGCAGAGTGGCACGCACAGCAGTGAGACGCAGCGCCGCCACCAGTGCGCGGTACGCCAGCCCAGGACCAGGATCGCGATGGCGGCACCGCTGACGGCGATCCACCACCACAGCACGCCGGGCGCAGGGTCGTCGGCCAGACCGCTGGTGGTGATGTACCAGCGCGACAAACCAGCCAGGGCGGCGCCCAGCACCGCCGCCACCGGCAGCCACACCAGCCGCCACAGCCGCGATCGCCAGCCGACCGCCGCCAGCAGCATGGCCACCGCGACGACCTGGACGGCTCCCGGGACCCATCCGTGCATCAGGGAGGTGTGGTTGTCGGCCAGCACCGCTAGGGGGAGGTTCGCCGGTGAACCTGTCACGCCCTCCATTGTGACCCTTTTTTCATGCGTTGAGCACGACTTTTGTCGATCTGATGCGAGTGGCGTGCGCCGTCGGCTGGGCTACCTCGGCTTGGCCAACGGGAAGGGCAGCGTCTCGCGGATGCTGTGCCCGGTGATCAGCATGACGACGCGGTCGACACCCATCCCGAGGCCGCCGGTCGGCGGCATCGCGTACTCCATCGCCTGCAGGAAGTCTTCGTCGAGTTCCATGGCTTCAGGATCTCCGCCGGCGGCCAGGAAGGACTGCTCCTCGAGGCGGCGGCGCTGTTCGACGGGATCGGTGAGTTCGCTGTAGGCGGTGCCCAGTTCGACGCCCCACGCCACCAAATCCCATCGCTCGGCGAGTCCGGCCTGACTGCGGTGCGGGCGGGTCAGCGGCGAAACGGAAAGCGGGAAGTCGATGTAGAAGGTCGGTTGTTCGGTTCGAGCTTCGACCAGATGCTCATAGAGCTCCAGCACCACCGCGCCGGCGTCCCACCGCGCCAGGTAGGGAATCTTCGCGGCGTCGGATAGTCGATGCAGCTCGGTCAGGCTGGTGCAGGCGTCGATGTGCTCGCCGAGTGCCTCGGATACCGCGTCATGCACGGTCTTGACCGGCCAGATCCCGGAGATGTCTATTTCTTCCAAGCCGTCATCGGCAGCGCCGGAGCGGGGCCGCATCACCACGTGCGCGCCGTTGGCGGCGTGGGCCGCGTTCTGGATCAGTTCCCGGCTGCCGTCGATCCAGTCCTTGTAGTCGGCGTGCGCTTGATAGGCCTCCAACAGTGTGAACTCCGGGTTGTGGCTGAAGTCGACACCCTCGTTCCGAAATGCGCGGCCCAGCTCGAACACTCGCTCCACGCCACCGACGCACAGCCGCTTCAGGTACAGCTCGGGCGCAATACGTAGATACAGGTCGAGGTCGTAGCTGTTGATGTGGGTGCTGAACGGACGAGCGGTGGCTCCGCCGTGGATTTGTTGCAGGATCGGTGTTTCGACTTCGAGAAACCCCTTGGCGTTCAACGTGTCCCGGATCGAGCGCAGCACATTGCTGCGAGCAACGATCAGCTCGCGGGACTCCGCATTGACGGCCAGGTCGACGTACCGGCTGCGCACCCGCGCTTCAGGATCAGTCAGCCCTTTCCACTTGTTCGGCAGCGGCCGTAAGCATTTGCCGATCAACCGCCAGCTGTGCACGATCAGCGACTGGGTGCCGGTCTTGCTGTGCCCCATCTGCCCGGTCACCTCGACCAGGTCGCCGAGATCGATCGCCTTGGTGAAATCCGCAGTACGCCCATGCTCGAGAATTGAATTCTCCAGCAGCAGTTGCACGTCCGCCGACCAATCGCGCAGCTGAGCGAACAGCACGCCGCCGAAGTCCCGGATTCGCAGGACGCGTCCCGATACCGAGACGGCCGATTGGTCGTCGATGCTCAGCGCCTGAGCGACCGTATGACTGGGTGGCCGCCCCACCGGATAGACGTCAATACCGTTGTCCTGCAACGTCTTCAACTTGGACAGCCGCACGCGCATCTGTTCGGGCAGTCTGCGCCGCTCGTCGCCGTCGGCGAAGTCGGCCTCCTGCAATGCCGACACGTCCGGCGCCGAGCCGTCGTGCTGCAACAGCCCGGTCGCCAACAACGTCGGCGGAACCGACGGGTGATGGCCGGTGTGCTGTTCGTCGCGACGGGTGAAGGGCAGCACCAGGAAGCCCTCGGCGATCACCGACGCGACGCCCACCCGCGGGATCATCCGGGTCTCTTCGTAGCAGGCGTAACGCGGTATCCAGTCGGGTTGGTATTTCATGTTCGAGCGGTACAACGTCTCCAACTGCCACCACCGCGAGAAGAACAACAGGAACCCGCGCCAGAGCCGTGCGACCGGGCCCGCACCGAGTTGGGCGCCCTGCTCGAACGCGGACCGGAACATGGCAAAGTTCAACGAGATACGAGTGATGCCGATGCGCTCAGCGTGTAGGGCGAGCTCGCTCACCATGAGTTCGATGGTGCCGTTGGGGGATTGTGGCGCACGACGCATGAGGTCCAGCGAAACGCCGTTGCGTCCCCACGGAACCAGCGAAAGCATCGCGACCGCCGTGTCGTCGGGTCCGATCGCCTCGACGAGAAGGCAGTCGACGTCGGCAGGGTCGCCCAGCCGGCCCAGCGCCATCGAGAACCCTCGCTCGCTTTCGGTGTCCCGCCATGCATCCGCGCGCGAGGTCACTTGCGCCATTTCGGCGGGCACGATGTCATGGTGCCGTCGAATGCGTACCGTCAGCCCGGCCCGGCGGGCCCGCGTCACCGCCTGACGCACCCCGCGCATCTCCCGTCCGGACAGCCTGAATTCGGCAGTGTGCAGGATCGCCTCGTCGCCCAGTTCCAGCGCATTCAGGCCCGCCTCGCGAAATGCCTTGGCGCCAGCGGAACTCGCACCCATGTTTCCGGGCGTCCAGCCGTAGCTCTGGCACAGCGCCAGCCACGCGTCGATGGCTTGCGGCCAGGCGCGCGGATCGCCGATCGGGTCGCCACTGGCCAGGCAGACGCCGACCTCGACGCGATAGGTGATCGCGGCGCGACCGCTCGGCGCAAAAACCACCGACTTGTCGCGGCGGGTGGCGAAGTAACCCAACGAATCGTTCTTGCCCCACAACTCGAGCAGCCCGCGAATCGCGGACTCGTCCTCGCCGGTGAGCGCGTTGTCGGCGCGTTGCGACTGGAACAGCACAATCGCGGCAGCAATCAACGCCATCGCGCTGAACAACCCGAAGAGCGCGTTGAGGAAGATGGGCGGCCGGCCGGTGAACTGCGCCGATTCGACGACGGCGAATCCGACCACCCGGTTCACCACATAGAACAACCGGTCCTCGGCGGCCAGCGAGCGGGGGAACGTCTCGACCAGACCCCAGGACAGCACGATCCCGATCGCCCAACCGGTCAGCAGCACCCCCGCCGCTTTGTACAACGCACCCTGGCGGACCTTGGCCCAGAACTCGCGGTAGGCGAAGATCAGCACCGCCAAGGCAGCCAGATGCAGACCGAGACCGAGTGTCTCGCCGAAGCTCTTTGCCGGGCTCGGGTGATCCGTTGTCAGCCCGCCGATGTTCAACCCCGCGGCCAGCAGCAGGTTGAGCACCAACAGCCACCAGGCGATCCGTTTGCGCGCGGTGAGCGCGCCGGCCAGTAATGCCAGTACGAACGACCACGCGAAGCTGGTATCCGGGAAGTTGAATATGTAGTCGTTGATGAACTCCCGCGGCACCCTGATGGCCCACCGAATCACCGGTGACACACTGGCGATCAGTGACAGCGTGGCAATGACGCCGACCGTCCAGCCGGCGGCTGCCGGCACCCAGCGAAGCCGAGAATTCAACCGGCTCCTCGGGCGAGACGCAGTGAAGGTCACAGACGGCGAGGATATTCGCTCTAGCTATGGAATGCCTATGCCGGGTGGGCATGAAATTACTCGTGTCGGCTGTCCGGAGGCCTCGAGTAGACCTCGTCATGCACCGCCGGTTGTGCCGGGCCCGGCGGCGAGGTGACTGAGCTCCGCGTCGTGACTGGTAGACTCACCTGCGCGACCGTCTCCGGCGAAGCCAGAGACAGCAAGTGGAGTCCCGCTCCCACCGTTGGCCAACGACATTGATTCAAGGCTCAGCGGTCCGGTCACCGGCACATTAGCTCGCCGGTTCTGCGTTTTGCAGGCGGCTTTTGCCGTGATCGGTCGGCACCGGGCCCTGCTTATGCAGGGCTTTTTTGCTGATGGCGTGGTATCCCAACCGCTGACTCCGAATGGAGCAGGTGACGGTGGCAATCGGGAAAGACCAATGAGGAGGCCCCATCAGCACTGAGACCCGCGTTAACGAACGCATCCGCGTACCTGAAGTCCGCCTGATCGGGCCAGGGGGGGAGCAGGTAGGCATCGTGCGTATCGAAGACGCCCTTCGCGTCGCCGCAGATGCCGATCTCGACCTTGTCGAAGTTGCGCCAGACGCCAGGCCACCGGTCTGCAAGATCATGGATTACGGCAAGTTCAAATACGAGGCGGCGCAAAAGGCGCGCGAGTCTCGCAAGAACCAGCAGCAGACCGTCGTCAAAGAACAGAAGTTGCGACCCAAGATCGACCCTCACGACTACGAGACCAAGAAGGGCCACGTAATCCGCTTCCTGGAGGCGGGATCGAAAGTCAAGGTCACAATCATGTTCCGCGGACGCGAGCAGTCACGACCCGAGCTGGGTTACCGGCTGCTGCAACGCCTGGGCGCCGACGTCGCCGATTACGGATTCGTCGAGACCTCGGCCAAGCAGGACGGACGCAACATGACGATGGTGCTGGCACCGCACCGCGGCGCGAAGACCCGCGCCCGTGCGGCCGAGCAGGCCAGCGGTCCGACGCCCCAGCCCGCACCGACCGGCGACCCCGAACCGTCGCCGAACTGACACAGACAAGACAGAGGACCTGAAACAGATGCCCAAGACCAAGACCCACAGCGGAGCGTCGAAGCGATTCCGTCGCACCGGCACCGGGAAGATCGTGCGTCAGAAAGCCAACCGCCGCCACCTGCTCGAGCACAAGCCGACCAAGCGGACGCGACGGCTCGAAGGACGTACCGCGGTGTCGGCCAACGACACCAAGCGGGTCAAAAAGATGCTGAACGGCTGACCGGCGACCGTCACCTGCACAGCGCCGGAACAACTACTACGTCCACACGAGGATAGGAAAACCCATGGCACGCGTGAAGCGGGCAGTCAACGCCCATAAGAAGCGCCGCACCATCCTGAATGCTTCCAAAGGCTATCGCGGCCAGCGATCCCGCCTCTACCGCAAAGCCAAAGAGCAGCAACTGCATTCACTCACCTACGCCTACCGTGACCGGCGGGCGCGCAAGGGTGAATTTCGCAAGCTGTGGATTTCGAGGATCAACGCCGCTGCCCGTGCCAACGACATCACCTACAACCGGCTGATCCAGGGCCTGAAGGCCGCGGGCGTCGAGGTCGACCGCAAGAACCTCTCCGAGATCGCCATCAGCGATCCCGCGGCGTTCAGCGCGCTGGTCGATGTTGCCCGGGCCGCACTGCCTGACGACGTCAACGCGCCATCCGGAGAGGCCGCTTAACCACACCGGCGGATCACCCGGTGCTCACTGAACGATCGGCCCGCGTGGTCGCCGCGGTCAAACTGCACCGACAGGTGGCCCGGCGCCGCAACCGTCGTTTCCTGGTCGAAGGCGCCAACCTGGTCGAAGCGGCCTCGCAGCGCGAGCTGATCCGCGATATTTTCGTCACCGAGGCCGCGGCCCAGCGGCACGCGGCTGTGCTGGCAGGACACCACGCATCGGTGCACCTCGTCACCGAGCGCGCCGCGAAAGCCTTGTCGGACACCGTAACTCCGACCGGCTTGGTGGCGGTCTGCGAGCTGCCGAGCCCCGATTTGGAGGATGTTCTCCGGCACGCGCCCCGACTCGTCGCCGTCGGCGTGGAAATCAGTGAACCCGGCAACGCGGGCACGCTGATCCGAATTGCCGATGCCATGGGCGCTGCCGCAGTGGTTTTCGTCGGCCACAGCGTCGACCCGTACAACGGCAAGTGCCTGCGCGCGTCGGCAGGCAGCATCTTCGCGGTGCCGGTCGTCGTCGCACCGGAGGTCGATACCGCGGTCGACGCGCTGCGGACCGCCGGACTGCAGATACTGGCCACGACCGTGGACGGTGAGCTGCCGCTGGACGACGCCGATCTGGCAGCGCCGACGGCGTGGCTGTTCGGGGCCGAGGCGCACGGGCTCTCAGCGCACTTGGCGCGGCAGGCCGACACCCGCATCGCCATCCCGATGCACGGGGCAGCGCAGAGTCTGAATGTTGCTGCGGCAGCCGCGATTTGCCTCTATCAAAGCGCCCGTGCTCAGCGGGCCGATCGGGGTCGCTAAGCGGCCCTGCTGCGGCCCCGCGCCGGACGTAAGCCGGCCAGCGAGAACGTGGTGTGCACCAAAGAGCCGGCCCGCTCGATGATGGATTTGCGGGGCGGGAAGTAATGCATCGGCAGGCCGCGGCGGTCCGGCGGCGGTGCCATGAAGCTCGGCGCCTCGACGAGCGGGGCGTCAGCGGAATCCCGTCCCTGGGCCCGGCGGTACGCGGCCAGTGCCCGCGGATGCAACCGGATCTCGTCGGGAACCGCCAAGAACGCCAGCTCGACCAGTTTTCCGAACAACCGCAGCACCACTTCGTCGCTCGGAGTCCACCGCATGCCGACCTTTTCCCGCACCGACGGTTCGAATAAACCGGCCGCAATCCAACGTTGGCCCGCGACAAGAGGTTTGAACAGCTGGTCCCATACCGGCGTGGGCATCAGAACGAATTTCGGCTTGGGAATCCGGATCTGGAAGATATCCAGCGTCGCCTGATTGAGCTCCAGCTCGTCGCGGCAGACCCGGTGCCAGTACTCCTGAAAATCCTCCCAGGATTCGGGCACCGGCCGCATGCTCATCCCGTACATCCGATACCACTGGACGTGTTCATCGAACAGCTGGCGCTTTTCGGCCTCGGTCAACCCGCCGCAGAAGTACTCGGCCACCTTGATCACCAGCATGAAGAAGGTGGCGTGCGCCCAGTAGAACGTCTCGGGGTTCAGCGCGTGGTAGCGACGGCCGGCGGCATCCACGCCCTTGATGGTGCGGTGGTATTGCTTGATCTGTTCACCGGTCTGGGAAGCTCGACCGCCGTCGTAGACAACCCCCATGATCGGGTACACCGAGCGCGCGACCCGTTGCAGCGGTTCGCGCAACAGGATCGAGTGCTCCTCGACGCCGGCTCCCAATTCCGGATACATGTTCTGGACCGCGCCGATCCAGACGCCCATGATCCCGGTCCGCAGGTCGCCGAAGTACTTCCAGGTCAGCGAGTCCGGGCCCAGTGGAGATGCGGCGGGCGGAGTCTCGTCGTCGCGCTCGACCGACTCGCGTGGCGGGGACACGCGCGGGGACTTGGATGGCATCGAAGTCACTGTCATCACAGCCTCCTGGACCCGATGGGCGACGATAAGACCACGATAATGTTGACAACGCATGTTGTCCACGGTTTGGGGCGCGTCGCGGTGCGCTGTTACCGAGCGGCGACCCCGCCGACGTAACCCCGTGATCAGGCGGTTCACCGCAAATGGTGTCGGACACCACCACGAGGGTCATTGCCGGTCTCTTCGGACACCACCTACCCTGAGCGTTGTGGAACTCGGGCCCCAGCCGGCGTCCGGCGAGCCCGAGCAAACGGTGGCCACGCCGGATCCGCCGCACTCTGTACAGCGTTCGCCGGCGTCAATACGCGATGCGGCGGACTGGCTGCGCGGCACAAACCAGCGTGCCGGCGTGATCGGGCTGGTCCGGCGGGCACGCAGATTGCTGCCGGGCGATCCCGATTTCGGCGATCCGCTCTCGACGGCCGGCGACGGCGGGCCGCGCGCCGCGGCCCGGGCCGCCAGCCGACTGCTGGGTGAGCGCGGCGGCGCGTCGCGCGAAGTCAGCCTGGGCGCCCTGCAGGTGTGGCAGGCCTTGACCGAGGCGGTTTCCCGGCGCCCGGCGAACCAGGAGGTCACGATAGTTTTCACCGACCTGGTGGACTTCTCGACGTGGTCATTGGACGCCGGTGACGAGGCCACCCTCAAGCTCTTGCGGCGGGTGGCGCGGGCGATTGAACCGCCGCTGCTGGACGCCGGCGGACACATCGTCAAGCGCATGGGTGACGGCGCCATGGCAGTGTTCGCCGACCCGCTCGTCGCGGTCAGCGCTGTCCTGGACGCCCAAACAAGGCTGAAATCGGTCGATGTCGACGGCTACACGCCGCGAATGCGGGTGGGTATCCATACCGGGCGCCCGCAACAGCTGGCAGCCGACTGGCTCGGTGTCGACGTCAACGTCGCCGCGCGGGTGATGGAGCGGGCCACCCGGGGCGGGATGATGATCTCCGGCGCCACCCTCGACCAGCTGGCACAGCAGGATCTGGACGCCTTGGGCGTCACCGCCAAGCGGGTGCATTGGTCGGTTTTCGCGGGTAAACCCGCAGGCTTTCCAGCCGATTTGACCATCTACCGGCTCAAGCGGTCCAGAGAAACTGTCAGAGACTTATCAGGTTCGGACAGTCCGGAAGACGAAAGCCCGGAGGCATAGTAGATGGCGATGATATTGCAGATATTGTCGCGGGTTTCGCGTGTGCGGATCACGCTGGGCTACACTGCCGTGCTGGCCGGTGTCAGCGCAGCGCTCGTCGGGCTCGGCCCGCGGGCGCGCGAGCACGTCATCGCGCAGGCCAGCACCAATCTGCACAACCTCGCCCACGGTCACCTGGCCACCCTGCTCGACAGCGCATTCGTCACCGATGCCGGTCCGATGTATTTCTGGCTGCCGTGCCTGGTGTGCCTGCTCGCGTTGGCGGAGCTGATCTGGCGTAGTGGGCGGCTGGCCGTGGTGTTGGTCAGCGGCCACATCGGTGCGACGCTGCTGGTCGCGGTCGGCCTCACCGCGGCGATCGAATTCGGCTGGTTACCGCTGTCGGTTTCGCACGCGAGCGACGTGGGCGTGAGCTATGGCGCCGTCGCGGTGCTGGGCGCGCTGACCTCGGCAATACCTCAACGTTGGCGCCCCGCCTGGATTGGCTGGTGGATCCCGGTCGGTATCGCCGGGGCGGCATTGGGCGACGATTTCACCGACATCGGGCACACCGTCGCGCTGGTGTTGGGCATGCTGTTCTCCACCCGGCTGGGCGGCCCGGCCCGCTGGACGCGGGTCCGGTGCGCGCTGCTGGGGGTCTCTGCGGCCTTCGGTTTCCTGATGTTGGCGCACGGCGCCTGGTCGGCGGTCGGTGCGGCGGCCGTCGGCGTGGTGGGCGCGGTAGCGGCGGAGTTGCTGACCCGCTCGCGGGCGACGCCGCAGGGGCTGGCGCCCGAGCTTGTGCCGGAGCCAGCACTCAACGGCTGAGACGCGTCAAGCCTCAATCCACCGAATCGGATTGATCCACCGACGCAAGACCAGGGCCTTGTTTCTCTGGTGGGTCACAGTGGGAGCCGCGCGTCAGCTCGGCTTCCCGGCGCCGGGTGCGGGGGCTGGGAACACAACGATCTGTCCGGTAGGTTCGGTCGTCTGCGGGCCGCCCCACTGCTGGGTGACGACGTAGAGCTGCGGTCGATCGCCGCGGCTAAGAGTGCAGGCGAAGGCACCCTGGTCCAATTCCACCGTGGCAAGAACCTCGCCGCCCTCGCGCACCCGCACGCAATGTCGGTTAGCCACATCGGCGTACCAGACCGCGCCCTCGGCATCGACACAGATCCCGTCGGGGTGGTCACCCTCGGCGTCCGCCCACGTCCGCCGGTTGGCGAGGTCGCCGTCCGGACCGATGTCGTAGGCGGTGAGCCGGTTGCCGTGGGACTCGGCCACGATCAGCGTGGAGCCATCGGCGGTGATCGCCATGCCGTTGGGAAAGGCGAGGTCGCCTGCGACCCGACGGACAGCTCCCGCGGGCGTGACGAGCACGACGCTGCCGGGTGCGGGCTCACCACCCGGGAAGTCGAAGCCGATGTTGTTGATGTAGGCGTTGCCGCGCGCGTCCACCACGATGTCGTTCCACGGCTTCTGCGAGATGGGGGCCAGGTCGGCATGGGTGACTATTGAGCCGTCGGGCTCGCGGCGAAGTAGCCGCCGCTGCGCCGAGTCCACGACCAGCAATCGCCCGTCGGGCAGGAAGTCGATGCACATGGGAAACGACGGCACGCTGACGACCACCTCGTGGCCACCCTCGGGATCGAGCGCGATCACCTGATGCGCGCCCCAGTCGGAAAACCAGAGTCGCCCGCGGTGCCAACGCGGCGACTCACCGAACGAGATACCTTCCATCAATACCGTCATGTAGAGACAGACTGCCAGCAATGCCAAGTCTCATGGGCTGACCCCGATTGGTTGATCCATGGCTTATGAGAGTCTTCCTGCCCACGAGATGGGCAGTAAGGCTCGACAAGATCATGGCGACGAGGGAGCGACACAGCCCCGCCGCTTACGCCGCTGCCTGCACGCACCGGTGAGACGTCGTTGAAGCCGTGATGGTCCGCCGTCCCCAGACGTGTCGTCGGTGGCGATCGGTCAGGGGGCTCGGGTGACCGATCGTCCCAGAAAGGCAACCAGCCGCTCGATGGCCGAGGCGTTCTCGTCGACATTTTGTGGCGGGCCGAATCGCAAGTCTCGGGATTGCTCGGCGAGTTGCGTTCGGGCGAACGCGACCGACGACTCGACGAGGTCGTCGGGCAGGTCCACGGGTTGCCCCGTCGCATGCGCTAAATCCCAGCCATGTGCAAGCAGGTCGTAGAGGCGGATTTGTAACCGTTCCGCGCCACTGGCCGTCCCCAGCGGCCCTATGTACTGCCGGGCGAGAACTCCGGGCTGCCCGAACGCACGCATTAGCGCGGCTGAGGTTTCGCGGAAGGCGGTCACCGGATCTTCCTCGAGGCGATCACCGGCTGGCGTGCGCGGAACCGGCGCGTCGGCAAGCAGCGCCGTGAACACCCGGTTCATTCCGATCAGGTGATCGACAAGCCGACGCACATTCCAGTCGGCACACACTGTCGCAGCGGACCACTGATCCGCGCCGACGTTGGAAACGAGAACGCCGACCGCCTCAAACGCGCGGCCGAGCACGACTACGAGTGGGTCCGGCGAAGCGGATAGGGCAGTGTTGCAGTATTGGGCCACAAGGTCACCTCTCAACGGAGGCGCACCTCTGACGGGCTGAACTCAGTTAGCCCGCATCGGGAGGCACGCAGACGGTCATCGACACGGTTCGTCGTACCTCCTCTCCCTCAGCAAGCCGCCCCAGGCTGCCACGGGTCATCCGACCACGCGACCTGCCACCTCCACGAACACGCACCGGCTACGCTTCGAACTGCAACCCCCACTGAACGAACGGCTCTCACCAAGCCTGGACCAATTCTCGGGGTCCCGCCACTCATCGGTCGCCAACGACCGCGTTTGCGGTCACCCTCGACCGAGAGAAGCTCACTACACGTCAGCCGGACAACAGAGATCAACCCCCTACGACTCGAGGGGAAGCGCACACGACACGCATTGGCGATAAGCGAATTCCTACACGCAAGCTACGTCGCGCTCCGCCGGATCGGTGAATCCGAGTTAAGGCACCGCCCTGGAGTACAACCAGCTGTCCCACAATCCCGACAGCGATTCGTTGCAGTAGCCGGCGGCCAAGCCGGTGAACTCGTCGGTGCTGACGTTGGCGTGGCGGTAACGGGTCGTCCAATCTTTCAGTAGCGCGAAGAATTTCTCGTCGCTCAATCGCCGGCGCAGGGCGTGCAGGGTCAACGCTCCGCGCTTGTAGACGCGGTCGTCGAACATGTCACGTGGGCCGGGATCGGCCAGCAGCAGATCCTGCGACGCTTGGCGGAGCTTTTCGTGATAGTGGCGGGCGAGCTCGTCGGCGCTGGGTCCACCGCTGTGTTCTGACCACAGCCACTCCGCGTAACTCGCGAATCCTTCGTGCAACCAGATGTCGCGCCATTGCCGCGCAGTGACAGAATTGCCGAACCATTGGTGGGCCAGCTCATGGGCAATGAGCCGTTCGCTGGCCCGGGTGCCGTCGCAGTGATTGGCTCCGAATATCGAAACCCCTTGGGCCTCAAGAGGTATTTCTAGGTCATCGTCCGTCACGACGACGGTGTAACCGTTGGCCAACGGATACGGGCCGAACAACTCGATGAACAACTCCATCATCTCGGGTTGGCGAATGAAGTCTTGGTTGAAGTTGCGTTGCAGTCGCTCGGGGAATGCGGCACGCATCGGAACCGGCGTCGTACCCAGTCGCGTCATCTCGTACATCCCGATCTGCAGGGTGATGAGGTAGGTCGAGGTCGGCTCCGGTTGGTCGTAGATCCACTCGGTCTGCGCGGCCCGTAGCCGCCGCGACGCCAGCCTGCCATTCGCGACCACCCGGTACGGGCTGTCGGCGCTGATCTGTATGCGAAATGAGGCTTTGGCGCTGGGGTGGTCGTCGCACGGAAACCACGACGCGGCACCGTTGGGCTGCCCGGCCACCAGCGCGCCGTCAGTCAGCTCTTCGAAACCGACGTCACCCCACAACGATCGCAGTGGTCGCGGTGACCCGTGATAGTGCACGACGACCGAGATCGCCTCTCCGGCGGCCAGTTTCGAGGACAGTCGGATGCGCAATTTGCGCATCCGGCAGGCGAAGTGGGCCGGGCGACTGCCGTTCACCGACACCTTCGTCACCGTCAGCGCGTCGGACAGATCGAGGGTGAATTCCGCCAGCTCGGTAAGCGTCGCCGCGGTGATCGTCACCGATCCCGACAACCGGTTGATCGCGACTTTGTACTCCAGGGCGAGTTCGTAACGCGAAACCCGATAGCCGAGGTTGCCGTTCGTCGGCAGGTACGCGTCGATCACAGTCTGCTCGGCGCTACCCGCGAGCTTCTTGGCAACGCGTTTCACGCCGCAGCCTTCTTGCCGGTCTTGTTCCGGGCCGGATTCCACGGCCGGATCGGATTACCTTGCCAGCGTGTTGATTTCGGTACCTTGTCGCCGCGCACCACCAGCGATGCGGGTCCGACGGTCACCCCGGCGCCGAGCCGTGCCGACGGCAGCGCGACGCCATGCGGGCCCAGCGTAGCGCCCCGCTCCAGCACGACGGCGTCCATCCGCATGATCCGGTCGTGGAACAGGTGTGTCTGCACCACGCAGCCACGGTTGACCGTGCTGCCGCGACCGAGCGTGACGAGGTCAGCCTCTGGCAGCCAATAGGTTTCACACCAGGCGCCGCGCCCGACATCTGCCCCCAGTGCGCGCAGCCACACGTTCATCATCGGCGTTCCGCTGGCTGCGCGCGCAAACCACGGCGCCGCAACGGTTTCCACAAACGTGTCGGCGAGCTCGTTGCGCCACACGAACGACGACCACAGCGGGAATTCGCCCGCCCGAATCCGGCCCACCAGAAGCCATTTCGCGGCGACCGCGACGCCGGCGGCGACCCCGCCCGCGGCCAGCAGGGCCAGCCCACCGCACAGCGCGGCAGACCAGATGCCGAAAATACGTGCCAACGCCTGCAATCCGCCCAGCACCGCCAGCCCGATCGCAGCTGTCACCATCACCGGTAGCAGTCGAAACGCCTCCACGGCTGCCCGCATCGCTCTCAACCGCCACGGTGGTTCGTACGTGCGGGTCGCGTCGGCCTCGGCGGGGCGCCGGCGCAGCCGCATGGGCGGGCTGCCCAGCCAGGACGAACCGCGCTTGGCTTTGGGCGGAGCGGCCGACAGCACCGCGACCAAGCCGTCGTCGGGCACCCGTCGGCCCGGTTGGGCGATGCCCGAATTGCCGAGAAACGCGCGTCTGCCGACGGTCGTCTCGGCCGCGTAGATCCAGCCGCCGCCCAGTTCGTACGAGGCGACCATGGTGTCGTCGGCCAAAAACGCGCCATCCTCGATGACGGTGAACTTCGGGGTCAGCAATACCGTGGAGATCTCGGTGTCGCGGCCGACGTGCGCGCCGAGCAGTCGCAGCCAGGCCGGCGTCAGCAGGCTCGCATACAGCGGGAACAGGTAGTTGCGGGCGCCGTCCATCAGCCGCTCGGTAGCCCACAGCTGCCAACCGCTGCGGCTGCGCACCGGGTGGTAGCCCGCACGCAATCCGATCGAGAACATCCGCACCGCCACGATCGTGATCACCGCGTAGGCGCCCAGCGCGGCCATGGCCGCGACGGGCGTCCACAGCAGCGCGGGGTGCACTGCCTGCGACAGCCGATGTGTGCGGTGGACGGCCACCGCGATCACGGCCAGCCCCGCCAGCAGGGCGGTGAGCGGCATCGCAGCCAGCAGCACCGACGTCAGCGCGTACATCACCACCCAGTGCGTTCTGCGCGCCGGCCGCTCGTCGGGCCACGGATGTTTCACCCGACCGGATTTCACCGCGGGCGAGCCTTTCCAGTATTGGCGGCTTTTGACTTTCCCGACGACACCCGAGCCGGGGGCTACGTCGGCGTTCTTGCCGACAACGGCCCCGGGGAGCAGCGTGGTGCGGGCGCCGATCGTCGCGTCGTCACCGATCGTGATCGCGCCGATGTGGAACGTGTCCCCGTCGACCCAGTGTCCGCGCAGGTCTACCTCGGGTTCGATCGCGCTGCGGTGCCCGAGTGTCAGCAGGCCGGTGACCGGCGGCATCGAATGCAAATCGACACCCTTGCCGACGTCGGCGCCCAGCGCGCGCGCGTAGTACACCAGCCAGGGCGCGCCGGCCAAGTTCTCGGCGCCGCTGGCCTCTGCGAGCCGCTCGGCCAGCCACACTCGCAGGTGTAGCCACCCGCCGCGACGGTAGATCCCCGGCCGCACATCCGGCAGCAACGCCCGCGCGGCCAGCACCGTGATCGCCATCCGGCCCACCGGCGTCACGAATACGACAAAAGCCGTTGCGACCAGCCACCAATCCACCGCGACGGTCCACGGCACCAGATGCAGCGCGCGAGCGATGTTGTTGCCCAGCGCCAACCACGTCACCCACTGCAGCGCGGCCAGCGTCGCCAGCGGTACCGACAGCACGATCTGGGCGAGCTGGGTCAGCCGCGGCGTCGGTTGCACGACACGCTCGATCACCTCCGGCGGTGATTCGAGCTCGTCGAGAAAACCGCTGAGCGATCCCAGTCGTGGATGGTCGTACACGTCGGCGACGGTGACCTGTGGATACCGGTCGCGCAGTGCCGCCACGAGTTGTGCCGCGGCCAGCGAGCCGCCGCCGAGCGCGAAGAAGTCGGCCTCGGAACCTGCCACGGCCGCACCCAAGAGATCTCGCCACAAGCCGGCCAACCAGGACGCCGTACCGCTGAGGTCGAGCGTTGGCTCCGTATCGGCGTCGCCCGGTGGTGACCAGGCCAGCGCGTCGCGGTCGACCTTGCCGGAGATGCGGGTGGGCAGCTCGTCGACCCGGACCAGGCGGGGCACCAACGCAGCGGGAAGCCGCTCGGCGAGCCGGGTCCGCGCGGCGGCCATGTCGAATTCCGGGTCGGTGCTGGCGACGTAGCCGACCAGCACCGGTGTGCCCGCCGCGGTACGGCGGATCGCCGCCGCGGCGCCGCTGACTCCCGGGAGGTGAACCAGCGCCGCGTCAACCTCACCCAGCTCGATACGACGGCCCCCGACCTTGACCTGGTCGTCGGCACGGCCGCAGAACACCAGGCCCTCGTCTTCCAGCCGCACCAGGTCGCCGCTGCGGTAGGCGCGCCGCCAGCCCAGCGTCGGCATCGGCGCGTACTTCTCGGCGTCTTTGTCCTCGTCGAGGTAGCGGGCCAGGCCGATGCCGCCGATCACCAGCTCACCCACCTCGCCCGTGCGCACCGGCCGGCCGTCGCCGTCGACGACGGCCAGGTCCCAGCCCGGCAGCGGCAGACCGATGCGGACGGGTTTGACACCGTCGAGCCTGGCCGCGCATGCGACCACGGTGGCCTCGGTGGGGCCGTAGGTGTTCCACACTTCACGACCTTCTTGGATACTTGGGCCCAGCCGGGCGGCCAGCTCCGGAGGGCAGGCCTCACCGCCGAAGATCAACAGTCGCACCGCCTCGAGCGCCTCGGCGGGCCACAGCGCGGCCAGGGTCGGCACCGTCGAGACCACGGTCACGTCGCGGCTGACCAGCCACGGACCGAGGTCCATGCCGCTGCGCACCAGGGACCGGGGCGCAGGCACCAGGCAGGCGCCGTGCCGCCAGGCCAGCCACATCTCTTCGCACGATGCGTCGAACGCCACCGACAGCCCGGCCAGCACCCGGTCGCCCGGCCCAATCGGGCTGTCCTGCAAGAACATCTGCGCCTCGGCGTCGACGAATGCGGCCGCGCTGCGGTGCGTGACGGCGACGCCTTTGGGCGTGCCGGTCGATCCCGACGTGAAGATGATCCATGCGTCGTCGCGGGGGAGCGGCGCGCCGGCCCGCCAGCCACGCGACGAGCCCGGACCTCGTGCCATGCCGGCCTCGGTGACGACCGCGACGACGTTGGCCTCGCCGAACACCAACGCCGCGCGTTCGTCCGGGTCGTCGGCGTCCACCGGCACGTAGGCCGCGCCGGTGGCAAGCGTCGTCAGGATCGCCTCGTAGAGCGCATAGCTGCCCGACGGCATCCGGATGCCGATCCGGTCGCCGCGACCGATACCCCGGGCGGCCAGCCAGGCCACGCTCGCTTCGATGTCGCTGATCAGCTCGCTGTAGGTGAGCTGGACTGTGCCGTCGTCGATCGCCGCGGCTTCCGGGTAGCGCGCGGCTGTGTCGTACAGGATGTCGATGAGCGTGCGCGGGTCCGCCGCACGCGCCGACGACAGGTACTGTGCCGGGACCCGTTCGGGAGCTTGGGGCGTCGCCACCCCATGAAACTACTCAAGGCCGGGCGCTGGGACGTCCACCGCGCACGGCGTGTGGGAAACAGGCTGATGGCTTCCGATTGTCAGCAAGGCGACCACATATGATCGGCTCTTGCGCGGCACGCCGTGTCGCCGGCCCCGCACAGAGTGCCCAGCAGGGCTTGCCCCACTGAAAAGGAGAGTGTCGCCGCGTGGGTGCCCAGCCCCCGTCAACGGAAGCCCTGTCGCCGGACGCGTTGACCGCCGCGGTCGATGCAGCCCGGCAAGCCTTCGCGGCTGCGGCTGATCTCGACGGGCTGGCCCGCGCCAAGACCCAGCACCTCGGCGATCGTTCTCCGGTGGCGTTGGCGCGACAGGCGCTGGCCACCGTGCCCAAAGCCGAGCGCGCTGATGCCGGCCGGCTGGTGAACACGTCCCGCGGCGATGTCCAGCGCAGCTATGACGAACGACTGGAGGCGTTGCGCGCTGAGCGGGATGCCGCGGTGTTGATCGCCGAGCGGATCGACGTGACGTTGCCGTCGACCCGGCAGCCGACCGGTGCGCGCCACCCGATCACGATATTGGCCGAGCACATTGCCGACACGTTCATCGCGATGGGATGGGAGCTTGCCGAGGGGCCCGAAGTCGAGACCGAACAATTCAACTTCGACGCGCTCAATTTCCCCGCCGATCACCCGGCCCGCGGCGAGCAGGACACCTTCTACATCGCGCCGGACGGCTCACGGCAGCTGCTGCGTACCCACACCTCGCCCGTGCAGGTGCGCGCGCTACTCGAGCGCACGTTGCCGGTCTACGTCATCTCGATCGGTCGCACCTTCCGAACCGACGAGCTCGACGCCACCCACACCCCGGTCTTCCACCAAGTCGAGGGACTGGCGGTGGACCGCGGCCTGTCGATGGCCCATCTGCGCGGCACCCTCGACGCATTCGCCCGCGCCGAGTTCGGGCCGCAGGCGCGTACCAGGATCCGCCCGCATTTCTTCCCGTTCACTGAGCCGTCGGCCGAAGTCGACGTGTGGTTCGAGAACAAGAAGGGTGGCGCCGGCTGGGTCGAGTGGGGCGGCTGCGGAATGGTGAATCCGAATGTGTTGCGCGCAGTCGGTATTGATCCGCACGAGTACTCGGGCTTCGCGTTCGGCATGGGCCTGGAGCGCACCCTGCAGTTCCGCAACGGCATCCCGGACATGCGTGACATGGTCGAAGGCGATGTCCGGTTCTCGTTGCCGTTCGGAGTGGGGGCCTGATGCGCGTCCCTTACAGCTGGCTGCGGGAAGTCGTCAGCGTCGGCGCTCCCGGCTGGGACGTGACAGCGGCCGACCTCGAACAGGCCCTGGTCGGTATCGGCCACGAAGTGGAAGAGGTGCTCACCCTCGGGCCCGTCGAGGGTCCACTGACGGTGGGACGAGTCGTGACGGTCGAGGAGCTCACCGAGTTCAAAAAGCCGATCCGGGCCTGCAAGGTCGACGTCGGCGAAGCGGAGCGACGCGAAATAATCTGCGGTGCCACGAACTTCGCCGCCGGTGATCTGGTGGTGGTGGCGCTGCCCGGGACAACGCTGCCCGGCGGATTCGCTATCACCGCGCGCAAGACTTACGGCCAGACCTCCGACGGGATGATCTGCTCGGCTGCCGAACTCGGCTTGGCCGCAGACCATTCCGGCATCCTGGTGCTGCCACCGGGAACCGCCGAGCCCGGCGCGAGCGGTGCCGACGTTCTCGGACTCGACGACGTGATCTTCAACCTGGCCATCACTCCGGACCGCGGCTACTGCATGTCGGTGCGCGGGTTGGCCCGCGAGATCGCCTGCGCCTACGACCTCGCCTTCGTCGACCCTGCCGATGCGCCGGCGTTGCCGAGTAACGGAGAAGCCTGGCCGTTGGCGGTGCAGCCCGAGACCGGTGTGCGCCGGTTCGCGCTGCGCCCGGTGACCGGTATCGACCCAACCGCCGTGTCGCCGTGGTGGTTACAGCGCCGTCTGTTGCTGTGCGGTATCCGGGCGATTTCGCCGGCCGTCGACGCGACCAATTACGTGATGCTGGAGCTGGGTCACCCGATGCATGCGCACGACCTCAACCGAATCACCGGGGGCCTCGCCGTACGGTTCGCCCGGCCGAACGAAACGGTCATCACGCTCGATGACATCGAGCGCCGGCTCACTTCGGCTGATGTCCTGATCGTCGATGACGTCGCAACCGCGGCGATCGGCGGCGTGATGGGTTCGGGCAGCACCGAGATGCGCGGCGACTCGACCGACGTTCTGTTGGAGGCCGCGGTGTGGGACCCGGCGGCGGTCTCGCGCACCGCGCGCCGGCTGCACCTGGCCAGCGAGGCCGCCCGCCGGTACGAGCGTGCGGTCGACCCGGCCATTTCCGTTGCGGCGCTGGACCGCTGTGCGTCGCTGCTTGCCGAGATTGCCGGTGGCGAGGTGTCGGCGAAGATGACCGATTGGCGGGGCGACCCGCCGCGGGACGACTGGTCACTACCGCCGATCCGGCTCGCCGCCGATCTGCCCGACCGCGTGGCGGGGGTGCAGTATCGCCCGGGCACGACGGCGCGCCGGTTGACTCAGGTGGGCGCCCGGGTGACCGATGCCGGCGACAGCCTGACCGTGACGCCGCCGAGTTGGCGGCCCGACCTGTTGCAGCCGGCCGACTTGGTCGAAGAAGTGCTGCGGCTGGAGGGCCTGGAGGTCATACCGTCGGTGCTGCCGTCGGCGCCGGCCGGGCGTGGACTGTCCGCCGCACAGCGACGCCGTCGTGCGATCGGCAAGTCGCTGGCGCTTTCCGGCTACGTCGAGATCCTTCCGACGCCGTTCCTGCCCGCTGGTGTTTTCGACGCCTGGGGCCTCCCCCCCGACGACGCCCGGCGTCACACCACTCAGGTGCTCAACCCGTTGGAGGCCGACCGGCCAAATCTGGCCACGACGTTGTTGCCCGGGTTGTTGGAGGCGTTGGCGCGCAACGTTTCCCGCGGTATCGTCGACGTCGCGCTGTTCGCCGTCGCGCAGGTGGTGCAGCCGACCCAGCAGACCAAGGCCGTCGAGCTGATTCCGGTGCACCGGCGTCCTACCGACGACGAGATCGCGCTGCTCGACGCGTCGCTGCCGCAGCAACCCCAGCATGTCGCGGCGGTGTTGACCGGGCTACGTGAGCCGCGCGGGCCGTGGGGCGACGGTCGGCGGTCCGAGGCCGCCGACGCTTTCGAGGCAGTCCGAATCACCGCCCGCGCCAGCGGAATTGAGGTCACACTGCGGGCTGCTCAGTACCTCCCGTGGCATCCTGGCCGCTGTGCGGAAGTACTGGTGTCCGCCGGCGGCGGCGAGACGGTGGTCGGCCACGCCGGGCAGCTGCACCCGGCGGTGATCGAGCGTGCCGGCCTGCCCAAGGGCACCTGCGCGGTCGAGCTGAACCTCGACGCGATCCCGATCGTCGATACTTTCCCCGCGCCTCGGGTGTCCCCGTTTCCCGCGGTCTTCCAAGACGTCAGCCTCGTTGTGGACGCCGCTGTGCCCGCGCAGAGCGTGGCGGACGCCGTTCGCGACGGCGCGGGAGAGCTGTTGGAGGATGTCCGGCTGTTCGACGTGTTCACCGGCCCGCAGGTCGGCGAGGACCGCAAGTCTCTGACCTTCGCTCTGCGGTTCCGCGCGACCGACCGTACCCTCACCGAAGACGAGGCCAGCGCCGCTCGCGATGCTGCGGTGCGACGTGCGGCCGAGCAGGTCGGCGCGGTGCTGCGCGGCTGAACCGCCCGCTAAAGAATGAGTTTGCATAGGCGTGCATAGTCATGCAACGATGGGCGTCATGACCCAGGGGATGCGGGTGGCGGTGGCCGGTGCCAGCGGCTACGCGGGCGGGGAGATCCTGCGGCTGCTGCTCGGACATCCGGCCTACCACGATGGGCGGCTGACGATCGGCGCGGTGACCGCCGCCGCCAGTGCGGGCACGCCGCTTGCCGAACACCATCCACACCTGCTGCCGTTGGCCCAGCGGGTACTGGAGCCCACCGAGCTTGACGTGCTGGTCGGCCATGACGTGGTTTTTCTGGCGCTTCCGCACGGTCATTCGGCGGCCCTGGCGCAACAACTCGACCCGCAGACGTTGGTGGTGGACTGCGGGGCGGACTTCCGGCTGAGCGACGCGGCCGCCTGGGAACGCTTCTACGGCTCCGCGCACGCGGGCAGCTGGCCGTACGGGCTGCCTGAACTACCCGGCGCTCGCGAGGCGCTGCGCGGTGCCCGGCGCATCGCCGTACCCGGCTGCTATCCGACCGCCGCGGTGTTGGCACTGTTTCCCGCCGTTGCGGCCGATCTCATCGATTCGGCCGCTACCGTCGTCGCCGTCAGCGGCACGTCGGGTGCGGGCCGCGCGGTGAAAACCGATCTGCTCGGCTCGGAGGTGATTGGTTCGGCGCGGGCCTACAACATCGCCGGCACACACCGGCACACACCTGAAATCGTTCAGGGACTCAACCGGGTTACCGATCGCGAGGTCACCGTGTCGTTCACGCCGGTGCTCATCCCGACCTCTCGGGGAATTCTTGCGACCTGTACTGCGCGGACCGCGTCGTCGCTCTCGCAGCTGCGAGCTGCATATGAAAAGGCTTACCACGACGAGCCTTTCGTGCACCTGCTGCCCGAAGGGCAGTTGCCGCGCACCGGCGCGGTGATCGGCAGCAATGCAGCCCACATCGCGGTCGCCGTGGATGAGGACGCTTCCACCTTCATCGCGATCGCCGCGATCGACAACCTGGTCAAGGGCACCGGTGGCGCGGCCCTGCAGTCGATGAACCTGGCGCTGGGTTGGCCGGAAGCCGAAGGCCTTTCGGTGGTGGGGGTGGCCCCGTGACTCGCGCGGACCTGGCGACACTGGTACGCACCCAAGGAGTCACGGCGCCGGCGGGCTTTCGTGCCGTCGGTATCGCGGCGGGTATCAAGGCATCTGGGGCGCCCGATCTGGCGCTGGTGTTCAACGAAGGGCCCGATCACGCCGCGGCCGGGGTGTTCACCCGCAACCAGGTCAAGGCGGCGCCGGTGTTGTGGACCCGCCAGGTGGTGGCCGATGGACGGCTGCGCGCGGTGGTCCTGAATTCCGGTGGCGCAAACGCCTGCACCGGACCCGGCGGATTCCAGGACACGCATGCCACCGCCGAGGGCCTGGCGGCCGCTTTGTCGGAGTGGGGCACCGAGATCGGGGCCATCGATGTCGCGGTGTGTTCCACCGGCTTGATCGGTGACCGGTTGCCGATGGACAGGGTCCTCGCCGGCGTCGTGGAACTGGTGCACGAGATGGCCGGCGGGATCACCGGCGGCGAGGAGGCCGCCCGGGCGATCATGACCACCGACACCGTGCCCAAACAGGTTGCGCTGCACCATCCGGGCAACTGGACGGTCGGCGGAATGGCCAAGGGTGCCGGAATGCTGGCGCCGTCGCTGGCCACCATGCTGTGCGTGCTCACCACCGACGCTGTGGCCGAAGCAGCCGCGCTCGAGCAGGCACTGCGCCGCGCCACCGCGCGGACGTTCGATCGACTCGACGTCGACGGCAGCTGCTCAACCAACGACACCGTGCTGCTATTGGCTTCGGGCGCAAGCGAAATCACACCCAGCCAAACTGATCTCGACGACGCCGTGCTGCGGGTCTGCGATGACCTGTGCGCTCAATTGCAATCCGACGCCGAAGGCGTCACCAAGTGCATCACGATCAACGTCACCGGCGCGCCGACCGAAGACGATGCCCTCGTCGCGGCCCGGATGATTGCACGGGACAGCCTGGTGAAGACCGCACTGTTCGGCTCCGACCCGAACTGGGGCCGGGTTCTTGCCGCTGTCGGGATGGCACCGGTAGCACTCAACCCCGACCGGATCACCGTGTCGTTCAACGGTTCAGCGGTCTGCGTCGACGGCGTCGGCACACCGGGGGCGCGCGAGGTGGATCTGTCGGCCACCGACATCGATGTGACTGTCGACCTGGGCGTCGGCGCCGCAAACGCCGCCGTCCGGACCACTGACCTGTCGCACGCTTATGTCGAAGAGAATTCGGCCTACAGCTCATGAGCGCGGAGATGCTGTCCACCCAAGTCAAAGCGCAGGTGCTGGCCGAAGCATTACCGTGGCTGACCCAATTGCACGGCAAGATCGTGGTGGTGAAATACGGCGGCAACGCCATGACCAACGACACGCTGCGGCGTGAGTTCGCCGCCGACATGGCTTTTCTGCGTAACTGCGGGATTCATCCGGTCGTGGTGCACGGCGGCGGCCCGCAAATCAGCGCGATGCTCGAGCGACTGGGCATCGCCGGCGACTTCAAGGGTGGATTTCGGGTCACCACACCCGAAGTGCTGGAGGTGGCACGGATGGTGTTGTTCGGTCAGGTCGGACGCGAACTGGTGAACCTGATCAATGTGCACGGGCCCTACGCGGTCGGTGTCACCGGCGAAGACGCGAACCTGTTCACCGCGGTGCGGCGCAACGTCAGCGTCGAGGGTGTCGACACCGACGTCGGCCTGGTGGGCAACGTCGCTCAGGTGAACCCCGCCGTCGTACTGGACCTGATTGCCGCCAACCGGATTCCGGTGGTATCAACCTTGGCTCCCGACATCGACGGCGTGGTGCACAACATCAACGCCGACACCGCTGCGGGCGCGTTGGCCGAGGCGCTGGGAGCCGAGAAGCTGTTGATGCTCACCGACATCGAAGGTCTCTACACCCGTTGGCCGGACCGGGATTCGCTGGCCAGCGAAATCGACAGTGCGACTTTGACTGAACTGTTGCCGACGCTGCAGACCGGCATGATCCCCAAGGTGGAGGCCTGCCTGCGGGCGGTGAAGGCCGGAGTGCCGAGCGCACACGTCATCGACGGCCGCGTCGAGCACTGCGTGCTGGTCGAACTGCTCACCGATGAAGGGTCCGGAACGAAGGTGGTGAGCGCGTGACCCGCACGGAACAGCTGCAAGACCGGTGGGCCGCGGTGATGATGAACAACTACGGCGTCCCGCCGGTGGCCCTGGCCAGTGGCAACGGTGCCGTGGTCACCGACGTGGATGGCACGTCGTATCTGGATCTGCTCGGCGGCATAGCCGTCAACGTGCTGGGGCATGGGCATCCTGCCGTGCTCGAGGCCGTCACGCGACAGATGTCGACACTGGGGCACACCTCCAACCTGTATGCCGCCGAACCTGGCATCGCGCTGGCCGAGGCGCTGGTCGGTTTGCTCAGCGCCGATGCGGAGACCCGGGTGTTGTTCTGCAACTCCGGCACCGAGGCCAACGAGGCGGCATTCAAACTGTCCCGTCTCACCAGACGGACGAAACTGGTTGCGGCGCAAGAAGCATTTCACGGCCGGACGATGGGTGCACTGGCGCTGACCGGGCAGCCGGGTAAGCAGGCGCCATTCGCACCGCTGCCCGGCGATGTCACCCATGTGCCGTACGGCGATGCCGACGCTCTGGCGGCTGCGGTCGGTGACGACACCGCTGCGGTGTTTTTAGAGCCGATCATGGGCGAGAGCGGCATCGTCGTGCCGCCCGACGGCTACCTGGCGGCCGCCCGCGACATCACCGCCGACCACGGTGCGCTGCTGGTGCTGGACGAGGTGCAGACCGGAATGGGCCGCACCGGAACGTTTTTCGCGCACCAACACGACGGCATCACTCCCGACGTAGTGACACTGGCCAAGGGACTGGGCGGTGGCCTGCCGATCGGTGCGTGCCTGGCGACCGGTCCGGCCGCGCAACTGCTGACCCCCGGCCTGCACGGCAGCACGTTCGGCGGCAACCCGATCTGCGCGGCGGCGGCCCTGGCGGTGCTGCGGGTATTGGCCGGGGAAGACCTGGTGCGGCGTGCCGGGGTGCTCGGAAAGACCTTGCGCCAGAGCATCGAATCTCTTCGTCATCCCTCGATCGACCACGTCCGCGGCCGTGGCCTGCTGTGCGGGGTCGTGCTCACCGCGCCCGCCGCGAAAGCGGTCGAGGCGGCGGCACGCGCCGCCGGATTCCTCGTCAACGCCGCCTCAGCGGACGTCGTTCGCCTGGCACCGCCGTTGATCATCACCGAGCATCAGCTCGACACGTTCGTCACCGCGTTGCCGGGCATCCTGGACGCAGTCGAGGGGGATGCGGGGGAAAAACAATGACGCGACACTTCCTGCGCGACGACGACCTGAGGCCAGCGGAACAAGCCGAGGTGCTGGCGCTGGCCGCGGAGTTGAAGAAAGACCCATTCAGCCACCGGCCACTGGACGGTCCGCGCGGCGTAGCGGTGATCTTCGACAAGAACTCCACCCGTACCCGGTTTTCCTTCGAGGTGGGTATCGCGCAGCTCGGCGGTCATGCGGTGGTGGTCGACGGCCGCAGCACCCAGCTGGGACGCGAGGAGACGTTGCAGGACACCGCGAAAGTGTTGTCCCGCTATGTCGATGCCATCGTCTGGCGCACCTACGGGCAGGCCCGGCTGAGTGCGATGGCCGAGACCGCGACGGTGCCGATCGTCAACGCGCTCTCCGACCAGTTCCACCCCTGCCAGGTGCTTGCCGATCTGCAGACCGTTGCCGAACGCACCGGATCATTGCCCGGTTTGCGGATGTCCTATTTTGGTGACGGCGCCAACAACATGGCGCATTCGTTGATGCTGGGCGGCGTGACGGCCGGCATGCACGTGACGGTCGCGTCTCCGGCCGGGTTTGCGCCTGATCCGTCGGTGATAGCCGCCGCCGAGCGTCGCGCCGCGGAAACCCGAGCATCGGTGACCATCACCGCAGACGCCGACGCCGCGGCGTCTGGCGCCGACGTGCTGGTGACCGATACCTGGACTTCGATGGGTCAGGAGGATGACGGGCTGGACCGGGTCCGACCATTTCGGCCGTTCCAGCTCAACGCTGAGCTGTTGGCCAAGGCTGACTCGGAAGTCGTTGTGCTGCACTGCCTTCCCGCTCATCGTGGTCATGAGATCACCGACGACGTGCTCGACGGTCCGCACAGCGCGGTCTGGGACGAGGCCGAGAACCGGCTACACGCGCAGAAGGCGTTGCTGGTGTGGCTGCTGGAGCGATCCACATGACGCGCGCCAAGACCACGCCCGAAATCACCCGGGTCGGACGGCAGGCGCGCATCGTGGCGATCCTGTCGTCGACCGAGGTGCGCAGCCAGAGCGAGCTGGCCGCGCTGCTCGCCGCCGACGGCGTCGAGGTCACCCAGGCCACGCTGTCGCGGGACCTGGAAGATCTCGGCGCGGTGAAGTTACGCGGCGCAGACGGCGGTGTCGGCGTCTACGTCGTGCCGGAAAACGGCAGCCCGCTGCGCGGGGTCTCCGGTGGTACCGCGCGGCTGTCCAGGCTGCTCAGCGACGTGCTGGTCTCCACCGATGCCAGCGGAAACCTCGCCGTGCTGCGGACCCCGCCCGGTGCGGCCGACTACCTGGCCAGCGCCATCGACCGGGCCGCACTGCCCTACGTAGTCGGGACCATCGCCGGGGATGACACGATCTTCGTGGCGGCCCGCGAGCCGATGACCGGTGCAGAGCTCGCGACCCTGATCCAAGACCTCACATAACCGCACGACTTTAAGGAGATCAGTTCATGTCCGAGCGCGTCATCTTGGCGTATTCCGGCGGTCTGGACACCTCGGTGGCGATCAGCTGGATCGGCAAGGAGACCGGCCGGGAGGTCGTCGCGGTCGCCATCGACTTGGGCCAGGGCGGTGAGGACATGGAGCTGGTACGTCAGCGTGCGCTGGACTGTGGCGCCGTCGAAGCCGTCGTCGTCGACGCCTGCGACGAATTCGCCGACGGCTACTGCCTGCCCACCATCTTGTCCAACGCTCTCTACATGGATCGCTACCCGCTGGTGTCAGCGATCAGCCGTCCGCTCATCGCCAAGCATCTGGTCGCGGCGGCCCGCGAGCACGGCGGCAGCATCGTCGCGCACGGCTGCACTGGCAAGGGTAACGACCAGGTCCGCTTCGAAGTCGGATTCGCCTCGCTGGCACCGGATCTGGAGGTGCTGGCGCCGGTCCGCGACTACGCCTGGACGCGGGAGAAGGCCATCGCCTTCGCCGAGGAGAACGCCATCCCGATCAATGTCACCAAACGCTCGCCGTTCTCCGTCGACCAGAACGTGTGGGGCCGCGCGGTGGAAACCGGTTTCCTGGAGCACCTCTGGAACGCGCCGACCAAGGACGTCTACGACTACACCGAAGACCCCACCGTCAACTGGAACACCCCTGACGAAGTAATTGTCGGCTTCGAGCGTGGCGTACCGGTGACGATCGACGGCAACTCGGTGTCGGTGCTGCAGGCCATCGAGGAACTCAACCGCCGCGCCGGCGCGCAGGGTGTCGGGCGCCTCGATGTCGTCGAAGACCGACTGGTGGGCATCAAGAGTCGGGAGATCTACGAAGCACCGGGCGCGATGGTGCTCATCACCGCGCACACCGAACTCGAGCACGTCACCTTGGAACGCGAGCTGGGCCGCTTCAAACGGCACACCGATCAGCGTTGGGCGGAACTGGTGTACGACGGTTTGTGGTACTCGCCCCTGAAGGTCGCCTTGGAGACCTTCGTCGCCAAGACTCAGGAGCACGTCACCGGCGAGATCCGAATGGTGTTGCACGGCGGCCATATTACCGTCAACGGCCGGCGCAGCACCCAGTCGCTGTATGACTTCAACCTGGCCACCTACGACGAGGGCGACACCTTCGATCAGTCCATGGCGAGGGGTTTCGTCTACGTGCACGGGCTGTCGTCTAAGCTCGCCGCGCGCCGGGACCAGCAGTGACCGCTTCCAGCGCGAGCAGACGCAGAATCGCACGCGAGCCGGCTTCTCGATGCGATTCTGCGTCTGTTCGCGCCGAGAAGGTGACCACGTGAGCACCAACGAGGGATCGCTGTGGGGCGGGCGGTTCGCCGACGGCCCGTCGGATGCGCTGGCCGCGCTGAGCAGATCCACTCACTTCGACTGGGTGCTGGCACCTTACGACGTCACTGCGTCCAAAGCGCACACCCTCATTCTGTTCAACGCCGGGCTGCTCACCGATGAGCAGCGCGACGGACTGCTGGCCGGTCTGGATAGCCTGGCCGAAGACGTTGCCGACGGCAGCTTCGGCCCGTTGGTCACCGACGAGGACGTGCACGCCGCGCTGGAGCGTGGACTGATCGACCGGGCCGGGTCCGACCTCGGCGGTCGGCTGCGGGCCGGGCGCTCACGAAATGACCAGGTGGCCACGCTGTTTCGGATGTGGCTGCGCGACGCGCTGCGGCGCGTGGCCGCGGGTGCACTGGACCTGGTCGGCGCACTGGCCGACCAGGCCGCTGCGCACCCGACCGCCGTGATGCCGGGCAAGACGCACCTGCAGTCCGCTCAGCCGATTTTGCTGGCCCACCATTTGCTCGCGCACGCCCATCCGCTGCTGCGTGACGTCGACCGGATCGTCGACCTCGACGCGCGCACCGCGGTGTCGCCCTACGGTTCTGGAGCGCTGGCCGGCTCGTCGCTGGGATTGGATCCCGACGCCATCGCCGAACACCTCGGTTTCACGGCAGCCGCCGACAATTCCGTCGACGCCACCGCGGCCCGGGATTTCGCCGCAGAGGCAGCGTTTGTTTTCGCGATGATCGGCGTCGACCTGTCCCGGCTCGCCGAGGATGTCATCATCTGGAGCTCAACCGAATTCGGCTACGTCACCCTGCATGACTCGTGGTCGACGGGCAGCTCGATCATGCCGCAAAAGAAGAATCCGGACATCGCCGAGTTGGCGCGTGGGAAATCGGGCCGGTTGATCGGAAACCTGGCCGGTCTGCTCGCGACGCTCAAAGCTCAGCCGCTGGCCTACAACCGAGACTTGCAGGAGGACAAGGAGCCGGTGCTCGACTCGGTGGCGCAGCTGGAGCTGCTGCTGCCGGCGATGGCCGGACTGGTCAGCAGCCTGACGTTCAATGTCGAGCGGATGGCGGCACTGGCGCCGGCCGGCTACACCCTGGCCACCGATATCGCCGAATGGCTGGTGCGCCAGGGTGTTCCGTTCCGCGAGGCGCATGAGGCCGCCGGCGCCGCCGTCCAGATCGCCGAGAAGCTCGGTGTCGGGCTCGAGGAGTTGACCGACGACCAGTTGGCTGCAATCAGCGCCGCCCTGACGCCGCAGGTGCGAGAAGTCCTCACCATCGAGGGCTCGGTGTCATCGCGGGACGCGCGCGGCGGCACCGCGCCTATTCAGGTTGCCCGCCAACGTGATTCAGTTATTACTGCCGCCGAGCGACTTCGATCCCGGCTCAGCCGCTAGGTTGCAAACTCACTCGATGACCTCGGAAACCTCTAGCCACCGGTTCTCCAGTTCGGCAACGTCGCTTTCCAGGTCGCGTAGTTGACCGGTGAGCCCGGTGATGCCGACGTGATCGGACTGATCGTGCTCGGCCAGTTCGCGATGTTTGGCTTCGATCTGCTCGGCCAACCGCGCCAGCCTGCGATCGATGGCAGCGATCTCTTTGTGCGCGGCGCGCAGCTCGGCGCCGGAGATCTGCTGCGATTCCGCAGGTTTGGCCGCTGTCGGCACGGCCCGCTCCGCGGTGGCCTGGGCAGCGGCCAGCCGCAGGTATTCGTCGATGCCGCCGGGGAGGTGTCGCAGTCGGCCGGCCAGAATCGCGTACTGCTGGTCGGTGACGCGCTCCAGGAGATAGCGGTCGTGGGAGACCACGATCAATGTGCCCGGCCACGAGTCGAGAAGGTCCTCGGTAGCGGCCAGCATGTCGGTGTCCACGTCATTGGTCGGCTCGTCGAGCAGCAGCACATTGGGTTCGGCCAACAGCGTCAGCATCAGTTGCAGCCGGCGGCGCTGCCCACCTGACAGCTCACCGACCCGCGATGAAAGCTCGGCACCCGCGAATCCGAGACGCTCCAACAATTGGGCGGGAGTGACGTCGCGGCCGTCGACCTGATAGCCGCTGCGCAGCCGACCCAAGACATCGGCAACCCGTTCGCCGGCCAACGGGACCAGCTCGTCACCCCGCTGGTCGAGCATTCCTACGCGAACCGTCTTGCCGCGCTTGACTTTTCCGGCCTCAGGCTGGACGTCCCCGCTGATGAGCCCCAGCAGTGTCGACTTGCCCGCCCCGTTGGCCCCGACGATGCCGGTCCGTTCGCCGGGGCCGATCCGCCATTCGACATCGCGCAGCACGGGCCGACCGTCGAACGAGACCGAAACATCAATCAAATCGACCACGTCCTTGCCGAGCCGCGCGGTGGCGAGCTTGGCCAACTCAACAGTGTTCCGAAGGGGCGGCACGTCGGCGATTAGCTGGTTGGCCGCCTCGATACGGAACTTCGGTTTCGACGTGCGGGCCGGGGGACCGCGGCGCAGCCAGGCCAGCTCCTTGCGCATCAGGTTCTGCCGCTTGGCCTCTGCGACGGCCGCCAGCCGATCACGCTCGACTCGCTGCAACACGTAGGCGGCGTATCCGCCTTCGAACGGCTCCACGATTCCGTCGTGCACCTCCCACGTCGCGGTCGCCACCTCGTCGAGGAACCACCGGTCGTGGGTCACCAGCAGCAACCCGCCGGTATTGCGGGCCCACCGCTGACGCAGGTGAGCGGCCAGCCAGGTGATGCCCTCGATGTCGAGGTGGTTGGTCGGCTCATCCAGCGCGATGACGTCCCACTCGCCGACCAGCAGCGCGGCCAGCTGTACACGCCGCCGCTGGCCACCGCTGAGTGTGCCGATCACGGCGTCCCAGCCGATGTCGGACACCAGTCCGCTGACGACATCGCGGATGCGCGGATCACCGGCCCACTCATGCTCGTGCCGGTCACCGACCAGCGTCCATCCCACCGTGCTGTCCGACTCGAGGACGTCGGCCTGGCTCAGCGCGCCGGCGCGCAGTCCGCCGCGCTGTGTCACCCGCCCGGCATCCGGGCGCACCTGACCGGTGAGCAGATCCAGCAAACTGGACTTTCCATCGCCGTTGCGTCCCACGATGCCGATCCGATCGCCGTCGTTGACCCCGACGGTCGTCGATTCGAAGACGACCCGCGTCGGGTATTCGAGGTGGACTGCCTCGGCGCCCAGCAGGTGTGCCACCGGCCCGACCCTAGCCCGCCGATGATGCCTGTCGCCGTATCGGGGCGGTCGCCGACGCGGAAAGATAGGCTGGTCGAACGGTTCGGCAGCCTGACCAAAGCAGCGGGCCCACCCTCTGCGATGTGCCATGATGTGCACGCTGTCAGGCCCACGCGCAACACAGCATGGTCTTGGTTTCGAGGGAGCGGCGGCATGGATCTGAAGTTCTCAGCGGTCACGCGACCGGTTGAGCGCCTGATGGCGACGGCGCAGAACGGCCTGGAGGTGCTGCGGCTCGGGGGCCTGGAAACCGGCAACTCTCCGTCGCCGTCACAGGTCGTGGAGAGCGTGCCGATGTACAAGCTTCGGCGCTATTTCCCGCCGGACAGCCGCCCGGCTCAGCCGCCGGCCGGTCCGCCGGTACTGCTGGTGCACCCGATGATGATGTCGGCGACCATGTGGGATGTCACCCGCGCGGAGGGGGCGGTCGGCATCCTGCACGCCGCCGGGCTGGATCCGTGGGTCATCGACTTCGGCTCACCCGACCGGGTCGAGGGTGGCATGCGCCGCAATCTGGCCGACCACATCGTTGCGCTGGGCGAGGCGATCGACCTGACCGCCGAGACCACCGGTCAGGACGTGCACCTGGCCGGCTATTCGCAAGGTGGGATGTTCTGCTACCAGGCGGCGGCCTACCGGCGCTCGAAAAGCATCGCCAGCATCCTGACGTTCGGCTCACCGGTAGACACCCTGGCGGCGCTGCCGATGGGCCTTCCGCCCAACATGGCTCCCGGCGTCGCGAATTTCATGGCCGACCATGTCTTCAACCGGTTGGATATCCCAAGTTGGTTGGCGCGCACCGGCTTCCAGATGCTCGATCCGCTCAAGACCGCCAAGGCGCGGATCGATTTCGTGCGCCAGCTGCACGATCGAGAGGCGCTGCTGCCAAGGGAAGCCCAGCGCAGATTCCTGGAGTCGGAAGGCTGGATCGCCTGGTCCGGCCCGGCGGTCTCCGAGCTGCTCAAGCAGTTCGTCGCGCACAACCGGATGATGACCGGCGGCTTTGCCATCAACGGGCAACTGGTGACTCTCACCGATATCACTTGTCCGGTACTGGCTTTCGTCGGCGAGGTTGACGACATCGGGCAGCCGGCCGCGGTACGCGGCATCCGGCGCGCAGCGCCCAATGCCGAGGTCTACGAGTATTCGCTGCGCACCGGTCATTTCGGTCTGGTGGTCGGATCAAAAGCGGCACAGGAGACTTGGCCCACTGTCGCCGATTGGGTGCTGTGGATTTCCGGGCACGGCGACAAGCCCACGGACATCTTCCCGATGGCCGATCAGCCGGCCGAGCGCACCGACCGCGGTGTCGCGCTCAGTTCCCGGCTGGCGCACGGCCTGGGTGAGGCAGGCGAGGTGGCATTGACGCTTGCCCGCGGGGCGGCCGGCGCCGTCGTCGCGGCGAACAAATCCGTGCGGACCCTGGCCGTCGAGACCGTCCGAACCCTGCCCCGGCTGGCCCGACTGGGTCAGATCAACGACCACACCCGGATCTCGCTCGGCCGGATCATCGGCGAACAAGCCCACGATGCACCCAACGGCGAATTCCTGCTGTTCGATGGGCGCGTTCACACCTACGAGGCGGTGAACCGCCGCATCGACAACGTGGTGCGGGGCCTCATCGAGGTCGGGGTGCGCCAGGGCGAACACGTCGGCGTGCTGATGGAAACCCGGCCGAGTGCACTGGTGGCCATCGCCGCGCTGTCCCGGTTGGGCGCCGTCGCGGTGCTGTTGAAGCCCGACGTCGACCTGACCGCTGCGGTCCGGCTCGGCGGAGTGACCGAGATCATCACCGATCCAACCAATCTCGAGACCGCGCGGCAGTTGCCCGGACAGATTCTGGTCCTCGGCGGTGGCGAATCCCGGGATCTGCATCTGCCCGAGGACGCCGGCGTCATCGATATGGAAAAGATCGACCCCGACGTCGTCGAGCTGCCGGCCTGGTATCGGGCGAACCCGGGGTATGCGCGGGATCTGGCGTTCATCGGTTTCAGCACCGGCGGTGGACAGCTGGTCGCCAAGCAGATCACCAACTACCGCTGGGCGCTGTCGGCGTTCGGAACCGCTTCGACTGCGACCCTGGGCCGTAACGACACCGTGTACTGCCTGACGCCGCTGCACCACGAGTCCGGGCTGCTGGTCAGCCTTGGCGGCGCGGTGGTGGGCGGCACCCGCATCGCGTTGTCCCGCGGGCTGCGCGCAGACCGATTCGTCGCAGAAGTGCGCCAATACGGCGTCACCGTGGTCGCCTACACGTGGGCGATGCTGCGCGATGTCATCGACGACCCCGGCTTTTCGCTGCATGGCAATCACCCGGTGCGGTTGTTCATCGGCTCGGGCATGCCGACCGGGCTGTGGCAGCGAGTCGTCGATGTGTTCGCGCCCGCGCATGTCGTCGAGTTCTTCGCGACCACCGACGGGCACGCGGTGCTGGCCAACGTGTCCGGCGCCAAGATCGGCAGCAAGGGCCGGCCGCTGCCCGGAGCCGGACACGTCGAACTGGCCGCCTACGACGCCGAGCATGACCTGATCCTGGAAACCGAGCGCGGCCTGGTCCGGGTACCCGACAGCAATGAAGTCGGCGTACTGCTCGCCGAGCCGCGTGGACCGATCGATCCGACCGCCTCGGTCAAACGGGGCGTTTTCGCTCCCGCCGACACCTGGATCTCCACCGAGTACCTATTCCGTCGCGACACCGACGGCGACTTCTGGCTGGTGGGCAGGCGCGGTTCGGCGGTCAGCACCGCACGGGGCGTCGTGTTCTGCGAGCCGATCACCGATGCGCTCGGTCTCATTCCGGCCGTCGATCTCGCGGCGACCTACGGGGTGTCGATGGACGGTCACCAGGTCTCAGTGGCAGCGGTTACGCTGCGGCCGGGCGCCACTATCACCGCGGCCGATCTCACCGAAGCAGTGGCAGCCATGCCCTTCGGGTTGGGACCCGACATCGTGCATGTGGTGGGGGAGATGACACTGAGCGCCACGTATCGCCCGACAGTGAGCCCGTTGCGGGCAGCCGGAATTCCCAAGCCGGGACGGCACGCTTGGTATTTCGACGCGGACGCCAACCACTTCCGGCGGTTGACGGGCGCGGCACGGGCGGAGATGTCCGATGCGGATTGATGATCGAGGCCGACGTGATTGACGAAACGCTGTTGAGAATCCTGGTCTGCCCGGCCGACCAAGGACCGCTGGTGCTGGTCGACAGAGGTGATGAGGAGTTGCTCTACAACCCGCGGCTACGGCGGGCCTACCGCATCGAAGACAGCATCCCGGTACTGCTGATCGACGAGGCGATCGAGGTCGGCGACGACGAGCACGTGCGGCTCATGGCGCAGGCAAATCCGGCAAGTCCCCAGTGAGGTAACGCTGCAGGTTCGGCGCGATGGTTTCCGCGATCTGCTGTGCGGGAAGCGATGCGAAAGGCTCCAACTCCAGGATGTAGCGCGCCATGACGACGCCCACCAGTTGTGAGGCGACGAACTGGATGCGGATGATGCCGCTTCCCGGCGGATTGTCTACCCGGGTACCCACCTCCACCGCTATCACATCCTGGATGAACGCACGGAACAGGTTGACTTCCGAACCCGCCAGGATTGACCGCAGGGCGGCAATGAACGCCGAACCGATCTCGGAGTCCCACAGCGGCAACAACATTGACGCCAGTTTGTGGCCGAGTTCCTCGACGGGAACCTCTCGTAGCGGACCGATGACCTCCATCGGGTCGATCGGGATGTGGACAGCCGCAGCGAAGAGCCTTTCCTTGGTGCCGAAGTAGTGATGTACCAACGCGGCGTCCACGTCCGCCGCTTTGGCCACCGCCCGGATCGACGTCTTGTGAATCCCATTGCGGGCAAACATTTCTCGGGCACTTGCCAGGATGCGTTCGCGGTTGTCCGAGACTCCGCGAGGACGTCCCGGACGTTTCCCCTGTGCGTGGGCGACCACCGGATCACGGGGTCCGTCTACGCAACGTCGCCGCAGCCAGGCAGAGTGCCGCGACCGCAAACCCCAACACCACCAGGATGTCTCGTAACGCGATACCGGTCAGTCCGGTATGCGAGCCCACCTGCTGCAGAGCTTCCAGCGCGTAGCTGGCCGGCATCGCGTTGCTGATCCACTGCAGCCAGTGAGCCATCATCGGGCGGGGCACGATGATGCCGGCCAGCAGCAGCTGCGGCACCATTACCAGCGGAATGAACTGGACGGCCTGAAACTCGGTGCGCGCGAACGCGCTACACAACAGTCCAAGGCCGACGCCTAGCACCGCGTTGACGATCGCGATCAGGAACACCCAGAAGGGACTGCCGGCGGTGTCGAAACCGAGAAGCCAAAACGCCACGCCGCAGGCCAAAGTGGCTTGTATCGCGGCGGCAATTGAAAAGGCCGTCCCGTAAGCGATCAGCAGGTCGAGCCGGCGCAACGGAGTGGTCAGGATGCGTTCCAGCGTTCCCGATGCCCGTTCGCGCTGCATGGTGATCGCCGTGATGATGAACATCACGAAGAGCGGAAAAAGGCCCAGCAGGATCAGGCACGCATTGTTGAACGGCGCAGCCGTGCCCGGCCGGTGCGGGGCATTCTCGAACATGAAGTACATCAACGTGATAACCAGAACCGGCACTGCCAAGATCATCGCGATGCTGCGATGGTCGGCGGCCAGTTGGCGCAGGATCCGTAACGTGGTCGCGCCGTACGGTTTCAGCGACCCCTGCAGCCCTAACCGGCTCGGCGCTTCGTGCTGCGCTTGATGATGGACAGAAACGCGTCCTCCAGTGACGTGCATCCGGTGTCCTCTCGTAGTTGGTTCGGTGTGGTCTGCGCAACGAGGTGGCCGTCGCGCATCAGCAACAGGTCACCGCAGTGCTCTGCCTCGTCCATCACATGACTGGAAACCAGGAGGGTGGTTCCCCCGCGAGCCAGGTCGGCGAACTGCTCCCAAAGATCCACCCGCAGAACGGGATCCAGGCCCACCGTGGGCTCGTCGAGCACCAGCAGCTCGGGTTCGCACACCAATGCGCAAGCCAGCGACACTCGGGTGCGCTGACCGCCGGAGAGGT